>JALNYV010000017.1 GCA_023229785.1 Candidatus Dojkabacteria bacterium | reverse complement strand
GGCTTCGGTCTGGGCTTCAGTCTGGGATACGGTCTGGGCTTCGGTCAGGGCTTCGGTCGGGGCTTATACAGCCACCTTCGTAGATATTAAATACAAATATAATCTAAAATCTGCCCAGAAACTTTGGGAACGAGGATTATTAGCTTCTTTTGATGGGACTGATTGGAGACTTCACGGAAAAGACGGGAAGGAAGTTTACAAGATTTCGCAGAAAGAACTGAGGTCCTTATGAACTTGACAGATATTTTAGAGGAGTTGGCAAACGATATTAGAAAAGGCTTTAGTATTGAAGGCGGTGTCGCCCAAGCCAAAATTAAGATTGAGGAAATGTTTCTAAGATGGGTGGGGGAGGACGAGAAGGGCTGTATGGATATGAACTGTAATTGTGTATTTGAAAGAAATAAAATTAAACAAGAAATCCGCAACCGAGTGAAGGATAATAATGGTAACAAATGACCCAATATGTTGGAAGTGGAAAGTAAAGTTATTCGATAAATACTTTGCTTTTTATATTACCAAAGGACACAGTTTTACTTTTATTCACTTAGGTTGGCTATACATCGTAAGATACAATAATAAATAAGGAGGATTAAGTGGATAATAATTTAATTTATGGACAAGACGGAAATCAAATGACTTGCCACAGAAACACTTTTATAAACTTACAGGAAAGCCCTTGTGGTTTTGGTAACACAGAAGAAGAAGGATATCAGGATTTATTAAGACAAGAAGGAGAACTCTAAATGCCTAAATTAAGAAAATATCCAACTTGGGTATGTAGCGACTGCGGTAAGAAAGCCAGCAAGAAGCAGTTTCAGGTATCAACTTGGCACAAAGGAATTTGTGGAGTTTGCGGAGAAACTAAAAGCGTAACCGAGCCAAGAGATTTTTATTATCCTAAATTTGAGGGGTGTCTAAATGCCTAAATTGACCAAGGAGATTAAATAGATATGGGGCAGGTCCCGCACTCCTTATGGAGCATAGGATAAATCAATGCGAAAGCATTAAATACCAGAAATGGTTACCTGCTCTGCCAATAAAATCAAGGAGGCTCTAAAATGAACAAAGACGAAGCGGTGGATATTTTAGAAGATTGGGTAAAAAGTATTGATATTATGCAAAGCAGTTTGAAAGATTTTATTACTCCCCCACAAACAGCCACGGAATTACAGTTAAGTGAAGAAAATCGGATGAAGATAAAACGTTATAAAGAAACTTTAATTTTCGCCATAGACACCCTAAAGAGGATTGAGGTGGGGGAAATGCGGGATTATCTAGACCAATGGGGTTATCGTTCAGGAAATATGATTAAACTTACAGATGATGAATGGCTAAAAGTAGCCACCGCCATCGTCAACTATCTTTTGCCGGAGGGGAAATAGAATGGAGAAGATAACCAGAAGCGATGCTTTAGAGTTGGAACAGATGGGAAGAGATACTAAAAAGCATTGTGATGTTTGTGTCTTCACTGGAGATTGCAATGTTGAGAAAATATATACAGAGAAATGTTTTTCGTTCAAATTAAAAGCCCTTTCCACTACCCTCAAGCCCAGAGAAGAAAAGCGATTTGGAGATATCTGTAATAATTGTGGATGTGAAAAAATATTACATAACTGCCCTGAGTGTGGAATGAAGCAACCCAAGTCAAATTGTGAACACGAATGGATGGATTATCCTATGCACTCAAGTAAGTTTTGTAGAAAATGTGGGATAAATCCGCCACCTCTCAAGCCCAGTTGGGGGGAACAGAAATATAAGCAGGCATTGGAAGAAATTGGTAATCGTGTAGGTTCGCCTGTAACAGGTTATAATGATAGATTAGCAATAACAGAATATGAAATTATGACAAAGGATATAAGTAAAATCTGCAAACAAGCCCTTTTAGGGCAGGGGGAGAAATGAGCTTAATGGATAGTTTAGGTTTAGGCGGAATATTTGGTGGACAGGCAAGTCAGCCTTATCCAAGTTATCCATCTTATCCACCGCCACAATATTTCCAACAATATCAACCTGTTTATCTTTGTAAGCACGGAGCAAACTGTCCGCTTTGTTTTGAGATTGCTAAAAAGACGGGGGAAGAATTTAAAAAGAAAGTAGAATTAGAAAACTAAAAGAAATTAGAGTATGAAAATCGCTGTAAAAAGTATATGGATAATTTTAGATTAGCCACAGCCAAATAAGGAAGGGGATAGAATGTTAAAAGAGCTAATTGGGTTAATAATTACCATATCATTTCAGTTACCTAATCAAATAAACAGCACATCGGTTACTGGTAAATTTATTGCGGAGAAAAAAGACTATTATGTGGTAGAAGTAGTTAATAAAAGAAATTTCACTCTAAAAAACAATGAAGTCGCCTGCATAGGAGTAATTTCAGGGGAAACTTCTATTGAAGAACAAAGAAGATTATGGGTTGATTTTGAAAAAGATTTTTACAATTATTATAAAGAAACTTATTATATTCCAAAAGTGAACACAACTAATATATATTATCAAATCATACAAAAAGGTTATTTCAGCCCTCTTTGTGATTACCCACATCCAGTAGCAGAATGGAGAGATGGAGTGCTACAAGAAAAATGTATGGAATGTAAAAAAACATTGTTAAATGCGCTCGTGGAGAATAGGGTATATAAGGGTGGGAAGGAGAAGAGATGAACGAACCTGGAAACAACGCTGGTATCTTGACTGGTGGAATAATGTAGTTATACAGGCTGGGGCGGAATAACTAAAGGAGGATGTATGGAAATATTAAAGTTAACAAGAAAAGATTTTGATTCGCAAGGCAAGTATATCGGCAAGACGGATGTTTCAGATTATCATGGGCATATTGAAATTGATGAAAATTTAGGTTGGGTTAGTTTTAGTAGTCTTTGTGTAAAGGGATATATTTATGCAAAGGCAGGTTCGGGCATCAAGGCAGATTCGGGCATCAAGGCAGGTGAGGGCATCAAGGCAGGTTGGGGCATCGAGGCAGGTTCGGGCATCAAGGCAGGTGAGGGCATCAAGGCAGGTTCGGGCATCAAGGCAGGTTCGGGCATCGAGGCAGGTTCGGGCATCGTAAGTGGATTATTTATTACCTGTAAATTATCTTTACAATTTTCTACTCGATTATTCGCAGGTATTTGTTGGTGGAGAAAATTAGGAAATGATACCGAAAAAACTATCACCTGCGGAAAATTACAAGGCGGAGAAGTTTGTTATGGCATTGTCGTAGAAACAGGTTTACCAAATGAAAAACAAAGTTCGTTAGTGGGTAAAATTGTAGAAGTCAAGATTGATGATAAAAGTTATAAGGCAAAAATAATTGAGGGATAATGAAACCCTACTACACCCTAAGAGGATTATTAATAATGTTAAAATTAGTCTTTCAAATATTTTGGAGGAGGATAAGATGAAGAATATACTACAATTTTTAGCTTTAGTCGGTTTAATAATTTTAGTTTGGCTTGTCCAGACCAATTCATTCATCTCCAATCTCTGGGATAAATACTGGATTAAACCTCTGAATATCTTTGACGGGTGGTTCTACGAAAATGATTGGCATAGAGTAGTAGTCGTCTTGGTATGTATGTTGATTATGGCTGCGTTTGTGGCTGGATTGTGGTTGAGGGATAAAATAAAAAGGAGGTAGAAATGGATAAAGAAACAAGAATAAACAATCGTTGGTTTAGGATTATCTGTATTTGGACTATTTTAGTTGGTATTGTGTGTTTCTTTTCTTATCTACGGAATATCTGCCAGAATAATGAGCCACTATTAGCCGAAATATCTTCATATCAAAAAGAACTTGAAGAACTTAAAACCTTAAGAGAACAGGTTGATAATTATGTTTTAGAACATAAAAGAGAGGCTAAACACTTTGGAAAAAGAAAAGTTATTAAGGATATTCGGGAATAAGTGGGCAGAGGCAAAGGATTCTTGGAGTATTCCTGAGGGAAAAAAGAAGAAAGAAAGGCTGATTAAATGGATAATAAAAAAACTAAAGATAGAAGATACCGAAAGGTAAACTATACTTTTAGATGTATAGAATGCGATAAGATTAAGACCGAAAAAGTATCATATACTCAACGACATAACAAAAGATACTGTAAAGATTGTAATCCAGTAAAGATGTGGTTTAAGAGAAATCCCGAATATATGAGTAACTATATGAAGTCTTATGATAAACTATCTCAATGCTCTCATGACAAGATTAAGAAAACAACTAATGATAAATGAAATGTTGTTTATAGCAATAATTAAGATAAGCATTAAGGAGAAAAACAGGAATTTTTTTAATAAGCATTATGATTTTTTTTCAGAGTATTTTGGAATTAGTGATAAAGTTGCAGATTTAATTAAGGAAAGAGTAAAAAAACTAATCTAAAATTACTTCTATTTACCAGTGCCCTGTATGGTCTTGAGTACTTTCAAATATCGAACCAAAAGAAATCTTACCTTTATTATTATCTACTCCGTAACAGTCAAGAGGTTTTATACTACATTTTTGTTTATTCTTGGTTTTGTAGTATAACTTCTTTTTCTTCTTCAATTTTTACTTCTCCTCGACTTGCCATATCTTGAAGTATTGACCTAAAGATAAAATCTATACAAGAGTGATATTTAATACCGTCAACCCAGATTAAGTTATTTCCACAATTACCTTCAAATTGGTTCTCAAGAATACTTTTAATTTCCTCTCTTGATAATCCACTTTGTAATAATTTACTCAATAAAAGAGAAATAACTCTTAATAGGAGATTATCACAACAACCTGACTTACCTTTAATAATCCCTACCTCTCTTGCGGTATTTCCGTCATCATTAAAGATAGTAAATACACTACCACAAGAAGGTTCTAATTTACGAGTATATCCATGCAATACTTCTTCTCTAATAAATTTATCCATTATACACTTCCATGTAAATCCACATAATAATCATCTTGGTCATTATTTTGTTTTCTTCGGGGGGTCATTTCAATTTTAATATTACCTAAGTCGCTTGGAGTCATTAAGGCTCTAGCTACATAGCTTGGTTGGTCTTCAACATAACCTTTTAGAAAAGAACCGGTTCTGCAAAGCAATATCTTTTTCTGCTTTAATCTATTATCCCCTAAATATAACCTTGCTTTAGGAACTATACCTTTTTTATGGTCATGTCCCATAAGATAAATATCAGCATCTGCTATTCCACACATTTGTTCTACTGTATTTATACTACTTCCAGCTAATCTAGCTGCACCCTTTCCGTGATGAGCAAATATATCAATCGCATAAGTTTTTTTAATGCTATTCTGCATGGGAAATAGTAATCTTATAAAAGAACTAACTCCAAGATACTTACATTTTAATTTATCACACATCATTTGAGTAGTAGTCATGCCAGATTGAAGTATAGCGTGGTGATTACCTTCAATTAATCCTATTATCTTGTCTTTCATAAAGAATATTTCTTTAAGAAAATTGTTAACCCTAATAGTATATAACTCATCTAAAGACATTTGTGTTGATTCGTGAAGGCAGGCGTGAAGTAGTGCTTTTCTTTCAGTATAGGAAGCTAAATCATCATAATCTCCCATACCGATAAAATAACAATTCTTCTTATGTTTAGCCCAAGTAGTAAATTCAAGCCATCTTTCAACATCACAAAGAGGAGCAAATCGGTGAATATCTCCAAAAGGAATTAAATAGATAGGTTCATTGAGTTTTGTTACGGGGATTTGAAACTTATGGATGGTGAAAATGCTGTCGCTAAACAGATTTACCTCCTTATTAAGAATTAGTATAACACAAATTTATGATTTGTCCACTAAAATCTTAGTAATAATGGAAAGGTTGCTAATATTAGAAAACCTCTGCTTAATTCCTCAATCCAATCACTATACTTTATCTGTTTTTTATTTACCCACCAATTTAATAATCCAAAAGTAATTGCTAGAATTATTGCTCTTACTAAAATTAGATACCAAATGCTACCATACCAGATTAAAGGAAAAGCACCTAAACCTATCATAAACCCATGAAACCAAAAGTTGTCAAATCCAAACAAAGAGTCATAATATGTCGTTAAAGCCAGTCCAGTAAGTAATATAGCTATTATTAAGCAGATATAGCCAAGAAAGTGGCTAGGAACGCTAAAAAACACTATTGTGCCGTATAGTAGGAGTGGAATTAGCCAATCTCTTAACCAAGACTTAATCCAACCACCTAATCTATAAAGAATGGCAGAAACTATGGTAACTATTAACCAAATAAGTATTATCTTAAAACTCAACCCGCACCCCCGTTTTAATTCCGTATCCTAATCCTTCATCTCCACTTTCTTTCATCGTATAAACTTCGACAAAAGGTACGAAGAATTTGGTAGTCTTATTTATCTGCGTAATCTGAGCCGAGCCACCTTTCTCCACTACAATATTCTGTGAAGGCTTGCGGAATAAGAAAGTCAATCCGTAAGCAAGTCCACCGACAATCAATAAGACACTTACTACGCTCAAGGTGCGTAAAATAGAATGCTTTACTCCTTCTTTTATTGTGTCTTTAGTGATTTCCATTATGCTATCACTCCGGCTGCCTTCAAGTTTTTATGGAAAACTTCGATTATCAAATATAAATCGCTATCGTTAAAACTCAATGCTCTTTCGATAGCCGCAGTTTTGATTTCATTAAACGCCTCTCTACGCTTTTCATCGTTACTTAAATTTGTTGCGGCTAATTTGGTAATACTCAAAGTCGCTACATCACTAAGCCGTGCCATTAACATCTTAAAAGCAATCGTAAATACTGACTTCAATACTGCACTAATAAACCTGAAAGCATGGTCTAAAAGATTCTTTAACCAATTAGGCATTTTTATCCTCCTGTTTTCTGTCTTGTCTTTGAAAGTAGCTGATAAAAACCATCGTAAGTATCGAGATTATCGCATCTGCCGGAATAATCTTGGCTATTGATACATAAGCAAATACCACCGCACAAACTACTGTTAAAATTAACCTGCCACTTAAAATTTTCTCTATCATCTTACCTCCATAAAGTTAATATCACCAATCCATCCATTATCCCACCTATAATCGCAACCACCAAGAAATTTATAATCAAATATCTACACTGCCAAGTTTGCTTTAGATAACTCATTGCATAAATATGATACGTCGTGTTGATTCTCCAGTAGTATAGACTGCGTAAAGTGCTATTAAATCATTAGCCGCTCCACCTGAAATCCAAGTATCAGGTAGAGTAGCAGTATCTGTTGTGTCTTTATCTCGTCTACCTTCTCCAGTGTGAAAGTTGGTATGGGTAGGAGTGGCAGTATTATCTAACTGAAAAGTTAACCAATAAATAGTTCCTGCGGTTACTGGAATAGATACAGTTGCTTTTTTCCATCCAGCATCAGTTCCTTTAGCGTTAGTTCTACTAACTCCTGATTGTAATGTTGCGGGTAGACTTGTTGCTCCCCCTCCATTGTCGCTATAAATTCCTAATTCAAAATTAGCTTCTTCTGTTGCATTATCACACCACCAACCAATTTCTGTAATAGATGTAGCTCCAGCGGGGGCGGTAAACTTACCTGAACGACATTGGGCTTGTATCCCTGTCAAGGTTCCATCTGCAGGGTCAGCAGTAGGAGCAGTAGTTACAAAACCGCAATTTATTCCTTCAACTAATGCTCCAAAACACAAACTTGGAATAAATAAGAATAATAGGATTAAATATCTCATAGTTTTATCTTAAATATTTTAATTACCACTATCGCTCCTAATGTCCAAAATATTCCCCTAAAAAACTCCGTTACTATCATTGGAATTAATCCGCCCGCAATATAATTAGTAATTATGAATTTAGTTAACATTTTTATTCCAAGTAAATGAAATTGTATATCTATCAGTTTCAGGAGATACTGCATTGGTTACATTAAACTCCAATCCTTCTCCTGCATTTAAAGTATTATTCGCTGTTACGGCAGTATAGACAGTATCCACAGTTCCTGTTGATACTGTAGGCGCACTGTGAGTCATGGCGTTTCCTACCCTGTCTTGCAAAGCGATAACCGCAGGCGTAGTGCAAGTTCCGTCGCAATGCACTCCGATAGCAGTAATTGTCCGAGGGTAATTTGTTGAACCAAGCGATACCCCGTCATCGGCAGCAGCAAGATTTTCCACCACAGCACTTGAGTTAAATACTTCTCTTGAGTTTATCGTATTAGTGGCATTAACCCTACTCAAAATAATTCCGTCTGTATAATTAGTTTCAAATAACTCGTCTCCAAAAGCATACCACTCAAAAGTATCTCCGCTTGTTGGTTTTAATCTTAAATGCGGGTCAGTATCGTTAATATTAATATCATCAGAAAATTCAAAGTCATTGGAAGTTGCCCCGTCAAAAGTAAAGGTTTCTGTTCCAAAAGTTAAATTATTGTTATTCGCCATAGTTATCCCGTTAATCGTGGGATTTTGATTAAACACCGCTAATGGCGAACCTGCAGCTGAACCTGTTTCGTCAGATATAACTCCAAATAATTGGGTCGAAGTCGTGGCTGATAAAACACTCAAATTATTAGTCGTATAGACTCCGTTAGTTACTGTGCCAGCGTTTCCTGATACAGTTCCAGTTACATTGCCGGTCAAGTCCCCAGCAAAAGCAGTTGAAGTCAAGATACCAGTTGAGGGATTAAAACTTAACTTTGTCGAACTGACTTTCTGCGGTAAGTTTCCCGTGTTAGCAGTAACCCAAGTTGGATACATCGTGGCGTTAGTAGTAGTGTCATCGGTAATCGCCGTATTTGTAGCGTTAGTTGCTGTGGTAGCAGTAGCAGAGTTTCCTGTGCAAGAACCGCTTGATCCTGTTACATTACCCGTAACATTTCCCGTTAAATTACCAGCAAACCCAGTAGAAGTAAGTATGCCTGTCGAGGGAACAAAAGACAATTTAGTTGATGACACTTTAGCCGGAAGGTTTCCTGTATTTGCCGTAGCCCATAAAGGATACATTGTCGCCGCCGTAGTCGTGTCATTTGTGATACCTATATTAGTCGAATTGGTCGAGTTCGTGGCTGAAGTTGCGCTGGTTGCCGAAGTCGCCGAAGTAGCTGTCGAGGCATTACCAGTCAAAGCACCTGTTACATTGGCGGTAATAAACTTTGAGAATGTAAAAGTTGAACCGTCGTAACCGATAGTAGCATCGCCTCCGATATTGTTAAAAGTTAAAGTCGTGCCTTGTGTGCCGTTGAAACACGCCCCTCCCGTGCAATCCCCGACATCGGTTACATCGCCCGTTGCTCCGGCTGAAGTTATGGTCATTGTGGCTGCCGAACAGTTAACTGTAAATAATAAAAATAATACGATAAGTAATAATTTAATTTTTTTCATTTTTATACTCCGTGCCAGTTGTCTATCTCCTCTAATGAAACTAACCTATCTACGCACTTGATCCAACGCTTTTTGCATTTCGGGCAATCACAAACTACTCCAGGTAAACCTAACTTTCTTTCTAATTCTGTGTTACATTCAGGGCAAATTAAATTCATTTTTCAAGTTTAGTTTCTAATCGTGCCAGTTTAATATCAATCGCTGCTAACTGAGTATAAATAACCTTAGTAATATCTTTATGTTCTTCGGTATTTACCCTGTCATTAGCAATCACTCCTTGTGTCAAAGTTAAAAGCCAAACACCACAAATTACAGTAATCAACCAAAACGCTAATTGCCATTTACCATTTCCATTTTCACCCATTAGTCATTCTCCGTATAATTAGCTACTTGTTGTTTAATAGATTTTATAAAAGGTAGTAATTCTTGCCCGATCGCCACCCTCATTTCCCTATCGGTTATTTTATCTTTTTGCGAGATTAAAACTTTTTCCTTGCTTCCTCTGTCTATCATTATTCCCTGTGTGCCTAGGATTTCATAAACTACGCAGAGATTGACATAGTAACCGCCATCCTCGCTTGTTTGTCTATCAATAACGATTGAGGTAATATTGATTTTGTTAATCGTTTGCGTAACTACTTTTTCCGCCCTTGCGATTGATACAATTGATACGAATAATAATACGAACAAAAGTTTTTTCATTAGTCAACCCTTTCTGTATTTATATCTAATCTATAATTAGATGTTCCAAATAATCCTGTATGAGTAATTGCGTAAGTTAAGTTCCCTGAAGCAAGTCTTATATAAAATACCCCTGAAGTCCTACCAAGAGCAGTTAAAGCTAAAGGAGTGCTGGCTACCGTAGTCGCCCCTGCATCATCTGTAAATGCAAAAGTTAGAGTTATCGTTCCTGCGGTAATGTCAGCAGATGTATCTTGTAAATAATAAGAAACCCTGTAATTACCAGCAGTCCCTGCGTTGGTTATATTAGTAGCCCCTATATCCGCTACTTGTGCAGTCAGATGAACACCATCGACTATTGCAGGCACTCCGTAATCTTCAGTAGCGATATTATTGTATTTAGTTATAGTTCCGACTGCTTCTATGGAGCTCGCAGCTGAGCCAATAGTTACTAATCCACCAAGTGATCCGACATAGACATTGGAAGTCGTTCTTGTAGCGTTATTCGTTCCGTCTAAATAAAGGTCGCCATTAGCAGCGTTTGAACCCATTAGATAACCTTTACCAATAAGCATCGGGTCGCCAGAAGATGCACCCTCTGATGCTATTGCAAGCCTACAATTACCTGCTGAAGCATCCATGGCATAGAGGAAAGCGTGGTCAGCGTTGATTGTAGTAGGTGCTACTCCTGATTTAATGGCTAACGTATATGAATTAGTTTTTCCCTTAAAAATATTATCTACTGTGCTCAAAACATAATTACCTCTACAATCTACATAAGTAATCTGTGCGGCATTTCCTCCCTCAGTTCTAAGAAATGTGGCAAATCTTGGGTATGTGCTGTAGGTAGTTGCGTCAGGAACACCTGCACTGGGAGTTGCTAAGGTATCTGTATAAGTAAATGTGGCAGAAGAAACTTCGGCAATTAAAGTTGGTGTAGTATAAGTTCCTGAAGTTTGTGTTCTGTAAATAACAAAACTCTTAGTGTTACCTGCATAGTTAGCGTTCCATGATAAAACAACACTACCCGTTGTTCCACTAGCAACTGTTATTTTAGCACTTTCTACTGATTGCTGATATTGTTCTGCGAATGTTCCTAAAGCCCAACAATGCTGAACGATTGTATAGTAATAATCACCTGCTGCCATTGAACCGCCTGTAATAGACGGAGTTCCTGTCGGTGCAGGATAACTTGCTTGGGTTATATTCTGATGTTTATTACCTGCATAAATTGTCGGGTCGGCACTTCCTGGTCTTGTGCCATAAAATCTATCATAAGACGAACTATGATTTCCACCAGATATAGCTCCTCCGATATTCAATAAAGTCAACTGGCTCATCTTCTCAATATCTACTTCGTAAGCACTTGCTTTTGTAATTTGCAACAAAGGGGTAACAGTAATGTATGAAGAATTGATTTGAGAAATCGCCCCAGTTCCTGAATGGAGTTTTATTCCATAAGCATTTCCAGTAGTTAAAGGAGCACCAGAAGTCGGAGTATTAAGCGTATCAATAAAGTTTATTTCACCGTTGGTAGCCATTGTTGTAATCAATGCAGGTGAAGTATATGTTCCCGATACAGAAGTCCTAAATATTTTATATTTATATGCCTGAGCTAAATTAGTCCAAGTCAAAGAAACTGACCCGTTTCCACCTCCACCAGTAATTGTAGCAACTGAGGATTCTGTTCCCTTAATTGTTTCTCCACCAAACCTATCCATAGCAGCTATGACATAATAATAATCACCATCATCCATGCTTCCACCTGTGGTTAACGGAGTGCAAGTAGGAGCACCCATTGTGGTCATATTCATTACCCATTGGTCATTATAGGCAGAGTGAAGTCTTTGAGCCGCATTAAACGCACCAAGAGATAAACCTGTCGAAGTCCACCGTCCTCTTTCAGTATTTACAACTGAGGAATTTGCAGTATTCCAAAACGATAAGTATGACTCAGCACTTGATGCAGTCCAGGTTGACTTGGCTAATGCATAAATTCCTGCCCCTTCTTTTTCAGCGTTAGTATAACCATAGAAACAAAATCCACCGAGAGTATCACCTGATTGCGTTGCAGTTGGTGAGGCGAGTGTTCCTCTAGAGTGGAAGAATTTAATTCTATTGCCAGTCGTGTTAGCGGCAGCGTTGTATAAAGAAAATAAATATTCGTTAGTCGTGGATTGGCTGATTAACTTAACATTTCCATCACTTACTAATTGAGGATTGATTACAAAGTCAGTTCCATTCCAAGCCATACCTGCATCGCCAGTCGTGCCACCGCCAGCCCCGAACATAATCCCTGCACCGAGATTAGCGACATTCAGAGCAGTAGAATCGCCGAGCAGATTGATAGCGACATTTGAGGCTGAACCGATTGTCTGGGGATTAAGGACGATATGATGGGCGTTAGTTATCGCACCACCACCGTCGTCAAACGCTGTCATATACAAACCACGAGCGTTAGTGATTGTACCTGTATATTGAGATGACCCAGCAAGTTCTGTGTATAAAACATTGGCGTTGGTGATATTTCCACCCGTAGCAGCGGAAGTCATTCTTACGCCATACCGACCTGCGATATACCCAGTTGAACCCGTATTCGCACCTGCTCCGTCTTTATAGAGAAAAGCGTTTAACGATGCCGTAGCTGCTGTATTAGCGTTGTTGTCGGTGTCGTAGGTCAAGAACATACCTGCTCTGGCGACAGAGTTAATTCCTGTATTATGAACAACCCTTAAAGCGTCGGCTGCGGCTGTTCCTACTGGAGCAGTTACGGTTGTGCCTTTTTGAATATCTACATCTGATAAAGGTAAGTTAATCCCTACGCCCAAAGCCTTACCTGTATTATCCCAGAATAGATTAGTATTGTCTTGTGAGATTAAACCGCCAGTCCCTGCGAACAAGACTGAACCCGAAGTAACTGACGACATAGTGATATTGCTATCGGTTATTATATTCACCCCAGCTAAGTTAAGTAGATCATACCCGTCCCAAGTGAAATCACCTTGCCCATATAAATTCCAAGTGCCGAGGTTATCTATATCCCAATAAGTTCCTGCGACATTAGAATACCAAGTCAAACCATAGCCAGTGCCGTCTGTGCCTGATTGGAGTTTACCGGTTAGGGGGTCATTGGAAGTGTCGAGTTTGAGATAAGGAGTTGAAGTTACTACTGGATAACTTGCGGAAAGTTGTTGTAATGCCGATTGAACTGTTGCAGGAGAAGCAGAATCAAAATAAGTTGCAAAATCCGAAACTTTTATCTGCTTTGCTTTATTTGGAGAAGCATCGCCGTAATCTTCTGCGAATAAACTAGCAAGAAATAAAGATATAAATAGTAAACTAAGAAGATATTTTTTCATTATTCCCAATATTCTAATTCAATGACTGTTCCAGCAGTTGATGAACGACAATAGATATCAGGCATAGCACAATTATCAAAATTAACACCTTGTCCTCCGTTGGTCATGTAAGTAGAGTGTCCAGAAGTATAATCATAATCAAAAGAGTTATCCGTATTTTCTCTAGCTTTCATACGCCAACGCCTTAATGTAGAACGTGTAGGTGCATCAATAGTAGAGCTAATTAAGTACCAAGTATTAGCATCAGTAAGCGTATAATTAATTATATGGGGAACTTTTGCGGTATAGCTCATTTATTGTATTCCCTTTCATATCGTTTATCTGTTTTTATTTTAGAACCTTTTTCTCCGAATCTCCATACTTTCCAAAATCTATTACCATGTTGTTTAGACATAACATTAATAACTTTACCTATAGCTTTACGATACTTAGGAATTAAAGAATCTTGCCAATCTCCTTTTTGACCATAATCATATCTTTCCATTCCTTTAATCATATCCTTACCACCATATTTAAGCATTTTTCCTTGCTGTTGGGAAAGCCATGTAAGAAATGAAATATCTTCTTTATCAAAGTTATATTTTTTAGAATCTTTTAATACAGAATCAACTAAACCTTTTGTAATTTGAGCTTCACCAAACGCAGATGAACCAGAACCATATGCCTTAGTTCTTATCCAAGGGTCTTTCTCATTGCCAGTTTCAGCTCTAGATATTCTTTCGTATGGAGTTTTATCTTGAGCTTGTGCAAACTTGTTAAATCCTAATACTGCACCAGTAGTTGCTACTGGAATTAGAGATTTAGTTAGAGTAGAACCTTTCTGTCCTGTAGGGGTGGAGAGTTTGGGAAATTCTATTTCTCCTTCTCCTAGATTTACAAGCTGCTTAGCAATATCTGTGGTTAATGGAATTGATGTTTCTATATCGCTTGCTTTTGTACCAAGTTTATTCTTTAACCAGTTACCTTGCTGCCCATCTTGCGGCATCAGTAAAGTTATCAAAAGTATATATTTCACCTTTACCATATCTCGTTTTATCACCAGCTTTAGCCCAATTACTAGGACTTTTCATTGGAACAAGTCCAGACTTCTTAATTGAATCTATGTATTCTGTTGGGGTAACATGATAAAGACTTTCCCCTGCCTTCCCCTCACCTGTGGGTAAATTCAAACTCCCTCTAATCCACTTCTTATTCTTTCACTACCTACATTAACTGCTTCCTGTCCTATATCTAAGCCTTTACCAATAGATTCACTTCCTCTTAAATATCCTCTTAATGCTGGACGAGATAACTTTGGCAATAAACCAAACCCAGAAAAAGGATTTAAGGATATGGCAGTTGGCTTAGTAGCAAATTCCTGGGCTAAAGACCAGTTAGTTAAATCACTTATAAAAGGCTCTCCACCAACTTGTTTTTCTAGTAATGCTAACTTTTCTTTTTGTTTTCCAGTAAGTTTAGAGAATCTTGCTAAGAAATTCTCTCCAGTTTCCCCAGTCAAACGCTTACCTTCCCGCAAGGTATTCTGTAGTGTAGTCCAGTCGAGATCAGCTTGTTTAAGAGTTTCATTCTGGTGGAGATATTTATTAAATACATCATATACCTCTTTACCGAACCTAGATTTAACTCCGGTACGACTTGAAGTGTATAATTCATCAGCTAGAAATCTACGTAAGTCAAGTAATTCTCCTAAGTTCTTGACTTCAGTATTTACGATCCCCTCGGTTATCCTGTCATTTAGCTGTTTTGACTCTCCTTTAAACGGATTAGCCTTAACTTTGTTATATAATTTAACTACATCTCCACGTATCTGAGCCCAGTCAATTTTAGTTTGTCTTAATGGTTTAGTTGCTTCATCGAATTTTCCAATAGCACCTTGTTCGAGTAAATCTAGATTGCTTTCAATGCGCTCTTGGAGCTGCTCGGGCATTTTCTTATCGAGGTATCTCTTTTGAATGACATTCCTGAATCCTTTTTGCTCGACTTCTTGATAGACTTCAGGCTTTATCCCAGCTAAAGACTTTAATGCTTTTCCACCAAATCTACCAAACGAACTTAATGGAACTCTTTTAGACGGAACTAATGCTCCAAATCCAGCACCTAAAGTTGTTCCTGCTACTTTTTCTCCTTCTGGAGATAATATATTTCCTACTCCAGCGCCTCCAAGAATTGAGCCTAATGTTTCTGCAAAAGGAACTCCCCGTGGGATTAAAGAAGCACCTAATCTACCACCAGCACCAAAAGCTAAAGCTGAACCAGCTCCACTTATAGCTGGCATAATAGGTTCGTCTCCTTGTGATATTGCTCTAGCACCTTCGAACGCACCAAATCCAGCTGCAGGGCGTAGAAACTTAGGTATTTGAGTTATTGCCCCAGCACCTTTTAGAAAAGGATTAGCCATTGCTAAAGTTAAAGCAGTTTGACCAACTCCTTTTTGCAGTTGTTCTCCTACTCCTTGCGGTTGTGGTTCAAGTTCATTAATTACACGATTAACTTCTTCTAAAGGTTTTCCAGTAGCTAATGATAATGCTCTCTTTAAAAAAGGAATACCTTTAGCAAAAGTAGCAACTGTTCCCATTGCCTGTCTACTCTCAGGAGTTTCTGCAAACTTTTTCTTTAAAGTCATTAATGGAGTTTCTTGAGCACCCATTAATTCTTCAGTAGAAATAGTATTTTTAGTCGAACCTATTAATTCATCTGTAGATATTCTAGGCATTTAATACTCCCATTGTCCGTTTCCTACATAAGTATAAGTTTTGCCACCTTTTTCCATAGTTTGACCTACTTGATATTCTTCATTTTGTCCAGCAACTACTTTATTTAATATCTTTTCCATACTATCTAGATACGCTAGGGCATCTTTGGGTGCAAGTCCTCTATTTAATGCCGTAGACGCTTCTCTTAGTATCTGCCCTTCTCTATCACTTAACTGTCCAAATCCAGTTGCACCTGTCTTACTTGCTGATTTCATCTGGGTAATTAAATCTACTATTTTAGAAGATAATAGTTTATTAACGTTTGCTTCCCATAACTTACGTTTGTAATCCCAAGGAGTACTCCATAGTGGACCAGTTGCTCCAAAGTTACTTATTCCTTCTTTAACCTTTTTTACTGTATTAAGAGAATCTAATGCAGTATCTTTTATAAATGTAGTTTCTTTATCTTGCTGAATAGATTTTTCTTTTTGTTCAGCTTGAAATTTTCTAGCCCCTAAATTACTTTCAAACTTAAATGGCTGTTCAGGATTTCCAGTAGGTACTGGAACATAATCTCCTTGCTGACCTTGTCCATCCTGAGATTGATTACCTAAAAATCCACTTTGTTTATATTGGTCAAATAAATCACCCATTGCTTGTTTTTTAATCTGTTGTTCAATAAGTGCTTTTTGAAAGATAGCTTGTACTGCGTCTTTCTTAGCTTGTTGTTCTTTAAAGTAACTACTTAATTGACTTCCTACATCTCGCATATTTTCGTTCACACCACGCCAGTTTATAGCCATATTAAAATCCTCCCAAGCTAAAACTGCTTAACAAACTACCTATATCCATTCCACCTAAACTACCACTTTGAGCATTACTAAACATACTGCTTAATCCAGAATTAACTGGTTGAGCTTGACCAGTACTACCAAACATTCCCTTACCGCCCATAGCATTAAATAGTGATAAAGCATCTCCTATTCCCATACCTCCACCAGAAGAACCACCAAATAATGGAGCCATTGAACCACCTAATGAACTACCTAAACCAGCACCTGCTCCTGCCGCACCTAATACTGCAGGTAATGCTGCAAGGCTCATTCCTCCTGTTGGTATTGCTAATGCTCCTGCAAGTAAAGCACCTATTCCAGCACCACCTGCACCAAACATTCCACTAATTCCCTGTTGTTCATTCTCATATTCTTGCATAGCTTGTTGGTAAGCTAGGTCAGCAAGTAATTTATCATAATTATAATTTGCAGTTGATTGAGTATTGGATTGTCCTATATCTGTTTGTAAATAAGGTTGATAAGTTGAGTAAGGATTAATACCAAGTCTTGCATTAAGACTATTAGTTGCTCTACTATTCCCTAAATTAGCAAGATACTGCCCTATTGAAACTCCAAGATTACCTCTTTGCTTGGCTATCTCCGAAATCGGCACCACTGTTCCCTCAAGACCTCGTAAAGAAGCCTGATGGCTGATAGACCTCTCTACATCCGGCATAACATTCTGAAAGTATTGATTACCCAATGTTTGTTCCAAAGAAGTAGGCTGGAAACCTTCATAATAAGAAGTTCCCTTTGCTAAATCGGCTAAGCCACTTTCTCTTGCCCCGTATGCTAAAGGAGTTTCTTTCTTAGCAAAAGCAATTGCAGGGTCAAATAGTTCTTGAACTGTTTTATACTTTGGCGGAGGTGGGGGGGTATATTGTGGTTCATCACCACCTTTATATCTAATTCCGTCAATCTCGTGTGGAGAAACTTTAGCCACCAACTCATCAATCTCATGTTGAATAGTTCCTAAGTCAAAAATATCTACTCCCGTTTTTCGTATGTATGCAACCTTGCTTTTAGGGTCTGCACATCCATAACTTGTCTTCGCTTTTTTATAAGGAAGCGAATTATACTCCTCGTTGTCTAAAAGCTTAATTGTATACATAGTTACATCTCTCCTTTGATAAGTTTAGTTCTTTTATATTTAATTTATTAGTATGCCTATTAAAATGTTTCCAAAATATCTTTTTTACTTCAGGATGTTTTGCTTTTACTATATTTAAGATACTATTAAATACTCTGATAGAATCTCCAAAACTTAAAGGAATATCTAAGATAATTTGCTCAAGATAGAAAATATTACCTTCTGATTTTTGAGATTCCCAAGGATTCTTACCTTTTACTTCTTCTAAACTATTACATAAAATATAAGTTATAATACCACAAAGCTTGTTATTAAATACTATTGGTATTGCCCTATCATTTTGTATCATTTCAGAGTAATATTCTTTTCTCATTAATTAACTTGGCAACACTTCATCGTTATTGAACTAGGCTCTAATGTAGTCGCTGCGCTTAAATTATGGCTATGACCTCCACCGCCTCCAGTAGAACTTGAAGTTACAGCAGTGCCATTCGCAGCATCAACACCACCATTATTTATAGCACCACCAGCGGTACCTGAATAATCAGTAGTATGCGTATGTGCTGGCATCTCTCCTGTAATTAAAGTATGGTCATCAGTAGTACCAGTTAAAACTGTACCACTTGAAGTTCCTTGAGTAGAGTTAATCTTTACAAACTTATTAGCATAGGTAGCAGATACATCTGTCGTACCAGTGGGGCAACTTCCTGTAATCATAAAGAATATTGCTCCAGAAGGCAATGAAACTCCAGTAGTTAATGCTTTAACCCAAGTAGTACCAGTATCAAAGTTAAGTGAGCTATCAGTTGTTAAAAAAGCAGTTCTACCTTGTGTACCAGCTGAAGGTAACGACCCCAATATCTCAAGCAAGCGATAGGTAGTAGTATTTACATTATCATTATCAAGACCACCATTGACTACATTATAGACATTATCAAAGTTACCATTTAAGTTGGTAGCATTAACTTCTCCGTTTGTAGCATAGGTAGTATGACGGGTAATTTCTCCAGCAAAACATAAATATGGGATTAAAACTAAACTTAGAATTAAGTATATCTTTTTCATATAATCTCCTTTAGCTACCTATCAAAGTTATTGCTGATAAACAAGACCTAGTTGGGTTAGTTTCATTTTTAAGTTGAATTGTAATATCATAAGTTGTTGTATTAGTCAAACTCGATACGTCTATTGTTCCTGAAAGCCAAGTTGGAGTAATTGATTCAGTAGTTTGTAAGACTAATGTTTGACCACCTACATTGATATTACATAATGCTTCTTGGTCTGAAGCCACATTTTGTGACCATAACCTAGCAAAAACTGTAATTGTTGATATTCCAGAAATCTTTGTAAATTTACCTGTCAAAACAGTAACATACGAAGTTGTTGAGCCAACTATATATCCCATTTTTGGAGCAGTTACTGCATCCGTTAAGCTTGTAGCAGAAAGAAAACCTTTGTCCGAATCAACAACATCAACACCATTCCAAGTAAATAAAACATTAGAAGTTATCGCAAGTGTTTGCCAACTCTGGTCACCTCTTAAGTATGTACTCGAAGTAGCTGAACCTGAACCAAGATTCCCAGTAGCTACTCTTGCATTAGCATCAAGAATACATACACCATTAGCTGCATTAGAATTTGCAGTCGCACCAGTACCACCATTAGCAGTAGGTAAGGTATTTAACCAAGTAGGATTTGCCCCAGCCCCTTGAGTTTTTAAGATATATCCAGAAGTTCCAGCTACAAGAGTTTTCCAAGCAGTCCCATTATAATAAAGTAAATCTCCTTGAGCTGGAGTATCTGAAGTAATAACTGGTTTTACCCATGCAGAACCAGTATCGAAGTTTAAAGTATTATCAGTAGTTAAAAATACTACTCGCCCTTGTGTTCCATTAACAGGCAACGCTCCTAAAATTTCAAGTAGCCTTACAGAAGATATATTGATATTGTCATTATCTAAACCGCCATTAACTACATTATAAACGTTATTAAAATTACCATTTAGATTATCCGCCGTAACTTCACTTCCAATAGCATAGTCAGTATGCCTTGAAATTAAACCAGCTTGGCTATTGGTTGTATAGAAAAATAATAAGATAAATAATAGTAATAGTTTTTTCATTAGTTTTCACGCCTCCACTGCTTTGTTTTGGCGAAAATTGTTATACTATGGAGATTACAAAGTTCTGAAGTACCATTTTGAATTACCTTAACTTTAATCTTCTTAAACTCACCATACCTTTGAAGTTGGAAAGTCTTACGAGCTACTCCAGAGGCACTTAGGATAAATGGTAAATTCTCTGGTAAAGTTATCCCACCACCCGCAAGATTAATCGTTCCGATATTCTGATAACCGCCATTATCTAACTCAATATAAACTGTTGCGTTATAATTACCAGAAGGGTCAAACTCCATATCTATTGAGTCAAGTTGCTTGTAGTTTTCTGCGTTATCAAAATCTATATTCTTTGTTGCATATTCATATGAGATAGCAACTGTCGGCTCTGATGCTGATGTAACTACTGGACCAGAAGCCATATCCCCTACATTACCAGTAAAACAATAAACTACTCTTCCGTCTAGGGCATCAGTATAATAAAGTCGGTTATTAAATACCTTCCAATTTGAAGGATACCAACCTGTAATATGCGTCCAAGACTTAGTGATAAAATCATAAACTACAACATAGTTATTAACTGATGATGTTCCTACTGGTATTGCTAAAAAGTATTTGATATCCAACAAAACAGCACAAGCTTTACTAATATATGTATTATTTATAACTGTAGTTCCAGTTCCGTTAAATAAATCTTGAATCGGAGTAGAAGCTATGTCTATTAAAATCTTATCAAACTGACTCCTAGCCAAGCTTCTTACTGCTATTGGGTCGCTTGATAAAAACCAATGGTCATTACCAACATTAACTACTGTACGAGGAGCAATACAACCTATCGTTGTAGATATAGGCTGAGTTGTCCAACCTGATAATATATCTCCTGTAATATCTAAGTTATAAATACTTCTTTCTTTATAAACTATTAGTTCATTAAGTTTAAATGGCTCTAACCTAACTATTCTTTGACCATCTCCTGTATTAACCTTAATTATGTCAGTTGGAGTGAATGTTCTAGGGTCAAGGTTATTAGAAAAGTAAATCCAATCTGGTTGAGTAGAATTACCAGCAACAAACAGATAGTTTCTTAACCAAGCACCAGTTGTTACTATTGGCGGAGATGACGCTGACGAAGAACCAGGGTCCCAGACTGAACCACTATAATTTGCTGTATAGTCTTGACCATTAAGCATAAACAACAGCTTATTGGCTTGGATAAATTCAGTATCTTTTCCAGTAGTAAGAGGATTAGCTCCATTAATAGTTATCCAATTATCTCCGGCAGCATTAGACCGAACTATACTTGGTCCAGATGCTGCGACTATATAAGCAGTATTTATATCAGGATAGAAACTACCTAAGCCAGTAAAAGCTGTATTACTTAGGTCATTAGCGAATAAATCTTGCCCTTTACGCTTAAATAGCTGACCTCTTCGTGAGTTAACGGCGTTAGCGAGTAAAGTTCCCTGGCTTACATTAACTATATCTGGAGAATCGTATGTATTCTCTCCACCCTCAAAAAGATTAATCTTAACTTTTTGAAGTTCTCCGCTATCTGAGAAAGAACAAGTTAAAAATGAAAAACTAATAAATAAAGCTATTAATAACTTTTTTATCATATTCTATGAGCTTTTAGCCACTTACTTTCTATCTTATGTTGAAAATCTGGTCCTAACTTATTATTCTGATTAGCTAATATTGCCTTAAGTGCTTCTACTGCTCTATCCCAAGCAAACTGTGCTCTTTGGTCTTCCTTATCTTGTTTCAAAGCGAATCCTAACGCATCAAAAATCAAGTATCTATCGCATTCTGTAAACGGGCAATCATAATCATTAACTAATTCTCTAACTTTAGACTTAAACAATAACCTCATACTATTTGTTCCATCTGGTATTTTACCGAGTTTGAGTACCTTGTGGATAACTACTCTCTCATCTGGAGGAATAGTTTCAATTACAGTTCCAGCAGAATTAGCAACACTAATATAACCAACTGTATTTGCTGACTTAGTTATCTTAGTTAATTTTCCATAGAAAGTTTTAGTACCAGCAACATAGGTAGTCGGAGAACCAGTCGAAATAGTTATTTCCTCATCATCTAAAATTAACCTAGCTGAATCAATATATCCTTCAATTCTAACCTTTATACTTCCAGTATCACTTGAAGATGAACTCTTAACTTTAACTGTATCTCCAGTAGTCGCTAACGGAGTTACCGAACCAGATACTCCATAAATCCTATAAGAATCAGGGTCGCTTTCTTCAGCACTAGATATCGCGGATATATTCTCTTCAAAATACTCCTCTTCTGTACGAGGATTAATCTTTCTATTATTAGTTAAATCAAAAAGTCTTAAAGGCTTATCAAATCTAATTGGTAGAGGATAATCTTCTTGTCCGTCAACTGTACTAAAGTTATGGATATCTTGAAGTTCTGAGAAATAATCATAAATATCTGCTAAGAATTTATGCGATAACTGAATCCATACTCCTATTTTTGTTTGATAATCAGAGTCATCAGAGCGTTGTGCTAAAGTAGAAACTTTATTTTTTAATTCGCCAAAGTTATACAATTTTTATAACCTCCCTATATCTAATAAGTTCTTTTAGTTTTAACTACTGTTAATCCATGAACTCTAAGAATAGTATAGCTTTTAGTCTTTTCAACTATTTCATAATTGACTATCAACTTTACTCTTTCACCTATCTTTTTAGTTCCTATTTCCATATTCAAATTCTCAGGAATGTCAAAAGTCGGCTTATATACTTCCGGAGTTACTTCTATTAACTCTTTCCTCGATTGCTTCAACTTTATCTATCTCCACTGTTTTAACAAGATATTCAGTTCCATCATCGGCAGCATCTTTTCTATCTGATATAATAGAACCATAGATAATACATTGTCCTTTTTCACCTACCTGAATATCATTAAATATTGGAAAATCCTTATTTAATATTATTCGTGGTTTTTTCTTTAATATTACTGACCTTGCTTCGTACATTAATTAACACAAATAACTGTTATTGGACTTGCTTGAGTTTTATAGGTAATTAAATTGATACCATCTGTAATAAAACCATATAGACTTATTTCACCGCTAGCTGGAAGAAACGCACAACCGGCAGTATTAGCGGTACAAGTAGTATTAACACCTTTTAAGTCCACCCATACGCCATTAGAAGTATCTCCATTAATAATAGTTAAATCTCTAGATTCCCCTACAAAAGTAACTTCTGTTGCTGTTCTCGGAGTGCTAGGACTCCAGGTATGAAGTTGATAAACATTAGAGTTAACTGCATGAGCGAATGTTACTAATCCAAAAACAAATATTAAACTGAACAAAATCTTTTTCATACTTCCTCCTAAGTTAATTTATATTTTTAGTTCTGTCTTTATCTCTAACAGAGTCTTTATCCCATCGGCACACCCATCGGTTATCTTGTTTAGTTATTCTCCCATCTCTTTCGGGATACCAGAAACCGCATACACAACATTCACGAAGTTGAGATTTATACCAAGGTGGTAATCTTCCCATTTAATTCTCTCCTAACTCCTTCATACATCCCATATATGATTGCAAGATATAATCCAGTTACTGCGATATGAGATATAAAATTGCCATTCATATTAACTATGTAAGCAATTAAACTTCCAAAGTAAATTACTAGTTCAGAACTCTTAATTGAAATTATAAATCCAATGATTATACTGATAAGCAAAGCAAATATAACTATTGCTCCTAGCAAACCAGTTTCAAATATAAACTCTACAAAATCATTATGTGCGTGTGTAAATTTCTCATCAATATAATTAAAATGAGGTTGCTGTGGAACATAAGGAAATATCAAAAGAAAGTTTCCAAATCCATATCCAAATAAAGGATTAGTAACAACATTAAATTTATCATTATTTTTATTAATCTCAATTTTACCTTTAACAACAGCACTAATCGCATGTTTCCATACAGAAGTTCTAGTATTAACTGCTGCAGATTTTAAAGGGTCAACTCTAATCAAAAAGAACACTCCTAGTAAAACACATAAAACAACCATTTTCTTAAAATACTTTTTGTAATTAAAATAAACTAAGAACAACACCGAAACTATACAAGCTAATAATGCAAATGATGACTTAGTAACTCCTATCATAAATAGGGCTGGGATAATCAATAAGAAACCAAAACTCATTACTATTGGATTAATGATTGCAGTAACCGAACCTAACTGGTCAGGAGAACCCATAAAACCTACCATAAAATCTTTCAATGAATCATAGATTGAACTAAAAAACGGGTCTTTATTAAATAACTGTGCTGTTACCATAATTAATTGGAGAATAAATATACCTAGAAAAGCTATGTTAATATTCTTGCGTTGCTTAAAATTAAACTTACTAACCATATAAGATACCAGAGCTAATGCTTCGAACTGGGTTAAAATTAACATTGCTCTTGGCGAGTATGCAGCTGTAAAGAATGTAGAAAATACACAAGTTAGAATAACTAAAGATAGATACTTATTAAACTTCCATAACAAGACTACTGGAATAAGATAAGTAAAAAACAACAAAACAAGATACTGATTATACCAAAGAAGATTATTATTCAGTGGTATAATTGAAGCTATCATTGTTAAGACTATTGCTAAACTGATTAATATACTCATTTTCTCCGTTAGATGAGGGCAGGGATTTTAACCCCTACCCTCTATCTAGATTATACTTAGGTTACTTACTTCTGTGTTGCAACATTCGTACCAGAAGCATCACTCCAACCTACTATCGCCGGACTTGAACCTAAACCAACTATAACAGCTGAAGAAACTTTCAATATGCCATTATAATCTATCCATAAATAATAGGTGTTACCCGCTGAAGAGAGCATCTCGATATAACCAGGAGTACCTGGACGGGTAATTGCAGTTGCTCCGTTTAAGTTATTTCCAGTTACAGCAAGATTAGTAAAAGACGACTTCCCTTCGGAACTCGTCGCATCTCTTGGTGTCTGAGCGAAAGCGAAGTCAACCATAAGTAATACGGCAACTACTACAAACAATGCCAAATACTTTTTCATGATTAACTCCTCCTTATGCACCTGACGTACCGTATGTTCCCATGTGATGTGAATATCCTACTGAGAATCTCATCCTTGCGAGATGTTTTAAGTTAGTAGAATCAAAATCAGTTCCACGTCTTAAAGCACCCGGTTTAACTCTCCAATAGAACTTCAACATATGAGCAGACTTTTCTGCAAGTAAGAACCATGCATCCGTGTCTGTTAAATAGTGATACACAAAATACTGAAGGTCTTTCTTCTGCAGAGCATTAACTTCGTTGTTAGCAACGTAAGGCTTGTACTCTGATTCTAAAAGCTCTTCTGCCACGTTCCACAAATCAACAGGAACGAGTAACAATACTGCTTTGGTAGGTTTCTTTAAACCTCTCTCATCAGTGAACTTCTCGATGGCGGTTAAACCAGCAGTTAAAGAAGTAATTGATAAGTCAGCATCTGTAGATGGTTTATTGCTCTGGGTTCCACCACCAACTTTCGGGTGGCTCTCTGAGAATAAAGGAACTCCATCAAAACCATTGGTTGAAAAACCATTGTTGAATACATTAGCTGCGGTTAACTCGATTGTCTCCTCACCTGAACGGCTAAGAGCTTGAGGAAGTTTGTTAAATGTTTCTGGAGTCTGAAGATTATCCTCGATTGCTTCTTCAGTAATTTCGTAACCTAATGCATAAGTTTTATGCGTATAGGTTTCCTTGATACCTGGATAAATGGTATCATAGGTTGCTGCTACTCCTTCCGGCTTCTCCGGCATCGCTCCAAAACCAGACTCGTATGAATCCTGTTCAGTCTGCTTCGTGGAGTTTAATACATTAAATACTTTTTGATACTCGTTACCCCAACCCTCTAATCCATCCTGATACATTGAATTAAGGTTGGCATCAAGAGTATCAACTATTTGAGCACTTGTTATAGGCATCTCTTAATTCCTCCTTAAATAGTTATACTCCAGCTGCTTTACCGTTACAACCAAAAATGCATTCATTGAAACATACATACAAGTCAGCATGAGCTGCGTATGTATTATCTGGGGATGCAACTAATCCCAGAATTAATAACTGACCACCAGTGTTCAAGTCAGAATAAGTCAATTCATGACCTGACTTTGCGGTAGCTGTAGTACCAGAACCTGCAACTAAATCAGTTGTTGCAAATACTGCAGTCGCAGCAGGAGTCTGACCTGTCTGTGTCTGTGCGATAAACCTGCGACCAGGTAATGCTAAAGCAACTAATGCCTTACCAGCTGTGGTAGCTGTAAGATATTTAGTCGCAACCGCAGAACCAGGAGCGCCTACAGGAATACCATTTTCATCATATAAAGCAACTACTACACCAACAGCGTATTCTGGATTTGTCCCGCCACCAGAAGAAGGAGTGACCCCACCAGTTGAAGCTACATCTACAACGTCACCAACATAAATAGCAGTGGCGTTTGAGGCATAGACATCAAACATTAATTCTTCACTCGGTTTTCTATCAGCAGGGCGAAATCCCGGATTATCAATATTCGCCATTCTTAAACCTCCTTAATTATAAACCTAACTCTTTTTGTGTTTGTATTCCCTTCATTGAATCGTGAATACCACCGATTGAAGAGTCGCCGTTCTTTAGTCTTTTATCCATAATCTTCATTGGATAATCCGCTTGCTCTTTCTTATACTTAATTTTTTCTAAGTATAAAGCTTGCGGCATGAAGGCTAAGATTTGGTCACCTCTTCGCATTAACCCATCAGGTGATAATTCACTGGCTTTAAAACCAAGTTTAAAGAGGTGTTCCTTTGGAACTATCTGCCATCCGCCTTTCTGGAATAAAAGATTTCCAGTTTTAAGCGTGATGTTCTTATGTTCATCTCTTAAAAACCTGTAATGATAATTAGGGTCTTTCTTGGAAAGATAGAACGGGTCTACATTTCCGTAATAATCCCTGATTATTTCTATGTTATACTCTTCCGTTTGCACGTTTTCTTTCTCAAGAACTTTCTCGGTTGGATTGACAACCAGAGGGGCTTCTTGTTTTACCTCTACGTTCTCTTTTTGAGATTTTTTAACCATTATGCTCTCCTTCTTTTTTTAGCTTCTAAGGCTTTTGCTACCGCCTCGTTTTCTGTATAAGCTCTTCCTGTTTTCGGGTTAATTACATCTCCCCGTGTGTACATCCTCACTGCTGATTCTTTTTCCTGCTCAGACAGTGTAACTTCTTTTTTACTACCACTATTCCTTTCAGGAGCTTCTGAACCATCAACACTATGGTCATCGCTTCTGTCTATTTTCTCATCTGTAATCCTTAAGATTTCTTTAGCTCGTTTGATAGCAAGACTTAAACCTTTTGGATTAGCAATATATCCTTCTACATAAATCTCGTTTGCTAGTTTATATAAAGGGTCAGTATCGTTAAAGTCAGGATGTTTCTTACTAAACTGTGGATAAGTTTTAAGTACATTATCCATATCCTCTTGTCTAGTTTTTTGTTCACTAACCTTTCTTTCTTCCTGTGCTTGTTCCTGCCTTAACTCCCACTTAACCTCTTCTTTATCTCTTTTACGCTGGTACTGATAAGCTTCATCTTCGGTTAACTCGCCTGTTTTAATCTGTGCTATTAATGCCTTATCAGTAAAGTATTTCTTACCAGCAATCTCTACTAACTCACCCTTAACGCTTTCTGGTACATCTTCTTCTTTCTTAGCTGTTTTGTTTCTTAACTCCTCATTCTCTTTTCTAAGTCTTTCAGCTTCTTCTTCGGCTTCTCTCTTCTGTGCTGTAATCGTATCAATTCTTTTCTGAACCCTGGTGCTATGCCTATCTTTTAAATCACCTAACTCTGTTTTCTCCTCAGGAGTTAATTCTTCCTGTTTCTTTTCTTTTAATTCCTTAAACCTCACATTATCCTTTTCTTCCGCTTCTTTCGTAAAGATTGCGTCGTTTGCCATTTTACCTTTCCATCAAGATCATGTCTTGATTTCTAATTAAGTTGTCTTTAAGATTTTTGTCCTTCAACACTTTTATATCCACTTCTTTCCATCCTTCTTTAAGATATTGTTCCACTTTTCTCTGCGCAACAAGTACCTGAACTTTTTTAACTTCTTTCTTCTCTACCTTCTTTTCCACTTTCTTCTCTACTTCGCTCACCTGTATCACCTCCTTAGTTTTAAGTTCCAGTTAAAAAACCCTCCAACTTCATTTCTGAAATCAGAGGGCTTATGATTTAAGCTACCTTAAATTAAATTATTATTCTATTCTTTTTATACTTCGTCTTAAAGTAACATTAAGATTTGCAATTGAACCATCTTTAAAATTACATTGGAACTCTACATTCCCCGTAAACTTGCCCTGCTCTAGTCTTTCTAATTCTCTCTGGATAGTTTCTAAATAAAACTTAGTAGATTCGTTCACATCATCCTCTTGGTTTTGGTACATTGTTCGTTGGCTATTTTGATTGCTGAGATTTCACACTTTTTCATATCCTTAGTATCTTTCATACAGCCCTTCAAAAAACCATTAGCTATCTTAACCCACTTCTTAGATTGCTCTGGAGTTAATCCAGATTTATGCTTTGAAACATCTTCCATAGTCCAGGGCATCTCTACTCCTTCTTTCTTCCGTCAGCTTCTTTTTTGTATCTTCTTACCATATCAAAAATGTCTTTAACTACCGAACAACGACCTATATGAATCTCTCTATCTTCTTTACGAGTAAGGTTATGTATTACACTATCTGAATTACTATAAACCGTTTCTAATTCTTTACTGAATATTTCCCATCCCGGATGGTTGAACAAGTCCTCCAGTTGGGTTAGTTCCTTGGGGTCCAGCATTTGGATTACCTCCTTGATTTACTTGCCCTGCTTGGTTTAAAGGCACTTGATTAGCCATTGTTGATGCTATCTGAAATGTTACCTGTTGTTTCAACATTACCAAAGTTTCTTGAATATGTTTTTTAAGATATTCTATAATCTCTTTAGGTAATGACTGGTCAGCAAGCATCTGTGCGTGAACCTTAATATGCTTAACATGGTCTTGTCCCATTACTGGAGCTAACTGATCGCCTTGTAAGAACCTTGCGTTTTCTTCTTCCGGAGTATTAATACTCTCTGGACCAATCGGAGGTAAGAAGTTGACTAAACCTACATCATCCATTTTATCTATAAACCACTTTGTTAATCCATGTAGAGCTTTCAATCCCTGTTGAGATTGTGGAGAGAAGAATGGATTGGCAAATAGTTGTTGATAGATACCCATTGCCTTTTGTGCTTCAAGAGATTTGTTGGAGTTTAGTACATTACCAGTAAGCTCGAAGTCAGGTATAGATTTTAAAGCAAAGTCGCTTAACTTGATACTCTCAAACTTCCACGGGCTTTCGGAAGTATCTCCGGCTATTCTCATAAACTTGTTCTTAGGCATATTGGCTTGGTATAGTAAGAACCATCTGCGAAAGATATCCTTAAGAGTTTTGTTCTTGCGTCTAATTACCAAGTTTAATCTTGTACTGCCTTGTGCTACAACTAACTCTGCTTTTCTTGCAGGAGCTGACGGGTCAATCTTACTTTCTACACCAGCGGCATAGTCACTGATACCGAATAATAACTGGGCTTGATTTCTAACCTCCTCCATTAAGTTGGGTAGAGAATTATCTGGAGGACTAATCTTCATCATATTAACTGAGCCAGGGTCAGAAGAAGGATAAAGATAACCAGCTTTAATCTTTATAGTTTCGTCTTTCATGTTGCCGGTAGGAGTAAAGAAACCAGAAGGATTGTTAGCTTGGACTACACCAAAGACATACTGATTATAAAGTCCATCATAACACTTCTGCATACCTTCCATAAACTCTACTACACCGATACTATCTATACGCCCCTCATCATCTGGAATGAATCCGTCTAAACCTATCGGGCGTTCTTTCAAAGGAAATCTATTTTTCTTTAAATAACAAAGAGTTTCAGAACTTACTTCGATTAAGCCTATTAACTCATCCTCTAACTCTTCATAAGATTCTTCTTCGTTGTCATCATTCTTAACTTGCTCTACTCTTAACCTGCCATAAAACTCTATAAATAGTTTCTCACTCTTACCTAACGGAGTGGCGGCACCGTCTTTATCTGTCTTGTTATTAGCGTCATTAGATTCTTCAGTATTACCCCAGCCACCAATCTCCTCAAAAGTTCCTTCGTAATACTTACCTTCGTCTTCATTACGCTTAACTCTATCGGCGCTTAATCGAACGATACGCCCTTCCCAATCAGGTAATCTATCAGCAGTAGCGTTAAGAGGTCTTAGGTAATCTTTACGGGAGAATACTTCTAACTTCGGACCGTTGTATAACATCTTTACTACATCCCGTTCTTGAGTCATTGGCTCGCCATCTTCATCAAGTAGGGGTTGAGAAGGATTAAGTGGGTCTGGGATGGTTTCGATAACTACTTCAGAGCCATATTCTTTAGCCCAGTAAACCATATAGGGAGCTTCGCCATTCTTGGCTGAAGCGTGGAACATCCTATCGCAGTTCTCAAATATCTCAAGTTCGTTTTTTAAAGACCAGTTACCAAAGATATCAATCTTATTAACTTTCTTAACATCTCCCTCTTCGGTAGGTAATACTCGCATAATCTTGGAAGGAGTAAAGAACACGTTCATTACATTGGCGTGAACTACTTCAAGCGTAACCGTAGTCAAGTCAGTAGCATATCTTGGCGTATCATCATCTGCGCCAGATAATGCGATAGGTTCTATACGATAGACCCTATCAAACTCGTCTATATCACTACATCTCTCTTGGTGCTTAGCTTGAATTTGAGTGTATAGGTATTTAATGTGCTTAGCTATTCGTTCCTTTTCCAGAAAGCTTAACTTGAGAAGTTTCTTCTGGTTCTTAGCCCTAACTTTCTGCATAGCCGCAGAATAGTCTTTCTCAATTCCTTGTTCTAAGTCTTGCTTAATCTCTTCGTTAGGAATCTCTGGAACTTGACCGCTTAAGCTATCTTCGAATGGCGTAGGCATATTAACTATTCTTTCCTCTTATGAAATCTACTATTCCGTGTTTCTTGGGTATGATTATCCCGTTTGGTTTTCCTTGCAGACTTCTTAGCTTATTATCTATAATCATTTTATCTATCTCTATTTCTAAAAGCTTTAGTACATAACAAAGTGTAGGTACATGTCCTCCGTGAATCTGATAGGCTATTTGTTTATCAGCCGTTAGCTTGACTTCAAGTATCAACTTATCTTCCTGATTTTCAGGTTTTATTTCTTCCACGTTTAATTCCTTTCTTTAAAAACTCTAATCGAGAACCTATTTTAACTTTAGAATCCTTAGGGTGAAGCTTTATTAATTTTGTCTTAATATCTAATTCCTTAATTATTTCTAGTTCTTTATGGCACAGACAAGTATGTTTCATTTAACTATTAATCCGATAATATCGCTCATATTAACTAATGTCAATTGTTCATTAGAACCTGACTCATGAAACTCAACGCCGACATAGCGAGAAATCATAACCTCATCGCCGACCTTAATACTTCTTAACTTACAGAACTCGCCAAGTCTAAGCAATGCTATCAACGCTTCTGAATCTCCCTCAGAAGATTTATTAACTAACGAAGATATAATCACCGGAGCGTTACTAAGTATCTTCTCATCAGCTAACGAAGCTTCTGGTACAAACTTAACTACTGCTAAGTCAGTCGCTCTCTCAGCTACGTTTTCGGGTAATATAATATTCCCAGCCTTTGCTCCGATAGTCTTACGCTTTACTAAGATTCTTTCTCCGAATGGAATTATTTGAGACATTTTTTGTCTTCCTCCTTTTTTAAGTCATAAGATAATAAAGATAACATAACTGAAATGGTAAGTAAATTCTTATCATAATTTCTATCTTTATTTGATTCGCATAAAAACTTTACTACTTCTTTCTGAATACATTCAATTCTTTTTTTAATTGATATAATACTCATTACTTACCTCCTTTTAAGGTTGGGTGTATGTATAGTCTAATTAATTTATAAGAACAATATATTGCTATAATATTAAATATTAAATTACCGATACCAAAAACTATGTTATAAATACCAATAATACCAAAAGCTATCCATAATAAAACTATTAATTTACTCACCGTGATAGCTCCCGTAAGTCGGAATTAAAAACAGAATATAAACTACAGCGATGATTATAATAATTCCAAACATTTCTTTCACCTAGCGGTACGAGAAAGGTTTTATCTCGCCCATCCTACCAATAAAATATCCGTATTCTGACATTACTAATGAATCCGCACTATCTGGACTGGCTATACCTCTAGCCATCAAATCATCCTTAGTTTCTATTTGAAAACGCCCTAGAGCGTCTGGTGATTTCGCTTTGATACAGCATAGTTGCATCTTGAGTAAATCATATTCTTTCTGCGGTAACTTCTTTAGTGAGTACATACCCTTTTCAAACTTCTTAGCTACTAACCAATAAAACTGCGTTCTTAAGTTCTTAAATTTATTTGAATCTATTGCCTTAGCTCCGTAACCACCGTGGAACTCTTGAACTCCGATACGCTGATTGATTAAGATATCTGATACTCCTTCACCAAAGCCATCAGAATCTATTACGATTGAATCAGCTTGTTTCATTTCATACTTGTGCTTAATCTTCTGTGCGGTCATCACTGCGTTAAGCCCTTGAAAAGAATCTAGCTCTTGAATATCATGTCCGTATCGGTAAAGGACTGTAGTTTTGTTACCACCATGTTTTGTTGCTACATCTGACGCTACAATCCTAAACTCGTCATCTTCTTGTGTTAAATCTCTCTTGCGAGCTTCATCAACCCACTTAGGTTGGATAAGTAAATCAGTTCCTTCTGTCGGAAACTCTCCTAATACACGCCCTTGATAAAGTGCTGACTTATCTCCCCACTCATCACAGCGCTCGTCTATCCACTGCTGTGTAACTAAGCCAGGAATACTTCCGTTCTTATTCTGCCAGGTTACGCATTCCTGACAACTAACTCCTATCTTATGCCAAAGAGTGCTATTGAAACAATCCCAAAACTTACCACTGGCTTCTAACGGGTTACCTATGGCTAATACTCTATCGGGATGTAAGCCTACAATTGCCTCCCAGATGATCGGGTCAACACCTAACGCCTCATCTACTAGAACTAAAAGATTAGGCGAGTGGAAACCTTGAAATCTATTTACCTCGTTAGTAGATATTCCCATGGCGAACCAGTCTGGTCCCATATCTAAAGCTGTGTCTAGTAACTTACCACCGATAGGTACTTTAGCTTTATTGTACAGCGTCGCTATTTCTTTCCAGATGATGTTTTCTACCTGGGTAAATGTAGGCGCCGTGGTAATAACTTTACTTGGATAATGAGTGATTAAATACCATAGAGCAATCTCTGCGGTGATTCTTGACTTGCCAATCGTATTACCTGACCTCACTGCTACAAAAGGATAATCTCTAACCGCATTAAATATCTCTAGTTGCTTGCCCCAAAGTCGATTGTCAAAGAGCGAGTTGTGAAATAGTTCAGGACTTTGCTTCCAGTTTAGGAGGCACTGTCTCTGCTTCTGTAATTCTATTTGTTGGAATTGGTCTGCTTGCATTCTCAACCATCTCTTTTATGTTGTTGAATATATTGTACACGTTAGTTTCAAAACCTTCGCCTTTTACAATATCCGGTATAATCTTTTTTAGTAAAGCAATTAGCACTACATCATTCTTAAACGCTCTCTCAACTGCGTGCCTAAATATATCCACTCCGTATTTCTTTTCACCAAACTCTATCGCTTGTCTTAATTTATCAATTTCAGCAATTGTAGGTCGTCCGTTAGGATTACCCGATACTCCCTTTTTCCATTTTGTATCTTTTTTTACTGTGTTTTTTAGATTATTTTCCATGTGTTTTACACACTTAGTTTTTTAGTGTTTAATTCAATCGTACTTTTAATACTTAACCTTAGTGTTTCGAATAGGTTATCGAATTCTTTTAGGTCTTTAAACAAAAAACCAGATTCGTAGTGCCGATTAGTATCTAAATCATCAATTTTTAAGGAAACTTGGATTTCATTCATAATAACAAAAAAGGCGAGGTATGACAGAAAGTTAAATTTACTTTCCAATCAATCTCGCCTTAGTAATCTCAGCGTTAGTCTACTAAAGTTTCTGTACTACATCTAGTTTTGTTCTCCGGATAGCTGTAAATCTCCGGTATTCTTTCGTTGTTACGTCTTATTACTACAAACCTAAGCTCACCACCTTTAATCATGATTTCTTGGGCAAGTCTTAGAAGTTCCTTATCCCAGGTTACTTCCATAACTTCCACCATCGGAGTATGGTAAATAAGGCGATTGTGTCTAAATCTATAAGAATAAATACTACAGGAAAGTCGTAGTATGTTTCATAAAGTCGTAAAGCTTTTATCAGTAAGAAAAGTATGCTCATTTTTTGAGTTATAAAAAGACACTGGGAGAAGCTAAAAGCCTACTGGTATATTATAATATATGTTTTGTCTTTGCTCTCCCATAGTGTCTTAAATTCTATCCCTAATTAAGTATAACATATATTGTTGAGTTTGTTAACCCCCTTTTTTAAAAATAGTTGAAATAAGTTAGAAACCTAGTAAAAGCAGAGTTTGGGTGAGGTGTATAACAAAATGTAGTGCCTAATAGCTTCAAGGCTGCGTTATCTTTATACCGGTATAGATAATACTATACCCTAATTTACCATCTGTGCCAAGCTCTAAAGTAGGTTGGTACAGATATTTGGTACACACTATTTAAGACTAAAAAACAGCTGAAATCATGTGTGCCAAAATGTGTACCAAACGATACTATATTTATATAGGGTGTGGTACACATCAATTTGGCACAGATGTTTTTGGTTTGGTTTTGGTTTTGTTTTTGTGTAGTGTACCAAAAAGGGTTTTGGTTTGGTAGTAAAAAATGGTAATGATTAAAAAGGGGGGAAAAGTAGGGTTTTAGAAACTAACATTATGTAGCAAAATAGTCAAAATAAAGCTGGACAAGAGTAACATTCTGTTATATACTTTAGGTAAACTTGAAGGCGTGATTTTAGTTAAGGAAAGCGTTATAAGGAAGCTTGATTTTAAAGACAACATATTACAATGGCGAAAAAACTACTTTGTTCAAAAGAATAGAAAAACTACTTGGAATGATATTTATGGGGCAATAAACAAGATTAAAGCTGTACCATATTATTTAAGCTAAAGACTAACCGCAACACTAAAAAGGGGGATAAAATGAAGCTATCTAGTAGAATACTACTCTTTACCCATATTATAGCAGCCTTGGTACTTAAAACAGCGAATTACAGTACTTTTAAGGGGATATCCCAAAGGGGATTAACTAAAGGGAGGTTATAATGCACCAATTACTACCAGAAATCTTAACCTGGGTACTTAGATTAGCCATAGCCGGATTAGTAATTCTAACTCTGATAGCTTTAGGAGTTGACTTGTTGATAATTAAGGTATTGAAGAAAAAGGGAATTATAAAGTAGAGTTTTGTTTTTTAATTACTGGTTTTGTTTTTGGTTTTAGCGAAGCTGGTTTTTACTGAAAGGAGGAAAAATGTTTATAGGAAAAGCAACATTTAAAGAAAATAGTAGAGTTGAGAAAATTGAAGTTAAGTTAGATAATATTCATAAGCTGTTAGAGTTAATATCTACATTTAGTGATTTAGATTTAATTGAAGTTCATATATATAAGGAGGTAATTTAGTTGAATAAGATACCAAAAGCAGAGGTAGTAAAGGTTATGGCAGAGTTAAAAGCTAAGGGATATTCTAATGAAAAGCTAGCTGTTATGTTAGATAAAACCTCTATGAGTATTTGGAGATGGGGTAATCCGCTTAATAAGGTAGTTCCTGATAAGTCAAATTATGAAGTGCTAAAGAGGTTAACGGTTAAGTAATTAAAAAAGGAGGCTCAAATGGCTCAAGGAAAGGCTCAAAGGTTAGGGTGGTGTCCAGCTTGTAGGGAACATTCATTAATAAGAAGATGTTATATGCGAAAAACGGATAACCGGCAAGAAAGATTAGAATTTTGTGTTAATAAAGGTTGTGGATATAAATTATTATTACCATTTCGGATATTAGCAGAAAGCGAGGTAAATAATGTCAGCTCCTTACGATGAACCAATGTTTGTTTGTCAATTCTGCGGAGAACAATTTACTGCAGATGATATAATCAATGATGACGGACAACACTACTGCCGAGAGTGTTTTGATTATTTAAAAGAAAAAGGAGAAATCTAAAATGAAAAGTTCGGTTGATGAAGTTCCTTATGAAAAGGATAAGAATATTGCGATAAGGTTTGCAGGTGAAGATATTAGTTTTCAGGCAAGTAGTTGGTCAGTTTCTGTATATATTAATGAAGAAGTAGCTGATAGTTTAATATTCCATTTATCAACAATTTTACAGGACAGAGAACGCAGAAAAGAAATCCACAATAATGCTGGACAAATTTAGGATTTGTGGTATATTTAAAACTAATACTAAAAACTAAAACGGAGTAGTAGATGAATAAACAAATGGCTCAGACATTAAAAATATTAGCAGGGAGGGAAAAAACCTTTCCTGCTTTTTTTGTAGTGGGCTGTTTAGGTTATCCGTTAATAACTAGCAAAATGAGCCTTGCTGGTTCCCTAGATAGCCCCTACCATTTTTAGGAGAGTATAATGGAAGAACAGATAAAAGAGTTAGTTAATATCTTAAATGAAATAAATAAGAGCTTACAAGCTATGAATAAGGTACAGGAATCAACGGTTAGGGAATTAAGTAATATAAGAGAAGAGTTGATTGTTATTGGTGAAAATCTATGAGTATTCAACAGCTGATTGATGATGCTTTAATTAAGGAAGAAGAGTTAAAGTCAAAAAAGGTAAGAAGTGGTAAGTTCTCGCCATCCTCTTTCGGTAGATGTTACAGATACCAATTCTGGAACCGCAAGAATGAGCCTAAAAGTAATCCGGTAGATGTTGGTGCTCTAAGACGGTTTAAAGTAGGTAATATCATTCATTCATATGCTCAATCTTTCTTTTCTAACGCCCAGCGTGAGGTAATTGTTTTAAGCGGAGATGATTTGGTAGGCTATGCCGATATAGTATTAGAGAATGAAGTTATAGATATTAAGAGTTGCCGTAGTTATGAGTTTAAGTTATTTAAGAAAAAAGATTTTGATGTTAAAGAGGGCAAGTTTCAGAATTGCTTGCAGGTTTGCACTTATGCGCTATACCTTAATAAGCCCCAAGCTCGGCTTATATTTATAGAAAAAGACGCATTAGATAGTAAAGAGTTTGTAATAGAAACAAAAGATTTTAAAGAATTAGTTGAAGAAGAATTAGAGATATTAAGAGGGTATTGGAAACAAGATAAGTTACCGCCACCATTACCACGTGCTTACGGCGGTAAGGAGTGTGGATATTGTGCGTTTAAAAATAAGTGTTTGACTATGGAAGGAAAAACCATAGAAATTATGCAGGAGGTGGAAAATGGAACTACCAGTTAGCAAAAGTCCAGTAATACAGGAGTTATCAAAGCAAGTAATACTGCTATATGGCAGAGCAAAGATTGGTAAGTCAACTTTGTGTTCACAGTTTGATAGTCCTTTATTTCTTGCGACAGAGAGTGGGCTTAACCAGTTAGAAGTTTGTAAGGTTAGTATCAACTCTTGGGAGAAGTTTTTAGAGGCGTGTGCTGAAATAGCAAAAGGTCAGCATAAATACAAGACTATCGTGATTGACACGATTGATAATCTTGTGGTTTTTTGCTCTGACTTTATTTGTAGAAGCCATGATATAAATCATCCGGCGGACCTCCCGCACGGAAAGGGATGGAATTTCGTGACAGTAGAAATCCAAAGAGCATTAGCTAAGTTATCTATGTTACCATACGGGCTAATATTAGTTAGCCATTGTGATATGGAAGAAATAGAAACAAAGGTAAAAAAATATAATCGATTCACCATTTCCGTAAGTGGTAAGAATAGGGCGACTTTCCTTAATATAGCCGACCTTATTCTTTTTGTAGATAGTGAAATGGATAAAGATGGTAATGAAAGGAGGATGATTAGATGTAGACCTTCGCTTTATTGGGAGGCGGGTAACAGATGCGGAAAGTTACCAGATACAATTCCGCTAGATTATAATGTATTAGCTAAGTATTTTACCAATACAAAGGAGGAATTAAAAAATGGAAAATAGTATCGATGTAAACGGAGGAGATTGGTTCGGACAGGTTAAAGATTACACGCCTGAAAAAGTTAAAGATGATAGTTTTGGGATTATTAAAGGAACTTTTAACTGCCGATTTAACTTCTTTAGAATTGAGGATTATGAAGGAGAGATTGAGGAGTTAAAAGGAACAAAGGTAGCCAGGTATGAGATACAAATTATTGATGAGGGCGAGTTCTTAAATAGAAGATTATGGAAAAGATTTTATTTAGGAAGTCAGAAAACTGACAAGAAAGGTAAGTCAGACGCACAGAAAATGGCAGATGTCTTGTTTACACTCGGATTTGAATTTAAGAGCCGAGAGGAATTAGATTCAGTTTTAGAATTAGTAATTGAAACTGTTATATCCGTTAGAGCTTGGGGTTGGACGCCTGATGGAAAAGATGAGGCAATCCAGTTTCATACGATTAAAGGTCAAGGCAGTTCAGCTAATGATGGTAATGCAAGCGGAGCAGCACCTTTCTAAAAGTAACCTGGCGTTTCTCCCTATCGCATTGAAGAAGGGAAATAATATTAAAATTATAGCCGATACAAGAGAACAGAAAGTTTTGGAGTTTTCACATCCATATATTTCTCAGGTTAAAAGAGAAAAGTTAGATGTAGGTGATTATCAAGTTGAATATACTGATGGATATAGACCACCAGTAATATTTGAGCGAAAGAGCCTAGAAGATTGTATAGGTTCATTAAGTAAGGGATATAAGAGGTTCAGGAAAGAGATTTTAAGAGCCAAAGAGAGTAATGTACTATTAGTTATTCTTATTGAGGCTTCTATTACAAAGGTTTTGAAGGGAATTGAGCATAGCCAGAGGTCAGGGGATGAGATTCTGCAACAACTCTTTACAATTACAGTTAGGCATAGAGTTCCGTTTTTCTGCTTTAATAATCGTGAGGAGATGAGCAGGTTTATTACTGAGGCGTATTTGGCGATTGGTAGAGATAGGATGATAAAGAAATGATTAAGGTGTTAGGTTACATAGCTTCAATAATAACAATAGTTTCTGTGTATAAGACCGGTGATAAGCATATTTGTATTTGGTATCTATCAATGGTTAATCAGTGTATTTGGGGATATATCGGATTTGCTACAGGGCAGTATTATTTAGTTTTATTAGCAATATCTTTACAAATATTAAATATTAGAGGATTAAGAAAATGGAAGAAATAAAGAAACATAATAGAAAGATTCAGCAACAGAAAAGAAGGATTATTAAACTTCTTAAAAAACTAGGTAAAATTAATGGATAACGATTCCTTGTTTGGTAACTTAGACGACTTCGTAATCCAATACCAAGAGTGGAAAGATATGCCGGAGTTTATTAAGGAAGATTTAATGCCTTGGAATTCAATAGAGATTGAATTTAAGGATTATTTCGATAGTAAAGGTTATTTAATCAGAGGTAGAATAATAAAAGTTCATTTTAAGAATAGCCAAGACTTAAAGGATTTTTCTAATTTAATAAAGATAAGTGGAATAACTTATGAAACTAAATATCTTAAATTAGATAATATAGAAGTTTTTACTAAATTAGTTAATCAGAATATTACAGATAAAACTTTATCTATTTGGTTTCCTAAGAAAGAAATAATGCAAGCTTTTGATAAGATATGGATTAATGAAGTAAATAAAGAAAATGTTAATCCTAAATACCCAGTTTATATTATCTCTAAAGGTAGAGCAGATACAAGATTAACTTCTAAGGCTTTAGAGAAAATGAATGTTCCTTATAAAATAGTAATAGAGCCACAAGAATATAATCAATACTCTGCAGTTATTAATCCTGATAAAATATTACAATTACCTTTTAGTAATCTAGGTCAAGGTTCTATTCCAGCTCGTAATTGGGTATGGGAACATTCTATATCTATTGGTGCTAAAAAACACTGGATATTAGATGATAATATTAGCCATTTTATAAGAAATAATGAGAATATTAGAATACCTGTTAGTGATGGAACTATTTTTAGATGTTGTGAAGATTTTACAGATAGATATGATAATGTAGGAATATCTGGTATGAATTATTATATGTTTAGTCCTGATAAATCTAAGATGCCACCATTCTATATTAATACCCGTATTTATTCTTGTATTTTAATTAGAAATGATATACCTTATCGTTGGAGAGGTAGGTATAATGAAGATACTGATTTATCAATAAGAGTTTTAAAAGATGGGCATTGCACTATATTATTTAATGCCTTTCTTTGTTTAAAACAACAAACTATGACAATGAAAGGTGGGAATACAGATGAGTTATATGCAGGAACTAATCAGGGGAATAAAGAAGAAGATGGACGTTATAAAATGGCTAAGTCTTTAGTAGACCAACACCCAGATATAACTACTATTACTTGGAAGTTTAACAGGTGGCAACATCAGGTAGATTATAGCGGGTTTAAAAGAAATAAACTTATTAGAAAATCAGGTATTAATATTCAAGACAGGATTAATAATTATGGAATGGTATTAAAAAAATTAAATGAGGTAACTAATGTCCCACTTTAAAAACTATATAGGTAGTGAATTTCTAACAGCAGAGTTTCCTAAGCGTGATTGGTTAATAGAAAATATCTGCCGTAAGAATGACAGCGTTATCCTAGTCGGCAACGAAAAGAGCGGTAAGAGCCTCTTTGTATTCCAGCTTTTATGCTCCCTTACCTCTTGCCACCCTTTTCTTGATCTCTACAATGTCCCTAAGCCCTTAAAAGTAGTTTATATCCAGCTAGAAGGTGAAATAGCAGATAGCCAAGACCGAATGAAGCGCATGATTAAAACTTTGGATATCAACCCTGATAACTTTCACCTAAGATTCTCTGCTCCTCTAAACTTAGAAGATAAAGGTTTTACTGACGGTTTAGCTTTGGATATTTTAAAAAGCCTTAATCCTAAAGGTAAAGTTGCAGGACAGGAGTTAATCAAGCCTGATATTGTTATTATTGACCCTATTTACTTTGCTTTTACTGGTAGTCTTAATGAAGATGAAGATGTAAGGGCTTTTCTTGGTAACCTTAGAACCTTTAAAGATACCCTGAACTGTGCGATTATTCTGGTACACCATACTCACAAAACCAGACTTAATTATAAAGGTAATGTGATAGAAGAGGGTGATGAAGCGTTGTTTGGTAGTAAGTTTCTTAAAGCCTGGGCTGACCATATACTCTTATTCCTTTTTGACCAGAAAACTAAGTTAAGAACCTTATCATGTAATACTCAAAGAAGTGGAGATATTATAGAAGCGTGCGAGTTAAGATTAATCGAGCCAGAACCTCTTTACTTTGAAAAGGTTGACAAAGAGCCTACCAAAGAATTAGTATTGGTAGATTTGCTTAAAAAAGAAGAATTTAAAGAAGGTTTATTAGTTGATGAGATTAAAAGTAAGCTGGGAATAAGTAATACGTCTTTTTATCGTTCTATAAAACAACCCTTAGCTCAAGATATGATAATTAAATTAGGTACTAAACCACAAAAATATTCTTATAATTGGAATAGAGATAAAAGTGCAGGATTACATATGGAAAAAACTGCTGGAAAGGAAACAGAATGATAGCTAAAAAGTGCAATCGTTGTATAAAGTTTCCCTGTATTGTTATGGAAGCCTTACCTAAGTATAATAACGGTTGTAGTTTCTGGATTAAAAAAGGTAAGTTTGTAGCATTATTAAAAGCAATAAGAAAAATTATTGGAAAAGAATAAATCCGATAAATATCAGGATTAGAAATATAAGCATAGATTAGTTGGGGTTGGTATAAAATTGGAGGAACAAATAAATGGATAAGAAAGGAGCAATAAATGTGTAAGTTTATGAGTTTAGTATCAACGGGGGACGGAAAACCACTTTACTTTGATGCAAAGATTCGTAAGCAGATTATCGCAAAGAAAAAGGTTAATGGTGCTAGTTATGAGTCAACCGATTCCCATACCTCAATTGCAGACTACTTTGGACACAAAGGTTTAGATGAGGATAAATTAAACAAATACGAGTATGATGTCTGGACTAAAAAGATTGAGATTGACCATTTGGGGGCTAAGGATGATTCTAAACAGATTAAAGACTTTTGCGATAATTTAGACTTTACCACGATTGTGCCAGAGTTAAGAATTAAGCCCATTATTCATCCGTTTAAGGATATTCAAACCTTAGAAGTTACTAAAGCAGATATTAAATTATTAAAAAAGTGGGCTTCGGTCAGGGCTTCGGTCGGGGCTTCGGTCTGGGCTTCGGTCGGGGA
>JALNYV010000016.1 GCA_023229785.1 Candidatus Dojkabacteria bacterium | reverse complement strand
TTGCTCCAGACAAGTTTGCTCTAAACAAGTATGCTCTAGACAAGTTTGCTCCAGACAAGTTTGCTCTAGACAAGTTTGCTCCAGACAAGTCTGCTCCAGACAAGTATGCTCTAGACAAGTTTGCTCCAGACAAGTTTGCTCCAGACAAGTATGCTCCAGACAAGTTTGCTCCAGACAAGTCTGCTCCAGACAAGTCTGCTCCAGACAAGTTTGCTCCAGACAAGTTTGCTCTAAACAAGTATGCTCTAGACAAGTATGCTCCAGACAAGTTTGCTCCAGACAAGTCTGCTCCAGACAAGTTTGCTTTAATACCCTCGCTACCCTCTAGCCATTTTTTATGGTTAACTAAAATAGTTTGTAATTCTTTTGTTGTGTATTGCATAATAACTCCTTTATAATTTATTCTTATCTTTAAATTGCTGTAAAAACTCAATGAGAACAGCTACAGAATCACTATTCAAGCTCATTGCATTAGTTTTATTACCTTTAAAATCAGTAAGCATTACTGTAACGTAATCCAATTCTTTAAGTAAATCTAATTGTTTTTTATAGTATTCTTTTCTATCTTCAATATTATACAGTTTAACTTTAAACATAAATACCTCCTTAGTTTGTAGTACTTAATAACCAATATAATATTAAAAACGTTAAACCATAATAAAAAATTAAGAGCCGCATAATAATTTCAGTGTTACGTTTGCCGGCTTGTATCTAACGAGAGCGTACTCGCTCACATAAATAATGAAGTGATCACCTAATAAGTTACTCGCAACCGTAATCATTTTTTCGTAATCATCTACACTATATGCTTTATATATATGGTAACTACTTCCGTTAGGTGTATTCTCGATTCTATGAATTTCATCTAACACCCACATATCATTTTTAGTAGTCGGGAAATGTAATATGTTGTTCATGATAAAATTTCCTTAGCGATATTTATTGCTCTTGGGGGTTAGTTTTTTATTTTTAATTAAATCATCTATAAAATGTGTCACAATATATTCCTTACTTGCAACAATCGCAATTAATTCGCTAGTCTCAGGTTCCCTGTCATATACAACACAACCAACTCTCCTATTTAGTTCACTAACTTGTGCGTCTGTTACTTTCATATTAATCTCCTCGTTAAGTTTCTTACTTAATCATAATGCTAAGATCATGCCAACGGCTGTACTACGTAATATCAAGTACTTACACCAAACCGAATGATTATAATTTAATCGCCTGGTGTAATTTTAGGCACCCGGTAGCAAACCGGGATCAATTTTAACAAAAATCAGGTGTCAATGTGCTTAACTGGTGACAATGTGACCTAAAATGTCACTTTTTGATATTTTTATCTACATATAAAGATGGATTATAACTACTTTTTGGTATCGAAAATAAAAAAGCCCCGGATTCCCGAGGCTCTTAAGGCGATTTAGGTGGAAATTATTCCAGTTTTGCAGCAAACTAGAAATTATTTTTCATATAACGTAAAATTTACACCCACTGAGTTCTCATTGGGGTACTTTGTTACATATTGTGTGTCTAAGGCATGACCCGATCGGTGATTTATAAATAACTTGAATTGACCATTAATCTTAAGGTTTAATTGAGGTGCTAATTCAATGTACCTGAATTGTGATGCAGTAAACTTAGATAGAATGTTCGTGTCTAAATCAATTCTATTTAGAATGCTGTAATTAAAATGTAAGTTTAAATCACCCTTCTTTCTTTCAGTGTATGTAAAGTCACGGTTGGTCCCCATTGATTTACCGTATGAAATATCGAGTTTATTAAGTTCACCAGCACGACTTTCAATGGCTACAAATACAGTCGCTATTAATATAAGTAACCAAATAAATAATATGTTTATCATGTAATCCTTCATATTAACCTCAATCCAAATCGTTCATGTTAATATTATATTCAGCAATAAGACCATATAATTTATTACTGACTTCTTCGATTACCTTATAATCAGACTCAGATAAATCTATGTATTTACATTGATGTCTAAAATAATCCTGCATACCAGATATTATTAAATAAGCCTCAGTTGCGCTCATAGCACGTTTAAATTTACTCAACTCAAAGGGTTCATCTAAATCAAATTCAAGTATTGCTTTCACTTATAACCTCCATTTCCATATAACTAGCCCCATTGAAATACCATTGCTTTTCTTCATATAATTTTTTAACTACCTCAATAGCCTTGTCTTCCGTATCATATACGCCATATAAACTAGTTTCGTAGTGTTCTGAAATAGTTACAACATAAACCTTTTTCACTGATTACCGCCTTTAAAAGGTCTATCATCATTATTATTTTTATTGGTTCTTAAAGAGTACATACACATCATAATATTACACGCAATATGACCTAAATGAGTGCAGCCCGATTCTTCATCAATATCTTCACCCTTATACCATTTTAATAAGTGCCTCATAATACAACCAAAATATTGTGTGGCTGGCGCACCTTTCATCCAATTCATACGAGCATATTTTTTCTGACCATAAGATATAACTGCAAACATTTCTTCTAAAAATTGAGGGTCTAGCTCATCTAATGGTAATTTTCCTGCAGTAAATCGCATCGCTTGTTCCGGTTCTTTTTGTGTTTCGAGAGAGGTAATACCTCTGATGCCTACTGTATACATACCTGTAAACGGTGCCGTAAATGCCCCATCAGCCGTCATTACTGATTCACCTTGCCTTAAATATACTTCGTTCATAATTATCTCCTTTGGTTTGCGGTTTGCTTCGCATTACGTGGGTTAATAACGGTTTGGGATACACAGCTTGTGAGCAAGGCGAACATTATAATAAATTTCATTTAGAACCTCCCTTACTTTTAGCTGCTACTTTAGTAACTTTTCTAGTTTTCCTATATTCAGCGAGATCCGCATGTTTCATTAAATTTTCAGCAAACTTGCGTATTGTTTTAAATGAGTATGAAGAGAACTCTTGACTTCCATAATCATTATTTATCATCACATCAATTACACCTGGGGTATCCTCGCTTTGTATAAATTCAATAAGATCATTACCATCAATGTCTTCTAAAATAAATGCTTTAGGTTTTGATAACTTTGACATAAGTACCTCCGTTCCCGGTTAAATCCGGGTTTATTTATTTACTGGAACCCACATATCGCAGACCTCTGCCATATGAATGTTAGGACTTGACGTATATTTAGCACCGCATGTACAGCTCTTCGAGCTATTTGGCTTACCGAATGATGTAATCTTTTTAATATCTTCATTAAAGACTTTTAAGGGTGCCAATGAATCATCAAATTTAATTTCAACGGATTTCTCAATGTATCCATCATAAGTTCCGATGACCGTACCTTTACGGGGATAAGTTTTAGCATTAGCTTGATACTTAACTCGTTCACCGATTTCAAAGTTCATGTGGTTACTCCTTATTATCTTCCAAGTAAATCGCAACTTTTGTTAAAGCGTACGCTGGAACCTTGCACTCATTATACACCACATCTTTAACTGGTTTGTCTAAAAGAATGCGTACTGAAAAATTTACCGGATCAACGGCACAACATATGATAAATTCATTTTCGATTATAGGTTGAACTTTTACTATGCGATCATTTCTTTGAATTAACCAGGAGTCACCATAACGTCTGGCACTTTCAAGTGATTGACTCTTAACATGAAATTTTTTAGAACCGTCTTCAGTTGCGAAGTCAGCTGCATACGTCTTATTCTTAGTATACTCAAAGTTTGGTAGATTAACGTCGTAACCTTTATCACGTAAATATTGATAAGCACCTAACTCTCCAATAACACCTACCAGTATATCTGCTATCTTAGAGAATGCTCTGTTATCATTATAAAAGGTTAAATCCTCATATCGTTTAGCTATGAAATCTTTTACGTCTGGTGTTAAAACAACTTGAATGTAATTCATTTATGACTCCTTATGTATTGAATGGCTTTAAATAGTAATTTAATATTATCCTTGAATTTTCCTAAACCCATATTACAGTTACCACATAATAGGGCTCTGATTTTTAACGTTTTATGACAATGATCAACAGCTAACTTTAACTTCGTCTTTGACTCACATATCGCACATCTCCCCTTCTGTGCTTTAAATAACGCTTTATATTGTGTTAACGTAATACCATATCGTGAAACATATTTCTTATTGCGGTTTTGGAGGGCAAGACAAGGGTTACATATGTTCCTATTACCTGTAATATTATTTTTGATGTACGTGGAAAAGTCCGTAAGGACTTTATGTTTTCCGCAGTGTTTACACGGTTTTTTCATAACAGCCCCCATTGATTAGCCATTGCGTCGGCTATACCTTGATAGGTTTTAGATCTTAATTTAGCCCTATCAGGAGAGGGTGGTAGCATATGTAGCCTTTGTTCCCTACCTTCAACTATATTAGATGGTATTAATTTAGGTAGACCTTTTAACCACAAACACGTGGCTTTAGTCTCTCCGTGACCGAATTGCCAAGGCTGTATTAATTGCGTATATTTAAATTTAATATCCTCCATTGCATATTTATGAGGTATAGGATTTTCAATACAAACTTTAGGGCAATTTAAAGTTGTAAATAGGTTAAAAAAAGCCGTGGCTTCTCTTAATTTTAGCCATCTACTCTGATCCTTATGTAACCAACATACTCCACTATTACATATATATGTGCAGGGAGGGTGTGCTATAATCAAGTCCCATCGATCATAAAGAATATCTCTGATATCTCCTTGATAATGATTGCCTATTGTTTCTGAAGGAAGTATATCGCATGATATAGCCTCATGACCTAATTTTGAAAACGCATCTCTAACTGTACCGGAATATTCACATGCAATTAGAACTTTCATATTATTTCTCCCATCTCTTAGTGATCTTACCCTCAACACCAATTTTTACGTCTGGTACAACTCTTTTCATCTCAGATATCATAACAGCCTCTATTATTTTTTGTTGTTCCTCTGAATCTTTTTCAGGTACTTCAATCATAATAGCATCATGAATTTCAGCTATTATTTTGTAACCCATCTTAAATAGAGCGTATAATGATAATTTTAAACCATCACTGGCTAGACCTTGAAAGGGTGTGTTAGCCACAGCACAATATGTTGTGTCTCCTCTAGCCCTACCGGTTAAAGTATATACAATTCCTTCTTGACACTCTTTTAAGTATTGTTTCATTTCCGGAAATGCTTCGAACCATGCATTTTTCATGTCTTGTGCTTCAGCATTCGTTAATTTTAATCCGTACCCCAGAGCAAATTCTTTAAAAGTTTCTATGCCCAGACCGCCTGGGAAAACCGAAATTGGCTGCTTTAGCTTTCTGTCGCTCCTCTTTAGTTACATTTGATGGGTTTTTATTAAATAGTACACCAGCATAATATTTATGGAGATCTATGCCGTCATTTACTTTATCTGCCATAACTGAAAATTCGTATTTATCGACTAGGACTTGAGCTAATGTAGACAGCTCAATAGCGGAATAATCAACGTCTATAAATACATTACCTGGGTCTGGAATAAACATTTCACGGATTCCCCCTACCCTAGGCAACTGCATAATGTTTGGTCCGCTTGCAGAAGTACGCCCAGTATTTAAAATTGAAGTATAACGGGAATGAACACGATTACTTGAAATATCCCGAACAAATGACGTTGCCTTCTCAATTTCCATGAACCGTAAATAATCCTTTATAAATTCAAATTCAATATACGGTTTTAAATCGTCACTAGCCATTGAAACCTGACCGGTTTCGGTTAAAGGTAATGAATCATAAATCCCAAGAAACTTAAGTATGCGTTCAAATGCTAACGTATTACCTTTCATTCCTCTGACATAACCCCAACCAGAGATTTTTTCAGATAGTAAGGATAAATCAATATCCTGTTTAGCCAACCACTCATCGCGTGCAGCTAAATCAAATCCAATACCATTTTTCTCAATAGACCGTAAAGCAATCTCTCCTTTGACCTGAATATCCTGTGATAACATTGTGCCAAACTTATCGTGATTTTTAATGTGTGGTAACATCTTATAATAAATCTGGTAAGTCGCAATAGCGTCAATAGAGGCGTAACTTAAATGATCTAAAGGAATTTCATTTAGACTCTTCCCTGCATAATCACCAAAAGTTAACCGAATATCTTCGTTTTTATCTAGATCAATACCAAGAAAGATTTTTGATAATAAAGCTAAGTTGTACTTAAATGGTATTTCGCCTTCAATTGCTAACTTAAGTAATCGAAATAATATGGATGTATCATGTAGTCGATTTTCATCATAAACCTCAAAGAATAGATCGTCACCGATATGTGGTCTAATAACGTTCATATCAAACGCAGCATTGTGCATAATAAATGTTGATCTACTATTTGCATTGAAGAACCGCTTAATATTACTGTTATTCAGTAAGTAAACCGTATCTGCGCCATCAAAAGCTTGACCAACAATTAAATCTGGTGTAGCAGATCGATCATTGAAATCAATGAACGTGGTTTCGGTATCAAATGATATGAAGCTTGAAAGCCTTTCGTTCCGCCAGATTTTTAAGGTATAAGACTTCCCGAGAAACATTGTTGTCCCAATCATGTAATAATCCTCCTAAATGGCGGTCAATGTACGGATAATAGGCGCGAATCTTATCTTTCTTACTGGTGAAATAATCAACATATTCGTTGTATCGGAACGTTATGGCTGGATCTCGTAGGAATTTACGGGTATGAGCAATATATAGTAAATCCAGTTTATCTGCTAGCTCGACCATTTCCGCTTCAATTAATCTTGAGTCTTTTAAAGCCCACGCAGCCTTTAATTCTGGTGTTAAAGGTTCCTTATCCAGGTTATAAACCATGCATATTTCAAGTGCTAATAATTTATCTATGCCCGGCATAGGAAATTCAGAACAAAGCACGGAGGTAATATAATACCTCCTGCAAATATGGTTTGATAAATTATCTGATAATATTATACTCATCTCTCAACCTCGGCGTAATACTCTTTTAATGCCATTAAAAATGGTTCCAAGATAGTCTCTAATTTAGTAATATCCGCACGTAATGCAGCATTTTCTTCAACGATTTCACCATGGGATTGAGCTATCATACGGGTAATTTTTAACTCTTTTCGTAAAGATTCAATGATTTCATCTTTCTCATCTAATTGTAATTCACTACCATACATGGGAACCTCCTGATGACTATACTATAATATAAAAATTCTTATTTTACTTTAAGCCTGTAAACTTTATAAGTTCGCTGAGAACCATGTTTCATTTTCACGCAAGAACACGGAAAGCATGCCGGAATCAATGAGATCTAGAATAATTGCATCCCTTTTCTTTTTATCGGTGAACCGTGTTAATTTAACTAGATCCGGTTTTGAGATTTCCTCGGAGTCAGCAATTATTTTTAGGATGCGGGCGGATTCAGCCGATTCTTTATTATCATGAATATAATTTTTTACGGTTTCACACATTTCTTCATAATAATACATGATCGTATTATAGCCGAACTCAACATCGCCCACATCAATGTTAGGTGTAGTCATCTCGTGTCTCGAAATAGCGGATATCATTACAATTTTTATCATCTGTTGATATAATCTCGATATGATTGGTAACATGTTATTAGTAGCCTTTGAGTTTCGACGCATCGCATCAAACTCTGCGAAGTAAACTGATAATAAGTCATTCGCTTTCTTATCAATGGTTAATTCATCACAGAGTTGTGGTAAATCACCGACATGAAGTGATTCTTCAGTTGGAACATGATTAACCAGGTATTTCAATGATTCTAGCGTAAAGACATCCAATTGAGACTTCTTAAATATTCTGGTAGCTGGTGTTGAGGAATCACCATTAAACACTAAGAAACGCCCTAATAGACCTTTCTCAATTGCTTTCATGCTAACACCTTCAGAAAAACCAGTAGGTGTAGTTGAAGCCAGGATGTTAACATGTGGTCTATAACAAGAGCCTTTAGTTCCCTCACTAAGAGATCTACCAAGATACTTAGAAGTAGATGTTGTATATAACTCCGCCAAAATATCCGCCATTTTTGAAGCATATTCTGCTTTCGATGACGTAATTGATTTTAATATACCACCAGCTTCATCTAGAATATCAAGGCGTACAGGATTATTTGCGAGACCATCCATGATAGCCGCATCTGAACCATAATCACCGGAACCAAGTAATCTATCAGCTTTAATAATTGATAAGATCTCTTTTATGGCTTGTTGAGGGAAATCCTTACCGGAACCAGATGGGGCAATATTTAATAAATATACATTTGACGTTGAACCTTGAAATATGTATTTTCGTGAACCTAATGTGCCAAATAAAGCTAGTGATGCACTGAACGCGAATGCCGGTTGTTTTATCCAGGAATTATCAAGAATCCAGGATTGAATTGTCTTTAGAGCACCACGCGCAGGTATAGCATCTAGTGATCTTTTTTGCGGTTTTTCTTTTTCCTTCCGTGACTTTCCCGGCTCGATGTTCTCCTCAATATACATGACTGGTACCTCATATTGTTCGGATTTTTTATAGTGTCTATTATTAACTGACTGTAAATGATTACTGTAAAATGCTAATGCATTCGTGACGGAGTCAGTTGACATCATTTCTTCTGGGTCACTAAATAAAGGTGGTTTATTCTCTTTGGTGTCATAAAGAATAAGCTCATTAATAGCTTTATTAATGGGAGTACGATTACCGATGAGCATACCACAAAGTTTAGATAAATCATTGTTTCTACCTGATACCATGTGCGTTTTATCTTTGGTGTCGAAATCTTTATAATGTAAACGCAACTTACTCTCAATATTAGCTAATAAAAAGGGCGGAAACAAGGGTAAGTCTTTTGAATTAATGTCGAGTAACGTTTTTTCCGAGACCCATTTATAATTAACTCCAGACGGATGTTTTGAGGGGGGTAATGTCGTCTTCTTACCACCAGAAAGTAGTTCCAAAACAACCTCCCCATTAAATTTAATGGTTTGTGTGTGCTCACCGGAAAACTTAAAAAACCGGGTAAAACCTTTAGCACCATATTTTTCAAGGGGGGATGAAGGTAGTAAGGGAACTATTAGAGCCAGAATCTTTTGATCCACTGAATCGACGTCTAACGCAATAATTCCGGAAGCTTCTCCGAGGCACAACGCAATATTTGATGTTGAAAACGCAGTTGACCATTGTTGAATGTCTTCCAGAGTCGACATTTCCTCACAGTAACGTGACCATTCTTTTATAGCTGGCATTTTAGTACCAAACTTATCCGGTATTACTGATAAACCCATTTCGTGATATTGAAGAGCATTATCTTTGAAATTATTCATGGAGACCTCCTAAAAATAAAAAGGGATGTGAATCTGTACAATCAAACATCACATCCCAATTGTAGCCCTAAGGGCTAATCATTAACTTGAATCTATCTCGGAGAAACTCTTGTAATAGCATTATCAATTTTAGTTATACCATCTTTATTAGTGTACGGCTTTTTTAGACCAACCGTTGCCATAAACGGAATTTCAAGAAAATCATTCAGATTTGCTGCAGCGTCCCCAACCGTCTCATAAACATTTTTATCACCGGTTGCAGAGGCAAGATCTTGTAGCTTACGCTTCGAGATATCTGTAACAGCATTGTTTTCATGTGTTAACATATAGTTCTCGAAAATCAATCGATCTTTAAAATCTCCTTTAGCTACTTGAAATCTAGCAGACAACATGGAATCACCCTTAGCCGTCTTCTTTTCATCAACCTGAATTAATCGCACCAAATAATCACCCTCTGGTAGTGGTGAAAATTCCTTTGAAGGACCATTAAACGGTTTTTTGGTTGATGATTTGTTTTGTGATGTCATTGAGAATCTCCTTTGTTGGTAACTGGTTTAATACCAGTTCTTCGTTGGTGTTAGTAGTATAACGCTTTTTAAAAGTTTTATATAAAATTCTTTCTAGCTGTGTACATTCTACAATCGTTTTTACGACGTCACGTAAAACCAGGGATGTAGTACAAGTCATTGAGTTATACTGTCGAATATAACCTTTTCGTATTACCTCGACGTTATTGTAAGTACGTGGTGCAGATGGTACAAATTCGGCGTGTTTTCTTAATTGCTTAGCTACTTTATTTCTCATTTCTTACCTCCAGCTTTAATTAATTGTTGAATAGCCTTTTCTAGTTCAGCAATTCTCTCTAATAAAAATTTATTAACTTCTAAAATTTTTTGAATGTCAGCACTCATTTTGTTCTCTAATTCTTTTCTATTCATTTAAAACTCCACTATTTTAGGTGTTGTGAACTGATTATTAATAGTTTCATTATCTCTTAATTGAGTTAAGTATGATTTTGCTTCATCAATATCTTTATATATTCGGGGCAAGCTTATCCAAGAAGGATTATTTTTCCCTAATTTTTGAATTTGAAAGCTGGTTTCAGATATTTGTACTAGTCTGTACTCATTCATTTAATACCTCCTATAATTCTTCTATACCAGAAGAAAAGTAATTACCAGTTAATTCAGCAGCCTGTATATCCTTAATAGCCTTCTTATATTTCTCTCTACCACGCGAAATAAATGCTTCAGAGGCTTTAAAGATAGTCGATCTGCCATCCGTTTTAGATAAGAATGTGAAGTAAAAGTAGTACTTCTTTTTGAAGTACAATTCCGCCATATCAACATATAAAGCTGCACTCAAATCGTAATCCATGCGCTCACAAATAGCTCGCGCGTGTGAAACCGTGGTTATTATGTCAGCCGTAGTTTTTAGATCATTAATTGACCCAAATTCTTCAAAATCACGGCGATAATCGAAACGAACTTTAATTTTCATACCATCAAGTTCACCAAATATTGATTCTTCTGCAAAGCCATCGATGAAGAATGTGTTCAAGTTAACAATCTCTTCTTTTCCGAATGCTCCGATTACAACAGTAGTATCATTGAAATTGCGTATTAACTTCTGTGATAGCTGGTTTTGAGTGTTCGTAAGAATCGTTTTATTAGCATTTTTTTCAGCAAACTTTTCCCAAGCGGCACCTTTCTTCATGGCACCAGGATAAACTGCATATTCAGTGTCTACAAGATGTGGTTCAAGTATGCATGTATGAATATGAGAGCCCTGAATTAGATTAGGATTCGTTTTAGGACCCTGATCTTTATTCAATACGTACTTAGCATAGTATGCTCGTGAATCATGTAAAAATGATTTTAAAACACTAGATGATTTGTGCGTTCGGTTTGCGTGGTAATCATCAGAAGATAGCTCTAAGTTAGAATATAATTTCATTTTGAATACCTCCAGTCTCTACGCTTCCCAGTTCTTAGATCAACATGAATAAAAGAATTAGCCACTCCAACCGCCATAAAATGCTTACGAATAATCGGTAACAATAAAATTGATTTAGCTGGATTAGTAGCAATATCAGCTGCATTACCAAGTTCATGCTGAGATAAACCGACAGCTGTTTCCATGGTTTCAGCAAGATCACGTTGATGTTTAGCACATCGAAAACCAGATGATATACTTAAAGGTGCTCCAAATTCAGTGCGTACTAATTCAAGCTTAGCAATCAATTCTTCATTAACCGATTGTTGCATACAATCTTTGTACTTACACTGACATTCGAACTCAAACTTAGCAAAGTGTTCACTTAAACTTCTAGACTCACTTAAATCGTTTTTCTTCCATGTTATCATTGATACCTCCTACTAAGAGATTACCATGATTAAATTTAAAGAAATTATTTATTAGCGACTTTAGTAAATTTTATATGAATGTAATTCGACGAAAGAAGTGTCTACCAACGTGTGTGTAATGGCTATCCTGTTTTAAGTGCTTTATAATACTACCACTAGATACATTGAAGTGTCTGGCAGCTTCTCTAATACTCCTAAAGACTTCTTTGGTATCTATACACTCAATAGCATGACTTTTATGACCCTTCCTACAGTTCTCTATGTAATCCGGATTTAATTTTCTTTTTGCATTTTCGATAGATGCTTTCTTACTTCTATTTAAGCGATTAGCTGGGTCTTTAAAGTAATTTAACGTATTAATTTTATTTTTAGCCCCTATTTTTAATTTAACTGAATCAGGTAGGGGGCTATTATTACCACCAAATCTAATATTATAACCATTTAGAACTGAATCATGAACTGCTATTTCAAATTCTTCTAATAGGTTTATATCATCAATATTTCTATCTTCATGTAATATATCCAATTTAAAATTTTCAAATCCATATTTAGTAAGCGCATTAAGTATTTTGTGTTGACCTTGACATAATAGGTTCTTATAATGCCTCATACGTTTTCTAACATCAACTGATTGACCTATATATACTTTACCAGAAGGACTAGTTAATCTATAAATAGAATGTCTATTTTCCATTTGAAACCTTCGTAAACTTAATCATGATACTAAAATCTTTATCATGAATCTTAGTCGAGTTTAGATTTATAATGAACTTATCATCTATACCTAATGTGTCTAATCCTCTATCCAGATATTTTATACCAGTGATAATATCTATCAAAGTCTTCTCTATATTGGAAAGATCCATAGCCTGATGACTAATTTCACCTTTCGCGTTATATAAATTAGGCATTCTGAAAACTAAGGTACAGTGAAGGGCATGATGCTTCGCATCAAAACCGGAACGGAATTTTTCGAAATCCTGTTTATAATCTACCAGTTTAGAGTGTATGGAAGATCCCCATCTTCTAGCTTCTGGACTTCTTACGCGCAATCTACCAATATAATATGAGTTTATTGAGAACGGTTTAGTATTTTTTAAGGTGATTTCTAAGGTATCCATGTAAACATCTTGGAATATTCCTGGCAGTAAGATTAAAAGTTTACTGCGTAAACGTTTCGAAACCGTATGCGAAGCATACTTTAAGTCAACTAAAGAGGTTTTAAACTCCCCCTCTTTCCTAAGCTTACACCTGGTAAATTCTTTGTCAAGTCCCTTTTTAGCGCTATTTTATGGTATAAGTTATTATAATAAGGGATATTTTAAAGATTTATTCATGGTATTTCATACCATGTTTATGACCATATATTTTTTACCTGGTAACCTGTGTCACTGCGACACTGTTCCGTTTTTTACGTGTTAAATTCAATATTTATGTGTTATCCTGATTAACGGAGGTACTCCCATGAAAATTCTAATAATTGGTCTATTCTTTCTTTTAAGTGCATGTTCTTCGGTTTATACACCAAATGGAGAAAGTGTTTCGAGAATTCAGCTAAATATTGAAGCCAAAGACATACTTGGTAATTTAGTTAAAGGTCAGGGATCGTGTACAGCATCTCAAATCAAGTATAACAATAAATTTTATTTAATCACTGCTAAACATTGCGTTGAATCTAGTGAAAACATGTCAATTACTTCAGTGGATGTAATGAACAGTGAAAAAGTGCTAAATTTCATGGTCTCTGATTTTAAGGTTGCTAAGAACGCTGATTTAGCGATTTTACCATTGAACATGCAGATATTGCCTTCGTATTATATAATTGCCTCTAAATCACCTGAAAAAGAATCAATGGTACATTTAATTGGTTACCCTAAAGGTGTTAAAGACCAATTCGTTAGAAATGGTTTTATTAAGACCGAAACTCAACCGTGGTACGGGTCATTTGCTGAAATCATTCATATTCAAGTTTATGGTGGTGATTCAGGTTCATGTGTGGTTAATGATAATAATGAGGTCGTAGGTATTCTTGTGGCAGCTTATGACAATACATTCATATCTTTAATGGTTCCTCTACCATATATCAAGTTGCTATTAAATGAACAATCTATTTAAACGATTAAATGGCTCTGAGACTAAATCACTAACATGGTTTGGAAACTATGAACATCTCATTGATTTAGATGCGGGTAACTTACCGGATAATATGATTTTATTGAATAAAGAACATGAATTTGTTGGCGTCATGGGAACAAACTATAAATCATCCAAAATTCATGTAATATTACCCTTTAGTCATATATTACCGGTTTTGAAGAAACATAAGAAGAAGCGTAATAAAGAGGTTTAACATGTTTGGTGCCATAGCAGATTTTGTATCAGGATTATTCTCACCAGTTCAAAAAATAATTGACCGTACGGTTACGACCGATAAAGATAGACTGGAATTATCAAATGAACTTGCCCGCATTCAATCGGATGTTCAATCTAAGCTCATTGGATTACAAGAGAAGGCTATGGCTGCGGATGTTGTTGTGCGTCAAGCCGAATTGAGTTCAAATTCATGGCTTAGTAGCAACTGGCGCCCATTAATGGTCCTAGTTTGCTTTGCGCTCATTATAGCATCCAGTTTTAAATTATGTGTGTTGGACCCAAAAATCATGGACACATTTCAGTACCTTATAACAGGATACGCCGGAAGCCGTACAATAGAGAAAGTAACGACATCTATAACGGATGCCGTGAGTAAGAAATGAGTAGAGTATTAAATGATGTTGCAGCAACCATCATATTCTTTTTAATATGGTACTTAACAACTAATTTTGTGTACGAAACCCTAATTAAATGACTTATAGATTCCTACAGCAAATGCTGTAATTGCACCTAATGCACCAAGAAATTTAATTATATTATTTACGTAAGTCACATGATTTTCTAAGGGTTTTAGATCTAAACTTAATTTATTTAGACTGTCTTCTAATAAATCTGTACGCTTTATATGATATTCCAATGAGATAACCGCTTTCTCTAAGCTCTTATCAATATTATTAAGACGATCATCTAAGCCATCTAATTTATCGTGTAGTCTATTTAAATGTTTATCATCCATGTTCACGCCTAATAAGCAGGAGCGCCCTTATCGCGCGCCTTATAGTTAATATAATATGGTTGTTCTTCTTTAACGACCGGAATAGTACCCTGGAGGTTTAACGCCTTCTTTAACTCTAATTTTTGTCTGTGACTAACGTTCATACCACTTATTTGAGATTCCATGGCAGCTTTATCGGCTGGGTCACGAACTTTACCATTCCAACCCTGACCATCTTTTATTAAACCTTTAGCTGACGGGTGCTTAGCTAATTGTTCCATGGCGGCAGCCATTCCTTCTTCATTATCCTCATTAATAGCTTTTCTTAGGGCACCTGTTAGTTCCGGAGCTGATTCCTGCATTACTTGAAGTACATCATCAGATCGATTTTTAAGATCAGTATTATTTCTATCTAATGGTGACTGTTTTAAGTTCAATTCACTTACTGCACCCATCATAACCGTATGGAAGTTTTCCATGTTACCATTCAATGCTGCGGCTGCTCTCATAGCAATTGGAGAACCTGGTACCTTTTCCATGTAATGAGCTAAGTTTCCTAATCCGTTTGCTAGTTTAGGACTTAATACTTCACCAGAACCTAATACGTATTTTGATGCAGCTCCAATAGCTAAAGCACCCTGCATTGGAACACCCATTGAGTACGCAGCTAAGCCTACACCACCAGAAGCAACAGTTGATGACATTTTCTTAATCTTAGAAAAAATTGAGCCACCATGCATTCCATCACCTTTAATGGCTGTAATATCATTTAGTGCATTCATATCAGCCCATTTTTTATTCATGGTCGACCAAGCTTGATCATCTGGTAATGAATCTTTAATGATCTCTGATAACATTCCAACTCGATTTTTTAGTTCTGTTGCTTGCATACTTGCGTTGGCAGTTGGTGAGGCACCAGCCGCCTCTTTTTGTAATAACTTTGATTGGGATGCCCAGGATCTTTTCAAATCATGTAATTCAGATAACGTAATTTTTCGTGGTACTAATTCAGTTATGGCTGGAGCATCCTTAGATGCCTGAGTAACAACCTTTTCTTTAAAGAATGCGAATTTTAGGGCTTCATCAGCTGCGCCATTAACTTCAACTTCCTTACTATTTAATAAAGAGGTGATCTTCTTACCATTTGAAAGCTTATTAAATATTTGCTCTGCATCAACTGGTTTATCATTGGCTTGTATGTATTTACCAATTCGGTTACCATATTTTTCCTGTAGCTTTTCCGCTCCCTGAGAAATACTGTGAACCGTTGAATCCGGGTTTAATAACGGTTTACCTTCGACCACATAATTACGTAAACTTTCGATGTATTTTGAAGTAGCAACTTCTTTCGGCAGCTTTGCTGACGAATTATAATATTTTGCTGCATGTGAATCAAATACACCCCAAGCTTTACCAACATTATCAGTTAACCAATGCGCTGCGGTTGAGTCAGCAAGCTTTTGAACGTACGGAATAGCGGCGGAGCCCGCTTTTTCAATGACTTTACCAGCTGCAAGTCCAACTATTGTGTCAACAGATGCTTTTTGCAGGCTTTGACCTAAAGATTGATCTGGATGACTACCAGCTTCTTTACCGAAGGTCCATGACCCTAAGGTAGCTGCATTTTTTAATACCCCAGATCCAGGTAATATAGTATTTGCAACCGTAAAACCACCTATGTCACCTATCTGTTCACCAACACCAAATATTGTTGGATTATCAATACGTGCTGCTTCTTGGGCAGTTTGCCAATCAGCCTTATTTTTTTCATAGCGTTCACCGAAGTTTCCTTCACCCCCATCAGTTATAGCACCTAAGGCACCCATGATCTGATTTGAACCCGGTATAGCCGCATTTACGCCACTAATAAAAGATTGCGACTGACCCTTTGTTAATACTGCACCGGGAAACTCACCTAATGGATTTTCAGTAGAAGCAGTTGAAACTTCTTGCGTTGGTTGTTCAACACTAACTTCTGGTTCAGATGCTAAAGCCGCTAATTCTTCATCACTCATCGATTCTAAATTCATTATTTTAATCCTTTTCTACGAGCAATTTCTTGTAATACTTGTTCTCTGGTAGGTTTAGCTTTAGTTTCTGGTATTGATGCAGCACGCTCAGCCGCATCTTTTTTAAGTCGTTGACCACCTGAAATAGTATCAACCCTATTTTTAAGTTTTTCTTTTAAGTCTCTATGAAATTGATTCATTTTATTATTAAATGATTCTACTGAATCCGTTAATTTAGGTAAGGCATCTGTTAAAGTCTTCATCTCAGATTCACTGATAGCTGCACCAAATCGTTTATGGTATTCATTTGATGTAAATCGAGCTAAGTTAGCGGCAGCTTTAACGTAAGCTGGATCAGCTTTATTAAACATTGCATTAAATGCCTGTTTTCTACCGTTAGCGTTACCCATTATATTATTCATTTTAGGGTCGGAATTTACATCATTTAATAGACCGCCTACTTCCATGATACTATCTTTAGCCTCAGAAAACTCTTTAACTTGAGAATCGGATAAACTTCCTTTGCCAACTTTATCAAGCTCTAAACGTTCTTGTTTTAAATCCAAAGTTCTATCACCTTGTGCTTTCTTTAAGTCAAGACGATCTCTACCTAGTTCCGCTAAGGTTTGTCTATTTTTAACTAAAGATTCAGTATTATCTTTTCGTACACCAAGGCTTTCATTAGCAATGTTAGCCTCATACATACGAGCGGTTAAGGTAGCCCGATCTTTATCTGACATACCACCAGATAATTTATCTTGACCCGCTTTATAGTCTAAATAACCTTTATTTAAATCGGTTGCAGCCTTGGCTGCCCCGTAACCGGCTTCAGCGCCACCAATAGCATTTCCTATTAGACCCGCAGCTATAGTAGGAGCAAAATATGTTAAAGCATCAAGAAAATTTGATGATGCGGTTTTTTTCTCTTCCCTACCTAAACTCATATCAGCAATTTGTTGCTTGGTACGAGTTAATAAATCTTCCTGTTTTGCGGCTACATCTTCATCACTAGGGTTTTGAGTAGCAAGTGTTTCAGCAATTTTTTGAAGTTCAGATACAGAAACATTATTAATTTCTGGTGCCTGTTTTTTTAAGACTTCACCTACTGCAACTCTTTCGATAGCATCTTGAGCTTGAGCGGCTTTCATGGCATTTAAATTATTTGCTACTGTACCCTGAATATCATTTGGATGAACGCCAGGCGCATACGGAATTGATTCATAATTATTAATGTTTAAATCAATACGGTTTTGACGGGCAAGAGCCTGCATTCGAGGATCATTTGCAGCATTTGCCTCATTTTGACGAGCTATTAAAGCATCTTCACCCTCATTTAGACCACCAATATCAGCTGCCCCTGAAGCCGCAACTAAACCGGCTGCGTTGGCAAGTCTAGCACCATTATTTACAAATTTGTCGCTTATATATTGTTTTCCACGGGGATCTACGTTTATGGGTGATTCACCTACACCACCCCACTCAGGCGTATAACCTCTAACAGGCTCAGGAATACCATATTTATTAGTATATTGTTGAGGGCTTGGTAATCTACCGTCAATTTTAGGATCATACATTCTAGATCCCCTATTAAATTCCATGGTTCTAGTATTATCCGCATTAGATTTAACCATTGGGTAATCTTTAGCATCCATGACAAAACCACGCTCTCTTTGTTGAGCCGTGAATTTAGGGTCGATTATATCGGGATTATTTTTAGCATTTGAGTAAGCGGCTCTTTCAGATGATTTAAATAAATCAATATCAGCTTTTTTACCAACATCATTACCAAAATCAACCCTCTTCTTATTTTTAAGAGAATCAGCTGCCCGAAGTAAAGCATCTAAATTTTTCTTATCTAAAGCCACTTTAATTATCCTGTTTAGTGTTTCTTATGAATCTTTTAAACCCGGTATCACCCATTGTGTAGGCTACACGCCAAGCCGGATTAATTCGACCGAGATGATCACGAATTGGCTTATCTCCGAACTTTTCCGTTTTTTCAGCAATAATACGTTTACCCATTTCCTCTTCTTCATCGGCATGCGATTGTATATACTTAATATACTGGTTTGGTGTTAACTTAGCAATTTTATTAGCTTCATGGTCACCATATTTTGATCTCATGTTTTCAACATAAGTCGGTTGTTCTATGTGAAAATAACCGGTTGTAGGTTTGTTCGGGTTAGAGGCATTTACTTGCTCTGGTCTATTAGATGATTCTTTAAATTTGGTATATGCTACCCGTTTCTCCATGTCTGAAGGTTCTGGGCGTAAATTTTCAAAGTCGGAGCGTAATGGAACCTGTGGTTGATTAGCTAAAGATTCTTCAATAATACGCTTTATAACTGGATTGGCTTGCGCGAATTCTGTGTCATCTTCAGGAACTTCTCCATCAATATAATCAGTATTCATGGTTAAGCTCAGGTAAATAAATGTTATTAGCATTTTCTTTATCATGCTTAATAATATCACTATTATTATAATAAAGATTTTTAAATAGCGTAATCTTAGTATTATCAACTACATCAATAATATATCCCCGCGATAATATGACTTTTAAGGATAATGTAGGATCACCAGTAGTTAAATCGACAAAACACGTAACTAAAAGTGGTTTATATTTTAAAATTAATTCTTGCTCTAATTTTGAACCTTCACCGAGTGCTCTATATTCATCTTTAACGTAAATAGAGTGAATATACAGGGAATTATCTTCGTATGCATTATATGTAATGAATGCATGATCATTATAAATGATATCACGACCATATAACTCTTTTAAGTAAGTCGCATATAATTCCATGGTATTACCACTTACCCTTACCTGCGGAAGATTGAGCTTGAGCCATTTTCCCCGCTAATTCAGCCTGGGTAGCAGCACTAGCCTTAGCTTCACCCATTTGAGTAAAACCAAATCCTGATTGCATGATAATATTTTTTTCTCTGGCTGCTTGACCTAGATCGAAGGTTTTAACTTGACCGAGTGATTCACCGTATTTTTGTAGGGCTTGATTTTTAAAATCAGCGTTTTTAAGAAAGATATCACGTTCAATGTTACCTCTTTGCATATTGGCTTGAGCAGCCAATCCCATTTGTTGGTTACCAGCTGCGGCACCCTTAACACCAGATCGCGCTAATTGACCGGATAAAGCTCGTGATGAGGTCTGCATTGATCTATCTATGCCTTGGTTCATGGCTTGACGCTGTGCTTCAAGAGTAGTTGAATCGTACCCTTGAGTAGCAGCATCCTTATACCGACTTAATACGTCTTGAACCTGTGTATCACTTTCTAGTCTTCCGAGACCTTCAGCCCCTAGTACTTGCTCAGCATTTTTAACACCTTGTAAGTAACTTGCTTGAGCTGGATCTTGTATGCCACCTCTAGCAATTTGACCCTCAAGATCAGCCATCTGAGCTGCCCGCATATTAGCGCCTCGGGTACCTTCAGCAAAGCTCTGTGTGGAACGTCGTTTAGTATCCTCTAACTGAGACTTTAAAAAATCGATATTAGATGCACCAGTTAATAATGATCTGGATGTTGCATATTGATTATAGTCAGCCATAAAAACCTACTTGAAAAAAATTATTGTTAGCACGGCATCTGTAGCCGTATTATTAGTCATATAAACGTAATTACTATCCCACAGAGTACTGCCTGCAGTAACCACTGCATTTCCGGTCTGATGTACTATTATATACTTAGACGGAGTTAACTGTAAAGAATGGCGAATTTTATAATTAGTTTCACTAGCGACAATCGTGCCAGACCACTCAAACGAATGAAAGTTATCTGTAAACGTTAAATCACGCAAACCAACGGATAACTCTTTTAAAAGCTGTTTAAAAACTGTTATAACTTCAATTCTAAACTTCATTCCGCTAATGCCGTTAAGGTGTAAGGTGTCGCAACTTCTACTTCCCAACCAGATATTAACACATTTTCGTGTAAATTACTGTTTTTAAATATGGTTCTCATGCTTTTTGATTTCTTTGAAGCAATTTTCGTACGTAATTGCGTACTTCTAATATCACCCCACGTAAATACACCCCATGGTGTACCACCCCAACCATTATTACCACCAGAAAAATCTAGGGTTAAATCAGTTATATCTTGATCAATAAAATCGTGTTGAGTAATTAAATTAACACTGAAAACATCGCATTCAAAATCATTTATTGATATGTCATAAGAATGAACTTTAATGCGCAAGAATTTCTTAAATATGGATGGTTCTCCCATTGAATCCCATGCGGTTCGATAATCAAAGTTAATGATATCTGTGTGATCTGAAAAATCGTACATATTTAATTGTTTCTTTAATATTTCTATGGATTTCATGGTCGAAATACGACCTAGTATGTAAAGTGTACCATCATCTTTTTGAGCATAACCACCCATAAAATTAAAGTTATCCCACGCAAACCAGGCTTCTCGTTGATAATCAAATACGAATATTTCATTAGTCGTATTATCCGAGTAAGATGAATTTGTTGCACATACTGGCATATGTATTGCGTATAAGAATTTGTCATGCCAATTCATGGCAGTAGCTTGTTTAAAACTAAAAGAATTTCCTGCTTGAAGTTTAGGTGATATAGCTAACCCAATGTGCTCTAGACCACCTTGCTGTGATATTCGGTACACACCCCGATCAGCAAGAAAATATAATTTACCACCTATTTCTTCTATGGTTGCATTAGCAGCGCAGCCCACGCCATCTCGTGATAAATGATCGACCTGAAATACGTCTGTCGCTAAATCACCGGTAACACCATCAATAGCTTTTAAGCGGAATACACCTAAAATATTATCTAATGATCTTAGACCAGTAACTTTAGAATCGACATCAAATGCATTAGCAGTTGGAAAAATCTCGTTTCCACCTTCAATATCAGCATAATAAACCGTGTTAACTGCGGTTGGATTACCCGACATAATTAACATGTTACGCCAAACGTCTAAGTACTTGCATTTAGGTGGGAGACCTGGTGTTTTTAACGGTTCAATATATGCTGCACCCAAAGAAGAATCAGGTATGTTATCGACATAAGTCGTAGTATCGGCAGCTGAGTTATTAGTGGCAGCTGTAACCAAATAATATGTTGATGTAGCAGATTGATCATGCTTAGTTCTCCAAATATTAACTTTTAAATTAGATGATTGGGTATCATATCCTTTATAATTTTCTGGATTAATTGGTGGTGTAGTATACGAATGTCTTAAGTTATAATATGTTATATCTATTTTTTTATTGGCTCCAACCGTTAATGACACGGAGCTATCTGATATACGACCTTCAACAATATTTTCTTTAGCATCAGTATAAGAATATGTGATTTTATAATAATAAGCTCCCGCATCTAATACACCTGCACCAGCGTTAGCAACGGTTATAGGAGTATCTCCATGCGGCATACCAGCCCTATATAAACGAGTACCGTCATATTTATGGAGCTCATCGGTTCCAGTAGCGAAGTAAATAACATCATTAACTTCTACTATTGATGCATTTTCAAAGTCAGTGCTAGTTGAAGTAGCATTATAATTATAAAATGGTAACGTTTGGGCTGGTGTAATGGGGTTAACATAACCCGTTGGCGTACTCAATGCAATCCAATCATTATACGTAATCGTTATTGGTGCCGCCGTAATAGTAACAGCTTGTATAACGGGTAAGAAAGCTGCAAAACAGGTTCCCGAGCCAACCGCAGTAAAGCTAGTTAATCCGTTTAAATAGGCAACTAAATCAACAATGTAAATGGGTACTACTTCAGATCCGTTACCCATATCATAAGTGTATGTTAATACATCATCTAAATAAATTAGAAAGTTTATATCGGTACCATCAGTTATAACTGAATATGTTGCTACAGCTGCACCAGCATAAGCTAGTGTGAAGGAACCCGTAGTTAATTTATAAACTGTGTCACCAACCGATAATATCTCTTCTGTTATAACGCCGGTCGTAGTATTAACATTATGAAAAACCTTTGCTCCAAAACATCCTACATCATTACCTGATCCACCAACTTTACTGGCTTTTCGTGACCACCCGGGTCGTTTGTTTAAAGCACCAGTTTGTCGTAATATAGCATTTTTAGTGTAGGTCGCATTTACGTGACTACGCTTTAATTCAGATGCATGAAGATCTAAACCTTTAATATCATCAAATTCTTTTATGGATGTGTGAGGAGCTACCATTTAATAACCCCAGTCAGTATTTATTTCTGGTATATAATCAATGTCATCGCTGGTATCAGCATAACTATCAACTATTTCTTTCTCTATGGTTCCTAGCATTTGTTGTGCTTGATTTGTATCAATTGAAGAATCTCGCATAAGAACTTCAACTTCAGCAAAAGTTCTAATATATCGTCTAATTGAATCAACTTCGTCGATATGAGAGCTTGAATACTTACCTGGTACTATATAATCACCTTGAGCAATTACGTCACCAGTATTGAAAACAGTTGATGAGTCAATATTTAATACAGCTTCATAAGATGTTAAATCCACGGTTATACCTGCATCACCAACGGAAGATAGTATAACGTTAGACATCTTTAAATTACCGTATTTATCTACTACACAGAAATGAGTATCACGATTTAATTCAGTTTCATCATAAGTAGCGTCAATAAAATTAATGTTTATGAATGTTGGGGCACTTAATGAGTCACTACATTCAGAAGTCGCAATTATTTGACCTCTACGTTTATTCAATTGCTTAGGAGCCACAACGAAGGAAATCCGTAATTTACCGGTTGAATTATTAGGTGTTGCTGATAAATAAATTTTATTTGCTTTTAACGAGTAAGCATTTGGATGACCATTACCTGATGGTCTACGTAACTTATGGGATTCTCTTTTTAAAGAATAATAATCATCTGATAAACCGGTACGAGAATATTCAACATTTGATACTTTATTACCTAAATATGCATTGTACGGCATATTATATGATTCAACATCATTGGTAACTGATACTTCATACTCTTCTACGAAAGCACTTGAATGTTGAGCTACTATACGAGCATGTAATCGATTACGACCATCATTAATAAATCTTACGATTTCTTCATTAGAATAACCGACCTCGGAGTTAAACTCCTCATTATCCGTATTTTTTCGTACATCGGAAATAACGTAATCTATTAAGATACCCATTTTATTATAACCTTACATTGCTTTGATTCTGCATTAAAGATTGACCCATACCTTGAGCCATATTAGCCATGGCAGACTGTAAACGCGCCTGTTTATCACCTTCAATTGCTACCATATTTTGATACATTCCCGCATCAGCTTTACGCTTTTGTTCGGCTCTAGCAGCCGATGCCCCAAGTAAACCGGTAACTAGACCAGCTGCGGCTCCACCAGCGGCAGCATAAGGATTTCCGGTTGATGCACCAGCCATACCACCTTGAATCATTCCACCAGTTGCAGTTGGAGATGAGCCACCCGAATCTTGCCCACCCTTTAATGCTTGAAGCATTTGAACACCCATTTGCATTTTTTGTGCATTACTCATATCAGGTGAAGATGTGTCACTAGTATTATTAGTGTCAAATCCGGTTTTAAGTTTTTTTTCTTCATCAGACAGTAGATTGTAATCGGGCATTATATTCTCCGTGTTGTTGTAATAATTGTTGGTGCGGTTCCGGTAGAAGTAGATGTATACTTAATTAAACCAGAAGATAAACTAAAGGTTACTCCTACATTAGTACCCACATATTCATTAGTTATACTACCAGAATTATAATCAACTGTTAATGTTCCTTTTTGGGTGGAAGTCGAACGTTTTAACTTATAATCAATTTCAATGGTTTCATCGGTTGTTAAAGCAATAATAACACCAGTATCTATGGCTGATACTTGATTATCAGTTAACGTAATAGCAGTATTATTTGCCGTAATATTAGCTAACTTAGTAATACTTAATGCATTACCTTGAATTTCTGATACGTTCGTATCACCTAAAACTACTTTATCAGAAGCATTAACCTTTAATATGCTAATAGTACCAGAACTAGCTGCATTAGCGGATTTGATATAAGTATCTGATTTTATTACAAGGGAACCGAGCCGAGTTGATGTTGCAGTAACTGTATCATCACCTAAATAAATGTCTAAATTATTTGAACCAATCTTAAAGATTTTTAAGTTACCCGAGTTGGCTGCATTACGTGCTAAGAACCAAACATTATTAGTTAATGTTGCTGTAGTTAGGTCTAGCGCTAAATAACCTAATAATTTTGCTCCCGTACCCGATAAACCCTGGTGATTATGATCTACTATTTTTTGAAAACAACCGTTTCTTATGGCTGTAGCCCAGTTTGATTCTCCGGGTGAAGGAATCGTTAAACTTAGTGTTGAATTTGAACCTAATGTTATCATTAATAATTTCCTGTTCTGGTGATTGAGAACCAATTAGAAATAGCGGTTGCAAATGAAGGTGTTGTCCCATCGTTATAAGATCGTATAGTAATTAATTGACCTGCTAACAACGGTATTGATTGTACATTAATACTTGGATAAGGAACTTGAACTGAATCAGCTAGTGATTCGTATTTTGTATATTTTTCAATTCCATCAATGAATATAGAAATTCCACCCGACGTACCTGTTGTAAAAGTTCCAGCATGTCTAGTTTGTGCTGAGATACTGTACGCACCACTAACTGGAATAGCATATGTTCCACTAGAATAAGCATTATGCGAGTCCTTTATCTTAGTAGGAAACGTACTAGTATTTAATGAACTGTTCAAAGTTCCAGTTGGTATTCCAGTATAAAGCGCACTTACAGAGACCTCTTGTTGATAAACCATTGCAACATCAGTTGGTACAGCTACCCAGGTTCCTGCGGTTGTTTGAGATGATAACATTCTACCGATTAAACGTATGGCAACGTTTGACCTAGCAGTAGTAGAATACAATATGGCATCTGAATCAGCTGCGCCTGCACCTCCTTCTGCGGTAGTCGAGTATAAGTAAGATTCATCAAATTGATTAGAAGACACAGCAAGTTCAACGGTTCCGGCATTATCAATGGCATATAACCATATGTTTTTAGCTACTGCACTGGTATGACCTAAAGTTGAACCAGATGAAACTGTCATTGACAGAGCCGAAGTAATAGATCTATTTACATACGCACCAGAAGTTAGTGTTGAAGATCTAAATGATATGGATGTTGTTGTTGCTGAAGGAGTATTACCAGATGCATCTTTAATATCAATTGTTAGCGCATTTGCTGCAACACTCGTTACAAAACTTAAATTATCGACTTGATTAAAAGATGATGGTGCAGATGCGGGACTAGACCATGCAGGAGCTGAAGTCCCACCAGCACTAGTTAGAACTTGACCAGCTGATCCATTTGCTAGTCTTGTACCGGTTCCCGAGGCACCACCATAAATTATGTCTCCACCGGTTGTCATGGGTGATAACGCGTCAAAAGCAGGGGCTTTAGTCGTTTGACCTGTACCACCCTTTAAAATAGGTACAGTAGTGTATGTTGTAGCATTTCCAGATGATGTTACATCACCAGTTAAATTAGCGTTTGTTGTTACGGTAGCAGCATTTCCAGCATCAGGTTGAACCCAAGCACCGTTTTTATAGACCCATATACCTTCGGTTCTTGCGGTTCCATCCGCATATTGAAGTTGACCCTCACTAGGTGAGGCTGGATCGGCTGATTGAGGTTCAAGTGTAATACCAGTTCCAAATGTCTTTGTATTTAATCCCATAAATAATCCTTATTTAGACTGATTAGTATCTACGACCATAAATTACGCTGGCATTACATACAAGCGAAGACGGAGTAGTTAAAGTACTCATACTTATTCTTACTAAGCCCGTATTGGGTGTACTAGCAAAAGCCATGGCTGTACCAGCCGAAATTAAAGATGTAATACTTGCTCCCGCTAAATCAACCCAAGTTGTGCCGTCATCACCAGAATGTTGTAATTTAATGGTTATCGCTGCGGCGGAGCCGGAAACAATGTTAAATAATAAACCGACTTCATCGGCATTTGGAGGTAAACCGAATGCTGAACTATCTTTAGTAGCAGCCGTAGCTGCGGTTTCGAAGTTTTTTGGTTGAAAGCGAATAGCAGATGCACCATTTGACATAAATATCCTTTTGTTTACCCCGCTTAGAAATTGCGGTCATAAAGAATATTACCGTAAAATGGTGTAAACAGTCAAAATTGTATGAATTAAAGAGTATAAAGCTAAACCCTGTAAAAACTTGTCATTTCTCGATTTCTTTTTACGACCAATCACGCCAGTTTCATGCAATACTGATGCCGTTAATACTTCAGCCGGTAGTTTTGCAATGACTTCATTTCCGACCTTCTTCCACTTGTGGGTAGGCAAACCGGAAACTTGATCCAATCGTGGATTAATGAGCACATTATTTTGTTTACGTAAATTCTCAATATTTGGTGGATTAATTAGAACGGTAGCACCATATTTATCAAATACTACAACCTTATTTTTTATGTTAGACATCAATGGCTCCTGAAAACTCAGGTAAGGTCTTTAAAAAAGTATAGGCTTGAACAATGATACTTAAATTGGAAGTATAGTCATATGAAAAAACGTAATTATTCGAAGATAATATAGCACAATTACTATCTTTTGCATCTTTATTATAAAAGGCGTTTATCGTAACATGGGTTCGACCATTTTTAAGGTAATGTAAATTATTAATATTTATGTAGGCTTCACTACATTGTATGCCTGATTCTGTGGTAACCGCTTTTTGTAGTGCCATATTATTTCCTATGCATAAATTATTTCAGTGGTATTTATTGTACAATTCCAACGTAAATTAGTAGCTAATACACCCGTAACCGTACAGGCTAATGAACCATTTGTAACATCAGCTGTAAACGCAGGACCTGTAATAGCTGTAGTATTACTAATTGCAGTTATTGTACTAGTTATTAGAGTTGTTGCAGCTGCATTCGCTCCACGAACAATTAAACCCTCGAATTTCCAGGCACTGGTAACGGATGTACCAGATTGTTTAACTACGATTAAACCTTCGAATGCGTACGCACTATTATTTGATAACGTTACTTGATTTGCGGTTGATGCAGCACCAGAGTCAGCCGTTAATACTAAGGGAGTAACACCTGTAGTCGAACCCTTAATATTAAATATTGAATACTGAGAATCACCCGTAACAGCAATCATACTTGATTGAAATGTGTGACGACCATAACATGAAAAAGTATCTGCGTTTTGACCGTGAGCTAAACTGAATTGACCTGTAGCTCTATTATTATAACCTAAGCATGTAGATCCTACCGCACTAGAAAAATTACCAGTTCCTATAGCGGTACCAGAATTTAACGATGTAGTGTTATTGTATCCTATACCTACGGAACCTGTACCGGCTACCGTATTACCACGCCCAATAGCTACAGCTGCGGCTCCTGATGCGATCTCTAAGTTTGATGTGCGTGTAACTTGTAAATCAATGGCGCCCGCACCCCGTTTATTACCAGGATATAAAGTATCATTAACGATAAATGCACCGTTCATTTTAGGGTTTATTGAAATATCAGCTGAGACTTTTGTAGTATAAGCCGTTAAATCTATTTTAGGCACATCACTGTTAATACCATCGTAACTAATGGTTGTTATTAAACAGACTTCTGAGGTTTTCCTAACAAAACCGTTTATGTCAGAAGACATTAATAATCCCCTGCAATTGCGACTACAGCGTAACCAGCTGAAACTGTAGTACCAATAGTAACCGTTAATTTATAAAATGGTGGTAAAACTAGATCCAGTAATACATCATTGGTTGCTAAAGCAGCTACTTCACTGTTTGTTGTAGCAGCTAATGTAATGTCAGCATATAAAATATTATTTGTTGCGGTTGTTGGGTCGGAACCGTTGTTAATGAAAATTCTCGCTACTGTAGCAACATTCGTGCCCAATGCTTTAAAACGAACTTTTTCTACGCGGGATCCGTTTGCACCAGCCGTAAATATTGTTAAAACTGTTCCCGTACCGTCTTTAGCAGTATTTGCTGTAGCAACCGTTTTACCTACCGTAATATTTCCTACCAGTGAATAAATTGGAGATGTATTAGCAGCCATAAAATTACCTACACAAACGGAGTATTATAAATTAAGGCGACTATTTTGCCTATTGTTGGTATTGTACCACTCGGGGCACTAGCTTCAAAGTTAATCGTGTCGGTTCCACTGTTACCCGTTATCGTCATAGTACCACCCGTTGACGTAAATGTTAGTGTATCTGAAATTGAGGTTGCTAGCGGACTAGTTCCGAAAGGTGTTTGAATCATATCAAATGAGTTTGCTACCCCTACCGATGAGGCAAGGGCTTTAGGAAAAAAAGAGGAGATATACAAAACCCCCGTACTTCCCGCAGTATTAACATTAAATCTTAATAAATCATACGCGCTTATATCAATGGGATCAGTTAAAACGTCCCCTGTGACCGTGTTTAAAGTAGTCCACGACATATCTTCCAGCAATTTTGCTTGAACCAAAGTTACGTAACCAGCTCCTACGGAGCGTTGCGCAACACGTAATTGAGTTTCATTGGCTACTAAATAACCGGTTGTTGAACCAAGTACACCAGTAGCATCAGGTAAATCTAATTTAATTCTAAATGGATCAGCCATTTAACACTCCTAATTTATGGGTGGCTAGTTTTTTTCAGGGGTCATAGCCAGGACCATTAATCGGGGGAGGTACCCGCTACTTAATATCGATCGTTTACGTCAGAACCAATTACTAGTACATGGCAAATAGCGTCTTTTGCAGTTGTACCATCAGTAGAATCAAATGTATTGATTACGAATGTATTTAGATCGGTTACCGCTACTTGAGCGACTGTGTCGGCTGTAGCAGTTGTAACTGAAACAACATAATCAGCTGCAGCAAAACCGTTCGAACCTAACTCAATGGTTTTAACACCAGTACCAGTATCTGTACAAGAAACTTTTAATGAGTCAATGCCAGACACAGTTGCACCATCAGCACTAACAATAAAAGCTAGAATTTTTACGGATCGTTGATTTGATTGAATACTTCTTTTCATTTATATCTCCTATCACGCTTGGGAGCGGGTTAAATATAACCATGGGTTATTAAAGTAGGGGAGTGGGCTCCCCTAACATATTGAAATTACATAGCAAGACCGGTTAAGTAACCTTGGAAGAACGGGTTAATGAAGTATTGACCGTATCCACCGTATCTAGCTGAGTATGAGTCGGTAAGATCTCGAAGGAAAACCGTTCCATCTTCATCGAACCATGTGAAACCTTCTGGTCTCAAGTTCAATTCAAGGTATTCGTCATTTAGGAACATGACTTCATCTGAGTTAAGGAATCTTGATGGAACAACTGGAACTACTCCGTCTGGTCCTAAGTATTCGATACCTGAGAAAGAGATTTGAGCTTTATATTTTGAATCTCTAGCAGGAACATCATAAGTTTTTTGATCTTCCATAAGATTCAATAACTTAATGTATTGGTGGTATGGAGCCAAGATTAGGTTAGGAGCCTGACCACATTGACGTTTCATGTTAAGAATAACATCATTCATTAGATCTGAACTAATACTAGCACTTGAAGCCGCTTTTTGGTAAGATTGCCATCTACGTCCTACAGTAACACCATAAAGAGTTGATGAAGAAGCTGCTAAAACACCTCTAAGACCAATTATTTCAGAGTCTTTAGATCCTTGAATATAAAGAAAGTCAGTTGTCGTGAAAGGGTTAGCACCAGTTAAAGTTCCTAATCTAGATGAAGTACCTACCAAAGAGATAATTGCAGTTGAGTAACCATTAGCAGTAGTGATTGCTACGTTTGTAACCTCAAGAGCAGTAGTTTCTGAATTTACATTAAGTAAATCACCTTCTTCGATTTGTTCGAATTCAGCTGGGAAATAAGTCGAAGCTTTATCGAAGTATACTAGGTAAGGTGTTCCTGAAGAACCGTTACCAGCAACGTTTGTGTTAGTAGCTGTACCAACCAAAAGTTTACCTGATCCAGAAACATCTCCACGAACCATCATTCTTTCTAAGTTACGGTTGAATGAGTCAACTGCGATTTTTACGGGAAATTTAGTGAATTGAACGAATGCTCCTTCACTAGATTTAGAAGCTTTCATAGACTCACGGTCAATAGAAACAACAGCATACATTTTTTTAGAAGTAATAGTAGCTTTACCAGTTTTATTGTGGTTTGCAGTAGGGAGTGATCCAGAACCAACACCACCACCAATAGATTGAATGATAGTTCTTTCAATTTGAGATCCTTCAAAGTCTTTTTTTACTTTAGAACGACCAATAATTACAGTTGATTGATTAAATTGCTTTTCGATCAAAGCACCATATTTAACTTTCATTAGGTTAGATTCAGTACTTGTAGAATAATTGAAAACAGACATTATAGTAACTCCTTTAAATAATTTTTATTTAATCCCATGAATCTAATGCCACAGAACTATGTGTAAATTTACCTTTATCGTCCCTAAATTTAGGTGAGACGTTTTTACTTACAGTGACTTTCTCTAATTTCTCTTGGATTTTACTTTTAAAAGCTTCCTTAAGAACTTGATTTAAATCATCATTAGTAAAATCGGGATTTTGAGTAGCGATCTTGTTTAGAGTATCGCGCACTTCAACGTTCTGTAAATATTTACCACCATCAAAGTCAGATAATACGTTCGTTGTTTTGGTGTCAGCACGCTTCCAGATAGCGTAGTCGACAACATCATTTCGCGTAATTACCTTATTCTTATCAAGATGGGTATCCAGGAACTCGAATGCCTCATCCCATTCCGTATCAGAAACACCGCTTTTCATTTTGAGCCTAGTTGTCTCTAATTCAGCACTCTTCTGTGAGTTTTCCTGCTTTAGTTTAACTAGTTCTCTTTCTTGCAGCGTTTTCTGAAACGCAATTTCTTCTTTCGTTAGCTCAAGGTCTCGTTCACTTTCAGTTAGACCAGACTGCCTGTTGATTTCTGGTAACAATTGGTTAATCAGCATCTGCTTCATAGCCGCGGGACTCATACCAGAAAATTCAGCTAGGTAGCTCATGGCTCCTACAGCATCCTGCTTTTTCATACGGTCAGCGAAGGTATTCACGTACGTATTAATTTGATCAACTTCTTGTTGCAAATTAGTTTTTTCTTTCAGTACACTTTTATGTTGTTTATCGATCTCAGAAAACTTTTGATCATAAGCAACTTTCCCGGAATAATTTGATTTAAGGTCTTTTAAGGAGACTTTCTCAACTTTTCCGTTAATTTTAACTTCAACTTCAGAATCATCGGCACTCTTTTCTTGTGTAACCGGTTCCTCTAATTTAGGCTCTACTTCATTTACTTCTTCAGTAATTTCAGTAGGCTCACCTTCAACTTCCTTAGTAATTGACTCAGCTGGTGCTTCATCGAAATGACTAATGGTCTCTAAATTATCCCATGTAGCTTCTACTACGGGTGCAGTTTCAACTACAGCAATTGCTTCTGACATATTAATTTCCTCCTAATGTGTCGATATTAGATATGTTATATAAATTTTAAGGGTTTGTAAATATTTCATGATTTTCTGATTTTATCTTATTACATGTGGCACAAATTAGACCTGTAACAACCTTGGTATGCTCATCATAATCAACTAATAACCTATTATCCAGAGGTATTGTATCACAAATCAAACACTTGTGATTCTGTTCGTTACGAATTTTAATATATTCCCGGATTGGTAGGATTTCGTTGTTATACAGATGGAACTCCAGGTATTTGAGTTGGAACCGGAGCACCTTGATTAGTAGCACCATTTACCATGGATTGACGCTGTTCTAATGACATAGGCATTGTGTAACCTTCGTGATAAAAAACCGGGAATTGAGGTAGTGTAGCCAGTAAAGAATCGAATAGAGGGTTTGTCTTAGCTTTTTCAAACATAGCTTCTTCAGTTATATAGATGTGATCACGCATCTTTTGACGTGCATCCGGATGAACTTCTTCTTTAAATTGTCGAGATTGTACGACTGCAATATGAGATTTCCAGTGAGTAATAAAGTCTTCCGTTTCTTGAATGTCTTCAAATGGTCTACCAGCAAGTATATCTTCATTCTCTGAATCAGCACATTGAACGGCTGCGGTTAGAATAGTTGCCATTTTTTCAGTGTTACCTAAATCTAATAATTCTTCCCATCTTTCTGGTGATAGCATTTGAGGGGCTCTTTGCATTGTATCTAAGATTCTTTGATATTTCGCTGACTTAGTCTCAGGTAAACCAGATGAATTTTCAAATCTAACATTGTAATCTTTCTCTAAGTGAGCTTTATCGAAGTGTCGGATCATATACGAGTTATCTTTTCCGACTATTCTTAATAAACGACCATCATCAGCACTATAATGTTTACCAGCTAATGCTATTGTTTTTTGAGCTATTTCTTTTACTAAGAAACCGTGTTTAGCAATATCTGTTGTAGCCCTTGCTGTTTCCAATTCATTTAAGAATTGAAGAGCACTCGTTGCGGTTACGCCTGGGGGAACTTCACCACGGGATACGCCGTGGGAACCATAGATAATTTGCATGTTCTGCTTTAAAGATTCTGCATAGTTAAATACTTCGGGTGATGTAGTTTGATGATTTACTAGGGTCGGTGGAACCGCACCTTGATATTGAATGATAGTATTAGTATTACCTAATTGATCTAGTTTTACGGCTCCGCGGGGCATGACCCACTTAGAGTGAGCACCAAGATAAATGTTCTTAGCAATTAAAGTGTTTATGTTATCATACATTTTTTGGATAGGTGCAACAGTCTCGTATCTTGATACACCATTTAGTTTACCTGGTACATCGAGGTCGGTTAAACGTATACACGGTAAACCGTTCTCCATGTCACCAAAAGGATTAGTAGCTTCAATTGATTCTAAAATTAATTCATTAGTAAATTTAATGAAAGCACCATCAGGCACATATTCCGTTTTCTTATGGTGAAATTCGTATACGAGTACATGATCTTCAATTAAAACTTCAGTTAAGCTATCGACGTCGAATTTCGAGAACTTAGAACTATTTTTAATATCTTTATCAGGATACTCCCGTTTTAAACACTCGTATGGCACAAGCTTTGCACGGAAAACGTACTCACATTTATTATACGCTTCTTTTCTTTGAAGTAATACTCTCCATGGTAATTCCAATTCGAACTCAATGTCCCCAGTTTTTACGACAGGACCTTGAATTCCCATTTTCTTAGCTTCAACATAAGTTGGATGTAGATCACCTTTTTGAGGATTCCATACTGGAAATAAGTAAGATTCTCCAAATATCCGTGCATGTCTATGTAATTGTTGAATTAAATAATCAATATTATTGATGTACCATAAATGTTTTACGACTAATTGAGTAACTTTTGCACTGGTTCTATCTTCCCATTCAGCGCTAGCAGGGGTAACTTCAATATCTGGTTTAATTCTAGTCATTTGCGAGACTTTAGTCTCAGTTAAATCATATAAATGGTTAACAATGAACTTTTGAACCTTATCTAGACGTCTAATATTATCATCTCTATCGGATGACCTTGCCATCTTAGATGCCGATATACCACGATATATCATAAGGTTATCTTTCTGGGTAACAGTTCTTTCCCGCGCTTCTTCTTCAAGCTCACTAACCGTAGCTTTTAACCAGGTAAGTAATTCTTTCTCGTCATTTGACTCTAAAGCCGTAAAAAACTCTTTACCAGTCGTTTGATTACCAAAAGTATCTTCATTATTATCATCGTATAGGAATGAACTCATATATTACCTTTTAAAAAGAATAGGGTTTAATATCATCTTCGGATTCAGCAAAGACTGGCATATCTTTATCAATTTCTTCTTTATACAGTTTAGCCTGCTTATTAATTGTCGATTCTGAGGTACCCCACGCCTCTTTATAGGCATCATCTACGGGGGTGAAGTGAACGGAGTGGGTCGCTTTCTCGGTCGCTATGCACTTTATTAACGACAGGGACCCGAGGATCAATGCCCCAATCGAGCAGAGAGTGCTCACTATGGAAAGTACCAGGGTTATTATCAACAGATTGTTCATTTTGTTTAGCCTCCACAAATTGATGTAATCTATGCCAATGTTTTAATTGGATATCATCTAGTTTACTAAACATCCTATCCCAATACCAGAGAATTATCTTAAGTATCTTTAATAACATCGCTAATCTCCCTATACATGTTACTATTTTAACTATAAGTTATCAAGATAATTACGGTTATATGTAAGTGCTTGAAATCTTATTAACGATTTAGCTTGATCTTTCTGATATTTTCAGTAAAATAAAAGAAACTTTTTCTTTCTTTCGTTTCTTCTTCTTTTCAGGGGTTTCTTCTTCTTTGGTTTCTTTCTTTTGTTTTAACATAATAACATCTAGATTCAACCTTGATCTAAACCTGTTTCGAAACATAACTAATACGGTTTAGGTTGCTTACGCAAGTAAGCTTTAAGTAATAAAAATATTAATATAGTTACTGCGTATGGTCCGAATGCGAAGCATTCCTTAAGTCTAAAACTAACCAATAAATATTAAAAATTCATGTAAACCGGTTAAATATACCCTATCAGGTATAAATACGACTAAAATATACTAAATAGTACGTTATCGGGTATATTTAGTATAAAATAGACTAATGAGACTTAAAAAAGTAATAATTCATGACTTTCCCTATAAAAACTCAATACTTAAGAATATTGAGATCTTATTCGATCCTACCTGTAAAGAAATTACTAATGAAAACTTCAATTCAGAACTAGATGATTTTTATTTAGAGGATATTACCATTTATATGTTAGAAACTAAGGTCAAATCCGTCGTTCCAGGCTATACCAGCATTAATATCGAATGATTCTTCGTCAATCTCATCCTCAACCCGTCTATAACGACCCCTTTCGATTTCCTCAACAAACTTCATGGTATCAACGAGTAACTCAAAAGTGTAATTACTGGCTATTAGTGCGTAGCGTAAAGAGTCTATATTATGATCTGGTATTTTATTAGATATTTTACCTTGCGAATCTACGGCGTAGCCGATTATCTCATTAATAAGATTAATACACTTATCGGAAATAATTAATTTACCATGAATTAACATATCTTTGATTAAGCTAAACCCTTCATCTCTGGTTCCCTTAAACTTTTGTGCTGGGAAGAAGTGTAATGGCTTTAAATCGTTTATAGCCTCATTCATGAACCATACAGCCGCATCGTCACTCACCTTCAACCAATCCTCCTCTAAACTCAACCTAGGAGTTATTAACGTGCATTTAGAGCGTATTAGTGGCAACACAACCGAACAAGAGGTTTCTGCCTGTGTTTTCTGGTATAACTCATCAACTATGTAAAAACACCCTGAATAACGGTTAAGCAAGCAAAATAATCCCCCGAACACGGTTGAGGAGCCCGGATCAACGCTAAGAATCGGTTCCAGTCGGGAGTAATCCTTCTTAATGTGTTCCAAAATATCTTGATGAGGTATAACATGTTTAGCTACACTAAACATCGGGAATATTGAACGCTTACCACCTGGTATGATCTTTGAATAGTATTCACGTTGTACTACATCCTCTTCACCTCTATCCATAAGTTGTTGAATCTGCTCCTCAACAGCCTCTTTCTGCGGTGATACACACATAATAGGGTTATCAAACGTAGTTTTGAAAAGTACAGCTGAATTTTTACTATTTTTTGCTGATTTTAATACTTCATAATATTGATCAGAATTGCTGTCACCCGGTGTAGGCAGGGTACCAATTATTATTAAAGGAGCTGCATTTGCGGTTAAGTTAGGGGCAAAGTCGGTATGCCATCTAGGATGAAATAATTTAAACTCATCATAAACAGCAAAATGTGGATCTAATCCGTTTGCAACCCCGAAGTTTTCCGAACCTAGAACCTTTATATAAGACCCATTTTTAAAGGTTAATAACATTTCCACGTTCTTAGCCGATTTAATATATTTCTTACTGTCTTCCTCTAAAAAGTTCTGTAATCTATGATTATCCCAAATAAACTGTCTACCATGATTCCCTTCGGGTACTACATAGTAGCAGGCAGATCCAGGATAAAACATGGCTCTCTTCCATAGAGCATACGTCGCAACTTCAGATTTACCGAACTTTCTACCGCAGGGCATCATAATAAAGTTCTTATTCTTATTATATAGGTGAGATAGAACCTCTATTTGACCGTCATGTAATCTGGTAGTAAGACCGGCTGTTAAACCCTTACCCCTCGGTTTATTAAGATCTTCCATCATCTCAATATATTTCTGGTCATCCGGAGTTAATAAAATTTGTTTAGACTCTGTCATATTATTCTCATTGTAGTGTGTATTTTGTGTGAAAACAGGGTATATTCCGTGTAAAGCTTACTACAGTGTTATTCCGGTTCGAGTGTTTCAACGTTTATAACCCCTTTAACCTGGTCAACCCATTTAACATCCGCAAATGGATCGGCTAATAATCGTTTCTTAAGTTCGACGGTTGTAGTAGCTTTTACTTCCGTGATCTCAGTTGGGGCTCCATCATCTAATCTCAAGATTTTATCAATTGACTCTAATATCGCTGCGGCTTGGGTCGCGTCTCGTAGAGACGGCGGTTCATCACCCTTAGCAGTAGCTTCTAGTGCACGTGTTAAAATCTTCAGAGCCGCAGATGACATATCTGTCATAATAACCTTCTTCTGTTCAGCAAAGTTACGGAAAAGTTCCGATTTAAGCATCTCCCGTTCAGTATTCCAGTAATTATTAGCGTGATATTGTATGGTTGTTCGGTTCAGACCGGTTTGAGCAGCTATTGTTTTAATAGGAACATATTCCATGAACTGTTTTTTACACTCATTAAGAATGGTCTGATTAACCGGGGTTTTAGTTGTCATGATTCGAATCCAATAAAAACTGTTTAAGTCCTGAGATATAGGCTTTAATTTCTTCTTCCCGTTCATTACCTTTCGGATTTGCCAGCAAGTATTCAACATCTTCAATTAAGAACTTAACGGTTAGGGCGAGGGAAACAATTTCTTCTTTGTAACGCTTACTTGTGGTTTTCATGGGTGTCCTTGAAAGGTTTATATGTGAAAAGTAACGTAATGCCTAATAATACCAAATATGGGAATAATGTTATAAGTTGTACCATATTTAGACATTTAATGAATTCGACTAACTCTTTTCTGGTAGTAGCATGGTTATGTTCATAAGCATCAATAATATCACATATAAATATTAATATATTTAAAATACCGTATACGTAGCATATAACTTTTAATAACATTTTAACCTCAATCAAATATGTAATGTTTAACTTTTGGATTATCTCGGAACAATTGAAACATTCTCGGTGAAACATATCGAACGATCTCTTCTTCACGATCTAAACATTTTTTATTTGACAATCCCGTACACTCCTCCATTACCACATGGAAAAGTTCATGTAATAAGGATTCCTTTTGAACGGCTTCTGACTCAATATTATTTATTGATACTACTCGGTCTGTAAAATTTACAATTCCGAATAAGTCTTTTAAAGCCTTAAATTCGATTCTGTAGTCAGCACCCATAACACGTACTGTTTTTGGTTTTCTTGGCTTCATTTATTAATTACCTCAAAAGTAAATCCACCTGCTGTGTGTCGTTTACCTTGTATTTGCTTAGTTATGCTTCCAGGGAATATATCTAATGATTTACCTGCACTACTAATTGATTTATACTCTATACCAGTTTCTATACATCTCACTGCTTTCATACAACTATCATATAGCCCTGTACGAAAAGCGTGACGTACATTTTCTAATCTAGTAACCCACTCTAAGTTTTCAATACTATGATTTAATTTATTACCATCTTTATGGTTAACAAATGGCTTATTTTCCGGATTAGGTATAAAGGTTATCGCAACCAATCTATGTATAAAGTAATTTGGCTGTTCAGGGAACTCTCCTATAGAGACGGTTAGGTAACCAGAACTCGATAGTGTCTTCTTTAATACTTTATTTGAAAGTAATGACCAGACATCACCATTTTTGTTTATCAGATACTTTTTTAAGCCGGGTATTTGTATATATTCCATATTTATATGGTACACGTGTTACTACGCCCTGTCAGTATAAAAGACAAAGTCATGACAAACTTTAAAAAGATTTAGCTGCGGCTGCCGTACCTATTATCAACTACTTACACGCAGGCAGCCGAGCGATGTTGTCACACCTAAAAGTCGACATAAAGTTTAAGGCGGGGGGTATCTAAGCTATTGATATAATTACAATTTTAGGTCTAGTCTGTGTGTGGGCATGTACCCTCTCTACCCCTACCCCTTTTTTCTTCCTACGGGGGGGCTAACGAACCGGGGGGTTGATTTACAGATATTAGTTCAACCTACTATTAGGTATTAGTTACAGTAATAACCGTTTAATAACACCTCTTTAACATAACTCATGGTGTATAAGCACCGCTAATAAGGAGTATTAGTAGAACTTATGACCGTATAAATGTTTCACAACACCGCAATTACAGTCTATGACACTTTCATGACAAAACTTTTACAATTCTTTTGTTGACACGGAGAGAGGAGTGTGGATAGACCTCATTACTTCTATTTAATAATTAGATGACGCATATTAAACGTTCGATCACCGCCTATTATACCTTGGTTTGTTCAGCTTTCAGCTGTTGTTCAGACATCATTATAACATGTGAACTATTATAAGCTTAAGATAATCTTAAGATCGTATACTAATACATCACTGTTTAACATTTAAACAGGCTTGTTGCAATTAACACAGCGTAACAATGTAATCATTGTTTGGCATGGTTCTAGCATATGTATTAGTATAACTAACCAAGGGATCTTATATGTTAAACATGTTATTCTTAATAGTCTGTATCATACTTATTTTTGCCGCCTTTAATGGTGTACCACTTGATATTGCAATGGTTATGTTCGTACTACCAATCACTATGATAAGTGCAATTATTTATGCTTTAACTGGAGTTTAGATCATGAAATTATATCAAGTCTATTTGTTATTATTGTTAACGTGGTCATTCATTGTATTACACGTAATGGTGTATGAGATGATGAGAACTAGTTTATTACTTAAATAGCCCTGGTTATTACCAGGTAACGGAGTTACCCATGAGTAAAAAAGAGTTACTGAAGCTTCAATACAACAAGATACGTGTCCAACTATTCACAGCGATTTACAATCGAGCATCTAAAACATCTATTATCCGCCTAGAAATTCAATTACGTAATCTTGAATTGAAGCTTAAATAAAGAGAAAGGGGCGAAAGCCCCTCTTTATTCGAATCAAATAAGAATTATTTAGATTGCTTGGATACAAGCTTTTTACTCCCTTCTCCTACCATTATCTATTCGGTTATTATCTTCAATATCTTGACATACAATAGTTATAACACTACCTATTACTAGTCCCAATATAAATACCCCTAATAGTGTTCATTTATACTGTTATTTGGGACTGTAAATACTTAATTTGAGTGCTATTAACGGCACTCATACCCAAGATCCGAGTGCCAATAGTCTGTTGTAATGTTACCTGGTTGTCGGATACCTGCCACAAGGCAGTATCTTGATCATCATCTCGTGAACCGAATATTAGGTTACAACCCATTTTAATATCAGCCCCACAATTTTTATTTAGTCGCTCTGTTACACCACATGATGTAAGTAGTGTTAATAATAATAAGTATTTCATTTCTTATCCTTGTTTAAATTTAAACCCTCAATTATACCTAGTAAATCATCAGTACATCCTGATACATCTGAAGGATTGGCGTACGTCTTATTACAAAAATCCGTGATTGAACCTAAATCAAAGCTAATTTTAGGACTTAAGTAGGTTCTATAATCCTTGAAACAATCATCTGATTCTTGCGTTTTAACACCGTAACGAGCATCGCAAATTTCTGAAGCCGCCTTAAAATCCGGTCCAAAGTTAACCGGATCTGACTCAAGTTTATTGGTCTCAACCTTGATCTTACCACAAGAACATAATAACAAACTAAATAAAATTAATTTAATCATAAAACCCCTATTTTTTAATGGTAATTCTTGTATATGTACATGTAAGTTTGTCTCTTATATTACAATCACTAGTACCAACTACCGACACTAGTATATTACCTACATCACATTGATGGTAAGCTAGATCAACTTCTTTAACTGGTTCTGTATATGGTTCGGTTTTAGATAAAAAGTATTGAAGATTAGTTATACAATCATCACCATTCTTATACCGATAAACTACTGTTTTTTCATTTATATATAATATGGTTACGATAGGATACTCACCATAAACCCATTGTCTAACATCACCTACTTTTAAATCACTCATAATCACCTCGTATAACTTAACATTAATATAAAGAAAACAAATAAATATAGTATTAATTCCATGGTTTAGCGCTCCCTGTCCTGAAATTTATCAGCTGAATGGTCACAGCAACTGTCACAACGTTCCTGATCATAGCTAAAACACTCTTCATCACCAAATCGCTGGCAATAATCACAGTATTGCAGGCTGTCTGAACAAAAATCACAGACGGCTTCAATGTTACGCCCCATTGCAGGTACTTCATCTATTATTCGTAATGGTTCTAAACATTTGTCACAACTATTTTTATCACACATAAATATCTCCTATTTTTATAGATTAGATGCAACTTTAAGAAATTGTAAGTTTAAATTTTGCTGTGTTGTTTTAGCATCAGTATAAGAATCAGCAGCAGCAGCATAAGTAGCAGCAGCAGCATAAGCATCAGCAGCATCATAAGTAGCATCAACAGCATAAGCAGCATAAGCAGTATCAGCATAAGTAGCAGCAGCAGCAACAGCATAAGTAGCATCAGCAGCATAAGCAGCATAAGCGCCATAAGCAGCATAAGCCTCCGCATCATCATAAGCATCAGCAGCAGCAGCATAAGCAGCATCTCTTACTTCGCTTAGTCTCTCTTCTTGTTCATTAGATAAATTACTAAAATCAGTAATAGTTATTAGATATTCAAGACAATCTTTAACCCTATTATCTTTCAGATACTTATTCTCATAAATATGCAACACTGATTGTGCACATAAAACTGCAAAATGAATCAATTGATTTTTATTTAAAAGTCTACGAGCTACCCAGATTTTATCATCATAAGTAATTTCAGAATAAGTAATTTCAGATAAATCTAAGAACTCTTCGATCGTTCCATTGAATCCGTCATAATACTTTAGATACTTATCAAATCTAGCGTTACAGGGATTGAACTTAGAAATAGTATCTTTATTTACTGTAATCATACTAAAACTCCTTTAATTTAATAACACACGCATTTAAATCGGATGAGTAAACTTGAGGGCTTATACATTTCTCCCAGTGGTTTAACTCATTAGAAATTGAGTAACCAGCAACAAACCCTAATAATAAACTTGCTAGTAACACCAGTAAATCACTTAACATAAATCACCAAACTCGTTTAAAATTGCAATGAACATAATCGTTAACCAAGCTAATAAAATCATAATTGTCTCCTTATTTAATTTCAAATTTAGTATTTTTATATTGATAGTCTAGGAAAGGTATTAGCACTCCCTTATAAAATTCTAGAGCTTCACTAGCCATAATAGATATTTCTTGCTGATCAAATGATTTCCATTCCAAATACCTATGCTCTTGACAGCCTACTTTTACTAAATCATCTTTTAGTAAAATAGACCACTTCATTCCACTTATATATAGTAATATACTAAAATCTGATTGCGCTCCAGACAAGTTTGCTCCAGACAAGTCTGCTCCAGACAAGTTTGCTCCAGACAAGTTTGCTCTAAACAAGTATGCTCTAGACAAGTTTGCTCCAGACAAGTTTGCTCTAGACAAGTTTGCTCCAGACAAGTCTGCTCCAGACAAGTATGCTCTAGACAAGTTTGCTCTATACAAGTTTGCTT
>JALNYV010000040.1 GCA_023229785.1 Candidatus Dojkabacteria bacterium | reverse complement strand
GCTTGTGGCACAGAACGCCAACAAAGTAAACTTTGGTGTTGGGACGATAAAAGAAGTACATATTGCTATCAAAGAGAAATAGATAAATTAAAGGGGATAAATCATGCACAAAATAATAATCTGTGAGAAATGCTTAAAGATAATCGGCCAGTGCAGATGTATGAAGTGTGATAAAGTAATAGAATATGATATCTGTGATGAATGTAAACTGACCGAGAAAGATATTAAAAACGCCAACGTACATCAAATACTGAAAACGATTGGGATATGATGAATAAGATTAAAATCAAAATTGGGGGCTAAATGCTAACCATTTCTGTTTGTATTTTTTATAGTGGCCTCCTCATAGGTTGGTTTTGGGCTAAGTATTATTATACTAAGGGAGAGGGTAAACCACAAAAACCACCTTGGGATATGTATTCGGGGGGGCCATTAACACAGCATGAAGTATATATTGCTATCAAAGATAAATACATAAATTAAAGGAGATAGGAATGTTTAAAGCTGCTTTTGTAGAAGGCAAAGATATAGATGAGGTGTGGTTTAAGCTACTTACTGAGCTGACCCAGAAAGGTAGAAAGTATTTGATTGATTCTGGCTCATTTGCTGGTACGCATCGGTTAGAGTTTGATTATTGTGCTGGCACAATTCATAAACCTATTGATTATTCTTATGATGGGGTAAGAAAGCCGCTCGCAGTTACGGTGCCAGAGGGATGTATTGCGCCAACAACCGATGCTGATATTGAAGAATATTTTGTAGAATATCTCATGGATGGGACACTTGGCGCTAATGATCATTATAAATATGCCACTTGGATTGTGGGTGGAGAATATAGAATACCCACAATAGATATAGCAGACAGGGTGTTCATCGGTCCACAATTATTCTTTACATATCCCAACCAGTTAATAAAAGTGCCAAATCAAATCCAATGGTGTATTGACCACTATAAAAGGAAAGGATTTGGCAACAACCACTGTTGTATGACTATTGGGTACCCGGAGAGTAATTTCGCCTATGATGTAAAGTATAGTAATGAAACTGAAAGACAAACCAGCCCGTGTATGAGACTAATTGATACCAAAATAATCAAAGATGATGATAAGTACCATCTAAACTTTAATGTATATTTTCGTAGCTGGGATTTGCATAGTGGATTTCCGGTAAATATGGGTGGTCTTGCATTGCTTATGGAATACATGGCTCACGAGCTTGAAGTGTTTCCTGGTGCATTAAGTTTTTGTAGTAAATCTCTACATGTTTATGAACATGCTATTGAGCAGTTAATCAGTAGAACTGGAATTTGTATTGATTTCTAGATAGGAGAGTACTATGATAAAAAATGGTGTTACTTTAAGTATAAGAGAATGTGAATTGATTTTAGATCTTATTGGTGTTAAATCTCTATCCGAATTAAAAAAACTAAAACCAGAAGCTTTAGATGTTATTAGTGATTTGACATCTATAGTCAGGGATAATCAGTTGGCAGACCATGTTGAACAATACCATTAATAGGAGAATAATTTATGGTATACTATTAATTGTTATTCCATTTGTTATTATGGTGTCTTATGCTGGGTATCATTACTATACAATAAAAGTAACCGCTCCTAAAGTAACTGCCCAAAAGCGTTATGATATTGCGCCAGGTGGTAGTAAATCTTATAGTGGATTAGTTATTAATCACCCCCCGAAAGATTTCCTTCATCCCACAGCCCAAATTATGATTGGATTTGGCACATGTATCTCAAGTATATGCTGGGGTATAGCTAAATTAATAAAAGCAATTAAGGATAAATAATTATCCACATCTTTTCAATTCATTATATTTACAACCGGGCAATTGATGAGCTTCTTTATGACAGTCTATACATAAAGTAATACAATTATCTACATCAGCGCTTTCAATTGGATTTAATTTTACTGGGTCTATATGATGACAGTGTAATGGTCCAGTACTGCCACATTTTACACAAATGTAATCATCTCTAGCGAATGACATTTGCCTTAGTTGCGGCTGTACTTCTCTGTTTAATTCATTCGGCAATATATGTCCAGCTGCAATTTTATCACGCATGATAAGCTGTTGTGCTGATTGATTGAACAGTGAACAAACAGATTTACAATGATCGGAACAATATAATTTATGTATGTCATTACTATTAATACCAAATATTCTATTACGTATATCTATTCTTGTTGGTATGTACCATTTGCCACAATAAGTACATTTTACCTCTAGTATGTTGGGATCATCAGCATTACGTCTGCATTGTTCATATAGTTCTAGTTGTGAAGCATATGTATCATATAGTGGTATATTTTTTACAGTAACATCACCTTTACTCTTTGCTATACCTATCTTTGCTCTATGTTCTTTTGTAAATATTTTGTCAAACATTGGATTGTTTTTGCCTGCAAACAACATACTCATATTTGATTTGTATTCTTCTGATATTATAGCGTGTTTATGTGAACAATATTTACCATTTTTATGTCCTATAAATGGGTATCCACATTCATTGCAAGCATAATGATAATAAAAATATTTTCCTGTTGCTGGATTTATAAAATTATTATTTTTAGTAATTCTAAAGTTTTTTAGATTATTTTCAGTAAATAACATGACTGTCTCCTTATAAATAGGTGTGTGAAGGGAAAACTGGCAATGTCTCCGCCAGCCGATCTAGTGGTTACACATTAGATCTTACCTTCATATATTTAGTGTTTACAAAATAAAAAGTAAATGATATGCTTTATAGAAAGGAAATAATATGAATCTATTAGAATATATCAAATTACCAAAAGGGGAACCGCTAGTTCCAAAAGTTGGTGATAGATTTAGACCTCTTGAATCACAAGATACCGGCATAAAAGTTGGTAGTACTGTATTCTTCTATGAAGTAATAGAAGTCAAACCCAATGGATATGAAGTTATATTTGCCTATGGTAAGATAATAGAAAAGGAGTAATATAAATGGCAGTAGATTTAAGTGTAAATGCCTTGAAGATTTTTAAGACCCTTTATAGTAAAGAAGGCGAGACAGTAGAAGATACGTTTAGACGGGCGTCAAAATGTGTTTCTATATCACCAGAAGAAGAACAAATGGCCTACCAATTACAAGTAGACAATATTATCAGATTCAACACCCCTCTATACTTCAATTCTGGAAGCAAAACTAATCTATTCAGCGCTTGTTGGGTAGTTCCCCTAGAAGATAGTATGGAAGGTATTTATGATGTTGCCAATGTTGCCCGTAAAATCTTCTCTTATGGTTCAGGTATCGGTATTCCAATCGGCAATCTTAGAGAAAAAGATGCTGGTATATTTGATGGTGATAGAACTATAGCGGCAACTGGACAGTCAAGTGGGCCAATTGTGTTTATGAAACTTTATGATGCTGTTGCAGCTACAACAAAATCTGGTGGGAGAGCTAGAAGAGCTGCAATATTATGCACTATGCCAGTGTGGCACCCGGATATTTTAGACTTTATCTATGCAAAAGAAATAGATGGATCACTATCTAATATGAATTTATCAATAACAATAACCGACAAGTTCATGCAAAGCTTGAACGACAATACAGAATTTCCATTACACACACCTTATGATGGGTCATTCGTGCGCAATGAAAATCCCAGTTTAATCTGGGATAGTTTATGTAAACAGTCTCATAAAACTGGTGATCCTGGAGTTATTTTTATAGATACCGTAAATAGATATAATCCAATCATAAATTCATTATTAATTGAAACTCCAAACCCATGTTTCACTTATGAAACATTACTACTTACAAATAAAGGATATATTCAAATTGGTGACATTGTAAAGAATATTGAGGACTATGAAGTCCTGTCATACAACATAGAAACTAAAAATTTAGAATGGGATAGATTGATATGGGGAAGCATGACAGAAGTACACGCTAATATAATTAGGGTCGAATTTGAAGATGGGACATATATAGATGTCACACCAGATCAGTTAATATATACAGAAAATGGATATATAAAAGCAAAGGATATTATATCGGGAAATTTGGCTTACGCGATAGAATAATTCCACAAGGATTCATAAATAATTATGGAGGATTTGATTATGAAGAACCCGTGGAATATTATTTTAAGAATAGAGGGTATAGATGTTGGACATGCATATGAAATAAAGAAGTATTGCGAGTCAAAATATAAGGGGAGCTTAAATTCTGACACAATAATTTACTTGGATACATTATATACAAGTGGATTCGGATTAAAGGTGTTAGCAAGAGAATTTGATATAAGCTATTCGGTAATCAGAAGATTGTTTCTACATACTGGAATAGAAATAAGAACCGGATATAACATATCCACAGATATAACTAAAAAGTTTAGAAGTGATAGAGTGAAAGGTAATAATAATCCATTTTATGGTACCACACAAAATGCTGGTGGCAGGGGAATACAAGGATATTATAAAAGTAAAAATAATGGGATGGTGTGGTTAAGATCAAGTTGGGAATATATTTATGCAAAGTGGCTGGATTCAAAAAATATTGAATGGAAATATGAAACAACATCATTTCCATTGGAAAATGGGAAATCGTATAGGCCAGATTTTTTTATCTATAATAACGACACACTTAAATATATTGTTGAAATAAAAGGTATGCAAGATTCATTAGATGGTAATAGAGTAGCAAAATCTTACATGTTTTTACAAGAGTATCCTCATATAGAATTAATCATAATAAAAGATATAAAAAAATACTCCGATAATTTGAAGAGGGATAGAGAAGAATGGAAAAATATAAGATTGTTAAAAAAATAGTCAAACATGTATCAGTAATTAAGAATAGAGATGTCTATGATATAAAAACATTAAATAATCATAACTTTTTTGCAAACGGTATTTTGTCGCATAATTGTGGTGAAGTTCCAATGCCACCCTGGCTTTCGTGTAATCTTGCAATGATAAATGTGGCCAAATTTATTAAAGATGATGGCACGTATGATTGGTCTGGTCTGTTTAAGGTGTCATATGATCTATGTGGGTTAATGAATAATATGATAGATAAAATGGATTTTCCAGATTCACGGTTTAAAGATCAGACAACTAAATATAGGCCGATTGGAATGGGCCCAGCTGGATTATCAGATGCTATGTTTATATTAGGATTAAAGTATAATGGTAAAGATGGAAGAGATTTTGCAGAAGAAGTGATGAGAATTATAACTCATGGTGCAGTAAGAAAAAGTGTAGAACTTGCGAGAGATGGTAAGCCATTTTATGAGTATCAAAAACATAAAGATAATGTGGTTAGAATTATAAGAAGTCTTCTAGAAACAGATGTTCCCGGTGACAATACTAACGAAACATTAGATATGCTTGATGCACATGGATGTGTAAATATGGTTCATACGGTTTGTGCTCCCACCGGCACCACATCTTTAAGTTGTGATTGCTCCTATGGTATAGAACCGTGTTTTGGTTTGGTATTTGAGAAAAATCTTATCACTGGCGATACAATGAAAGTTGTAAATCAGATTTTTGAAAAAAAATATAAAAATGAGCCGTGGTTCACCGAAGATATTCTCGATAAGATATATAATAATGGTGGTAGTTTAAAGAACATAAGGGGTGTGCCAAAAGAAGTAAAAGATGTATTTGTTGTGGCGCATGATATAAAACCAAAAGATAGAATAGATATGCAAGCTGTATTACAAAAAAGAGTAAGTTTAGCTATTTCTAGCACAGTTAATTTACCTAGTTCAGCAACAGTAAATGATATATCTGAAATATATAAACAAGCTTATGCTGTAGGGCTTAAGGGGGTTACGGTATATAGAAACGGATGTAAGAAAAATCAACCAGTAGTATTTAAACAAGAGGATGGTAAAGTAACCTCAATATTTGAAAGACCTTCATCTCTTCCATCAATAAAACATTGTATAGAAATGATAGAAGGTAAGTTGTATGTGGACGTTGTGCAATATAATGATAATATTGTAGAGTTGTGGTTGGATTATGGTAAATCTGGACAGGATATAAATGGTCTTCTAGAAGCTCTGGGTAAATCATTATCAACCGGATTTCAACATGGGGTGCCCAAAGAAGCATACATAAAGCAGTTTAAGGGTATCAAAGGTGAGTATTCTAATTGGTTTAGATTTGACCCGGATGATAAGAAGCCAGTTCAATTATTCTCTATACCAGATGCTGTAGCTAAACTACTAGAAAGATTTTATACTAAAAATGGAGCAACTGGTGATATAGACGAGAGATATGAAATGTGCCCAAAATGCCAAAATATGTCTGTAATATATATTGAAGGTTGTGCCACCTGTCAGCAGTGTGGCTACAGTAAATGTAGCTAACTAATCAATAAGGGATACTAAATTAGTATCCCTTTTAATTTACAATTTATGGAGATATGGTATACTATATATTATGGATACCAAAGAAGTTGAAGTGTTGAGGTGGACATGAAAACTACATTGATACAAGATGTTGGAGGAGATTTGCTGGTTGTCACTGACGCTTTTTGCTCTATTGAAATTCAAGTGGAGCAAACTGATGCGGTTTATATGATTGAGTGTGATGGAGATCACAAGATAAAAATAACACAAGTTGAAGATCGTGCCGGGAAGGAAGTAAATAAAGTCATCTATAATGAACAGGAAAAGGCGTGAAGAAGTTAAAGTGTTAATAACCATTAAAAGAAAAGGAGAAACTACATGAGGTATGAGCCAGCAACACAAGAAATTGTAGATTTATATGAGGATGTTAAAGCTCAACATTTCCCAGAGTTGCGTAATATTC
>JALNYV010000015.1 GCA_023229785.1 Candidatus Dojkabacteria bacterium | reverse complement strand
CTTTCAAGGAAGCCAGTAAACATGGAAAGACAGACAACTATAAGCTAATAGAATCAGCAATACAGATATTAAAAGAAATTTTAGAATAGGAGGACAATATGGAAACAATAAATGAAGACAAAATAGTGTTTTGGATACACCGTTTAATAGGCGAAAAAGTGAAACAATTAAATGAAATTGGAGAAGAAATAAGCATATTAAATCATCAAGCAGAAAATTTTAATAAAATGGAAAGGATATGGCAAAGAACTGTAATACAAGACTTAAATAAGGAATTTAAAAAATTAGGTTGGAATTATGAAATAAAGGAGGTTTTGAAATGAACTTAAATCAAATACAATTAATCGGAAAGATTAAAGAAGAAACGTCAAGTAAAAATGCCACACTTTTTAATATGTATATCTCAGGTAGCCATTTATATGGTTGGGAAAGCAAAAATTCAGATATAGACATTAGAGGTTGCTTTGCTTATGATAAAACTAAATTTTTGGGGCTTTCTGTTCCTAATGAAGTTATCAACATTAAAATAAACGATACAGATAAACTAAATGAAGATTTGGATATTGTATTGTTTGAAATAAAAAAGATGATTAATTTGGCTTTACAAGGAAACTGTAATATCCTTGAAGAATTAAACGCACCACAATTATACAAAAGTGCAGAGTTCATTGAATTAAGGCGGTTAATTAACAACTCGTGGGGTAAGATGGGCATTTATGGCTCATATAAAGGACTTGCAGAGTTTAACTATAAGAAGTTCATATTGCAAGGTAGGCACACCGTTAAGAAGTATTTGTATGTCTTTAGGGGGCTTATGGCTGGTATCCACGCACTACAATCAGGTGATATCCAACCAAACATAACAGAATTAAACAAAAGTTTCAAAATACCTGAAGTAACCAGATTAGTTGAAATAAAAAAGGCAGGATTAGAGGAAGAAGAACTAAAAGAATTGGAAAATGGTATTTTAGACAAACTTATTGCTGACTTGTTCTTAAAGTTAGATGAAGCGTTCCTCAAAAGCAAAATACCAAACTATCCTGACGAAAAAGATATTGAAAAGATTAATACTTATCTAATTAACATTAGAATAAGAGGGAGTAGTTGACAAGGAATAAACCAAAGGTAAAAGGCAAGGCGAAGGTTAGCGGTTACTCGCAAAACCTGCAATTTGCCAACAAAATTGAAAGAGAAACGTTTAAATACTTGTTAAGCCATCATAATAATTTGGTTTGGTTGAGAAACCATAAAACCTTTTCTCAACCACTCCTTTGCAAAGAAGTGGTGGTATTTGATGGATAAGACTAGCGAGTTATTGGCTAATTGGAACAATTCTAAAGAAGCATTACAAGCACTACAGTTCCGTAAGGATAAAACCAAACAAATTCTAAACAAACCTAATCCTACTTCTTTTGAATTAAGCATAATTAAAGCGTGGGCTGTTCATTATGAAAATCTTGGTCTTATAGAGGTATTAAAGCAAAAAGGGAAAGGTGAAAACAATGGAACAAATTGAAAAGGCAGAACTGATAAGATTGGCTAGTGGAACTGACGAAGAACAGCAACAGGTAATGCAGTATTGCTATAACCTTATTGATAAATATATTCGGTTCTATATGGAAATGGATGAAGACTATTACCCTATTATAAATCTGTGGATAATGGGAACTTATATACACAAAAAGTTTAATAGTTATCCTTACTTATTTTTCTGTGCTACCACTGGTTCAGGAAAAAGTAGGTTATTAAACCTTATTGCAAACTTTGCCAATAATGGAGAAATGCTTGGAAACCTAACAGATGCAACATTATTCAGGACAGCAAATCAAAAATGCCATTGTATTGATGAATTTGAGAGCATTAAAAGCAAAGAACTGCAAACTTTAAGGGAATTGCTTAATTCTGGCTATAAAAAGGGATTAAAGGTGCCTAGACAAAAGGAAGTAATGACTAATGGCAATAGGACTTATGTTACTGAATATTTTGAAATGTATAGCCCTATCTGCATGGCTAATATAAATGGAATGAATGATGTTTTAGGAAATAGGTGTATTTCATTCATTTTAGACAAAAATGATGGATTTAAGACTAAATTAGTAGAAGGGGAAGGTTTTAACGAAGAATTTAGGGGAACTTTAGATGTAATTAAGATATGCTGTGAAAATAAGTTTGGAAAAGGGGGTATTGGGGAATGGAATAATTTTATTATGTTAAATAACACACCTTTGCAAAAAAGTGTAGGTAGTGATGGTAGTGTAGCGGAGGGGGGGCTATGGGAAAAAGGGGAAAGAAAAGAGGAAAGTATGTTAAATAACACACCTAAGGACACAAGTATATTAAATAACATACCTAACGACATAACCCTATTAAATAACACCTCTATTTCCGATGGAGTTTTGCCTACACAACCTACACCACCTACACCGACACTACTTACACTACCTACACTAACTAATAATATAATAATAAATAATAATATATTAAATAATAATGATATATTTAAGTATATTTATGAAAGTAATATAACTGGTAGAGATTTGGAACTTTATTTTCCTATCTTAATTCTGGCTAGTTTTGTTAATAACGACATTTTCTTTAAAGTGCTTGAAATAGCTAAGGAAATGGTGCTTACAAAGAAACAAAACGATATTTCTGAAAGCTGTGATGTAATGTTTTTAGACTACCTTTCTAAAATGCCATATTCTGAGTTAGATTGGGTGCCAATAGCAAGATTTAATAGGGATTTCAAAGATTATGTTGGATATGATGTAGATTGGATTAAGCCCGAATGGATAAGCCACGCACTAAAAAGGTTAAATTTAGTAATAGAAACCAAACGAACTAATGAAGGAATATCTAAAAGGATAGAATTTGCAAAAGCAAGAGAAAAACTTAAAATGTTTACAGGAATGGAATTGGCTGTATCGTTAGAAATGAGCTTAAAAACAAAAAAAGAAACTAAAATTGACGCTAAATCTGAAATTATGGCACATTTCAAGAAGTTAGCTGACGAAGCACCGCAGCATGACGTTTTGCTTGAAGAATGGTATGACAAGTTTAAAGACAAGTATAGCTTTTTTGAATTTGACAAGATAGTGCAGAAAATCAAGAATGAGGGATATATTTTTGAGCCAAAGAACGGATATTTTCAAGGAGTGAACTAAAAATGGAAACTACAATGCAAGGACTTAAAGAAATGCTGCTTAAAAGTTATTATGGTAAACAAATACCTTTAGACGCTTTTGAACGTAAAATAGTGGTTCAGACAGTAATGGACTGCTATCACTCTTATACGACCATTGTGTTCTCAATTAATGGCAGTTCACCCCGAGGGAAGGCAGTTATGATACTTGAACCTTATACTTACCAAGTGAAGGGAAAATTGTTCATATATAAGGGAGAAAGGTTTTCTAAGCCAATAGATATAGAAATAACTGATGCAAACATAAGCCTTATACCACCTTCAGAGCCTATTACACAGATAATCATACCTAAACCCAAATCTCGTGTCCTAGAGCATCTGTGGGGCTTTCTGAAGCAGTTTAGAAGGAGAAGATGATATAATGCCAATAGTATGCCCATTTCAAGATAAACCTTGCAAGATACCTGATGCTTACTTCGTTTTCTATAGTAAAGACCCATCTAAAAGAATGTGCAGGTTAAGAGATTGGCGACGTAAAAGGGCTACCTGCTCTTATGACAGAACTATTGCCTCTTTTGTGCATTTTAAGAAGTTAAGAAAAGACATAGAACAGAAAAGGTTAATTTAAAGTTATCCAATCATAACGCCAACATCTTTGTAACATTTGCAAGTTGGCTTAAATAAATGCCCTGTGACCTTTTTTGCTATACTGTCATATTCAGGAACATATTTCTTTCCGCAACGTGGGCACTTTAACATATCTTCTTTATTCATTTTTTATCCTATTAAAGCGAAATTGTAGTAGGCAGTGCAGGAGTTAATGCGGGTATTGATGAAACTTAGCCTAAAAAGGAGATTTTCCCGAATCGTAGCGTTACTAACAATAATTACCACCACTGCTTTCTACATCATACATACTTTATCTCCATATAATAGCATAGCAGTTGCCAAGCAAACACTTTAGTATAACTGCTTTTAATGTCAGTAAGGAAGTCTATTCCTTTAAACGGGTCTATTAAACGGTTTTTCATTTAGTCCTCCTTACATAATTTATTTAGTTTATCAATTACCATCTTATCAATACGTATAACTATTTTTTCGTTTAGTTTAATTTGAGTTATATCTAAAGCCATTTGGTCTAATAAATTCATTTATCCCCCTTTAACCTTAATATTGCTTTTCTTGCATCTTCCAATTCCCATTTAGTTTCTTTTAATTCTTTAAGATAATTCTCTTTATCAGTTTGTAAATTCTTACGCCAGTTTCTTTCTAACTCTAATTCTGCTTCTAAATCTCTAAGTTCATGTCTAACAAGAAATTTAAGTATTTTATTCATTTGTCCACCTTCAAATTATCCCAGTGTTCACGGCAATATTTTTTACCTTCCAATTCGTTAAATATCAAATGATTACCGCAAACTACACACCTTTGGCGTTTAGATAAAGACGGGTTATAACATTGGTCTAACCCTTCCTTCTGTCCTCTTTTAATGCAACCTGCCCAGTCTGCGTCTTCAAAGTGCCTACAACCCCTGCACTGGAAAAAATCCCTACTTTCCATTTATATCACTCCCAAGTATTTAAGTAAAGCAAGTACAACCAAGAAAGGTAAAGCCATTAAACTGGTTAATCCTACTATTAAAGCGAAATAGACAGGTATTTGAAACCATCTGAACTTCTTTTTAGGTTTAATTTCTATTCCTTTTGACAATAGTTTATTAGATAAATCTCTATTTTCCTGTTCAAACTCTTTAATCTGCTCGTCTGGTGTCTTTGTTTTCATTCTTCATCATTCCTAATTCTTTGTATTCTAATTTCTTTTACTATGTCATTTCCACAGCTCTTACAATATACTTTATCTCCTATTTGATAATGATTATAAAGATTATAGTCCTCTATAATTAATCCACAATGATTGCATTTTGTCATTGTTCCCCCTTGGCTGAAAGCAGTTTCTTTAATAGCAGTTGAGCTGTAAGCCACTTCTCATCATCAAGCAAACTATCAATTTCTTGCACTTTGGCTTTATAGTCAGCGAGTTCCTTATTAAGATTATTACTAATCTTGACTAATACCTTCTTATCTTCTTTGTTCTCGGCGAGTTGCCTTTCCATTCTTCCAAATTCTTCCATAAACTTAACTGCTCCTTCCATATTAGTGCTTAATATTTCGATCTTCTTGTCTTTCTCGGCGAGTTGCTGTTGCAAGTCCTTGACGATGGCTTCGTGGATTTCATAATCACAAAACTCATGTCTTGAAGTAAGAACATAGCAATCAATTGATTGAGTCTCTGCTCTTTCTAAATTGTTAAATATTTCCAGTGCAGTTATTCTCTTAGCCTCATCTTTCAGCGTCGTCGTGGGGGGTGTCATTATCTGCGGTATGAACGCATTTGGCTTTGCAACGTGTGTGCAATCGTCTAAATCATCTTTTTTGTTTTTCATATCTAACACCTCTATTTAGTATACCTTAATATCTTCTTATTTAAATAGTTATCCTCACACTGACAAAATCATAGTATCAACTTCTTGATTTCTTCATAACTCATTCCTGCTTTTACTTTAATGATAGGCACAGGGTAGCCCTTTAAATCGCACTCCGCTTCCATTTCACTGCATAAAATCTCAAATGCTATGTTTCTTTGAATATCAAACACATCCGCCCTTAACCCCGATAGCCAAATGCCTTCAGTGATAAAATCATACCCTTCTTGAAGTAATATCCAACATACTATAAACTTGGTTTCTTCATGTTTTTTAGTAGAATGGCTATTTAACCTAACACAGTTAACGTGGCTGCCACACCTATTTCCACCTTGTATTTGGTTCAAATTAGTTCTATACTGCTTGTATGTTTCCAACTTATTCATACTGACCTCATCTTATGGCTCTTGCTTTGCAAATGCAAGTCATAGTTCCTTTTGTAATAAAACCTAATCCTACACACTTTGCAATAAAATCCCCTGCCAACCCTTAGAATATGTTTGTGTTCCAGTGCAGGATTGGCACGGTCGTCAGGGGGAAAAAGAGGATTATTCGGGGGTAAGCCTGAACTTTCTCTAACCTGACTAAAGGGGTGTTTTGCACTGGAAATAGAAGAGGGAATGTAAGCCCTTACTGGCGGTTCCCTAGGACAATTCTTTCGCCTAACTGCTTTACTTGACAGTTTACACTTTTCGTTACAGTAATGCTTACAAGTAGTTTCGTGAAACAAACAGTCAACACGTTTAAGCGGATTTACTAGCCTAGCAAACGCAGGGTGAAGCTTCTCGCCCTTATGTTCATAAGCATTAGCTAATTCAGTTAACAACTTGATATTACTTTCTGAGTTATCTGTATTATCATTTAGCATTGGTTATTTCCTTTAATAATGTCATATACTGTTCTTTTCTATTTATTTGGAACCATTCTAAGAACATAAATGGATTCTTGTGAGCAGAAATAATATTACTAAAACGGTGATGTAACGAACAAAGGCAGATACCGTTAGCAATTACGTGCCTTAACTTATGGTCTTCTCTAGGAATTAGATGGTGGGAATTTAGATATTCTGTTCTGCCACAAATAACACACTTTTTTCCGTCACGTTCTTTGACAGCAATAGCCCACTCTTTATCAAGACGTTTTAACTCTTTCCTTTCTTGCTTTTTAAGGTAAGCCTTTGTTGTTTTAGATTTAGTCATATTCTTCCTGTAGCAGATAAGATTATTAATGTTTCACAAATTATCAAAAACATAAGTATTACCATAATTGATTTATCTCTCATTTGTTCCTCTTGTAGCCGTATATCCAAGTAAGGCAACCAAAACATAGCCACGAAGTATTCCCTAGTGTATCAGAAGTATGATAACATCTTACTATACCACCGCACTCATCACATGGCATTAGTTCCTTTGAGCCACCCACTTCTACTATTTCTTGCATTTTTTATTACCTCTTATAAATGGTTTGAAATTCATATATTCGCACCTTACTTGTTCCATTATCTCTTTAACTTCTCCCACATTCGTAAAAATACTTCCAATATATTTTTTGCCGTCATATAATTCTATAATAAAAGGAATCCAAAAGTTATATATATTACTTTTTATTTCTTGCATTGTGCCTCCAATAATCTTCTACATTCTGCCAAATGTCTGCACTCTTTGCCTTTATTCTTCTTAGTAAACCTAAAGAAACTGCCATGAACACAACTACAACTAGATTCATTATTTTCTAAATCTATCCATTGACTATATTTTTGTCCTTCCTTGTCAGTTCCAATAGCAAAAAAGTGTTTCATGGCTTGTCCCCCTTGGCTGAATGTTTCTTTACTATTTCAAACTTGCCTGTTGTTATATTTAATATTACTTTCATAGGGTCAATTCTTTCAAAAGTGCCATCTTCTTTTTTAAGACAAAAAGCGTTGCCTGTAATCCATTCGTCTAATAACATTCTATCCCTTATTCCTTTAGGTATGTCTTCGTATTTCATTGTTCCCCCTTGCCTGTGCCGAGAAGCTTATCTATTTGCACTCTAATCATATTCAATGTTTGCCAACTTTGGTTTCCATTGTTTGTATTTGCTTTATGTGCAATTTCCATTTCTTTCTTAATCATGTCTTGGAGATGTTGCAATTGAGCCTTGGGTATGCTCTCGGCGAGTTCCTGCTTCAGCTTGGCGACTATCTCATTATGGCGTTCAAGTTTAATCCATTTTGTTGGCAATAAAATGCTATTAATACCTATACAAGCATCTTTAATCTGATTTGTAGTCCAAATATCAAGTTCCACAGGGCTTTCTTTCTTATCTTTTGGACATTCGTGAAACTCAAGCCTATCCTGCCTTACCCATTCTCCGCAATCATCACACATAAAAGTTGCTACTTTCTGTGGATTGTGTTTTAAATACCATTCTTCGTTGTGTTCCGTCGGGCTTGGCTCGTATTTCATCATTTTTTCTCCTGTTTCTTTCCACAAAAAGGGCAGAACTTCATAAATGTTAATGATTCATTTCTTATATCTTCTTGTCCGTTATCTGCAACGTCATAAACATATCTACAAAACATAATAAACTTATTTTTACATTTCTTATTGTCACAAATAATAACATCAAACTCTTCCGTTGTTGTTAATTGTGCTTTCAGCGTCGTCGTGGGGGGTGTCATTTTACTCTCCCCTGCAAAAACCCTGTTCTCTTAGGTAAGCCAAAACTTTTAATCCTTTCTGTATCTTAGTAAGCCCCTTGGCTTTCTCTACGTCTTCAGCTTTTATTGGTATAAGTTTCTCTAATGGCTCATCAAGAGAGAAATAAAACTTAAAAGCACCTCCTTTTGCAGGTGTGCCGATAGTCATACTAGATGTCTGTTCAGTTTCTTCTTCTTCTTCCATCTTAGTACCTCTCATCTTTATTATTTAGTTTGCCAAACACATTTTTGCTGTTTATAAAAGATTTTAAGTCACTATCAAATTCCTCTTTGGTAGGATACTCAAATACTTCTTCTTGTATGTTTATTCGCCATTTTTCTTTGTTCATAGTGATTTTTATTGACATTTTTTACCTCCACCATACAAAGGCACAAAACAAGTTAATAGGTTCTGCCCTTGCGTTATATCCGCTAAACACGTGCGTCTGAGAAGCAAATACATTATGGTTCCTGCCAAACTCTGTCATTCTTTTGCTCAAGTCAGTGCCATTAAGGTCTTCAAAGTATTCAATGTTAGCACTATTCAACTGCCTATTTTCTCCATACAAGGGTTTTACTTCTTTATTTTTATCATATCCTTCATTAACTTGGCTTGGTGTCATTCCTTCAAAATTATGCCCTACTGGATAAGTTTTTTCAGTTGGTTTCAAGCCAATGGTTTCCTCTTTAACTACCGAAAGTGCGTCTAGTTCCATAGACTGTACATTGTGGTAAGTGTTACTGCCGTTTACGTTGTCTACATAGATTATCTTAACCGTCTGACCTATGCTGAAAGGATACTCGGTAAAGGTAGCAAGAGTAAGATTAGCACCGCTTACCTTGTATGTCCACCGCTTCCAAACCTTACCGTTGCTTAGTCCTTCAGTTAGCTTCTTTTCTTCAATCACGCCTTTTAATTCCTTTTCGTCTGTCATTTTAGTCCTCTCCTCCATGTTTATTCCTATTTCTTTTGCTATTATTTCAATGATTGCTTTATCAGAAAGCCCCAAATCTTTATATTCAAGTCTGATTCTTTCCTTATGCTCTTTAACCTGCTCATTGGTAAGTAAACTATGCACCTCTAACATAAGTGATTCATTAGATTTTCTTGTCATAAATTAACCATTGTTACTTTGGCGTTAGATTTAAATTTCTTTAATTTAACCCCATAACTAATAAATTTAGTTCCATTACCTACAAATTCTTCCCTTCTTTCACCAAATTTCTGTTCTGTTGATTTTGGCACTTCTATCACTATACCGTTGTTCTTAATCAATAACTTCTTTTTATTCATTTGCTTTCCTCCTTTAATGATTCATCTATACCTTCTAAATAACATTTAGAGCAAGTATATTTTATATTGCCTAATTCTCCTGAACCGCAAACTATATGCTCTTTACTACCACAAATATGGCACGTATTATCACATAAATCCCCCTCTGATATTGAAAAAAAATGCTTAATCCATTCAATAGTTGTTCTTGAAGGGATATTAAAAGTTCCATCAGGATTAGTGCCTTTATTATCTGGATTTTCAAGTTCTTTTATCCAAGCAATCGCTTCTGCCTTTAATCTATTTCTTATACATTCTTCACCACCAAAATACTCTGCTTTTCCTAAATAATTTTCATTTGCCTGAAGACTTATGTCTTTTAATGTTTTTACCATTTCTAACACCTCAGAGGTATAGTAATTAACACACCTTATTAAAGCTTTCGTCACACTGACAAGTAGTTGGAGGCATAGCACTCATCTATATCTCTCATTAGAAAGGTTTATTAACTTACTTTCACTATGATATAGTAGATAAGTAAGGCAGTGGGCAAAGAGAAACACCTCAAATCCTTCTTATTCTGCCCCAATACCTTACTTCAAAATCCTTAATCCCTTGCGTTTTAAGCCTTTTTCTTTGCTTTGATGGCTCTCAACACCATATCTACCAATAAACCGCCACAGGCAGCACCTAATGCACTTAAATCAATACCTGCTGCGTTAAAGCTGAAATACAATGCAACTGAAGGAACACCCACACTTAATATCGTAGATGCTAACAACCTCCATTCAAAGTCTTGCACCTTGCCATCATCTAAATAGCAGTTCTGAAACCAACCAGACAAGCTTCTTCCAATCGGAATCAGTATAGCGGTACCTAAATCTACCCAATTTACCATTTTTGTTCCTCCTAGACTATATCTACTACATCTATATCTTCTTCGTCGTCAATATTAAAGTTATCGTCTTCTTCGTCTTCTAATCCAAAATATTTTAGTGGCATTACAATCTACCTTCCTTCTTTAGTATCTCGGTTGCCTTTGCCCTTATTTCTTTATCCAACACTTCGTTAATAACTGCTTCCTTTGGAACCACTTTAACGGGCATATTATTTAAGGTAACTAACATACCCTCTAACCAAACTTTCAAGTCAGAAAAAGAGGTAGGTTCTATGTTTTTAATCGTAACAACAAGGTTATTTTCTTTAGCAAATGGTCTTAAAAGCGTTTTAAGTTGCTCTAACTGAGGATAAGTGCCGTTAGGTATAGAAAGTATAAAAAATGGCTTTTCTTCACTCATTGTCTACACCTTTGATGCTTATAATTCAAGTCCTTTAACGCTTGTTTGTAATGTGCCTCTGGACTGATAAAACTCATCTTGCACACTGGACACTCTAATCTAAAAGCCCAAAAAGGTAAAGCCATTTGCGGTTCTGGTTTGCGTCTAAAGATGTTCAAAAAGTTGTCTAAATTCATTTTGCGTTCCTCCTTACATACTCATTTTAACTATTTAAATTAATCGGTTAACTTTATCCAAATCCATTTACCACACTTGACTAAAAACACAGTGAAAGCCAACCCAAACGTGCCGAGCATCGCAAGTGCGTACCTAACCCTCTTTGCGTGTTCGTCTAAATGTGCTGATACTTTATCTTCAGTGCGGATGCTTCTTTCGTTAATTACGTCAATCTTGCCTTCTATCCTGTCCAAATGCTCTCTATCTTCTTTATTCATGTTGTTGATTTAATAAACAATTCTCCCTGCACTCCTGCGTGGATAAAACATTTTCCAGTAGGTCTAACTTTAATACTATACCTCTTTCCTGCCTCAAATGTAAAAATTGAACTGTCTGCCAAATTAACTTCATTCATTAAAGATGTTGAAAGAGTACCATATAAACTTTCTATTGCAGATGTCTTTTCAGTTCCATCAATATAAACTTGTATATCAGAACAAGCAGAAGCAACCGAAGTTATACCATAAGTAATAGTATGAATATGATTTGGGGTTGCGTGTTGATGGTCAGGTGTTGCGTGTTGATGGTCTGGAGTTGTATGGCTATGTGCTGCATTTTCTATAATATCATAGGTATAATATACTGTTCCTGAAGTAGAAGTGCATATTTGTAGTTTATAATTAGAAGAACTTTCATCTAACCAACTAATAGGTATAATCATAGTAGGAGATGCGTGTTTGGTTATATTTGCTGTATCGGTTGTAACTTCTGTACTCCCACCACTATCATTACCTTGTGTATGAGTATGAGATGCAACTCTTAATATGGTTCTTAAACCTGTAGCATCAGGATAATATCTATTAGAACTAGGGTCTTTTAATCTTAAATATACTATACTCATATTAGCACTCGCCCACATAGTAAGATTAATCGTTATATCTTGTGTTTCATTTTGGGGTAGGGATATTCCTGTAATTAAATCATCATAAGTAGAACCATCCCCTGTAACTGAAACACCAGTAACAGTATTACCCCCTGATGTATGACTTGTTGGTGATGTTCCTGCTAATGAATAATTAGTTCCACTTGTACTTCCTCCCCCTGATACTGTTGTAGAACCTCCACCTGAAACTGTTGTATCTCCACCTCCACTCGGAGTTGAACTAGCAAATACTTTATATCTTCCAATCGTATAATTTAAATTCATATTTTTAACTGCTATTGTATTCTTTGGAATTATTACATCTAAATCAATACCATAAAATTCATCAGTAAGATTAACGCTTGTATCACAGTTATCACTCTCGCTATCACTTACAATTACAGGACTTCCTTGTGCGTAGGAAGTAATATCTTTTGTAAATATCTGTGCGTCTGCTATGCTCTTTACATAATCTACTCTCTCTTTGCCTAACTCAATTTCGCAACTCTGTTGACTACCATGGTTTCTGAACACGTGCAACCTCTTTATTTCATAATCTCCACTTAAAGCTGCTGAACTGTCAATCAAAGTAACAGTATCACCCAACTTTAGTTTCTTATCATCAAACCACTCAAACTGGTTTATTGGAATAACAACTATGTTTTCTTTTAGTGTTCTATTCTCTGCAAGTATTGCCTGTGCAGTCACATCTAACATATTCCTGTCAATTATAGTCCTGAAATCGTATTTAGCTTCCACTAATCCATTATCATCAATAGAACTTCCTGTTTGTGTGCTAGTTGGAGTATATTGAGCATCCCACACTTCTATGTTATCAGCGTGAGCATAAACAGGAGTAGTATCACCAGAAGTTCCATCTTTATAATATCCTCTATAAGTTGTATCACCTAGAACTAAAGTAGTTGCTGTCTTACTTGTATACCTAATCCTTTCGCTTCCAACCCATACTTGTCCAGTATCACCAAAACTACTAGCATCATCTACAATTAAAGTATGGCGGTTAATAATCGGTGTGTCTACTGGATGAGATATTGCAGTAGTACTACCACTAGCCCTAGTGCATCCTGTAAAAGTTCCAGTAGTTGCACTTTGTGTTTTTCCAGTATAAGTTATCTGTTCTGTACCTAATGTTATTGTTCCTGCTGTTGGAAATCCATTCGTATTATTCACAGTTAAAGTTGTATCGTCTGCATCTATAGCCGTTGCTAACCAAGTATCTCCGCCATTCAAATAAGTTCTGTTCGTAGTTGCATGGTAGTTGATAGAAGTAAGTTCATTTCCTGCACCAATGCAAATTACATAATTAACGATATTACTTTGGTCTTCCGCTTTGCTTGTTAAAAATATGTTCTGGTCTTCTCCATCAGTTGTAAATGTCCAAAGGCTAGTTCCACTACCCCTATTTTGAGAAATATTATAATAATCAGTGTTATATGAACTTGCTTCACTCCAAGTTATCCACCAGTCTGCCCTATGATAATCCGCTTGGTTCATTAAACATTTTAATTTCTTATCAAACTCTGCCCTAAAGAATACTTTGCCAAAACTAGAAATGGTGCCTTGCTCAAATATGCCACTAATCAAATCAGTAGTAATAGTTTCACTAAGCACATCTTGATAATCAGTAGTTGTCATTCTGTTAGTTAAAGCCCTTAATGCTTTACATTCTATTCCTTCAAGAGTAATAGTAGCACCCTGTGTTGTGTCAAAAGCCACTTTCTTAATCTCAAACACGTGTAATATTGTATTGCCAACAAATACTTTAACTCGGTTCATTCTATCCAAATATGCCTGTTCTTCTGAAGTAATTGAGTAAAGATGTAATGTTCCTACTGCTATCCTATTATTAACCAAGTCAAAATCCCAAGAAACCATGTGCGGTGTTAAGTCATACTCTCCAAGCGTATCATCTTTAACATAAACAGAAACCTTATTTTCTGCACCATAAGGTACCCACCAACTACTTGTTGGAACTGTTTTTAATACATTATGTGCCATTTTAACTGCCCTCCGTAAACATATGGAAGTCTATTGTATGAGTAAGATTAGTACCCCATTTTGTTCCGTTCAAGTCAAGCCAGTGCCACCACATATAACTCGTGCCTCTTGTAAGATTAAATAAACTAACATAAGTATTATTATTTAAACTAATCGCAAGTGTATAGTTTGAAACGTTTGATAGTTTAATAGTTGCATTTGGAATATAAGCACCAATTATCTTGGCTTTCAAAGTGCCATTTGAATTACTCCCTGCGGTGTTTAAAGTTACATTGAATATACCACAAGTATCATTCTGCCACCTTGGTTCTATCCTCTTTTGTGTATTATTTGTAATGCTCTTATATACGTAATAATAAGTTACATTAACTAGTTTATTTGCATAACTTACATTATTATAAGCCCTTATATATCTTCCATTTACTGTCCAATTACCTATACTTACTCTATTACCACTAGTCATATTAGTAACTTTAACATCCCATAAGTTAACCTGCCTAAAATCATTTAATCCTGTATCTCCACCTGTACCATTAGTCATATTTATAGTTTGATTGTAAACCCATCCACTAGTTGTATTGTAAGTAAATTCTGATATGTTGCACGAATAAGTCACAGTTAAATTAAAGTCAGTCACTTCCATTGTCCAGTTCTCGCCACTAGCACTATAGTTTGTGTTGCCTGAGAAACTACCGCCAAACAAGTACAGTCCAGTAGCAAACCCTATTAAGTTTGTTGAATTGTAAAGAGGCGAAGCACTCGTATTATGAAGCACCCAAGAACCGCTAAAGTTGTTGTACCAACCTACATTATTTGTAAGCAACGTTCCGTTAACGTCTTTCAAAGTAACTGTAAAGTTTATTACTTCTTCTACCTGTGCAAATATATTTCCCCTTGTTCCGTCTGCTGTCATTATAACTTCTGTTCCTTTCTGTGTGACGTTAAGCCAAAGCATCTGGTTACTTCCACTATAATTTGTGTTATTAACAGAATAAGCAGTTATATTATACCTACCTGCACCCAATATCCCAATGAACACATTATAAGAAGTGTTAAGAGTATTACTTCCATTTATCCATAAACTCAATGTAGCATTTGTATTGTAAGCACTTATGTTTGTGTTAAGCCCATAAGTCTTAGTAACATTCAAAGTGGCATTATCTATAAACAAATAAGTAGATGAAGGATGCTGATTTACTCTTACCAACCAAGTTTCTGTGCTTCCAGTATAGTTTGTATTTCCTTCATTGATTACAGTAACATTAAACAATCCTGCACCAAAGACTATGTCTGTTCCATTAGTAATAGACGTGCCATCAAGGTAAAGCAAAGCAGTCAGATTTGTTGTGCCATTTGAAAGTATAGTGTGTTCTGAAGGGTTGTAAGTATACGTCTTATTTGCTCTTAAACTGTCAATGTAAGCATAAGAAGTCGTATCTGCTTTCCTTACCTCATATACCCAAGTGTCAGTAGTGTTACAGTTTGCCATCCTATCACAACCTATCCAGTAATATGAATAGTTACCTGCACCCAAGGTTGTAAAGTTATTACTTACTGTTGCAGACAATGTGCTTGTATAATTCTCAGTAGAAAATAAACTTCCTTGCCAATAGAAACTTATGTTAGCCAAATCAATAACATCTGTAAAAGTTATATTGAAACTGTAGAATAATTGTGGATTATAATTCATACCACTCAAAGTAGATACGTTGTTTGACCATACAGGGTAAGTGTCTACATTAAAACTAACATTTGCACTAGTTTCACTACCATTTGTTTGGTTAGCATACGCAGTAAAATAATAACTACCTTCGCTTAAATATAACTGGAAAGTGCTATTACAAGTGTAAGAAACATCTCCACTCCCTATATCATACCAACAATCCTTTAGTTCATCACCTACACTAGCTACATCAAAAAGAACTGTCTTATTTGTATATGAAATATTGGTGGGTTGATTTATTGTAACAGAAAGTTCTGTAGTTACTTCGCTTGTTACTTCTATAATGACTGAATTGCTTTTTACTTCTGTTCCGTTTGCTGTTGAATTAACAAAAGCAGATAAAGTCCAGTTGCTAGGAACAGGAACATTTGCGTCAATAAATATGTCTATAGTAAACAACTCACTCTGTCCTTCTCTTAAAAATGTTCCATTATAAGTGTTATTATTACACATTGGGTCTGAAGTAAGGCGTTCAGTACAAAGTGGCATAATTGGTGTTGCACCATAGATAGTTACATTAACTCTGTTTGAATAAACCGCAGTTCCATTAGCAGTAGAATTTACCTGAGAACCCAATATATAGTTTCCTTTTCCATTCATTACAAGGGTAACATTAAAAAATTCACTTTCTCCATCTCTTAAAAAAGTGCCATTTGTAACCAAACTAGTATCATTTACATAGATAGTTCCAGTGTACCCTATTATGTCAATACCCAATGTAACACCAGATAAAGCAAGTATTATACATAAAAGGATAAGAAACCTTTTCATGTTATACTCCAATAGTAAAGTAAGGTGTCATATTAAAGCACTCACCACCAGTACACCCTTTCCTAACCTGTACGTTTAGTATGTAAGTGCCATTCTTCTTGCTTAAATTAGTGTCAGGATAAAGTAGACTAATGTTTACATTACCATTAGGAACTGTCCAAGCAATATAAGAACTACTAGTTAAAGTGCCATCTGAACAGATAGCAGATACATTCCAAACCCCACTATAGTTCATCTTGTTTGCATTTTCAGGAACAGTAAACGAAAAGTAATCTCCTACCCCTGTAAAGTTAGTCATGTTAGCAAACCAAGTGTCATTAGTATCAGTAGTATCAAACGCACTTACCCCTTCAGTACCACTAAATTTAACATAAGAAACTGAAGTATCATCTGTGCAAGTTAATTGACAATTTATTACTGGTTCATTCCATTTAAAAGAAGTTGCATATACTGTTGCATTAGTGCAATTTAATGAACCTAATGTTGGTGCTAAATTAATAATTTGTTGGTCTGAACCTATATTTAATACTGGATTCTTTGCACCATAATCCCTATAAACAAAAAATGTATCAAACATATCCCCTGCCTTGGTATCATAATACCAACCTATGCTTGACATATTACTCGGTATTTCCGCAGTAGTTCCAACCCATATTTCTCTTTGTTCTTTTATATAAACACCCAAAGTACTATTAAGATGAAATCTAAACTTAGTCCATACATTCTGTTCAATTAATGTATCAGATTGTCTTTCCGTGGGATTAGTTTTATACTGCCAATAAATAGAACTAGTATTAATCATTCCTAACGCAGCCCTAACTGTTGTTCCTGTTGATAATTTTAAAAAGCAGTTATTAAAAGTTCCTGACTTTAAAGTGTAAAAATAAGCAACTGATGAAGTATTACTCCATCTACTTATGCTCCACGAGTGGTCAGTATATGCAGTTCCGTCTGCTGTTGTTAAATATACACTATTTCCCTTTTGTCCTACTGTTAGATTTAAAGCATCAACAGAAGATACCCTATCTACATCTGCATCAGTTTCAAATTCATTTGCCAATAACATAATTTGAGAATAATTGTATTGCGGTGTTGATACTGCACAGGTTGCATTATGTATAATTTTAATTATCTCTGCTTGTCCAGATGTAACTGAAAAATTAGTATAAAATGCCTCTCTTGTTTCATTAAGCCAAGCCAATTCTTTCTCAGTAGTTCCATTCAAAATAACAAATGCACATTTCCAGTTAACATTCCTAGAGAGATTAATATAAATCTGTTGGTTCGTGTCTGTTTCAGTTACTGTGACATTAATTAATGTTTGATTGGTATATGATGCATTCCAATAACTTGAATGTTGCCTATCAGTATAAATATTACTGCCTAATATTAATTTAACTTCCCCTGAATTGCCATATCCCTTTGCTGTCTTAATAATCGGAACATTAAAGCAATATTTGTAATATCCATCTTGAAGTTTAACTCCATCTAATCTTTCCTTATTGAGTTCAGTGCTATCTATTTTAACATCAGCCCAAATTTCATCTGAATGTGTAATTATAATATCTTTTTTAGTGCAATTATCAATAAATATTTTAGTTCCATTCAAATCAGGTGTTATCTCTATTGAATTACATTTATCATTCATTTGCCTTGTTTCATTCCAGTTGTTTATTGATTTCTTTGAAAGAATGGGTTTAGCATTTTCTTTTGAAGCAGTATCAAGTATAAGCCCTGCAACAGCATTAATAGATATTCCTTTAGTTATTTCAAACCCAAGGCACTTATGAGTAAGCCCATTTTCTAGCCAATCCATCTTAATACCTTCAGATGTTTGCAGTCCAACATCAACAAGAGGATATGATTTAATGCTTTCTGAACTGATTGAAACTTCAGGGTCTACCATTACATAAAGCCTAGTAGTTCCGCCTACTTTTCCTCCCCACTTGCAACCGTCAGAGTTAATTAACTTATCTTGAAGTAGACATTCCTCTTTTGTTATCTTGGCTTCCTTTGCACAGTAGTACCTAGCAATAGCAGGGAAAGAAGAATTGAAATAAACCTTTTCAGTAACATTTTCCCACGTACCATAACTTCCACTTAATACGCAAGTATCTGTTTCTGTATATATTGGATAAAAGTAAGCAGCACCTATTACCATAAAAATAACTGCAATCAAGCCACCAACCAACGTCTTGTTTTCTACCATTCTTTCCTCCTTTCAACCTAACAAACTCTCTCCCTCTATTATTGAAAATGTAACTAAGAAAAACTTAGGTGCCTTTGTTGTGCTATCCATCATATCACTTGGAATATCCCTAAACTCTAGTCCAGTCATAACACCAGAGATACCACCACTTATTCCACCTTCGTTTACATCATACCAATTACTTGAACCTGTAGTTATTGTACAAACCGCATTTGCTGGACTTTGGCACTTGAAAAAGTCAACAAGCCTAGTTCTAAGCGTTTCAGCAGGTGTACTACCATCCTGTTCTAATGCAATATAACCAGTAACTTCTATATTCCTTGCCATATTTTGAAAGTTTAATAACTTCTTTTCATAGCCCCTATTATACCTAGATGGGGTATTGGGTATATTAAAGTTTTCTACTGTATTAACCCAATTTTCTTTAACTGCTATGGTATGTATTGTAACTGTAGTATCTGTTCCAGTTTTCCTTAATATTATATTATATGTCATTATACAGATGTACCTCCACCTATTGAATAACCTGTATTATTAATTTGATTTCTAAATATATTAGCCAACATATTAGCTGTATTTTCTATACCTGTTTGAAAAGCCCCTGCATAATAACCAGCAGTTATTCCTGCTAATTGTCCTGCTTGTCTTGCAGTTGTAAATGGATTTATTGATGGTTGCATCTGAGGTACACTTGGAACTACAACTTCTCTCATACCAGTTGTTGGAGATACTGCACCACTGGTGGTTTCAGCAAAAGAAGGTAAAGCCGTAGATGTTGCACCACTTAAAGCTGCATTTTGTAATTTTGAAAATGCAATCATACTAGCGGTTAAATCAGCTAATATTCCTGCTATACCTAATGCCAAAGGTGTACCTGCAATTTCAAATGAAGCAAATTTTGATAAGTAACCACCTGCACCCAATAACTTTATCCCTAATATTTCTTCTATTCCTTTTAAACCTAAAAAGGACATTCCAATCCAAGACAATACATCACCAATTCCTGTAACTGCTACAGCAGTATATCCTATAGGAGTTTTAGCAATATCAGGAAAATGATTATAAAGCCAAGTAGTTAATTCTTGTACTTTAAGCATGGGGTCAATTAATGCTTCTGTCCAAAATGCTTGGACTATTGATTTTGTACCAGTAAGTTCATACATCCTAGAAATTTGTCCTCCAAATATTCTAGATATTCCCATGCCTAAAAACATAAGTGATAAATATTCTCCCCTAAATTTTCTTGTTTCTTGTGTTATATTTTTTATTTCTTTAGTACCATCTTTATTTATTCTAACTTGTTTTTCTGCTAATACATTACCGTCTTGCATCATTCTTTTAGAAGTTTGCCAAGTTCCTATTGATTCTTTTAATTGCTTATCATTAACATTATAATCAAAAGTAGTTACAACGTGTTCTTCTGTAACTGCCATTAGGAATTACCCCTTTGTTCTAGTTCTTTGCAAATTAATTGGCAATTTCCCCAAAAAGTTCCCATCTTCCATTTATTTATCTGGTTAATATCCTTATTCCATTTGCTTTGAAAATAATGATAAAACGAAGACAAGTCTATATCAAATCCTTTCCTTTCTACTCCCGTTTCCTGCTGTTTAGGCAGACGGCTTTGTATCAGGGCTAACGCATTTGTCATTTAGTTTATTCCTTTGTTCTTCCACAAACTTATTCAATTCTTCGTCACTTCGTTGGTTTATTATTGAATTTGTTAAAGTAAGCGTATTTGCACTCAACATTACCTGTATTAGTAATAGTAGATTATAGTTTATAAATGCTTCTTTTGTTTCTTTCTTCCATTCAGGGTAAGATAAATCTACCATCTTTACTACAAAATGAAGGCACTTCTTTACAAATTCCGTATTACTTAATATAGTATTATCCTTTAAAAACATATCAATAATAGGTATAAAATCAGGCAAATCTTTACTGTCAAACTGCTGAAACTCAAATTCAATTTCCTCTTTGTTTGCACCCTTCAGTTTAACCTTATAAGCATTACCAACAAAATTATTCATTATATCTTGTTCGCTTACCATTAGTCTACCTCCACTTGTGTACCATCACACATAGTCTTAGTAACCTTTTTCGGTTCACTTTCCTTAGTTTTGTTTGATACTTTAAGTTGTTCCTCTAATGCCACAATCCTTGCGTTAAGTTCCCTTACTTCGTTAGAAACCTGTACACCTAACATCTCAATACCACCAATATAACAATCCCATACTTCTTTAAAAGCAAACCCGTAATGACCCATAAACTCTCGCCTTGCAAAGTCTTTAAACTCTTTTCTGCACTTATAAGGCATACTCCATATTTCCATATCAGGCAACTTCTTTTCGTGTGCCTTGTTCATTATGCCTTTCTGCTCGTCTGTAAATGTTTCCGTTTCTTTCTCGCTTTCACTCATTTTTTTCCTCCATTGTCTTTCAAAACAAAAGCAAAAAAATAAAAAATTGCTTTTAAGTATACGCTGATAATGCTGCTAAAGCTGCACTGTTGCAACTCTGCCAATCGTAGTTCCAAATATTACCTGCTGTTCTACAAGGGAACTTAAAGGTAGCACTAACTACTAGTTCTTTGTTTGCAAAGCTAACACTATGCTCGGTTATTCTACAGTTCTTTGCAAAGAATCTAAGTCCTTGTGAACCTTCTGCTACTGCACCTGAACCTGCTGTTGCTGTGCCATCATTTGTCCAAAGTATTGCTACTCTAAACAGTTGCCTATTATAACTCTCTTGCACATCTGTAGTAGTTCTAGCGGTAGTAAGCCCACCTGCTGCCTCAGTGGTATCGTATGTACCACCCCTATACTGTTGAAACAAACCTCCTGATGCTTGTACTGTGTTCAAGTCAATAGGTCGCATCTTAACAGTAATAGTTCCATCTTCTTGTGGCGTGTCCAACCATAACATACTACCGTCAGTACTTGCAACTTGGTTTCCACCCCTACTACCTTCATTTATGTCCACATCTTCCGTTCTAGCTGCATACTCGTAGTCTGTTCCTGACAGTTTAGTTATAGTAATAAAACATCTCTTTGTCCAAATGTCTGGTGCTGTCATTTTTTACCTCCTTTAAGAATACGCTGCCAACGTATTCAACTGTGATGTTGTGCAACTCTGCCAGTCATAGTTCCAAGCACCTGCCGAACTTCTTACTGGAAATTTAAACGTCACACTAACTACCATTTCCTTGTTTGCAAAACTAACACTATGCTCGGTTATCCTGCAACTCTTAGCATAAAACCTTAACCCTTGCCAAGTAGCCGTAACTGCAACTCCACTTCCTGCGGGTGCTGCACCTTCTGCGGTTGTAGCAACTGGGTCGTTTGTCCACAATATAGCAACCTGAAACTCATCTCTAAGTATTGTAGTTGTTGCTGCCGTTCCAGTAATACTATCTTCAGCAGTAATTAAAGGGTCTGAAGTATCATACGTTCCACCCCTATACTGCTGAAACAAACCACCTGTGGCACTAGTGCTATCCAAGTTAACTGGTCGCATTTTCATTGTAATTGTACCCGCTTCCTGTGGTGCGTCTACCCATAGTCTGCTTCCGTCTATACTTGCTACACTTGCACCGCCTCTACTACCTTCGTTAATATCAACGTCTTCTGTTCTAGCTGCAAATTGTACAGCAGAACCACTTTTTTTACATACTCCTATTAGACATCTGTGTGTCCAAACATCTGGTGATATTCCTGCCATTATTGTTTTCCTCCTTTATGTATTTATTAAAGTTGTTCCTTTGCTTCTTAACCATACTTTCATTGTAGGTCGTATAACTTCATTTTCAAATCTAATCTTTGCTTTCATAACCGCTTCTGACACAAAAGGATGTGGCTTAGTTCCTTTACTGTTTATATTAGACCACATTTCTATAAATGTCATTCCATGTTTCCTTGCCCATAATCTTGCTCTTTGAGTAGGTGCTATTGCGTGTGGACTTGTTCCATCTTCTAACGGAACAATGTACCAAGGCATACTAACTACATACTTTCCTTGTGACACTTTTCTAGCCCTTGTTCTTCTTCTTAAATTGCCTGAACTATCGTGGTTTCTTGCAACTATCATGTGCTTTATCTCGGTTTCACAACGTTTTGCCATACCCCAAAGCATCCTATCCCCAACTCTGCCACTATTCTTAGCAATATTAGTCATGGTTTTGTTAAAACTCCTATCATCCACTCTAACTTGTATATTAATCATAACCTTCTAAACCTCACTGTAAACGTTCCAGTTAAATATGTTTCATTGTTATATTCTTGCATATTAGTTCCACCATCATCTATTCCTAATAAATCTATGTTATAACTACTATAAAAAGTAGACACATTGTCTTGAATTTCGTCTGTAACATAATCCCTGCCAGTATCAAGAACCTCTGGTGCTGAATCTATATGTACCATAACTTCTATTTGAATTAAAATATCATCAGAACTATTAGTTCCATCATTACTCCAAAAATCGCTGTTCTTGTCAACTGGATGTAAAAATATAAGCGGAAATTCTGTATCTACATTAGGAAACACACTTCTCACATACCAACCACTTGGTTTTGAAGCATTAAGAACTGTGTAAACTCCCCTAAATACATCTCTCCTTGTGTTCGTCTTGCTTACCATCTTTCTCCTATTCCTCCGCAAAGGAACTTATCGGGCAAGGATTACTCCTACCCCTATGATGTCTTCTTATTTAATGTAACTATATTTGCAACTATAACATCGTTCAATATTACTGGCTTAATCTCTGTTATATCATAAGTTTCACTCTGCCAAGTTGCATCATAATCCTTAGTAACCGTTATATCACCTTTAATTACTATTCCAAAATCTCCTGCATTAAAATTACCAACTATTTGCTTCATAAATCTAGTTTTAACATAACTAAAAGGTATACAATAAACTGTTACATTGGCACTTGTAGTTTCTGTAGGTGCAACATAACCACCAAAAGCCCCTATTGCCTTTGTCTTTGGTATGAAAGTAACTGTGCTTCTGATAGCAGTATTGTTTAAAATGCTGTCAATCTTACTCTTGAAATCGCTACCCAAGCCCATTAGACTATGTCAGTTGACATTACGCCAACTTCCCCCCAAGCCCTGTCTATCTCCTCATTCAACTGCCTCAAATAAGAAGCAGAACTTCCTGAGTTGTTTCTAATGCTCAGACTTTCAATAGAAATATCCATAGCACTCGCAAACGTCGCATAACTGGCTTTTGCCCTTATTATATCTGACGTTGCAAGTAAAATAGTAAGCCTTTCTATGTGTTTAGGCACCGTTGAATGACCATAAGTGTAAGTTACCTTGATTGCTCTCTTTCCAAACCTAGGTATGTTAGTAATAAACTTAACCCAACCACCATCAGGTGAATAAACAAAGTCACCGCCACTGCCTGTCTGTTCAGTTAAAGCAGTCCAACTGTCTGCCTGATTAGCACCTGCACCTGCTTTCCAAATGCCTGTAATAGAAACAACTGGATAATGATTAAGCCTAAACATATCATTAAAGTTCATGTTCCAGTGGTCAGAACGTATTGTCCAACCAATAGAATCCATCTGCTCTGCACTTCTAAAGCTATTGTACTGGTTATAATCATAATATTCTGTTACAGTTGTAGCAGTAAAAGTAGTCCTAGTCTTTTCGTTAATCCTAGCCTCTGCTCTCTGTATCTTCTTAATTACAATCTGTGCAGATATATCACTTGAAGTCAAACCCAATTCATCATACACATCTTGCACTGTGCAATAGTTAATCAAAGAACTATCTGCTATCACAGCAAGAGTAAGGTTCTTAGTATGCTCATCATTCGCTATTGTTATAGTGCCACTTGCATCTAAATTAGAATATATTACGTAGACAGTGACAACATCAGTTTGTAGATAACCACTAGCAAAATTAGAGCAATCCACAATGTAATTACCGTCACTATCAGAAGTAGTGCTGATGATTTCGTTGTTAGTTTCGTTTCTTGCCCTAACAGTCGCACCATTTACACTCGTACTACCATCAGTGTCAAAAATAGTACCCGAAATAACATAGGGTAATCCTTGTGACATCTAGTTCCCCCTACTTGCCATACCCTTTCTTGTTATGCTTTTTAATAAGGGTAGATAACATCTTTTTAGCCTTTCCTGCCTGTGTTCCCATCAATACTAGAACCATAGCAATAAAACCAGTTATCCACCAGAAGCCTTTAAATGCTATCCATCTTTCAAGTGTAGTCCTTTCATCTGCAATAACAACATTAACATCTTCACCTTTGTCATTAACTACTGGAACTTCAACTATTTTTTCTACTGTTTTAACTATCTCTACTGGTTCTTTTGTTCCTAATTCAAAGTCTACAAGTAAAGCCGAACCTGTCAGTTCTCTTACAACTTCGCAGTTAGGGTGGTTGTCACATACCTTAATCTTAACAAAATCGCCAGTATAACAAACACCTTTGCTATTGCACATTTTTGTCCTATACATTGGATTAATATCGTCTAATGCAAATATATAACTGCCAGTACTGTCTGTAGCAAACTTGGTTACAACATCTTCAATGCAGTTATCTACATTTGAACCAAAGTCGCAAGTTGATAAACTTACTTCAAACATTGGCACTAAGTCACCCACAATAGTTATCTTACCTGCTATTGGGTAAGGCATTGGCGGTGCTGCTATTACTGATGTCATTAAAATTAAAAAAGCCAAACATACTAATACTATTTTAGTGGTTTTCATTTTTACCTCCACAATGTTCTATTAATTGTTAGCGTAGTTTGTATTGTACTGTTCAAAGCAACCCATATTGCATCACCATTGAAAACATTTACAGCACCATTCAAAGTCCAATTTGATTTAAAAGGCACGTTAACTTGCGAGTGGTTAGGATAACTAATCCAGTTAATTACTCTACCATCATAGAAAGTGTAATCAAAGGTTAAATTCAAACCAGTAAAGTTTGCAGCAGTTGTTGGCGTTCCCATTTCAAACCTACCAGAAACTAGATTAATTGTGTAGTCGTCAGCAGGTACTACTGCTATTGGACTTGCATTGTATACAATTAATGTACTCATATTACTATGTATCCAATAAGTTACATTCTGCAATAGAGTATTTTCTGTAGTTACATTTGCAGGGTTTAACGCACTCATTAATCCATAATTCATTAAATCCATATTAGCGTGGTCTATTGAAAGGAGTGTACTATCGTTCATAACCCCAACCAAACTCCATACAACACCACTTACATTAGTTATATTCATATTAGGCATTGTAGTGTTAGTCATATCCCAAACCCTTCCTGTTTCCCAAACACCTGCACTAGGCATATTGATTACAATAGCTTCTCCCCTAGTCAAGTTAAACTTGTTGGTTGAAGTTCCGCAAACGTGTGTAGCCCAACCATTTTTAGTAAAGTTCCATTTAGATATGCTCGTAGGCGTAACACTGGGTTCAGAACATATACCTGTTACATTTGTTAACTTCTGGTCGTCTGTATTTCTTACAATGCTAAAGAAGTTATACCCTGCAAGTAAAGTATGTCCTACACTATCAGGGTAATAAAATAACCCTTTACTGAAACAATTACCAGAAATGTTAGTATTTCCTGCCTTGTCAGTTACACTGATGTTCCAGTACCACTGCATATCTGCATTTAAGTCAGTTGTTATTGCAAATGAACTCGTAGCATTACTATCTGTTATATTATAGCTGTATTGGTATCCTGTACTATCATTCATTAAAAATAGTGTATACCTATCAAATCCAGTATCTCCTACTGTAGTCCAACTTAAAGTAGGCGTATAATCTGTTCCTCTTGTTAAGTTAATAGGCAAAGAACAGTTTGCATTTACTGGATATAATGTATCAACAAATAAAGTATAGTTTGCAGAAGCCACTTGACTTGCCTCGTTCTTGCACCTATATCCCCACAAATAACCTGTATGATTATCTGCTACCATAATTGAAAAGTTATAGACTAAACCACTAGTCATTCCTGTCTTTGTTTGGTTAAGAACCCATGCACCTGCAAAGTTGCCATATATACTACAGTTAGTAATCAAAGTGCCATTTGAAGACAAATTAATAACAACTGTATTAGATGAACTCCAATAGTTAACTGGGTTTACAGGCACATTTACTGTTACAGTTGGTGCTGCACTTACATACTTAATTGTAAAGTTTGTAGTCCTATTTGATATTCCACTACCTGACTTAGTGCAATTAAAGAAACTCTCATAAGAACCTGCTGTAGTTATTTCAGTGCTAATAAAAGAAGTTAAAGTATTGTTTAAAACATCACTCCTACATACTTTAGATACATTCTCCATATACAAACAACAATAATAAACACTTTCTGTGCCTAATACTGTTAAGTTAATCTCAGGCGTAGAAGTTGTAAATACAGTTCCACTAACTGGGCTTACCGCCTTATTTCTTATTTGCACGTAATCTAAAGTATATGACTTGTTTGTTGAAAATACCCATTCAGATTTTAAGTTGCTTATATTCCAAACCTGAATATTCCATAATACTGTTCCCTCATAAGAAATAGGTATATTAGTTACATTAAACCCATAGGTGGCATTAAGAGTAACTGCTGTTCTATTAACGCCAAAAGATTTCCAAGTTCCGTCAATATCTGTCCAAAAGGTAAGGTTCTCAATATCATCTACACTTGCTCTCCAATTAGTAAATGATAAATTTGTTTCGTTTGTCCAATAACTAAAAGTTAGTGCTGCTGTATGATTTATTACTGAATCATTAGTTACATATTGTATCCCATCTGCACCAGTAGGAGTAGCGTCTGCACCTGAAATGCCTGTTGTGCCAAACACTAAATATGCACACAATAAAACTACTATTAAGCATAAAGGTATGATTGTCTTGATTTTTGCTATTTTGTTCATTTCTTTTTCCTCCTAAAGTGAAACTGCTACTAAACTTGATGGCGATGCAGCTGATGTCCAAGTAAGTGTTACTCCACCTGAACTAGCCCCTGTCTTTGATACTGTGTGAGTTGTAAAAGCCACATATTTGCTTAACATCTTGACTTCTATTACATCTCCTTCCGCTACTTCCGTTGGAAAGTTAGCCAAGTCAAAACCTACTTCTTTATCACTGCTAAACCTTTCAGTAAGCTTTTCTCCGTTTGTTCTGTTAATAGCAATAACTATGTGCCCTTCACTCGCATTACTATCTGCTAAAAAGATTGTATAAGGAACTACTAAGTTATTTGCCATTATAATTCACCCTTCCCTATTGCTTGTACAAACAATTTTAAATTAGTATTTGCTGTAAGGACATTTATTTTTAAGCTTCGCAACCTGAACCTTGCAGTCTTTTGGTTAGTCCAACTGGTATTAGCATTAATTGTAAGTGGAGATTTTAGTGTAAAGCCGTTTATTTCTTCAATGGTAACAATCTGGTCAGTTCTAAGTTCCCAAGCAGTTACGTCTGCACCTATACCAAAAAATCTTTTTGTTGCAGTGTCTACTCCCGAATTGAATAAATCTACTTCAACATCAGATATAGAACTAACTTGCCACTCGTCGTTTTCTGCGTTTTTCTTTGGTTGTACAGCCATGTGTCCTCCTTCTGGTAGGATTTAGTGTCGCTTTCGCACCACATCATTCCTCAATTCCTACATTATCATATATCCACTAACTATTTAAACCTATCTATAACAACAAAATCCTTTCAATTCGCATTTTTTCTGTTGAAAGTAATTTTATTTCTTTATCAGTAAGCCCTTTCTCTTTCAATAGTGCTACTTGTTCTGCCTTGTTTAACTTAAACAATTCTTCAGCAGTCCACACTTTTTCTATCGGCTTATCCTCTATAGGTTCTTCTGCTTTTACAACTGCTTTAGGTGCTTCGCCTATTATATAAGGTTTGATTACCTCTAAAGGTAGTCTGCAAAAGTCGTTATCATAAACAACACCGCCAGTATAACCGTGACCGCACATTCTTACTGTGGTTTTATTATCGCCTTTAATCATGAATTTTACCATTGTTTTCCTCCTGTTATATTAAAATTAAAAAAAGAAAAAAAAGATAATAGGTTTTACTGTCCTACTACCATTATTCGCAATTCGTCAGTGGTTGTATTTAACAACAGTGTTAGTACTGCTACTCCACTTGAAATAGCCATACTTGCACCAAACACTTTATCTGCCGTTGTTTCATTACAACCAAACCAAGCGAACGCATTATTCAAGTCAGTAGTTACTGTTTCTGCGTTTGCAGCATTGGTTATTTCGTATATCCTATACTTCAAATCGCCAATAACTCCTCCTTTGATTAATTCCTTGGTTGCTTCAGTCATTTGGTTTCACCTAAGGTGCCGACAAGTTGTATATCAATACACAGTTGTCAAACCTTTTCATTCTCAGTGTTCCGTATGTCTTGAAGTATCCACCAGTCACATCATACCTAATGTTGCTGTCTGAACCGCTTATTGGAACGTGTGTAAAGTCTACACCGTTCAAGATAACCATGTCCAAACTGTCAAGAGGTATGAAGTACATAGCATTGTCGGCATAAGACAATGTAAAGTCTGAACCTGTTGATGTCAAACCGTTCTTGTCCATAAACCTTGACGCTACTAATGGAAACATCCTATATGCTTCCACTCTGAAACCAAAATTAGTTTCAACGAAAGTCATTGGGTACCTCTGTTGTGTCTGTAACAACTGAGATATATCTGTCTTTCTTTCAACTGACATAAGGAATACTTTGTTATCCATTCTATCATCCTGTTTCAGTGACTTGTCAATAGCACTGTCAAGCAAAGCCATTGAAAACGCTGCCGAAGTGGTAGAGTTCGCTGCCACTAATGCAACATCCAAGTAAGTCTTGCTTGATGCTCTTGCAATTCCACCAACAGATGTAGTATCTCCTAGCGTAACGTAACTGTTCATATACTGAAGCAGTCCGTTAAACGAACTTGCAAAACCGTATGCTGATGTGTTTGCACCGCAAAGAATTGCTTTTTCTTCAAGTATTCTGAGTGCGTCAAGTGCATCTCTTGCCTCGTCTTCCAATGCGTTTATGAACATCGCTGACTGTGCTAGTCCTGTAACTTCATAATCGCTTCTGTATGACTTCACTGGGAAGTATATCTGCACTTTAGTTGACGGGTAAGGCGTTCCACCTGCACCATCACTATAAAAAGCAGCCTTTCCTGTGCTACCCAAGTCTGTTCTTAGGTTGTGTATTGCACCCAACTGGTCTGTAGGTGTCCTCTTTAAGAACTGCCTGAAACCTGTGCTTCTGTTAAGCGTGTCAACGATAACCCTATCAATCATCTTTTGAATCTCGTTACCGCCAAGTGTAGTTCTTGTATCTCCACCTACGGCGTTTGTGGTTGTAGTCAAAGCTGTTCTGACTTCTGCCAACGGGTCAAACATTTGTGTTCCGTACATTTTTTGTTTCCTCCTATATTTTTTTTAACTTGCTCTAGGTGCTACTATGTCACCATCATTCTTTCTAAGCAATCTCTGCGTTTCTGGTGATAGGCTTTTTAAACCTTCAAATTCTCGTTGCAATATAATAAGTTCTCCCAACTTTTTGCCTTCTTCAAGAGGTCTTAATACTTCTTGTACCCTCTTTCTTTCTTCGTAAGAAGGATAAAAGCTAGGCGTTTGAGGTTGCATACCCCTAGAGCCTAAAGGTGCTTCCTGTAACTTCTTATTCTTTGCTTCCAGTTCCGCAGTAAGTCTTGCCTGTTCGTCTATCAAAGACTTTTTTTCTGCTTCTCTTTCGGACACTTCTTTTGCTTTCAAAAGGTTATCCTTTTCTTCAATTTCCTTCTTCATTTTTTCATTTTCCAACTTTAACGCCTCAGCGTTAAGTTCGTTCTTCAATTCTTTCTTTATTGTGTCTTTCATTTCGTCTGTCATGTTCTTTCCACCTTCCTGTTTTTCAATTACCGTCTGAGAAGAACGTATTGCTACGTCTAAACAATCATACATATCATCGTGAGCAGGACTGCCTAACAAAGTAATGCCATAAACGTCAATATCGTCTATTAATGGTATTCCTTCATTGTTATATTTCCAGTTAGTAGGACTCATAGTTAAACTTAAACTGTTAAGAAAGCCGTCTTTAAGGCTGTTCCAAGTTGCGTCAAAGTATGCTGCGTGTTCTTTGTCAATATCCCTAAAATAAGGGTTCATGTCTATATCTAAGTCTAATGCCATTGTATCTTCACTAAGCTTTACATCGTTCCACTTAAACATAGGCATATCGCTTTCTTTAAGCCACCTATGCAATTCTTCCCTGTGAGAAGATAAATCTTTGCCTGTTTCCCTTTCCATAGCGTTAAGCGTGTTATCTATCCTAATTTGTGCTATCTTTTTATGATTCACGTCAAGGAATATCTGTTTGCTCATTATTTTCTTTTTAATCTTATCCCACGCATTTTCGCTGAATATCTCTTTCATTGACTTTACTGGGTTTCCTTTCTCGTCAGTGATAAACTTGTAAGCATACTTTTTGTCTGGTACAATCTTGGCTTTGCCTCTGATATTATACCTGCCTTTTTCTGTCTTAGAACTACGAATCTCTATTGCTTCAAATGGTATAACTTCATTATTTTCCATATTTACTTTCGCTTAATTTTACCTTTCTTTTTGCAGGGCATTATAATTCACTCCTTTATATTACTTACAAGTTATTAAATCTTTCGCTTTACGCCAACTTTCAAAGTCGCCCATTTTTATGGCTTCTTCAGGTGTTATTACCACTGTTTCAGCACTTCTAGTCTGTGCCTTGGCTAACTTATCTCTGCTTTCAGAACTATCGCCAGTTGAACTTTTATTGCTTTTCTGGTCTTTGCCTTCAGACATACCCAACCTCTTTCTGCTCGGGTTACCTTCTATGTCTTTCTCTTTCGGTTCAGTAATCTCTGTTCCTTCAGGCAAATCAAACCCGTTATCTTTAAGATATTTCAATGCAGGGTCTTCACCATTTTCGTTCCTTATTCCTGCGTCAATCATGCTTCTAGCAATAGCCATTACCTTTTCTGCATCTTCAAACATAACAGGTCTAAAGAATATTTGGATATTATCTAAACCAAGTAAAGGCATTATGTTCTTGTTAATGAACCAAGCCAATCTTCGCTGTTTGGTTTTAATATGAGAAGAAAACAAAAACATCTGTGGTTCGCTTCTTCCTTCGCTTTTTGCTGCCAACCCTAGTAAAGTGGGAGGCACCCTCATTCTAGTCAATACTTCTTCCCTTAGATAAGTAAGCAGTTCTACTATTCCGTTGCTTGTGAAATTAACCTCAATAGGCATTATCTTAGTTTGCGTAGTTTCGCCTGTAGTAAACACAACTAAATCTTGATTAACATTAGACTTACCTGCTTGTAATGCTTGTCTGTAATTAGCAGCTTGGTCTTTACTTGCGTTAGAAAGAATGTGCATAAATTTAGGAGGCAAATTCTTAAACAACTGCATTATATAGTTATTTCCGTAAACTTTATTAGTAAACTGTCCTCCAACGCTTAATATAGGAGAATAAGAGTATACGCTTGAACCAAACCAGTTTTCTGCATAATGAAACAATTCGTCAGATTTCCATTCAGGCATCTTTCCTGTAACGTTTGGAGTGAACCTGTTTACTTGACAATAACCTTCAACCTTACCGTTTTTGTCAAACTTAATTCTGGTAAGCGGTGTTTCTAAAGTCCATACTTCTTTTACTTTAGTAGTTGCTATTCCGTTAACTTCGTCATACCTAGGCTCTAAATAACCGTCACCATACAATTCTACCTGCTTTAAAAAGTTCAAAAGAACTTCATACATATTTAATCTTTCAAACTCAGAATAAGCCTTTTCAACATCCCTTTTATTTTTGCCTCTAAAATTCCAACCGTTAGTCAAAACCATCTCAGACTTAATGTCAATAGCAGTAGAAACAATCGGGTCTTTAAGATAAATCTGTTTTAGAATTTCGTATTCCTGTGGAGGGTTTTGACCTTCGGTTTCAGGCATACCTAAAGAAAAGTTCATAGCCAAACCAAGACTGGTTCTAATTTCTGCTAACGGGTCAAATGGTGATGCTATCTCGGTATCCTGTGATTCTGTCATGAATATAAAGGGTAAGGCGTGGAAGGGAAGTGATAAGACCCACGCCGTTACACAAACACTATCTCAGTATATCTATTACTTATGTATAGTGAAACTTATATAAAAAGGTTTCTATCTGCAACACTTATAGTTGCAATCCTTTTTTAGTCCACTAAGTTGCTCTGGTTTCCAATTATGTTCCTCTTTTAACAACTTTAAATTGTTCTTGTGGCTGTCAAAGCATCTTTTTTCTTGTGCTTCTATCTCGCCAATCTGCATATCAAAGTTGCTTTCTGCCTGAAGCAGTGATTGCTTGTTGCATTTCATGTTAAACTCTAACGCCTTTATTTCTGCTTTAAGCAAGTCTTTCTGCACAACTATCCATTGAGGGTCTAGTTCCCAATCATACTTAACTTCGTGTACCTTAAAGTTATTTTCCCTTATTCCCAAATCTTTAATCTGTAGTTCTGCCTTCTCAACCTGCATATTAATATGCTCTTGGGTAAGCAGTTTGTCTTGCTTGACTTTCTCAATCTCGTAAGGAATCTTCTTTAGCCTATCTGCGTTGTTTTTATATTCCTTAACAAGTAGCCTTTCTTTCTCGTCTTTTATTTTTTTTTCTTCTTCTAGCTTTTCAGCCGAAATAGATTTTGTCATTGTCTTTTTCCTCCATTCTTAACCTTCTTATGTTTCCGTTCTTGCCAAGCAAGATTATTTCTTGGACTATATCTTCTTTATCGTCTTCAAACTTTTTAACACTTTCGTCTAATGTTAAACTCATAATGCACCCTTTTTAATTTGTTCCATCTCATACTTTTGCTTTTCTGCCATTGTAGCAGCAAAACTGTCATACCTGCCATTATCTATCTTCTTTTCCTCTTTAGGCATATCTGTATCGTTTATTACACCAAACCCACTATCGTTACCTTCCGCAAGGAAAGGATAACATCCCATGCATAGGGAATCTGTGCGGTCACAACATTCGCCCTTAATTGTAATATTAATCTCTTTATGTATCTCTAACAAACTTTTCATTTCTCGTATCAATTCTACATTTTTAGTAATCTTAACTTTGTTTTGATACAACCCTGCTCTCAGCATATAATATCCTCTGTTTCTCTCTCCTGCGTTCTGGTCAGTTCTAAAGTTAAACAGCTTAACAGGAAAGCCCTTTTGTATCATTTTCTGGTTAGGATTAAACCCACTAGGGCAATCGTCAGGTACTACGTGAATTATGTTAAACCGCTTCATTAGTTTCTCTACATCAACATCCACATTCAAGTCGCTTCCTTCTTCAATATAAGTATGCTGAAACCTTTCTCTAATAACTCCGTCTTTTCCTTTACTTACTATAGTTAAAACTGTTCTGCTGCTTTTAAATCCGTAATCAATTCCAATAGAACAAGGTTCAGTGTGCCAGTCCATAACGTGTGCCAAGCTACTGTCAATAGACTTGTCTACCTTGTCAGCGTCAAAAAAGCTGCTTTCGCTAGTTGTAAACTTTGCTTCATACTCTTGCTGAAAACTCTTAATATCTCCTTTAGCTATCATTTCTTCCTTTTGATTTTTTATCCATTCTAACTGTTTAGGGTTTTCGCACTTCCACCACGGTACCCAAATCCTTTCATACCTGTTATTTTGTCTAATGTTCTCAGGGTCAAATATCTTATAACCCAACCCTTGCATACCATTCGGAGTACTTGCCATTAAAATAATGCCATTAACCGCAGAAGTAGTAGGTTCTAAGGTTTCGTTAAACAATTCTTCAGGAATGTATGCAAACTCGTCTAATATCAGTACATCTACTGTATAACCTTTTCCGCTTCCTGTAGGTGCAATACACTTAATATAACAACCATTCTTAAACGTACTTTGGAAAGCCGTTTGGGTTTTGCCTTCATCCAATTCTCTTGAAATATAATTAGTAACATTATCTTTAGTTCTCTGTTCTACTATCCTGTCACCCAAGTCAATCAACTTTTTGATTTCAGTAACAATCATCTTGGCTTGTTCTTCAGATTTGCTTACAATGAGAACTTTAGTGTTTCTGTGCAGTCCGCTTGGAAATGCGTTATTAAAAGCAGCCCAAACCGCTATTATTGCTAAACCTTCAGTTTTGCCAATCTGTCTAGAAGTAATCATAGCAACTCTCTTTTTTCCTGTCCTAATTGCTTCAAACATCTTAAACTGGTAAGCATACGGAGAAATGCCTAGAATGTGATAAGCGAACAAAGTAGGGTCTTTGGCACAATCATTAAGATTAAGCATCTTTTGCGGTTTGCACTTATTATCTCGTTCTTTCTTTAATTCGTCAGAAAAATCAGTATAAGTAAGTTCGCCTTTCATTTCTGCTAACATATTGTTAAATACTTTAGTTATTGTCTTTTCTTCAGTCATTTAACCTCTAAAGCACTTAAAGGCATCATAGATATAGTCTTTTCTTTATCCATAAAGAATCTATAAGGCTCTCCTTCTATTGTTCTCATCATTACAACTTTGCCATAATATTTATGCTTTTTTCCTAATTCCCAATTATTCATTTAACTCCTTGATGGAATTTGCTAATCTTAATCAAACAATCTTCACAATACATCTTATTATCAATGCTGCCAAACAATCCATTCTTTACATTACAATGATTGCATTTCATTTGTTTGAACACTTCTTACAAGCCATATTATAAGGTATAGCATACAAATCAATCAATTTGTGTAGTTCTTTCTTAGAACGGTTGTCAATTCTATAATGTTCAACCATCTTTCTTCCACATTCTCCACATTTTGCGTGTATGTCTATTATTACTTCTTTCTCGTCTTTTATCTTTTCCATTTTTAGTTTCCTCCTTCTGGTATTGTTGTCGGTTCAGGCATTTGCACTGGAACTTCGGTTGTTTGCAGACTTGCCATCGGTTCTTGTTTTATTACCACATCTTCGTCTTCTTGTTCCAATTCCGCTTCCTCTTTCGGTTCTTCTGCCTTTTCAAGAGGTTTTATCTTAACACGATTCTTCTTTTGCAAACATTTCCTGTTTGGCATATCAACTATTTCCATTCCCATGGCAGCTTCAAAATCACGCCTGTCCAATCTCTTACCTTTGGTTTTAACAAGGTTTTCTACCGCTTTCTTAGTAATAGCTTCCAAAAACTCTCCCAATATCTTGTCTATTATTTCGTAACATTCATAAGAAATCTCTAGCACTTTGCCGTTAGCAGTAGCAAGTATCATCTTCTTTAACATTGGTTTGCTAGTAAACCTTTCTTTTAAGCCCATCTTAATCCTCCAACATTCCGCAACCTTTAATATACCTCTTAAAAGATACTTCTATTTTACTAGTAGTTGTCGCATATACTATCTCAGATGGTATTAAAATATTAAGCAAACTACCTATCTCATCAATATAAACATTTTTATTTCTAGGTATTTTTCTTTTAATAATATCACCCGCAGTAAATACTCTGTCTTTAGAAATGTTATATGCTTTACAAAAATAATTTTTTAAACTCTCGGTTGGTTGAATACATATAGCTTTCTTGTCTTTTTTCATTATTTGTGCTATGTCATACGACTTTCCACTCTGTCTTGGTTGTATTTTAAATTTCATTTCTTCCTCCTGTTGTTTCTACTGAACATTCGTATTTTCTCCTCGTTCTCCGCTATCAGCCTCTGGTTCGTTTCCGTACTCAGGTTGTTTGCCATCTTTAGCCTCTGTTCCACTCTCTCGCCCTTCTTCATCTTGTGTTCCTTGTACATCATCTTCTTGTACCTCCTCTGTTGGTAATATATTTTGTTCTAATCTCCTTAGACATATTTTTACATAATCTTTAGAAATTTCAAATCCAATATACTTACGTCTATTCTGTTTTGCCATCTTCAAAGTAGTACCTGCACCTGCAAAAGGGTCTAAAATTATATCTTCCTCATTACTCCAAGATATAATATGGTCTTTTGCCAATGCTTCAGGAAACATAGCTGGATGTTCAAAAGCATATTCATCTTTAGTAGTATAACCAAATCCTGTATTATATCTCCATATATTCCACCTTATACCTATTTCTTTAACTGTCTTTTCTTCTTTTACAAGTAAAGAACCGTCTTTTTGTCTTTGGGTATGTTTTCCAAAATTTTTAGTTCCTGCCCACTTATTCTTCTTATCTGCAATTAAGTTAATAGTTTTAGGTTTTCCTTTGCTAAAAATGAACATATACTCAAAAATATTATAATAACGGATATTATCTGGATGTGACATACCACTTTTTTCGTATATCATTGTATCGTGTAGGTTTAAACCTAAACTTTTGAAAAATAATGCTTGTTTAAAAGAGGTACCTGTTTCACTCCCATCAACTACACTATCACTAACCACCCAAACAATAACTCCACCTTCTTTCAAAATCCTACATATTTCTTTAGCTGTAGTTTCAAAATCAAACGAATATCCCTTATAATCCCTTAAATTATCATAAGGTGGAGAAGTTACTACTAAATCAACAGAATTATCTGCCATCTGCTTCATTCCTTCCAAACAATCCATATTATAGACTTTGTTCAATTCCATGCGGTTCCTCTTTCTTTTCTTCGTTTTCCACCGCTTCTACTTCTTTCACTGGTGTTTCGTCATAACCACTCATTTCTATCACACTGCCAATCTCTTTGTTATCTTTCCTGTCAGGAGGGCAGTATTTCAATAACTTATCAATATACCTGCTTTCCAAGTCCAAAAGCAACTTCATCCTCTTACTCATCGTAATTCCTTTCTCAATATCTATTATGCTCTGCTGTTGTATCTTCAGCTTAATATCAGCAAGTCTAATCCGCAACTGTAGTATCGGATTGCCCCAACTCTCAAGGTTCTCTTTATACAAGCTTCTAATCTCCCTGCAACCTTTCAGTCTATCTTTTGGTTTCATTAGCGGAGTAATAGTGCAAGTGCTTTTTATCGGACAAGCGTCACAAGAAGACAGACTTTGCATTAAAATGTTCTTGCTTTCTCTATATTCGCCCTTAATCAAGTTATCAGAAATAAACTTCTTTCCTATCTCTAGCAAATCTTTACCCATCTTATTTAATATAATAAATATTCTACTATTTAAACCTTCTCTCACACTGACAAAAATGTCTGCCCTGCGACCACACATTATTTACATATAGAAGAACAACAGCTAACCAGTATAGTATCTTTTCCAGTTCGTGAAGTAAGTAGTCAATGGTACCTTAAATAATAGCAATATTGACTGAAGCTACCTTTGAACCTTTCTACAACTACCGATGGTACCTGCTTACTGCCATACGGCTTATATGGGCTGAAAGGCGATTCCTGAAGTCCATTGTATAGGTATAGTCGTAATGTTGCAGGGCAAACACTTATTATTGTGTTATTTAATAGGATACTGGGCTATTCGCCCTAATGTTACCACTATGAGTTGTTCGACTTTAGCACAAATAAATCATAGCGGTTGTCAAAGCGTCAATAGTGGTAACAACACATAAGTAAAAACACCTCTAATGTTACCACTTTAATTTGTTCGACTTTAGGTTAATATTTTCTATATTAGGTTAAATAATGTACTTTCCAGTAAAGATAAGCCACGTATTAGGTTAAATAATAGGCTTGTATGACAATCGCCACGATAGACGTATGACTTTATCTTACTTACTCATACGACTATTTATCTTATTTGCTTATAGTGTAGTTTCTGCAAAGCCGTAGGACAGGCATTTATTAGGCATAGTAAATAATGCGGCTCTGAGCGATTGCTATGTTTTAATGTATTTAGTGAGGTATAACGCTTTATTAGGGTTAAATAAGGCAATACAGAACCGAAAGGTATATAAATAAGGTAGTATTTACTATGTATGCGAGGATACAAATGGAAAATACAATATACGAAACATACAAAAAATTAATAGTAAAAAACATAAAACTAAAAATAGCCCGTAAGAATTGGAAGATAAATAATAAGCAAAAGAATGATACACTTAATGAGCTTTATACTAAAATAAGAATAGCAATAAAGAAAGGAGATTTACCAAGCCCTAATACTCTTAATTGTGCTATCTGCAATAAACAAGCGGTAGAATATCACCATTATGATTATACTAGACCCTTTGAAGTTACGCCTGTTTGTAATATGTGCCATTCTCATATACACCACCCAAACCCTAATATTAGGAACAATAGGACAAAAGATAGATGCCCTACTTGTAATGGGTTTAAATGTATAGGTTCAAAAACCTGCTCAAAATGTAATGGAAAACTATTAAATAAGTGGAGGATACACTATGAAACCAGAAAACAAAACAGATAAAGACGAGGCGATTAAGTCGCTTAAAAAGCTATTAAAGGGCGTTAATAACATATATGGGATTATACATTCAGTAAGCCAAAGCGGAATGAGTCGCACTCTTTCAATAGTCATTCCAAAAAACAAAGAAATAGTATGCCTTAATTGGTATATTGAAAGGTTAGGCACGTATAAAAGGAATGATAAAGGAAACCTTAAAGTTTCTGGCTGTGGTATGGATATGGGTTTTCATGTTGTTGATGGTATGTTTTATCACCTTGAAGGCAGTAAATCCGACTGGCAAAAAAGAATAAGATGGGGGTGGTTATAATGAGCCATTTTTACGGATACCTAGAAGGAAACAGAGGAACGGCTACACGTTGCGGAAGCAAGAAAAGCGGAATAACTGCACATATTAAAAGCTGGAATAATGATGTATATGCTTCTTTACACGCAGATGAAAATGGAAAAGATGTTTTATATTTAACTATACCTAAGGGTTTAAAGGTTGTGAGAAGATGAGAGAAACACAAGCAGAGGGCTATACTGATATTATGAATAAACAGCTTAATGATGAAACCAAAAGGTTGCAGGGCAAACACTTAAAGAAGGAGGATTTAAAATGGTAAAAATTGGAGATAAGATAAGAATATTAAACCAAGATGGGCAATATAGTAAATGGGTAAAACAGATTTGGATAGTGGAACATATTGCTACATCTGAACAAGAACATCAAGGTTATGATAGATGTATAGGGGGGAATTTAATATCTTGTAAGGATTTACCTGTATCCCTTTATGATTGGGAATTTGAGGTGATGGTAAAATGAATAAAACAAAAAAACAAAAGTGTGAGGTATTGGCAATAAAAGAACTTACTTCATTTGAAGATTTTTGGAATGAAGAAAATGGTGCAAAAATTTATTCAAAAATACGTACTAGTTTTAGTTTAGATTGGAACTTAACATTAAGATATATAAAGCTACATAATGGTAGAACTTGGTTTCACGGGCATAGATATATATTACTGGAAGGCTCAAATCCATTTGATACTAAAAAATGTATTTTTAAAGTATTAGAAACAGATAAAGAATTTTGTTTTGGTGGAAGTTATATAGTACTACTTAAAATATTTAATGGAGAAATAGAACTATGAAACAGTATAAAGGAGGAAACACAATGCAAATTTTAGTTGATGGGAAAGAGTATATACCAAAAGACGAGCAGAACAGCAACACGAATTCAGGCAATTGGAATTCAGGCTATTGGAATTCAGGCAATTTGAATTCAGGCAATAGGAATTCAGGCAATTGGAATTCAGGCTATTGGAATTCAGGCTATTGGAATTCAGGCTATTTGAATTCAGGCAATAGGAATTCAGGCAATAGGAATTCAGGCAATTTGAATTCAGGCAATAGGAATTCAGGCAATTTGAATTCAGGCGATTGGAATTCAGGCAATAGGAATTCAGGCTATTTAAACATTGATGAACCTTATTTAAGGATATTTGGAAAGATAACAAAGTTTAAAATAAAAGATGTGGGAACTAAAATAATATTTCCAAACTACTTTTATTTTGATTTAACAGAGTGGGTAAGCGTTAGCAGTATGACTGACGAAGAAAAAGCCAAATATCCTAAGTATGCAGTAACAGAAGGCTTTTTAAGAGTGTTTGAATATAAACAAGCGTGGAAGAATAGATTTAACAAGGCAACAAAAGAAGATATAGCAAAGACGCTTAAACTTCCAAACTTCAATTATGGAATGTTTGAAACGATAAGTGGTATCAACAAGAAAATGATACAGGAGAAACTAAAATGAAAAACAGCGAATTACATTTACTTATTTCCATGTATTTTATGGGATTAAGTTTTGTGGTTGAAAAACTATCTACTAGAATAAGCCTTTTATTACTAGGGGTTATCTGGTTTATTGGATTTTTTCTATCTGCAAAGCGAGAATTAAAGCAATTAGAAAGAGAAATAGAATTACTTGAAAGGTTGTTAAAACGAGGTGTAAAATAAGGTATAACAGCAAACAAAGGCAATACAAGGGAACATAGACGTTTAAAAGCCCTCTCGGTTTTTAACCTCTTTAATTATTTATTAACCCTAAATAACCCTTGTATGCTTTTTGCATTTGAGGTAGGGGCTTTCTTGGTTAAATTGTATTCTCCACTAATCCCCTACTTCATACCTTTATAATCATAAAAACAAGAGGTGTAACATGACAAAAAGGGATTTAAAACAGCAAAGGCGAGAGATAGCCGACGATATAGACGCACAGATAAGAGCCAAACTAAGCACTATTAAAGCGGAGGACTAAAATGGGAAATAAAGATGGATTTGGAAGTGCATTATCAGCACAAGGAACAAACAAAGTTATAAATTTTAAAGGCGGTTATTTTAGTTTTGCCTTTGGTAACGAAATAGCATTTGTATTAGATGGTAAAGAGCATTACTGGATTTTGAATTGTAGTAACTTGCTTTTTAATGAAGTTAAGGAATTGGTAAAAAGTAATGCTACTAAACAAGAACTTATTAAATTTTGGAAAGATAAAAGCAAAGAGTATGAAATATCTATGTGGAGTTCCAATTTTGATTCTTTAAAGGTTGATTAAAATGGAAAGTGAAATAAGAGTTGGGCTATCAAAAGACAAATGTTCTATTGTCTGCATTACAGATAAAAAGAACCTAAAGGATTCATTTATTAAAGCTAAAAAGATGTTGCAGGAGAGTGAATTATGAAAAAAGAAAGCGATTTTGGAAAAGGATTAGTAATTTGCCTTGTTAAGTTTGCTGAACATTTTGAAAGAGATGATATTTTTAGATTATTAAATGGAGATTTAAATGAACAGCAAAAGGTTATTTGCAAAGATGTTTATAACAATGACAAAGAGAAATATATTAGCCATAGTATAGAATTATGGGCAAACGGGGCATCTGACCATTTATATCAAATAGAAGTGCCTAAAGGCAAAGAATGGAACGAAATAAGGGCATTAGTTAAAGAATTGCATCATAAAGGATTAGAAATAGGGCATGGCTTTACAAACAAAACATGGACTTATAAAGATTTAAGCGAATTAGTCCGATTAACCCACAATATAGCTTTATTGATAGACAAGAAGTTAGGATTAAAAGCAGAACGGGGGATATGGTAGTTATGAAACTTAATTGTAATGGTTGTCCTCAATGGAGTTGGTGTTTAAATGGCAATCCGCCAGATGAATGTATAGAGGGCGGTAAATACTACAAAGAAGTTAAAACAACGTGCTTAAATTGTATCTTTTTTTCTACTTATCCTTCACTTTCAAAAGCAACAGGGAAACTTATTGCAAAATGCACCCATTTGGGCGAGAAGAAAGACACAATTAAATGCTCTAAATTCATTGAGGCTAAACTATGAGTTATAATAGCACTTCCGCACCACGACAATATAGAAGTGGTAAGGCATTTAATATAACTGAGGCACTTGATAGAATATATCTAATTAAATTAAACGGTGCTAAGGCAAATAATGCCTATATAAATATTCCTAAATGCTTAATAGGAAAGCGAGTTAAATTGGTGATAGTAGATGATAAAAAGAAGCGAGATAAGAAAGCTGAATAAACTTATGCTTGAAAGACAGCGTAAGTATTCCAGTAGAAATCTTTATAAATAAGTAGATATTAGTTTAAAAAAGAAAGAGGTGTTTAAGGTGATTGAGTTTAAAAAGGATGTAAGTGATATATTTATATTTGATGGTGATAGCGTTAGAATTAAACGTGAAGCTATTGCTGAACTTAAAAAGCCAGTCATTGACAAGGAAAACTATGTTAGAAAAGCCATTTATACCAAAGAGGAAGCAATTAAACGCCATAATGAAAGAAGCCTTAGATACTATTACGAGAGAAAAGCAAAGGAGATGAAGTGAATGGTATTAACAATTAAATTAAAAGATATTTTGGATAAAACTTTTTGTTTGATAATTATATTATTCATACTATCTTTATGGTTAATAATACCTCTTACTTATATTTCTTTATTTATTCTTACTTATGGTATAACACTTGCAGATATTCAAAATGATTATCCAATAATTGCAGAAGAAAGGTGTAGAGAACAAAAAGGAGATGCCTTAATGTTTTCATTATTCACACCGATAAGCACTATTATAGCTTATTTAGGTTCAGGGTTTGCAGAACATGGTATTCAATTTAAATGTAACTATCAGTATAATGAGGTGAAAAATGGTAAAAATTAGTTTTATTATAGAAACAGATACGTTAAGACAACCTAAACTAGTAATTAAAGCATTAAATTTGCTAATAACTGAATGGTGCGGTGATTGTTATATAGAAGCACCAGAGGGATATTTGACAAAAGAGGACTTGGAGGACTAAAATGATAAATAAAGAAATGTTTATTGGAATAGACTTTGGAGAAAAGGAATATACTATTTGTCGGTTAATCAAAGACGGAAAAACCCTAAAACTAATATCTTTTATAAGAAAAGAAAAGATTAAACCTCTAACTCAAAAGCAAGTAGATAATGTAGTTAAAGGGTTGGAAAAAAAGTATAAATGTGAGGTGAGATATGGATAAAAGCATAGCCATTTCAAACCTGCGAACACAATTAAAGGGGCTTTTAAACTGCGATATTCAGCAAATAGACCTAACCAGTTTATATGATTCTACACTTCCTTTCTCTCAAAACAAGGATATTATAATTGAGGATTTGAAGCAAAAAGGGCTAATTAAAGCCGAAACATCTAAAGAGGATATTAAAGCGTTTGCTAACGATATTAAAGAATTTGAAGCTGAAGAAAAAGAGCAATTAAAAAAAGCGTTTGCATCTGAAGTAGTGCCTATTGATTCACTCGCATTAAAAAGTATATTAAAGGAAAACAGGATAATCGGTGTTGTCGGTAACCCAAACTCTGCTAAAACCTCGCTTACGCTTGTATTACTTACCAATCTAAAGAAAGAGTATCCTAAAGTGCCTATCTATGCTTTCGGTGTTGCTGAATCGCTTATAGCACCTTTAAAGGCGGTTGGCATTACGACTATCTACAACAAAGAAGACATACTAGACCTTAAACTGACAGGAAGCATTGTGTATTGCGATGAATTTGCAGATGTATTCAGCGTTGAAAGCAGGGATAAGCAGTTCCACAGGATTAAGAAGTTCTTTAATAGGATATTCCATTTAAACAACTGGTTTATACTCTCTACTGCACAGGCAGGATTCTGGAACAAGTTTATGTGCGGTATTGTTAACTGCTATCTGGTAAAAGAGATAGAATACAACAACCTAGTTAATGGAACTACATTAAAGCGAAAAGTAGAAGGGCTGTATTCAAGCAGTGATTATAGGTTTGAATGTGCTAAAGATACCTATATGGTGCTTACTAACTTGCTTACCGAGAAGCACAGGTTTGAGTATATGCCTATATTTGACAGCAAAAAGAGCCTTGTAAACCCGTTTAAAGAGCAAACTGCCTCTATTCAGGCTATAAACCAAAAAGAGAAAATAAATTATGATGCAAAAAAAGAGAAGGAGGAAACTAATGTTAAGTTGTAGTGAATTTGCAGAGCAGGTATTGGGCTTAAAATTATATCCCTTCCAAAAGGAAGCATTAGATAATCCTAAAAAATTAGTAATAAATGATAGAAGGCAGCATTTTACTAAAGTTCAAGGTTATGCTATGATTTTAGCTTTTTATGAAGAATTTTATAAGAACAAAAACGTGGAGGAAAACAATGGTAAATGAAGAAGGTATAGACGCTGACTATGAGCAAGAGCAAAGTGATAGGCAGGGGGAAGAACAGGCAAGAGCAGAGGCTGAAGCCGAACACGAAGCAGAATGTAAAGCTAACGATGAATATGAGGCAGAGCAAGACGCACAAGCCAAATATGCTTATGAGTGTGGATTACAAGCAGAAGCCGAAGCGGAACAGCAAATGATAGAAGAACAAGTGGAAAAGGAGGAAACAAATGACAATTAAAGAATGGTTTTATGATAATGGTTTGGCTATAGGATTTACATTATTGATAGCAAGTATAGTAATTGCCTCTGTATTAGGTATTCAAGAGGTTGTTAATGACGCAACTGCAACTTATGAATCAGGAAAAGCCAATGACACGATTAAATGCCAAAACTTTTGCTCACCACAGCCTTTTTATTTTGAAAATAGAATGATAGGCTCTGATGTTTGCTTATGCAAGGAGGCACAATGACTGACACACAGCTATTCCAAAGGGATATTCAGATACACAACATAGAACAGGCACTTAAAGCCCTTAACGCTTTCAAGGAAGCCAGTAAACATAACAAGACAGACAACTATAAGCTAATAGAATCAGCAATACAGATATTAAAAGAAATTTTAGAATAGGAGGACAATATGGAAACAATAAATGAAGACAAAATAGTGTTTTGGATACACCGTTTAATAGGC
>JALNYV010000014.1 GCA_023229785.1 Candidatus Dojkabacteria bacterium | reverse complement strand
GATGTAGTTACTGAACCTCTTGGTCTAAATGAATATGATTGTTCACTAACTAAAGTAGAAATTGTTGGTCTAACACTAAATAATGATGTATCTACATTAGAACTATCCCTTTTATAAAATTGAAATTTTACATATGGGGTATAGCCTTCTGTTGGTGTTCCACTATAATATGCTACATAAGTTATTGTCCAAATAGCTTCTTCATTATCAAAATCTTTATCAGCAGTAAAAAAACTAGTTTCAGAAGTAAATGATTTAATATAATTTCCAGCAGCAGCTGAATAAAGAGTAGCTGATAATCCAGTGAAGTCTGTTGTGTTTATAGAACCATCACCAGCAGGTTCGGTTGGAGCAGCAGCGTGAATATATATATTTGTACTAACTGGTGTTAAATTTTGATTTTTTAATGAACCAGAACCAGAACGAATATAAGATTTAATAGCTGTTTGATTTATACTTGTAGCTATTTTTGTATGTCCAGCAGGTGTAAGTTTTGCTGGTGGCTGGTCTGTTTTAAAATTTAATGTAGATGCCATTATGATTTATAATAAAATATTGTTCCTGATACTCTTATTCCACCAGTTGGTTTTAAATAAAGAGCTGTATTAGTTGAACATTCAAAATAAGGATTAGCATAATTAAGTGGTAATACCCACTGTCCACCTGAATTTATAAGGCGAACAGCTCCAGTAGCACCTCCATATAAAGCTGTACCTGCTCCGTCAGGGTCGCCATCATAAACTAAAACTGTATCATCGGCTGTGGTTGAATTATTGTGCATCGCTATTCCTACAACCTTTATAGTTTGACTAGCTGTTGCTGATACGACAGCTGTTGATGATGTAATATCAAATGTAGCGTGTTGTACATTTATTGTTGAAGTAGCTGAAGTTAAATGCCATACTACTCCTGATATTCTATATGCCGCTGAAACATCCATATACAAAGCAGTATTTTCTGAAAGTACCCAATAAGGTTCTAAATCACAATCTGGTAAAAGGTCAAACGAACCACCTTTAGCTGGAGTATAAATTGCTCCAGTTGCTCCACCATAAAGGTTAGATCCTGCACTACCATTTTTTAAACGAACAGTATTGTTATTTCCAGTAGTTATATCGTTGTTATGAAATTGAATACCTAAAATATGGAGATAGTTACCTGCTCCAGGTGCAGCGATTATGTCTGCGTCTGCTGTTAAATCAAATGGTGTTGATGTTAAAACTGCCATATTATTATACTGATTCTCTAAAATAACTTACTGAATAATGAACTAAAGTAGCATTACCTGTATGAAGTGCTAAAGTAACATTAGCTCCAGTAGCGAATATATATCCAGGTGGTTCTACTGCCATATTAGCACCTCTTATTTCCGAAGCACTAGCTGCTGGTGTAGCTAAAGCTGTCCATAAATCAGTTGAAGAGCCATTAGTAAACTTAGCAACTGTACTTACTACTCCTGTAGTTTGAACAGAGTAAGCAAACACTTTTATATTTGAATTAGCTATCGGTGAAGCCAAAGTCTTACCTAAATCACTTGTTCCTGTATAAGTACCTGTAGCTGAATTAGAAATAAGAATAGTACCAGTAGTATTAACTATATCTGTACCAAGATTAACTTTTGGGTTAGATTGGTCAAAATATATAGCATAAGTTCCTGATTGCTCAGCTTTTACTGTTGGCTCTGACTGGTCAAAATAGATAGCTACAGTAGAGTTAATGCCTTTGATTGAGCCGAGTTCATAGCTAGGGTCTGTTCTTACAGTAATAGTTCCTTCTGTTATCCCAATATTAACACCAACTGTATTAGTTATATTTGTAACATTAGCTACAGTTGTTAAAGTACCATCAACTATATTTCTAACTCTTGTTACATAATCTAAAGTACCATCAGATATTCCTACATTCTCTCCATCTAAAGTGATAGGCACATCTCCTTGTCCAGTGGCGTCTACATTTACTACATCAGTTCCTAAATTTACTTTTGGATTTGACTGATCAAAGTAAACAGCCATAGTTCCGCCAAAAGTAGCACTAACTGATGGACTTGCTGGATCAAAATACACAGCGACTGTACTGTTTATACTACTTATGGACATAGTGCCATCAACTATATTATGAACACGATTAATATCTGGTCTATTGCTTATACTTACTGTACCATCTACTAGGCTTTTAACTCTTGTTATTGCAGGAATTTCTGGTTGGTTAGTAGCCAAAACAACTCTCTGTGTTCCAGCACTATAATTTCCAGCACTTACATCAGTTGGAGTGCCACCCATCCTATGAACATTTATATTAGGAGTGTTTATAGAACTGGTAAGAGTAGCATCAATAGTAGAATCAGTTACCCTACCACCTACTAAATGGACATTATCAAATTTAATTCCTGCTAAAGTATCTGTTTCATCACTAAATTCCACACCAAAGGCTATATAAGTTACTGCGGCTGGATTCCAACCATTACCAGCATAACCAGAAGGTTGGCTTGTAGCCGCTCTAAGTGCCATCCAACGACTAACAGTTAAGTCTGCTACTGCCCATTCCCACTCATTATAATTACTAGAATCTGTTCCTATTCTTAAAAATACAGATACTACATCAGCTAGAGATGTAAGTTTACATCCTAATCCTACAAATCCACCAGACTCAAATATCTCACTAACATTTAAAGATGTAATAGTATCTTGAACACCAGCATAAACTGTATTAGCTAAACCATTGACCTTATCAAAAGTAATTGCTCCAGTTCCAAAAACGTGGTCAACTGTATTAGCTAGATTAGTAGTGTCATTTCCTAAAACAGTAAAGGCAGTGGAGTCATTGCAATTTGCTAAATCAAGTTGTCTTTGGTCTTTAGTTCTTAATTCTCTCCAAGCAGTAATAGAAAGATTATCATACTCTCCTTCGGCAACAGAAGTATAAGATTGTTGTTCGTTATATTTAGCCGCAGTAACAGCTTTGACTATCTGTGTTGACCTATCTTGTTTAATAGTATCATCTAGTCTATGAATTGAAGTCAAAATGTTAGACCTATGAACTATAGTTTGACATCTAAATTCAGTAGTTAGAGTAGTTCCGTTGGTATAAAAAACTCTAAAATATCTAGCACATACTGGAAACTGAAACCTACGAGTAGTTGAAGCAGAAGCATCTAAAGTAAAAGAATAAGTATCGTCCCAATTAGTGTTATCCATTGAGAATTGAAACTTTATTCCTGAAGCTGCTGAATCCTTATCACTATGAATAGTGATACCTACATTAGAATATCCAGTGCAATCAAATCCTGTACCAGTAAAGTTAGCGCCATTAGCAAGTTGGTCTGTGCTAGAGTTTCCACTATCTACAACCGAAGAAATAGGAGTAAAACTTTGATTATTAGGGTCAAAGTTTACATACATTGTATTTGATTTTGTATTTACTACTCCCATATTAGTCTTCTGCTCCGTTTATAAATTCTTGTATACAAAGTGTAGAACTAGCTCCACTAGCTTTGGCATATATTTTATCATTAGTTAGAGTATATTCATCCATTGTCCAAGTACCACCACCAGGAGATAGAGTAATTCCACTATACATATCTACTGAAGCTGTACCATCTAATCTTAGTGTTATAAAATTATCTGAAATGTTAATGAATGTAGCACCTGCTCTAACATATCTAAAAGGCAATATCTGCGTTGTAGATGTTCCTACTGACGCATAATCAGGTGTTGTTGGTTGTAATCTTTCTTTATCGCCTGGCATAATTTTATGGTAAATGTTCTATATCTGGGAACATTCTTAATTCAACTCCAGCATATTCTTTCTTTAAAGCCATATCTTTATATAGTATCCACTGTTGGAAGTCTGAATCTTTAGTTATGTCAAATTCTCCTTTACTTTTCCTATCCTTAATTTTAGCTTTTAAGAAATAAATATACATATCATAGTCGGGTTCGTCTAAAATATCTCCGTCTGAGTTATAGCCGACTAAAGTTCTATAATAATCACACCAAATATTCTGATTTACATAGGTAGTAGAAAATGGTCTGTTAAAATATATATAAGCACTGCCTTCTGGGTTAGCCCAAACTGTAAATTTGTCAGGAAGTCCAGCATCTATGTTTTGAAAGGCATCAGAACCAGCTGAAGCTGACCAATCACCGTGAGAATACACGTAGAAGCTCCCAGTTTCGCCTGTAACACGTGATAATCCGATATTAGTACCTTCTACCGATATAACAGCAGAATCGCTAAAATCACGCCCATTTGCGAGCCAAATAGAGGTGCTAGTATTGACTGTATATGGCACATCTAAGGTAGAATGAGGCTTATTGCGATAATCAAAGTCATATTCTTTCTTGTCGTAGAAATTCATATTATCTTCCGTGCCTATTCTTACACCAAATACATTTTCAGCTGAATAAGGTCTTTCTACGTCTGTTGGTAAATCAATTCTAAAACTACCAGTTACTACACTGCCTATAGCAGTATTGTACTTTCGTCTAAATGGTCTTTTGCCAGGAGCTTCGTGATATTGTCGTCTAGCTTCCCATAACCATTCATCTAGAAGTTCGTGGGTTATTAGTTTTCCATCTACTTCCTCGCCTAGAGAGTTTAATGCTCTTTCTTTAATCTTGGCTACTGAATTAGCATCAAAACCCCCATAGGGTATAGCGTCTGACCAATTAGAGCTAGTATTACCTATGGTTTCATTAAAACGAGTAAAGTAATAACCACTAGTTTTAGAACTATCTTTTATTATTGTGTTTTCCTGATCGGGAGTAATATTATAAGGGTAAGTTACTATTGTAGACTTAGACCCTGAAACAGTAGTAGCGTGTTGAATTTCTACTCTATCCCAATCAATTATATATACTGGAGTATCTTGTGGGTGATTAAATTGTAATGTATCTCTTAAAGTAACTTGATTATAAGTTGTACTTAAAGCTGTAGTATTAGAAGTGCGTCTTATTTCAGTCTTTTCATCGCCTATTTTACCAATACAAAGTATCTGACCAGATGAAGTGGTAAGTGATTCAAAACCAATTATACTTTGAACTCTTATTGTTGAGCCAGTAGCCACAACATCTTGAGATAAAAAAGTATATTGTTTATCGTTGGTTAAGTTTGTATTGTCTGTTAAAAGTGTTTTTGCCATATTATTGTACTCCTAATAAATTAAGTGAGTTTATTGTGTCTACTGCTCCCCCACCAGCTATTGGTGTTAAAGACAATAAATGATGGGAACTTCTATTACTGGAAGATGTGGTTGTTGTTATTGTAGTACTTGCTGCAGGATTTATAGCAGCATTATTATCAAAAATACCGTGAACTACTTGAGCTACTCGTAATGTTGTGTTTGCTCCTGCTGCTGGTGCTTCTCCCTCATCTCCTGCATAACATACTACCCAACAATCATCTACCGTAGGTGTTAAAGAACTAGCATCTGATGTACTAACAATTGAAAAATATGTCTGTCCTGAATTATCTGGTTGTGTAGATTGGTCGCATCCTGTATAAGAAGCGGCAGCTACAAACACATTACCAGCAGAACCACCAACAGTAGCGACTATATTCGCAGTAGTAGCACTTCCAACTTTATAAATCCATTGAGAGGTTTTATATCCATTACCCATAGTGATTTCAGTGCCGACTTGTGTCATAGCATTTCCACCAAAAGTAACCCCAGATATAGCATTAGAGGTAGAAAGAACACCAACAGTTAAAACTATATCACTTCCTGTTGTAACAAATGATGATATTGTATGAGTAGCCGAACTGACTGTAAAACCACTTGTTGCGTTGTCAAATGCTATTGCCATATTATGCTGATTCTAAGAAATAAGATACTGTATAATGTATAAGTGATGTTGTTTCATCACACTTAATAGCTAATGTTGAACCACTAGCTGTTGCAAATAGATACCCTGGTGGGGTAACTTGTTGATTACTACCAGATATACCCTGACTAGGAGCATACAAAGCTGTTTCTGTAAATGTAGTACCAGCAGCTCCACCATCTCCGAATTTAACCACTGAACTAGCCTGAGCTGTAGTTGTTAATGAATAGGCATATACTTTTATAACTCTACTAGCTATCGGAGCTTTTATAGTATATCCACTAGGATAACTTCCCGTAAATGAACCAGATAACACCTGAGGTAAAATAGCTGTTCCACTTAAATCATTTACTGATGGTGTTCCAACATTTACACTAGGGTTAGACTGGTCAAAGTAAACTGCTACAGTAGAATTTATACTCTTAACTGAACCAAGTTCATAACCAGGGTCAAATTTAACTGTAAATGTTCCTGTACCAGCTTTTGCTATTACTGTTGGCTCGCCTCTATCAAAATAAATCGCCACAGTACTGTTTATACCTTTAATAGAGCCTAATTCATAACCAGGGTCTGTTTTTATTGTAAGGGTACTAGCTAAACGAGAAACAATAGCTGAAGTGTTAACATCTCTGACAACAATTCCTTCTGAATTACTATCAGGGTCTGTTGCTCTAACCTCTGCTACTGAATCTGTTACTGATGGGTCGCCAAGAACAATCACCTGACGATGATCGCCACCTGCTTCTGTTCTGGTATCTATATTAGTACCAGTCCCAGCTGTTATTTCTACATTTGAGTCTGCCATTTTTAATAATCTTTAATTGTTACATTTGGTGATTTTCCAATAAAGTTTTCAATAGTAGGACCAGGGTCTCCAGCATAAGTCAACGCTAGTAGTAACCCTATAGGCATACCAGCTGATATTCCTGAAGGAGTGCTTACAGTAGTAGCTTGAAAACTATGTGCTGTTACAGAATTAGGTCTGTCATCTTCTATACTAGAATTAATGTTGTTAGTAACTAAACTAGAGTTTGGTTGATTATCATTAATATCAGAGTTTGGTTTATCAAATTGTATTTTTACATTTAACATACACATTGAAACACAGAACTTTTTTGTTCTGCCACCTTAATCATCTTATAAGTCAAATTAGACTCCTGTTTCGTTTACTACATCATCTAAAGTATCTTCAAAACCAGTAGCAAAAATGTACTGGCCACCTGTTGAACCTGTATCGGTTGTCGCATAAAGATAATTAGTAGTAGCAGAACCATCTATAATAGCATTTAAAGATATATAATCACTTCCACCAACTACAAAAGTCGCTATCGCATCAGGGCCTGATGTAGTTGTTCCTTTATAGAATTTAATTACAGCACCTAAATTAGCTGCTATTGTAAGACTGTCTACAACCCATTTATTACCAGTTCTGGGAGTCCAAATAGTAGAAGTAGTAGCTGCACTTTCTAACGTAGCACTACGATACTCTGGTGTTTTATCTCTTGAAAAATAGTATCCCATCTTATTTGTTGTTATCTAAGAATCCAAACTTATAATCCTTACGAGGCTTACAAAATACCTTGTCCTCTTTGGATAGTTTGAACTCTTTTTTATTTAAACCTGATAAAGCTGTTGTTAAAATACTTAACAATTCCTTATCAAACCTTAGATAGTAAGTTATAAAAAACTTTACTAACTTCCACGTATCACGAATCTCTTGAGTCTTTTCTCTACCTTGTAATATTTCAAATAATCGTAGTATTTCTTTGATAGGATTCTGTTTAAGAGCTTCCTTGTCTAAATTAACTAGAATATCTTGCATTCTAAACCTATAAGCATTGTCAAATTCAGCTGTCATACAGATTAAATCTCTTAATTGACGTCTAAACTTAGGACTATCTTTTTTAGGTTCTAGGCTTAATATTCTGTGTAATTCTTGTATAGGTTGAGAGTATCTAATTGTTTTAATTTTAAATCTCTCAATCATTCTATAAAATACATATACAGAAATACGTATTACTGGTCGTATTAACCATAGAGCAGGTAAAATAGTTATTAAAGCTATTTTAGGTCGTCTCTTTAACTCGTGATATGTGCCACTGAGTGTAGTACGAACAATCTTTTTCATTGTATCAATCTTTTCTACGAATTCAGCATAAGGGAAACCTCTATATGGCTCATCATAGCCTTCTATATAAGTTAGCACACCGCCTTCTTCTGGGAACTCAACTTTTAACAAAGCATTTTGTTCCTTGACTTCTTCAGAGGGTAGAATTGGTATCTCTTTCATTTGAGATATGACAGTATTCATCATTTGCATATTATGCAACCAAGCTCTACCCTGCTGTTCTTGTTGTTCGTTTTCACTCATAGTTTTATCTTACTGCTGTATAACCAAAGGTTAATCCTTCGATATATCCAGTTCCTTGACCAAGATTTTGAAAAGTCAACACAATAGAACCATTGCTAGGTTTCGCACCAACAACAATATATCTTGTTCCTTGTGTTCCATAGGTATATGTTCCTGTTTCTCCAATCGGTGAAACCACTAATCCATCTTCTGCTCTAATACCAGTTACGGTAACTGCTGTAGAATATAAATTAGCATTTCCTAAAGCCGATGGAAGTGATACTGAAAAAGTACCTGTAACACCTACTGTACCAGTCTTAGCTGGTAGAGTAACGGTTTTGTCAGCATCAGTGTAATCTGCATTTGCTACTAGTGTTTGTTCATAAGCACTTCCAGATTGAAACCTTACTGAGCCAGGACCACCTGAGTTATTACCTTTAACTCTTACATTTTGGAAATTTGTATAGTTATATCCGCCTAAATTCATATTATTAGTTATAAATTATTTATAGTGGGGTATTCTGGTTCTCCCAGACTAAGGGCATCCAGACGGATACCCCACTCCCTAAAAGGGTAAAATAGCATATTGAGTAAAAGAGCTATGCTAGACTCTACTAAGCAGCGTTGGTATTCTTAGAACCAACCCAACCACGAGGATCGTTGTGACCGATGTCAAACATCAAACTAGCCTTGTATTGGATTTCTCCAGTCTTAAAGACTACATTTGGACCTTCTAATGAAATTGGTTGTGATTCCTTATATTGGAATCCGTAGCTGTCGTTCTTCTTTGAAGAATCAAACATCCACCAATAAGAAGTATTTGAAGTAATCCAAGGATTAGCGTGTATTCTATACTTAGCAACAGCTGATTTATCATAATCAGCAGAGCCAGGCATATAACCTCTGTTCATAGCACCAAGGATTTCCTCAGCTCTATTATGAACAGCGTAACCTCTTGAACATACAAAAGTATCCAAACTTATGTTTAATGGTTTGCCAGTTGGTCCAACTTGCAATGCAGCAGTTCTGTGAGCAGCTTTTAAAGCATCATACTCAAAGTCCATATTGACGGTAGATCCATCTGTAACACGATTGCTCCAGTTTGAACCACCATCTTCTCTGGTTTGAGAAGCTGAAATAAAAGCTACACCATTACCACCAGCAATTGTTACTGTGTAATTGCCACTAATATCTTGAGCTAAGTAAGAAGTTGAGAAAGAATTGTCTAGCAAATCAGCACATCTAAGTTCTCTTAAGTCAGAGCAAGCCTTGCGAGCTTCGGAAGTAATCTTTGTAAGATTTCTTTTTTTAATACCGAAGAACCACATATGTTTGGTAAATGCCAATAATACACCGAATTGAACCTGTGTATATGTTTTGTCATAACCTTGTACAGGAGAAGCAGCTGTAACAGCAGCATTCTCTGTAATTCTACCTGCGTAACCTAAGCCTGTTAGAGAGCTGTCTTTTAAGTAGTAATCTGTAACGCCTGATTCGACGTTCATATACTCCTTATATAGACTTGTCTCGGATTCACTTCCTTTTAGCCAAATATCTTGAATAGATACGTCAATTAAATCAGCGGCATCACTTAAAGTTAATGGAACTCCACTAGCCATAGTATTTTAAGTTAATATTAAATGAAAGTAGTTTGATTCTGACCTACAACATTGTCTGTGTAGATGAATTTTCCTACTAACTTACCGCTACCTGACGTACTTCCTACCATATAATATGGCAAAAAGATTCCAGTACCATTTACATTATCAGTTTCCTGATTATGAATAACACCTCTATCTGAAGCACTTAATGCCTGTCTAACACCGATTTGACCAGTGGTAGCAGCATTAGCACAATCAGCTTCCCATAATTGACCTTGTACAAAAGGAACAACTTTTACAAATGTATCTGATTCGCCTTCAGCATAGCTTTTAGCAATACCGAATACCATTGTAGAAGTTGAACTTGATGTAGTTGGAGAAACTAAATAATCAGCATCTCTGTTCCAGTCAACTGGGTTGTTGTTATTAATAGTACCTGAGCCTGTAACATTAATTACTGTGGGGTCTGTAACAGCTCCACCACTTTGAACTAATCTAAAACTCATAAATTTGTTAGGTAACTTATTTATCCATTTGAGAGATTTCCTCTTCCGACCAACCTCCTTGCCTATAGATAGCCTTTTGAGCTTCTGTAAGTTTTGAAGGTCTAGAAGAAGACCGTTGCACTCCACCTGCTCCTACACCAGCAATTTTAAGTTGCTGTTTTTTAACAGATAGTGTTGGATCGCCTTTAAATTTTGAGATTTCCCGATGAGCCCTGTCAAGTCTATCTTTAATATCTCGTGGGTCTTCAGGTTGTTTATATAAACTTACCTCACGTTGTAGAGCATTCCATTTGGAATCATCTACATCGTTCTCTGGTTTATACTCAGGGTGATTTTCAAGCCAAGTATTTAAAATGTCATTTTTTGTACTCTCATAAGACATTTTTTTAGACTCTGCTTGAGTGATATAACCTTTACTTTTAAGGATTTTTTCAACAATTTCAATGTCTGTTGGATTTAAGTCCTCTAGCTCATTGACTTGTTCTTCTTTAACTTCAATCTGTTTCTCAATGGTACGTTTTTCAGTACCAGTAACTTCACGAAGTTTCCCTTTTAAATAAACAATTTCATCACGTAGGCCCTGCGTAGCTTTGTCAAATTGCTCCTTAGGAACATATCGTTCCTCTGGAACTTCAACAACGCCATCATCTTTCTCATCCTTTAAAGCATCTTCGCTGACTTGTTCAAATTTTCGTTCTGGTTCTTGAACTTCCTCAACAGGTTTAATTTCTGCAGGAGGACTGCTTGGAGTTTCCGTCTCCACCTTAATAGGTTCTTTAACCTCCTCTTGTCCACCATCGGTGAACTCTGGGATTGCTCCCACTATGTTTTTTGACATACTTTTTTACTTCCTGTTTTTACTCGGATGAAGGGCCGAGATATGCTAATTAAATCCAGTTAAGCACTGGCCAAAACCTCCTAAGAGGCTTCGGTTAGAGCTTAAGCTCCTTTATATGTACCACTGTCTGAATGTATTTCAGCTCTTTCTTTACGACCAGGCATTTCTAAAGATGAAGCATCTATAATTTCAAACATAGCACCATCTTCGTCTTTGGTTTTTTGTTTAACTATCAATTTAATTCTGTAAGTTTGTCCTATCTCCCAATCTTTTCCAGCTGTTAGTCTATCATAGGGAATATAGACTACTGGTTTCATTTCTTCTGACATATTATTTATTTCTATCTGATACTATTAACGCTTGTATTTCAGCTCCTAAGTTTTTATAAACTGTTTCACACCAATCTCTTACTCCATTAGAACCTTGAGCATAATCTACTACTCTTGACCTTAAATCTCCACCATAAGTTTCAATATATTCTTTGGTAGCGTTGCTATACTTCTGAGGTACAGTAATTTCCAACTGAAAAGCTGGTCTATCTGCTAAAGGTATAACTTTAACACCAAATTGGTCATTTAAAACTGTTTTAACTACTTCTCTGTATTCAGTAGGAACTGGAGCAGAAGCAGGTATAGTTGGTCCACCTTCTTCGGGTTTAGTTTCCTCTTTGACTGGTTCAACCCTTGGACCTTCCTTAGGTTTTAATTCTTCTTTAAGGGATTTAATTTCTCCTATCAGCTCTTTTAATAGAGCATTTGTTGTTTCTTTTGGCATATACTTAATTTTAACTAATTTTTAGACGCTTGGCAAATTATTTAATCAACTTTTCATTAGAACCTATAACGTGTTGCTTAGGTGCTTTACCAATAGTTTCTATTTGAGCTATTGGCACTTCAAATTCATAAGGAAATATTAACTCTTCACCTTTTTCCATATTCTTAAAAGCCTTAACCTTTAACAACTTTTTAAACTTCATTACTCTGGTTTGAGTTTGAGGAACTAATTCACGTTGTTCATCTGCTCTACCAATAGCAAACAATACAGCGTGTAATTTCTCTCGTTCTATCAAAGCCTCTTTACCGTCAGGGAAAGTAACTCTTACAATTTTACAGTCATTTATCTTTTTATCTTTAGGATTCCAATTAACCTCTAAAAACCAATCATTTTGTTTATTAAGGTCTGGCATTCTAAATTTCTCGTGATAGGTAATCATTTGATTATTGCGTAAATGTTTTCTTCTTTACCGATAAGAATTTCCTTCTTATCTTCTAACTTTAACTTTTCAAAGCCATACTCTTTAATCAAAACAGTATCGCCTGATTTAATTGGAAGTTTACTATTCTCTCCCATCTCAATTACTGTAGCTCTGTGAGTAGGTTCAAAATCTACTCCATCAACAATAATTAGTTTACTTTCCTTTTTAATTTCTTCTAAGACAACATAGTCTTGTAAGGGTTTAATCATATGCGTATTGCTATGTAAGTTAATACTATTAGTCCATATAAGCCAAAGACTAACTTGGCAAATTGGATATAGGTTTCTAATTTAGTCATTTCTATTTGCTTCCTCTATTAACGAATTAATAAAACTTGTGATACCTCTAACCTGTCCTTCATTGGTTAAAGATTCTTTAAGTGTATTCCACTCAGTATCTCTAACCACAGATCGTTGGCGTATTGAATTAATATAATCATTGGCAAAATTATCAACTGCAGTCCAAGCTCCAGACTGTATAAGTGATTTTAATTGTTTTCTTTCTGCTTGACTTATCATTGATTTCTAAATGGATTTAATTTAGATGCCATTTGTCCTATCTTTTGAAATAAACCTCCACCAGCTTGAGGATTCTGCCCTGTCTGAGTTCCTATGTTTGTATTAGCTTTAGTAAATAATCCTCCTCCTTGTTGTCCCTGTGGTTGTCCTTGAGGCTGAGGTAACTGCTGTGGTTGCTGTGGTTGTTCGTTTATCCAGCTATCAGGTAATATTTCCTTAGGGTCTTTATCGTAATGCTTAATAAGTGATTTAGCCATTTTACCAAATAACTGTTGTCCATTAGGTATAGAAACCCAAGGAGTTAATAGGTTATACATTTCAATATCCATTGCCTTATCAATCTGTTTAGAAGGTGAAAGTATTGATTGACTCTTGATATTTACTATACCCTCCCAGTTTAGATATTTAGGTTTAATTCTAAAGAATTTAGTTTCATCAGTTTCTATTAAGTTCTTGTTTTCGTCTTCATCTAGGTTAAGTGGAAACTGTCTGTATATCTTAGCTACAAATTCATCATTTTCATTTCTTTCATATAGCTCTGGGTCTGCCTGTACTTCTTCTAAATATCTCTGCATTAAGTCAGGGTCAGATATAACGTGAGTTTCAGGTATAGAATACATTAACTGCATAAGGGAAATAGTAATATAAGCCTCAGTGTTAAGAGCTTCTAGAATATTGTTTAAAGGGTCTTTAAGACGCTTTAAGGCAGCTTCCTTAGCTTGAGCTATCTCAAAGGCTGTTTTACCTGTTACAGCCCCTAATAGAGGGTCGCCTATTCCTGAATACTCATCTATCTTATCTTGGAAATACTGTAATCCTTCCCAAGCATCTCTACCTGGACCAGGTGTTTCCAACCAATTAATACTTTTAGGATCTAATACTTGTTTGCCTACCCCTGGGGAGATTCTAAAGTCTCCTGTTTCAGTTAGCTTATCAGTTCCTTGATAAAAGAACATCTTATAAATACTCAAGGTCAACTGGTCAATAGTCATATTAGTAATTCTATCCAACATTGAGTTCTGGTATCTAATAGCTTCATATACCCCTATACCGTATGGAGATTCAGCGTGTCTAATATTCCAATAAGTATGCCAACAAGATAGTTTCTTAGAGCCATTATAGTTTGATACTGGTAGTGGTTCTATAACAAGAGGTACTCCATTAAATTCTACATAGAATAAATCTCTAGCTAGGTTCTCGTAGAAGTAAGCCTCTACTAAGTCATCTCTAACTGTATCCTTATCACTCTTTTTAGCGTTATCAGTTAAGGTTTCGTCTAAAGTTCCACCAGGCTTAACATACTTCCAAAACTTATACTTACCAAACTCTTTCTTGGCTTGTTCCATTGTATAGACCTTACGATAACACCAGTCGTTCATTGAATCATAATCATTTGGTCTGGTCATATCATCTATCCAAGTATTACGAGGGTCTAGATTCTCTCTCATAACATCATCATAGTCTACAACTTTCTTTTCTTCGTACTCGTTCTTTGATGGGTCATCAGGATTAAGAACCTTTAATACTTTAACTGTTCTTACTAATTTCAAAGGAAATGTACGACCAATAGCCCAACCATACTTAGTTAGGTTAAATATAAATAGTTTAAGCTGTGATTTACTTCTAGCTACTTCCCAACTACGCTTATACAACTGATGTATAAGTTCAGTAGTAGCTTGGAATTTCTTTAATACTGGAGTAAATACACCACTAGGGTTCTGGTCTACTAAAATAGATAAAGCTGTTTGTATTTTAACAAACGGATTAGACTGAGCAATATCTGACTGCCAATCACTACTACCTAATCTAACTAAAGCACCTCTCCAACCTTTATCTTCATCAGTAACAACATATCGTTTACCTGTAGAATTAAGCCTATGAGGAGCATAATCTCTATCAGCTTCAGCCCATAGGTCATCTAAATCAACACCATAATGGTCTTTACGATTATCTTTAAGCTGTTCTATTCTTTTTTGAGCGTGTTTAAAGTCTTCTAACTCTCGCTTGTTAAGTAGGCTTTCTTTAAACCCTCCTTTGTATTGTTCTTCCATACTATTTTTTATAATAAAATTCATTTAATGCTTCTGGGGATAGTCCACTAGACTCCTTCATCTTATCTAATTTTAATTCAGTTTCAGTCTTTAGTCTAGGTGCTGATGATTCGTGTAGTGCTAATAAGAAATATCTGTCTGTATCTACTGCGTGGTCTTCACCCTTAGTATCTAAATCTTCTGGTTTCTTATCATCGTGTATTTGTCCTGGTATTGTTCTAATACTATCGTGGCAAGTATTAAAGTATCTCATCTTAGGGTCGCCACTCTTACAGTCTAAATACTGATGCATAATAGACCAACCATCTACTCTACGATTACTTGCTGGTGTCCATATAACACCTTGTCTAGCAAATGATTCAGCTATTGTTTGTCCACCAAAACTATCTACAAATCCGTGTTGAGCAAATATACTAGGGTCAGCTACTGAAAAGACATACTCTTCGCCTTCTGATAATCTTACAATCTCCTTAGCCAACTCATCTACATTCATTCCAGCTTTATACAATTCCCTATAAACAAACACTTGTCCATATTCATCTACTGCATACCACTTACAACAAGCTGGGGCATTTCTACCGTGGTCATAAGCTCTGTATCTGTTCCAATGTTTAGGTACAGCAAAAGGATTTATAACGTGCTTTATTACATTCCACTCTCCAAAGAACTGTCCATCAAATATATCAAAGTTACCCTCTCTCCAAGCCTTACCTAGATTACCACTTAAATTCTCTAAATAATCAGTATATTCTACATTAAGATAAGGATTGTCCAAATAAGTACTAGGTATAAATACTGTCTTAGTCTGTTTGTGCTGATAATAAGGGTCTACAAACTTCTCTTTAACATACAAATGACCTATACCACCAGGGTTAAATGAGTTGTAAGTTCTAGGTCGCCAATTCTTTTTACTTGTTCTTAAAGAACCTTTTAGCTTTTCTACCTTGTTATCTGTAAGCTGGTTTAACTCTTCTATAGCTATAATATCATATTCAATTCCAATGTACTGGTCTATATCTCTTTCGTCTTTAAATCCTCCTAGAATAACCTTAGAGCCATTTTCAAACGATACTTGTCCTGGCTGTCCTCTGTACTTATAGTTTATCTTACCAGATAACACTCTATCAATTAAGTCTTCAAATGATTCTTTAGCAGCTCTGCCTGTTTGTCTAAGGAACAATGCTTTTAATCCTGGTATTCTCTGACAATCATCTAATGTAACTTGAGCAAATACTGCGTGGCTCTTACCAGGGCCTCTAGCTCCACCACAACCTACATCAGTAGCATATCCTTCCTGATCAGCTCTCCTTGCCTCAGCGTGAAACTTCATCTGCCAAGGTAATGGACTATATCCTCTTAATAAAAAGTTCTTTAATTGGTCTTTAGGTACTCCACTAAAATAAGCAGTATGAACTAAGTTATTTGCTGTCGCTTCCTTTACTGCCATATATTTTATTTATTGCTTCATCAACTGTCATATCCATTTTAATAGGCTCATTATCTTCTCCACCATCTAAACCTATATTCTGTCTAGCTTTACCAAATATATGCTCTAATAAAAACATTAACATTTTATCAGATGTTTCAGCTTTAACTTTAGCACTAGCTATTAAATCATCAATTTCATCATCTCTAAAATGCTGTTTAAGTTTCTTCTTTAACTTAGTAACAGGACTTTCTCCTTTGGGTCTGCCACCAAGTTCTCCATTTTTTCTTGATATATCTCCTGCCATAATACTTTAGGTTTTTTTAGGTTTTCAATATTCTAACCTAACTCTCTTTAACTTTCTTAGTCTATTCTTTAATTGGTCAATTATATAATAGTCTCTATTTCTTTTTGCTTCGTCTAGAGCTATCAGTATTTCCTTTTTTATTCTTTTTATTTCCAAATATTTTATCATAGTTTCTATAATAAGCATCAGAATTAGGCTGTTTATAAGCCTGTAAACCATCTACTTTCATATTTCTTTTCCACTACTGGCTATTAATACTATTAAAATTATTATTGCTATCCACATATGTTTATAGTTTTACCTCCCAATCCAACAAATTTGGCTAAGTTGGAAAGGGGGTGAAAAAAGTTTTTCCCCTAGTTGGGGGGTAGAACTACAATCTCTTTAATTGGTTTCTTTGGTATTATTTGATAACTAAATCTATCTATTTCTTTATCTCTCCATATAATATCAGGAGCAATAACTAATATATCTTTATCTTCATATATAACATAGCCAAATGATTCACATATATCTTTTTTAAAATCCTTTATTACTTCTTGTATATCCTCTTGCCAGCTAAAATCAGATGTAATATCCTGCCAGCTAACTTTTACTCTTTTTAATTTCTTCATTGTATGTTGCTATTATTTTTGCTGGGTCAAAATCTAATATCTTACAGTTAGGGATTACACAATGACCACCTATTTCTCCCTCTATGTGTTTTAATACTGGTCTTACTACATAATCCATAGCTAGTTCTTTATAACCATCATTATAGGTGTTATTAAAGTCTGTATATACTATATCAAAGTCTAGACTATTATCTTTACAGAACTTATGTACTAGCTTTTCAAATAGAATATTCCAACCATAGTAAGTAGTAGATAAAAGTTTACCAGCTTCTGTATCTTCTGGGTCACAAATACTGCTAGGTGTTAAGTCATATTCTTCAAATAATTGTGTTACTTCATAGCCAGTTTCTGTATCTGTTGCCCCTATATATTTAACAAATGTTCTTATACCTTCTTCTAAATTAGGATGAACTCCTCTCACTGGAGAATGTACTGCTTTATAACCTAATTTTCTAGTAGTCCCTATAGGCACAGTAGAGTGTACAATAATTATATCAGGACTATAAATTCTATCATACTTCTTTACATCTAAGATAAATGTTTCTGAATAAGGAAAGCAAATGTGTAATACATCATAATGTCCGTCTTCCATACCTCCATTTTTAATATCAAAGGTATCAGCTTTAAATATTTTAGCTATTGCTTTACCCACTTCTCCTTTTCCTATTACTAAATGTGTCATACAATTTTTTGTCCCCATATTCCAAAATCTTTCTTTATTTCGCTAGATAAGATTTTACCAATAAAAGGATTTATTCTCTTATATTTTATTCTGTGATGAATTTTCTTTATGACTGGAGATTCCCAAGCTGTAGATATATGACCTCTACCGTGATAAGCAACCATATACTTATAATCTGGTAATACTATAGGATTAAATACTCTAGTAGTATCTTCGTGGCTTTTAAAGTCGTCATAATATTCATAATGAGCCTGAGAATCAAAGAAAGTAGAAGCTGGAAATATTATAGTATGAAAAGGAGGATTAGTTGGTGGTAGCCACTCTGCTACTTGTCCAGTTTTACAGTTATATATATATCCGTTCTTAAATACTAAAGCTCTTTTCCACTCTGGGTTCTGTTTCTGTATTAAATCAACAGCATCACTAGCTAACATATCGTCTGAATCTATCCTAGTAAGATATATCCATTTATAATTAGTACCTATGTACTTAGCTATATCTATTAAAGAACTATATATTCGTGGAACTAGAGTCTTATTCTTATTTTCCCATACTAACTTGAGTAACTTAAACGGATTCTGTTTAAGATTATCGTGATACATCTGTAAAAAATTCTTAAATCTAGTCTTTAAAGTATAGTTGGTAAACTTATCATCGTGATACATTAGTCCGTTAAAAGTAAATATATACTTATAACTATCAAATGAATCTAAATACTTAGCCAATTCTACCACTAAAGGATGTCCACGTTCTTCTGGTCTAAATGAAATCCAATGAACAAAATTCTTGCTAGTCTGATTTAATAAACTCTTAAGAGTATTATTTTTAAATACATCTATACGATTAGAAAACCATTCATCTCCCCTATATCCTCCGTGTAGACCTACACCAGTAAAAGGAGTATATATCAGATGTAAATTTATATTTTCTTGCTGAGTAATGTTCTCCATAAATCTGCTTGTGGATTAGGTTTCTTTTTATATTTTAATGCTCTTATTTTAGTTATTAAGTCGTTTTCATTAACATAAGATGTAATACCTGGATATTGAATCTTAGATATAGGATATTGTCCCATAAGTATAGACTTAGCTAATACCTCTCCAAATCCGTCAAATAAGTTAAGGCGTAATGCTCCTTGATACTGCTTAATATCCTTATCAAACTCACTTTCACTAACTTTACCGTGAAATACTATGTTATTAGGAAGAAACGGATCGTAAGGTTCTATTCCATAAATATGAAACAATACTTCAGGTAGCTTAGGAGCTATCTTAATTATAGTTTCTAATCCATACTCCTTTGTTCTACCCTCGTGGCAATTAACAAACACTTCTGGGTATTTACTAGGTCTAAAACATCTCTTATATCTCTTGGGGTTAGTCAAAAGAACTGGTTGGACTCTAGGCTCAATACCAAATCCCGATAAAACACCTTGTTCTACCTGATTCTCACAGATGTGTTCTGCTTTAGTAAGTTTTAAAATGAACGCCCAAAACTTATTTAAGTTTAATATATCTGAACCACACCATAATACTCGTTTTTTACCTAAAGTTAGTAAAAACTTTAGATAGTCTATCCAGTGATACAACCCAAGAAATAACGTATAATCTCCCTCGTAACTTAATCTACGTTCTGCTTTATCTTTAAAATTAGCTATTGACGAAGAAACACGAATACGTATCCATTTTGACTCCAAGCCTTGTTTGGCCATTGTTGTTCTGTTATTTTAATTTTATCTTTTAACTCAAAACCTTTAAATTGATAATCTCTAGCCCAGTGTCCATCTTTCTCAACACCAGTCTTAGATTCATCATACCACTCAACTAAAATAATAGCTTTCTTAGCTTTCTTACTAAATTCTTCTGCTATCTTCTTAAAATAATCTGGCTCAGCATAAATTAAAACAGCATCAGATAATATAACATCCACATCTACTGGAAGTTTATCAGCTGTGCCTAATTGAATCTCTGTTCCAAATAATCTTTGTCCTTTTTCTACTGCTACTGGACTAGCATCTATACCATAAAGTTTAGTTTTAGGATATTTGTTTCTAATTTGCTGTAAGTTAGGACCACAATTACAACCAACTTCTAACAAACTACCAAAATCGCCTATTCTTACAAGAGCTTCGGTGATTAATGACCTATGAGGATGTGCTTGGCTTCCCCAATATTCACTTACCCAGTCAGTATCCCTGTCTAAACGCCAGTCTTTACGAGTATCATCTGCTGGTCTTTTCTGCCAGTATTTAATATCTTCTAGTTTGTTAACAACTTTTTTTTGTTCTTTAACAACTTTTTTTATTACGTTTTTAATAGCCTTTGGGCTTTCTTTTTTTCTCATACATATTAATTAATTATATAAAATTTATCTTTCTTGACTGCTAACTCTTTTTCAGTAGTAGTCATTAAGTCTTCACTTAATTTCTCTCCTGGTCTAGCTCCTATAATTTCTGGCTCTAAACCATATTTCTTTTTAGTTATAATCTCTTTGGCAAGTTCTAATATATTAACAGGTTCACCCATATCCATTATAAGAATTTGGCCTCCTTCTCCTACCTCTGCTGCTTCAATTAAAAGCTCACAAGCATCTGGTATTTCCATAAAATATCGTTCCATTCTAGAATCAGTAACAGTCAAAGGTTTGCCTTCTTTCATTTGTCTATTCCATATTTCAAGTAAAGAACCTCTAGAACCTAATACATTTCCAAATCTTACTGATACTTCTTTATCGTTTTTAACAGCCAACTCGGCTACTTTCTTAGTAGCCCCCATAATAGATTCAGGATTAACTACCTTATCAGTAGATATATTAATCATCTTAACACCATATTTCTTGGCTAATTCTAGCACATTTATAGTTCCACCAATATTGGTATCTATATATATTTTAGGTGTCCAAGCTGAAGGTGTAACGTGCTTTAAAGCAGCACAGTGAAACACATAGGCTGGTTGAAATCTAGCAAATATTTCTTCTAATACTTCCTTGTCTCTGACATCGCCAACTACACCATTCATCTTTTCTGATTCAATAAGGTTAAATAATTCAGTCTCGTTAATATCTAGTATAAATACTTGATTTTCTTTGTTTAGTTGCTTAGCTAGTTCAGATCCAATACTACCAGCTCCACCTGTGATTAGTATTCTTTCATTTTTCATAGAATAATTATAACTTATTTTAAATTACTTGTAAAATGATTTTACAACTTTTATTATCTCTGCTACCTCTTCATCCTCAAGTTCTGGATAACAAGGAATACGAACATTATCAGTGGCCATTTCTTCAGTAACTGGTAAATCAAAATGGTCTAACTTTAAACCCCTTTGCTTATGATTAGGAATAGTATCTCTTACTAACAGCTCTATTCCGTTATCTACCATATGCTTCATAAACTTTTCTCTGTTTTTAACTCGGATGATATACTCCTGATAGATTTGTTCTGGTTGTGAGGTTGGAAGAAGAATAGGTAAATCTTTAAGTCCTTCGTTATACATCTCACCTATCTCTTTTCGTCTCTTTAACATTTCTGGGTAGTATTTCCATTTTATATTTAAAATAGCAGCTTGAATATTATCCATTCTTGAGTTATAACCCCAGTCCATTACCTCTGGTTGAGGAATATTAAGTCCGTGTAAAGCTCCCTGAGTTATGTTCCAATGATTTCTTAGTAATAGAAGTCTCTGATAAGTTTCAAAATCGTTAGTTATAATACCTCCATTATCTCCAGCACCACCTAAAGTCTTAGGACTGATAAAGGAAAAACATCCTGTATTACCCATTGTTCCAGCACTTTTACCATCTAATTTAGCTCCTAAAGCCTGACAGGCATCTTCTACTACCCAAAGTCCGTGCTTCTCGGCTATCTCGTTTATTCGTTTCATATCACAGACCTTGCCAGATAAGTGGACTGGCACTATGCCTACTGTCTGGGGACTGATAGCACTTTCTATCTCATCTACGTTCATAAGTCCGTCTTCTCCAACATCTATTAAAATAGGTATTCCACCGTGATGAACAATTTCTTCTATGGGAGCTATGAAGGTATGAGATACTGTAATAACCTCGTCTCCTGGCTTAATACCCATTGCTTTATATGAAAGTTTAAGAGCATCTGTTCCTGAGTTCACACCAACAGCATACTTAGCCCCAGTGAAAGCACAAAGTTTCTGCTCAAACTCTTCTACATCTTTTCTTAAGATGAAATCGCCACCTTTAAAACACCTATCTATTGCGTCTAAAATTTCTTCTCGGTGTTCGCTATAATAACGTCTATAAGAACTATTTATAAAATCAATCATATTTTTTTATGTAAATTATTAATTGTGGCCAGCAATATTTATAAGGAAAATATTGACTACCTAATACTTTAAACTTTACTTTTCCGTATTGTTTTAGAAATTCAAAGTCTTTTTTATCAAAACTCCAAATATGTCTGTCTTTATCAACTGCTCCAAACTCCTTGTATTCTTCATAGGGAACAGATATTACTAGATAACCATTAGACTTAACTAATCTCATAGCTTGATGTACAGCCTTATCTGGTTCTTCTAAATGTTCTAAAACTTCTCCTAGTAAAACATAATCAAATTGTCTATCTATTTTAGTATTGAATATATCATCTACTATAAAATTTACCCCTTTATCGTCATAAAATAGCTCATTTTGATGCCTTATAGCCTCTGTGGCTGTATCAGTACCTAAATAGCTTATAATACCCTCTAATCGCAATTCTATAAGAATATCAGGTACACTGGAGTCAAGGCAACCTATATCTAAGATAGGGCCACCATTAAAATATTTAAGCATAGCCTTCTGTCTACGAATATCTTGCCAGTCTACCTTGCCCTGACGTTCTTCGTATATTTTGTTATAGGCTTCTGGACTGTTTTTGTGTTGGTATATTAGTCTTCTCATATTCTTATATAACTTGCTCCTTCGTTGATTAGGGCTTTCTTTAATTCTTCTTTATCTTTTGGAAAAGATATTTGTAAATTAGGTAGGTTCTTAAGCAAATCAAGTTCGTTCTCTGTTCCTTGCCAGTTATGGGTATGACCTAAAAATCCACTAGCACCTGTTCCTACCAACTTTACATTAAGATTGGCATAAGCTACATCATCTCGTATAAACTCGTGGCCTCTACTAGCCAAGAAAATGCTCCCAGAGTAAACGAAAGGTTTTTTCCCTCCGAGAGCAAGTCCTGCAGCTACTCCTATCATATTTTGCTCTGCACATCCTGCGTTAATAAACTGTTCAGGAAATCTTTTAGCAAAATCCTCATAAAAGTTATAACCTAAATCTCCGACAAGAACTATAATGTCCTTGTCCTTTTCAGCTAGTTCACACATTATTTCAAAAAAGTCTTTTCTTAAATCTGGCATAATGCTTTATCTAAAAGTTCTTTAGTTAGGTTCTTGTAGTGCCAGTCAGCTGAGTCTTCCATAAAATCTATCCCCTGACCCTTGACTGTATTTACTATCTTACAGTTAGGTAAGTTGTTTTCCATATAATTCCAAATAGTATCCATTTTTATTATATCTCTAGTATGCCCTAATGCCTGTATTTTATTGTTGTCTACTATGACGTGAAGATTAGTAAGATTATGATGCCCTATAAAAGCTACTGCTTCTAAGGTAGAACCTTCCTGACACTCTCCATCTGAAAGTAGAACATATATATCTCTATTTCTATCTGATAAAGCCAGTCCAGTAGCTACACTTAATCCGTGGCCTAAACTTCCAAAGGAGTGTTGGATTCCAGCAACTTCTTTAGAAGGCAAAGGATACTGTTTTAGATATTCACCTAGCTTGTCTTTAGGAAAATACCCTAAATCAGCAAGGATAGCGTAGTAGCAGGCTACTCCACTGGCTTTAGCAAATAAAAATTGTTCTGGTTTTATTTTTTGGATATAAAAAAGGTCGTGTAAAATATCTACACAACTTAAAGCAGACCCCAAATGACAAGCGCCTGCTTCGTAACTAGCAATTAAAATATCTTTTTGTATTTGTTTTACTTTTTCCATAGTGATTTTAAAGCTTTACGAAAATATATATAAATAATAGCGAGGTTTAAAATCCAACATCTATTTTCAGAGTAAAACATCTGTAAAGTAAGTTTCATTGGTCTTATAACTTCCCAGTAAGTTTTATTAGCATCTCCTACTTGTAATAAGGTTTCTTCATCATAAAAGTGAAGTGAACTAAGATCTATAATACCTGGTTTATTTTTAGATAATATTTCTCTTATTTCAGAAGGCAAAATGTTCCAAGCTCGTTCTTCTTCTGGACGATAACCAAAGAAATTAATATCACCTTTAATCCAATTAATAAGCTGAGGTAATTCGTCTATTTTAGTCTTACGAAGAAACTTCCCAAATTTTACATACTGGTCTTGTTGAGCAAAAGAGCTAGTCTTATCTATATTATCCATTAAAGTACGGAATTTGTAAAGCCAAAATGGTTTTCCGTTTTTTCCTATTCTTTTACTTTTGTATATTATTGACATATTATTTTAAACTATTTAACTTATCTCTTAGCCAAGATTCAAATTTTGGTCTATCAAGAACATAGTACTCTTTATGAAACTCCTCAATTATTTCTTCAATCTCTATATCTTTAATACAGGCTGGACAATTATAAGGATAGCCGTGAGGGCATAGAGGTTCTTTTACAGTCGGCTCACCCATTTTAGCTTCTTCTGGATAGTATTCACCCATTTGTTTTTTGATAGATTCATTTATTTTATCTAAAGTTTTCTTTGCATCTTTTACAGTCGGTTCATAAGGTTTACACTGGCAAGGTTCACCATTACAATCACATTCTTTTACAATGGGTTCAACTGTATACTTCCCCTCAAAACTATTGTCTAATTTTTCAGCAATTAATTTATCATTCTCTTCATCCCAAAGGTCTTGGAGTGATACAGTATTATAATCATCATATTGAGTTGGAGCTTTACTATTCTTAATTATAAACTCAATCCTTTTGTTATTAAATTCATTATCATTTTTAAGACACTTAATAGCTGAAACTATAGAGTCAATCTTATCCTCTAAGGTTTGTAGGCGGTCTTTACCTTCTAAATGATTACCAAAAGCATTAGCTAACCTAACTGCGTCTACTTCATTTACCCAATCAATAATTTCATTGATTTTATTCATACATTCAACGGCAATTTCTTTTGCCGAAAAGTCCTCTTCTATTAAGTTAATCTTTTCCATATTGTATATTTTTAATTAATAAATCCCTTATATTTTAAGGTTTTTGATATTTAATTGTATATTTTCCTATTCGCTGGGGGCTTCCTAGCCTCGGCGTATGCCGTCCCGATATTTTACGGTATAGGGCTTAGATGTAATGACTAGCATTACACCTCTCTAATTTTCAGAAGCCAGACCTGCAGGCAATATCTTCGGTCTTTGTCCCAGTAAGTAAGAAACTATTTCTTTTTAATTATTTCTATTGCTAAAGAAAGTCCTTCACGATAAATCTTAGCACCAGTATTTTCTATTTCTAATTGTTTCACTAACTCTTCCTGATATTGTTTAAGGGTGGTTAAGATGAATTGTTCAATTTTTTCAGGAATAGGATAACCATTTTTGTTGGTAAATTTTTGTTCTTCAAATTTCTTCTTAAACTTCTCAATTACTTTTTTATCTGTCATAATTTATTTGGTTAATCTTCAAATGTTATTAATACTTTTTTCACTTCCCAATTTCCACCCTTATCTTCAAAAAATAAACAAGCATCATTCTTTTTAGCAAAAATTGGATAATCTATACTCATATAACCTCCTTTTTAAATTCCATTAGATTCGTTGGGTTCTTTAACTGGTTCAATTTTCTTCTTTCGACCGCCTCTCGCCCCGTAATATCGGGCAGAGTAGCAAGTAAGAATCTTCATAATATCCTCTGCTAATTCCTCTTCATACTTCTTTTCTTTAATTTCCACTATCTCAACAATTATCTCTAAATTCCTAAAAATTGCGTCCAGATACTCGTAGCCAAATCTTGCCAGTCTATCTTTATATTCGATTAAAATCCGTTCAACCTTTCCCTCAAAACACATCTTGATTAACTTGTGTATCCCTTTCCGTTTCTCGTTTATTCCGCTTGCAATTTCGTCTATCATTAAATACTTGTATCCCTTTTCTTCGGCGTGTTTTCTTAGTCTGTCTTTCTGCCTTTCAAGGTTTTCTTTCTGTTTGGCGGTAGAACATCTGGCATAAATAACAGTTAGCCGTTCTTGTTTTTCTTTCTTAACTCCCATATAGGTGTCCAAATCATCTTCCCGAAAACGCCTATGCTCTCCGTCTGTTTTGAAAGAATTTATTTTGTTGTTGTTGGCAAGCGTCTTTAATGAATTTATACTTATCCCGAGATACGCACTTGCTTCTGTTATTTTGTATATTTTCATAGGGATATGTCACTTTCTACTTCGTTACCCCAGACATCCCAGCCGTCTCTTTTATTTCTGGCAAATAATTCTATTCTCGGTTCTGGCGTATTGCTTTCTAAAATCTCATAGAAAATGTTTGGTTTTTTAGAATGTTCTGTTAGCTTTTCGGTGAACAATGTATGAATAAATTTCCCTGTTTGATTGACTGTAATTTTTCCTTTATAGCCGTATAAAACAAATTCTGTTTTTCTTTTAAATCCCCAGCAAGGGATACCATTAGTTTTATCCCAAGTAAGCAAACAATGATAGCGAAATCCCCACGCCTTCATAACTTCAAAGGCATCAGGCAAAAAAGTGTGTGTCGTCCAAAGGAATAGATTGCAGTTATCGTCAGCAAGTCCAGCCACTGGTAAGGCACATATAGCCTCTGTTTTCATCTTAGGATAGGGCAACATAGCTTTTGGTCTTGCCTTCTTCATTCTCATCTCTCCCAAGTTCCAAGGGGGGTCTGCTAAAATTGTTTTATATTTCATAGTTTCTCAACATTTTTTTAATGAACTCAATGGTTCTATTTTGAGCCAAAACCATACCTTCATAGTAGGCTTTATTAACTGAACTTTCTTTTGAGTATTGTTTATTGGCAATACTGGCTTTCTTTTCCTCTCTCAAAAACTCCATTAAGTCTTTTTTAGATATTGTTTTCATATTTTTTTATCTTCTAATACCCCCCGAATAATTCCGAGAGCAGTTTCAATATCAACTATATGAAGAATTGAATAATGGTCATACATCATTTCGCAGGTATTTCTATAAATTTCCCTTCTTGAAACAGCGGGTATATTATTTGCTTTCTCTCTCTCGGCTAACGCCCCTGCTTGCTTGATGGTCTCATCTTTCCACTTTTGTGTTATTTTGTCGTTCATATTAGTAAGTTTTAACTATTCCCCTGCCATCACCACCGCAGTTGGAACAGTATGTTAATCCCTCTGCTGCAAACGGTCTTTCGCAACAAGCTGTTTTTGTTTTTAACAATGCAGTTAGCCGACCTTTAATCTCCGCCCTATCGTCCCAGAGCATTTTATATTGCTCGCTATTTTTATCTGGCGAAACACAATTATCCAATTCTTTTAATTGAGCCGTCATCTCGTCAAATGTTTGTTGTAGTTCGTATAGTTTCATATTTTTCCTCTTAATTTATTAACTAACTCTTCTGCCGTATCCATAATTTTCTGCAATTCTTTTATGGATATGACCTTTTCTAATGGCTCAAGGAAGTAAACTTTCTCTCCGTCTACCTCATAATACTCTTTTGTTATTTTTGTTATCTTCATAGTAATTATATATTATTTAATTTATTCTTTACAGGCGGTGATTAGACTTAACTAGTTTTACTAATCTGTTGGCGTAGCTTGCACACAACTTCCCGCCTGTAAGCAATAAACTAATCTATCAGGAGTGTAGGTAGGTAAGTAACAGTCTCTTTTCTGCGTTGTCCCTATTGGGCAAGTTTATTTCTTACTATATTGACGGTTAGCTATTCCGCCACTACCCACACTCTTGATAAATCCCAAGTTATTGGGAGTTATCCAGTTATTACTGAACCTAATTCTTCTTGCACTGTTTCCATACACTTTATATTCTAATTATTTAACTCTCATAGAGATACTAGAACCCTTGCTAGAAAACCAGTATCCCTGTGAGAATCCCCAAGCAATTTGGCAGGCTTAGGATTCTCTAATGAACTATTTTTTTAATTTTGCTATTCCTTTAATTTGCTTATTCTTCTTTGCGTGAGGCATTTTAAAATTACCTTGTTGAACGACTGTTAATTTAACATCTGGTTTCTCTGAATAAAGAGCTTCAAACATCTTCCATTTCAGTTTCCAAATGGGAGAAGGCCATCCCTTGGCTTCTGTATATTCAATAGTTCCGTCAGTATGATAAACAATAAAGTCTATATAGTAATTACAGATATGAAATCCATTTATCTCTAAAGGTATCTTAACCTGTCTTTCCCAAGATTTAACTTTCTTAGCTCTTACAAGTAAATCCAGATCCGCCGCATAACTTGCCTCAAATTTGGAATCATAGAGATTGTCCTTGTACGTAGCCTTCTGAGCGGTTGTCCATTTCTTTTTTTGGTAATACATTTTTACACTTTGAATAATGTTTAGCTTTGAATTTATCAAACTTTATATTCCTATAACTAATACCAGCAGGGTTAAAGTCTAACTGTAATACCTCATTACATTGGTCGCATTTCCAAGTAGGAAAGGTTTCTGGTTCCATAGATCTTTTCTTATTAGCCTTTTGTATAGATTTTAACTTACGCCATCTATAACACTTTTTACAGTAAATCTGTTTGCCTTCTAATATTTCACCACAATCAGGAGTACGACATATCCTCATTGTTTCGTCTGGTTTCCATTCTAAATTTAAATCTTGCATAGGGATTAAAATTTAATTTATTCTATTGGAGCATCAAGTTTTTGTAAGTATTGTTCGCCTATTTTATTAAGCGTATCAGCATACCATTCATTGAATTTATCTTCTGTATGAGTTTCTTTGTAATAGACAAACATTCTAGCTCTTAGCCTTTGACTAGGGGATTTCTGATCTGCTTCGTCTTTTGGTAAAGGTGGCAAATCTATAACATCATCTTCCTTTATTCTGGTGTCCTCTAAGAAGCAAAAGTATCCGAATTTATCATACTTAGACATAATCTTAGCCATTTGCTCTTCACTTAAATTCTCGTTTGTGTCTATCTGTAATCTTAATACTTTGTTAGCCATTGAGCTTACCTTGCTTATGGTAGCAGGAAGCTGTAAAAGTTCTTGTTTCATATTTATATTTTTTTCCAACAGACCCAAATGTGTCCGTTACCTTTTTTAATTTGTTCGTTTGACCAACGAGCAGAAGCATAAACATCTAATTTTTGACTTAAACTTATGTCTTTGTGAATACTATTAATCTGGAAAAGTCCAGCGTCATAAGTTCCGTTAGTATTTACATTGACAGCTTCTTTGTTTAGGGAACTTTCACATTTAGCCAAATTTACTAATACTTCACAATTCTCACCATTGGTAGCCTCACAGATATGCTCCTCAAGGCTCAAATTTGGCGTATAAGAGGCTTCTACGTGGTTTATGGGATAAATAGCTGTAAAAACCTTTTGAGCTGCTAAATCGGCTAATATTATGAACAGTGTTGTTAAAACAGCTATCTCTAGTATTAGTATCTTACTCAATCTCTTTCTTCTTAAAGTAATCTTGTAATCGCTTTTAGCAAACTCCCCATTTTTAGCGTGGGAGGTATTGCCTTTTATTTTTCTTTTTGTAAACATATTTTTATGTTAGTTATTTAAACTTTAAATGCCTATAAAATACACACTTCTTACCATTTACTAGAAATTCACCTCTTTGTATCTTCCTATCTTCTGCCATACTTCTAGCTATTCGTGATACAGTAGAGGACTTATAACCAGCTAAATCTCTGACATTGTCCTCTAAGGTACCACCAGCTAATCCGTTTGGTCTGTTTTCTAGTTGCTCTAAAATGTATTTTTCACAGGTCATATTACATAAGGTTATTAAGCTCTTCCATTTCATCTACAAAGTTTTGTTCAGCATTAGGATTTCTACCAGTGGTTGTTACTCCGTTCATAATAAGCTGTTCAAATCTTAGTAATTGAGTAGCTATGTCGTCATAACTTTTACCATTTTGTAGCATAGCACAAACTATTCCGTGTCTTACTTTACCTCTTGAAATAGCTTCCCAATCTGGTTTATCTTGTTGTTTTACATATTGTGGTTGAGGTGTAGCTTGTTGGCTGTTTTTATACTTCTGATAACAAGGCTTACAATAAGCCCCGAATTTACCTTGCTCTAATGGTTGCTGACAGTAGGCACAAGGTTCTCCTACTTGTTTTCCTTGATTTAAGTTTGCCATATTTTTTTAGTTATTATTTATTAAATAGTTAAGTTGATTAAAGCCTTCTAAAATTAAGTCATCTTCTAACATAGATATAACATCTGATACAGACATAGGGTCTAGCTTACTTACCTTAACTTCTAGTTCTGCTATAGAAATATCTGCTCCATTTTCTACTTTAGGAGGGAACATTGCTTTTAGCTCTGGGTACATATTTCTATTTACTTTTAGAGCGTGAGCTATGTAGCCTCTTTGTTTAAATGATACTGCCATATTAAAATTCCTCCTTTTCATCTAATAAAGTCTTAATCATATCAAATAGGTCTATATCAAATACATCTATGTCTTCTGGGTCTATTTGATAATTACGGATAATGGGTGCTTTATCGCTACCTTTCTCACTTACTTGTATTGTTATTGTTTTTTCCATATTATTTTTGTAAGTCTTTTAATCTTTTAAGCATTACTGGATATTCTAATAGCATATCGTTTAATACTCCTTGTTTTGTTTGATGTCTACCAGTAGCAGATATTCTTTTAATTGTTTCATCAATAATAACTTTTTCAGATTTTTCAAATACTTTATAGGTTTTAAATTTATTCATAAGATTTATTTTTAGCTTTTTTCATTGATAGTTTGTGTCCTGGCAAATTAAGATGGCAAGAATGACATAATGTAATCATATTTTTTGATTCTTCTAATAAGTTATCTATTTGTCTTGTTTTGTTTTTATCTTCGTCTAAATGATGAACATCAAATCTTCTTTTCCCTTTTTGCCAAACTTTACCACATATTTGACAAGTATATTTATCTCTAATCCTTACTAATTCCCTATTTCTATCTCTACTACCAGACTCCATACCAGTTAAATGAGTTATATTTTTATTATTAGGATATTTAATGTTTAAATTTATTTTTTCTCTTAATAACTGATTGATTTTTTGCATTGCTCTTTCTTCTCTAATTCTAGATTGTATTAATTTTTCTAAAGTAGCTGGAGATTTATAACCAGTAATAATCTGATGTACTCTTTGACGGGAAATACTATATTTATCAGCTATTTCTTGATATGTAGCTCCATTTCTTCTTAATTCAATTATTTCTTTTTTATTACTCATATTACCAGTGTATCATAATAAAATAATGATGTCAAGTGGATAACTTTTAGACTTATACACATACCTATTTAATATATAGTAGTTACTCTATATTTCTATTTTAAATGGTTTATTAGATTTTGGTTTTAATAGTTTCCAAATAATTTGATTAGGATTTTTGCCATCTAATAAACTAAATACTACAGATGGATATTTATATTTTTTAATTATTTCCGCTTGTTCTTTTCTTGTATCTAAATTTTGGACTGATAAACTAACAGCTATAGCTTCTTTATGAATTCTAGCATACGTGTGTTTTAAATCATCAATTATTTTTTTAACCCAATTATAAAATTCATCAGGTACTCTATCAAGCAATTCATTTATATCTTGATTATTACGAAGTATATCCCAAATACGCCTTTCATTCACACCAGTAATTAATCTGTGTAATCTAACATATTCTTCAAATTTAACCTTTAATCTTAATTCTGATTTAGGATAAAAAATTACAAAGCCCTCTTGATTATCTATTTTTATATTCTTAAGTGTTTCTAAATCTTGATTTTTAACTATTTTCGCAGATTTAATTCCTTTTGGAATATAAGGATTTATAATTTGCTTACCAGTATTTAAATCTATTTGGGCAAGGTGAATTAATCCCTCATATCCATTATAATCAACAACTATTCTATTTTCAGGATAAATAATTTCAAATAACATAGTAGCATTTTTATTCATACATTCTCCACCATTTTCAAGATATTTATGTAACCATTTAGTAGCCCAAACAGCTTGTTCAGAAATAAATGAACCACGTGTAGCAATATATGGGGTATCTTTAATCCAATATAAAATACCTAATGAACCATCTATTTTTTCACTTATAATTGGTTCTTCGTTTGGAATTTTTAAATTAATATCTTCTCCATAATTAAAAAACTTTTTAAATGGTAAAGCTACTATATTATTATCCCCATCTAAAATAAGACCTCTACACATTATAGTAGCTTCATTCCACATCTTATCAAATTGAGTTTTATTACTATAATTATAAATCCATAAATCAACGTTTGGATGTTTTTGACAATTAATATAGCCATCATTAATCATTAGCTCAATTAATTTTAATTGTTCTTTTGTTAATTTCATATTACTCTAAATTACTTATAAACTCTCTAGCTTCCTGAAAAGTATAAAACTGTTTATCTTCTCTGGGCATATACTCTTTTCCTCTAGTAGTAAATACTGTATCAAATACTCTTACTTCTATGTAATCAAAGTCTGTTAGTTTTCTTTTAGTAAGATATAGCCACTCTAGGGCTAGTTTAATACTAGAGTTAGATTTATGACGGAGGACTTTAGAGCCTCTTACTATTTCTATGTCTAGGTTCATATATTTAAGTTAATAAATCTTTATTTTCGTAGACATTGCCGATGACTTCTCCTCTTTCACAAAATTCTTTTGTTATATTATAACTCTCTCCACTTTTTGGCGACCAAACAATTACACCATAACCATCATCTTTTGTTGCAAAACCAAAATCTATTGTAAATAAAATTTTTGTTTTTAATTTTATATCAGTTATAATATCCCCCTCATAAATCTCTTTGCCGTTCTTGTCGAGCAATCCAGTGAATTGCTGTAATTCTAAATCATTTATTTTATCTTCACTAAATTTATAAGATTCTAAATCTTTATAATAATCTATATCTTCATCACTATTCCAAAATGCTAAACTTCTATATTCTTGACAAACCCACGCTTCATTAAAAAATAACATCTTCTTATTTCTTTTATCCCAAGCTCTAAATTTTATTTCTCTCATATTATTTATTATTAGCTTTATAAGTTTGTATTATAAAATGTAAAAATCCAGCCATAGATAAATCACCTTTAACTGTTTTAATGTATTCTTTGTCTTCTGGTTTTATTCTGATTAAATCACTGTATTCAGAATTTTCCCAATTATTATTTACTTTCTTATCTTTCATAATGTTACTGTATACTCTAGTATACTATAGTTAACTACTAAGCCAACTTGCCAAGCCGTTGCTCTACCTTTGCTAAATAGGAGTATCTAGGTATCACATACATCTCTGTATTCCCCTCTCCACTATTACTACTGGAGCTTGTATCAATATTCCTTTATAGGAATAGAACTGTTAGTTTTAATTGTTGGATTAGCAAAAGGTTGGAGTATCCGTGTTGGCTTACTTTCCCCTAGTATTTATAGTCCCTAGTTACCTAGTAAGAAGGTCTGGCTAGACTGATATAAATTTGGTGTTTTTATATTCCTAGCCCCCAATCCAATATAGTCTAGAAGTATTGGATTAGAGGAAGCTAGAGATACAAAAAGCCCTTAGCAAGATTCCTACTGTCCTAGCTCAGAAAGAGGCTAGCCCCGTAACGGAGATAGGAACCTTGCTAAAGGCTCATCTTTCTGATTTTGACAGATATTATAGTAGCTCATTAAAAGTATAGCAATTAATTTTTAATTTGGCAATACCCCAACTGTGTATAACTAAAAAACTGCTCCAGTAGAAGCAGTTTAATAGACCTATGATTATTTAGCTTCTTTCAATGCTTTAGCAATTTGATCAACTGTTCCAACTCCAGCTACGCTACCTAACCAATAACCAATTTGATTAAATAACTCTGATAGTAAGAAACCATCTACTTCTACTTTAGCAATATAAGTTGATAGCCAAAATAATGTTATCAACCAAAATCTGATACTGCCTAAAATTCCTTTAATTTTTGTCCACATAATCATTTTATTAAATTATTAAACTTATTAAATTCACTTATATCTAAAACCTTTATAAAGTTAGGTGGTAGTCCTTCCTTATTCTTCTTGATAAAGAAATCTACTATAGGGATATGTCGGTCGGGTTGTTTATCGCTGTCGTAATAAATTAAATCTCCACTCTCATAAACATAGAATTGTCCATCTGGTTTTACTAGAAAACATTGTCCTTCTTTATATGGGAACTCTACTATATCTAGGTCTTCTATAAATCCTCTATGGTCAAAGTATTTACCATCTAAGCCCTTAACACCCCAGTGAAGGTGTGGAGCTGTCGTATAACGTCCTGTGTTGTCTGTGAGGGCTATAAAATCCCCTTGCTTAACTTCTTGATTAAGGGAACAATGAAATTCTTTTAGATGATAGAAAATAGATGAATACTCTGCTCCTTGTAATCTTATTCCATAACCATCAGCGATAAGAAGTTCTGTAATCACTCCATCGTGAGGAGCATATAGTCTAGTTCCAGTTGGAGCTTCAAAGTCTATTCCATTATGTCCATCTATACCTATAATGTCTTTATAAAACCATCTACCTTTCCACTCTGGATGAGAAGCTAAATTCCATACAAAGTCTGCTCCAAAATTCTGAGTAATAGGGGTAACCTTTTTATTAGTAGTAGTTCTTACTTCTTTCCATACTTCATCTAATCCCCATCTTACCCATAGACGATTATTATATAGCCTGTATTTTATTGGTAACTTCATAATTGTGAAGATAATCTAGGAGTTTCATCTCCGAATACTCTTTGTCCTGTTTGTTTTATTCCTGGAATATTAGATGTTTTATTTAATAATGGTTTTAAAGCTTCCCCAGCCCTTGCTCTTTCTAAAGCTAATCTAGGAGATGTTAAAGGAAGGGCTAAAATTTGAACTACTCGTTGAAGTAAATCTGCTTTAGTTGGTAACCCACCAGAAGCTTTAGTTATTCCACTTGGTAATATTTGTTGAAATTTTTGAGCTGCTACTCTACTTAATACATCTGCTCCTGTTTCTTTTTCAAATTGAATTACTGCATCTAAATAAGCTAACTTATTTTCTTCAAATATAGCTTGTAATCTATTAGCAGCTGTGGTGCTTTCTACTGGTTTTTTACCAAACACTTTGACTAAATCATCAATATTACTAAATATATCTGATTTAGCTGAATAGTTTTTTAACAAGTTATCTATTGCTCCACCTTCTCCACCAAAACCTTGTACTAAAAATTTACGATAGTCAGTTCTTAATTTTCTTAATATAGCACCTTCAGCACTTTCTCTAACTGCTCTTTGACCATATAGGCTATTTAATTTATTATAAACCTCTAAACCCTTACCAACGGTTATACTTTTCATATTTCTTGGTAAATCAAATGCTCTATATTGTTCAGCTATAGCTGTCATTTTATTGACTATGGGTTTTGGGAAATCTATACGCTGTTGTTTAAATTCATTTTTTATTGCTCCAACTCCTTGTTTCCACTCTTTGCTTAACTTTTCTTTTAAACCCATAGCTTTTTGTCTTGTATAATCAAGAGTTTTTTGAGCTGTTGGTCCTTCTTTAACTGCTTTATTTACTCCAGTAAACCTATTTTTTAAAACATTAAAAGCCTCGTCATCTACTGGACTTATAAATCTCATTAACTTAGGAATACCCTTAGAAGTTAAACCAATAGTTTTACCAATAAGAGGTGCTACACCACCAAATAATGATATGCTTCCAACCTTTTCATCTACCTTGCCTTCTTGTAAGGCTGCCTGTCCACCAGTAATTCCTGCTTCAGCTAAGGATCTAACACCAAATCTAGCTAATTTAGCACCAGTAGAAACACCCTTAATAGCCTTACTTAATTTTAAAGCAGATGTTCCTGGTATAAAGTATTCAGCGACTTGTTCTGCTCCCATACCAACCTTACCCAAACCAGTCAAGCCTTTATTGGTTCTTAGTTCTTCTGGTATTAATCTTTCAGCACTAGTTGGAGCTTTTATATCTTGTTTAACATCTTGAAATGTTTTATCTGTAAATAAAGCTCCTATTCCACCAGTAACAGCCTTTAAACCACGTTCTCCTAATGAAGATATACCACTTAATGTTTTAATTATCCCTCTACCAGCTCCTTCGGCAACTTCCCCTATTTTAGTTTGAGGTAGTTTAGTTGGTGTAGTTGGTGTAGTTGATTGAGGTTGATTACCAGCTTCAAAATTAGCTATCTGTTGTGGAGATAATCCTTTATTTCTTAACTGTTGAAATTGTTCTCGTGTTAAGGCCATATATTTATTGATTTAATATATTTAAGTATTCTTGATAGGCTTCTTCATCAGATAGTCCAGTTTGTTGAGAAAAATCTAATTCAGAACCATTAGCTATGGCTTCTAAAACCTGATTATCTATATTCCAATATTGACCATTTCTAGTTAATTGAGTTGCTTGTCCTAATTCTTCAATAGTATTAAATCCAAACTTATTGGCGGCTGCTAATAGATTTCTTTCAATACCATCTTCGGCATCTTTGGCTGCTTCAACAAATCTCTTATCATTAAGTCTAATATTTGGGACTAATTTTTGTAATCTAGCCGCTTCCTGTTGTGAAATAGCAACACCAGAAATTTCTCTCATAAAATCAATCGTATATTTACCAGAAATAACATCTAAAGCAATTTGTCTTCTTTCTTTATCTGAAGCACCAGGGACAGCTGTTTCTCTAATTCCTAATGTTCTACCTGTAAATGGTCCAGTGTTTACATCACCAACATTTAATAATTCCTGAACACTATTTACTCCAAAAGCATCTCTATATTCATTAAATATTCTTTGTTGTTCTTCTGGAGATAATGTTTTAATATATTCTCCACCCTGTTTTAAAGCACGAATATTAGTCATATCTTCCTTAGTTTCAAGCCATTGAATAATATTTTGATATTCTTTATTACCAGAAGAATCGTGTAATTCTTGAAATGATTGATTACCATAACCATTAGCTTCTCTAGCTTTTAATATGTTATCAAGTTGCCATCCAGTTATATCATTTGGTACATCATATTTAGTTGCTTGAGTAGCTGTAATAGCTTTAGTTTTAGGGTCATTAAAAGCATCAGTTATTTGTTGTAATTTCTGTGGGTCATTAAAATACTTTTCTTTAATATCAGTAGCATCTCCTTTAGTAAGTAATCCATTTCTAATTTGAGCTATATCAGATTGAAGTTGTAAATCAGCAAGACTTCCACCAGCCACAGTTCCTTCTTTCCATCCTTCTCTAGTCTTCATTGAATCTAATAAGTAATTAAATTGTTGGTCATTTAATTCTCCTATTTTAATATTGGATGGTAAATCAGGAGCTACATCAGCACCATAACCATTACCAGACCATCTTTTCATAGCTTGTTCTAATGGTAGATTACTATAAGCTGTTTTTAATAATTGTATTTGAGCAGCTTTACCAGCGTCTTCACTTTCAAATGACGCAAAAGTTCCACCATCAGTGGCTTGTATTCCAGAATCAACTGCTCCTAAACTTTTAGCAAATTCACCCCATTTTATATTACCTGGATTATTTGTCCTCCAAGAAACTGATCCGCCAGTTTTATCACTAGGGCTAATTGTTCCAGTGCTTTCATAAGTTTTTGGTGTTATTTGTCCATCTTTTATATCATAACCTGCTTTAGCAGCAGCTAATTGTTCTGTTATAGAAGGTCCTTGATTAGATACTGTATTTGGAATAGCATCTATAAAATCAACATTAACCCCAGCCAGTTTAGCAAATTTCTTTTTAGCATCATCATCCATATTTTTAACAGCTTCAGGAAATTTAAACATTAAATTCAAAGCATCTTCTTTGTCTTGGCGTTCTAGTCCTTGTAACCACTGTCCTATTCCTTGAGCCTGATTTAAAGCATTGCCAAGTCCAGCTATTTGTTCACTAAAAGTCTGCTGAGATGACCTAGCACCAGATATAGTTGGGCTTACAGCTCCAGCACTAGCCGACCTTACTTGGCTTTGTAAATTAGGATTGGCCCCTATAAGCTCATCAGGAGTTTTAGCCAGAACACGATTAGCTTGAGCTTCTTGAGCATTAAAGCCTTGTTCAGCAAAACCTCTAGTTCCTAGCTGTTGTTGCTGTTTAAGTAAGTCCATTAAAGCCATACCAAACTTTCCGTAATCTGTACCACCACTTCCAAAAGTTTGAGGTGTTGGTGCTGGAGTATTTACTTGATTATAAGTAGTCCCACTTAAATTACTTTCTACATTACCAGCTCCAGGAGGTGTTTGTGGTGGCTGTATCTCAATTCCACCAGCTCTAGATGCTTCTTGTAATTCGGGAATATTTAATACACGCTGATTAGTATCAGAGTAGTAATAACTTCCGTCTTGTTTATAAAAATTTCTAGCCATATTTATAGTATTAATTGTCGTTGTTGGTCTATCGCTTGGTTAGTTCTAAAAGCACCTTCTAGTTCAGATGACCTAGACCTAACAGCTCCTCTACGATTATATTCTTGTTCACCTATTATATCGTCATAAACTGAATCTGATAAATCTACAAAAGGTGTTTGACCACTTTGTTCAAGTGTTCCTTGACCTGTAACTCTAGGGGCTGAAGCTATACTTAAACTTGGTGTTTGAAAGCCCTCTGTTCCACCAAACTGTTGAGCAAACTGTCTAGCTGAACTTCCTAATTGAAATTGTAAATCTCGTCTGTTAGTGTCTATTCTATTTTGGACATCTTCAGCTAATTGAGTTTCCTCTTGTTTTCTAATACCAGATTGAGCAAATCCTCTATCAGCCGCACTCTCTCCTATTTGTCGTTGAGCTAGACCGTATTGTTTGCCTAATTGACTTTCAAATTGAGCTATACTATCTGTAGTGTAACCAGCATTTCTTAATAAGTTTTCTCTAGCTAAACCAAGCTGACTAGCATAATATGGGTTTATTTCAGATTGAGCTTGAGCTAAAAACTCAGCTGCTTTTTCAGGGGTTATCTCTATCTCAGGGTTAAGTACCTCTCCCCTACTCTGTAATTCAGCTAAATAATCATTTAAAGTCTTTAGGGTTTCGTTTAATAAGGGATTGCCAGTATCTGGTATGTTTATACCTCCACTTGGAGTAGAGGAGGGGGTAGTACCACCACTTTGATAATCAGCTATTGTACCCTGTAGCTCGGTTACATTAGTTCCTAATTCAGGAAGTCCACCATACATACCTCTAAAAGTCTGTTCGTCTGGTATATGAACTAACTGTCCGTTTTCTACTCTATATACTTTAGGGTCATTAGGGAATTTATATGCTTTTCCTTCTTGTAAACCAGATTGAGATGTATTTTGAAGTCCAGCAGCACTTACTGTTCCACCTTCTGTTTGTACATTACCAGTTGGAACTTCTTGTGTAGCACCTCCATATACATTACTATATAATCCTTTAAATTGGTTTACATTAGTTAATTTACCTCCTTGACCATAGAATTGATTTAAGTCTGCCACATTTGGCTGTTTTAAACTATTTAAATCAACTCCTAATTGACTAGCATAATCTCTAGTAAATTCATTTTGCCATTGACCTATAGTTTTACCTTGCCAGTCTTGAGGAAAATCAAATCCTAATCTAACAACATTACCATTATTAATGGTAGCTAAAGCACGACCACCTTCACCAATATCAAGTAAAAATAATTCTCCTGCTTTTGGTAAATTAGCTTGAATAGCAGTTTGTTGTGATTTAGATAATTGTTCTGCTTTTGTTACATCTATTGCCATATCTTTATTTTAACTTATTTTTATATTATAGTAAATTGAGTTCCTTTTGTTCTCCAGTCAACTGCTCTACTTTTCTTTGATATAGACTATCTATTCTATCTTTTTGGTTTTTCTGCCAGTCTTTTAATCTGTCTAATTCTAGTTTAATTTCATTAAGACGAGCTTGTTTATCAAACTCTTTTTCTACTGTATAATACTTGTTTTGGTGTTTTATAATCATATTTTTCTTGGTGATACTAATAAGGCTGATATTTGAGCTGTGCTAGTTGTGGGAGCTTCTAAAGCTATAGCAAAAGCCATATCTCCTACTACTGCTTTGTTAGCGTAATAAGCGTGTGAATAGGTAGAAAGATAATCTCCTATAGATATGGAAGTAGCTGAGTTATTTACCCATAAATCAAGAGTTTTTCCTTCTGTTTTAATATTGCCATAATTATTATTATTAATAGTTTCTGTAACCATACCAAAACTTAAATCATCTCCAATGGTAGTAGTAGTTGTAACTTCATCCCCAGCTGCTACAGCTTTAAAGGACACAACATTTCCTAAACGAAGTCCAGCACCAGATGTATTTTTCATTTTTACTATCTTATTCTTTTCTAATTCAGATGCATTACCATTATTTTCAGATATTGTATTAGCACCTTGTATCAAAAAATTTGCCGTTACAGCACCTTGGACTATATTATTTGAAATTATATTATAATCTTGATTAGAGTCAAACTCTACTATTCCATATTTAGCTTTACTTGCTACAGCTTGAGATTGAAATATTGTATTACCACATATATTATTATAAATAGAATAAGATGTATCAGTCTTTAATAAAATAAAAGCATAAGTATCATTTGTCTTAAAAAACGAACCATAAAAAATATTATTACTTATCTCATTATATTGTGCTCCTGAAAATACAATAACATCTTCTTGAGCAGTTGAAGCCCCTCCAAATGTTTGAAATGAATTATTAGATATAATATTATATTTACATTCTGTATTAGCAGTTGTATAGTCAAATAAAATCATATTGCCATCAGTAGAATAAAAATAATTACTTGATATAATATTTCTATCAGAACCTGTAATATTAATATGGTAAGTACCACCACTAAAACGATTATTGCTTATATTATAAGCAAAAAGTTGACCAGATATGTTTGATGTAGTAGTTTGAGTAAAATCATTTGATAAAATAAAACTTGATGATGCTGTAGTATAAATAGCATTTTCATTATTACTAAATATATTATTTCTAATGTAAATATTACTAGACCCATCATTTCCACTATATATATTAAGCCCATAATTTCCACAATTTTTTATATTACAGTTTTCAATTATATGATCTTCATTATCATAAATATAAATACCAGTATGATTTTGTGTATTATTATCAGAATTTCCATCTATTGTTAAGTTAGAAATAATTTCATTACTTGAAGCACCACCACCAGCTAAACTTGTATCGCCAATTTCTATTATATTAATTGCATTACTTAAATTATTATTAGCTTTAATTATCGTATTATTTCTATCTTCTCCAGTTATAGATATATTATTACCAAGTATTCGGATACTATTATTAATAATATATGTTCCATTTCTTAAGAAAATTCTTTTATGCCCAGCATCTAAAGCTGACTGTATATCAGTATAATCTCCCCAATAATTAACATCTACAACTGCATCATAAAGTCTTAAATTAGATTCTCCTAAGTTTAAGTTACCCCTATCCATTATTTGTCCAGTATTAATTTGGTTTCTTAAATAATCATAAACAACACCCGTAGAGTTATCTTTAATCTCTCGTTTTAAGCCTTTATCAAATCCGTAAGAATATATATTTTTATCTGCCATTTTTAATTACTCCTTCAAATATACCTCGTATAATCTCTAAACCCCTAAAGACTGGTGATTCATAAACTGAACTACCAGTTACTTTAAATCTTATACGATTAAATCTTATATCATTGTTATTAAATTCTGTTCTAAAATCAGTTATCTGACCTAGTGTTTGCCACCTAGTAGAATCATCATCTACCTGATACATAAGTGTCATAGCTTGACTTTTCTCTGATATGGCTACTAAGTCATTAATTACCTTACTAAAGGTCAGTCCGTCAAATTCATACCACTTAGTTCTTAGAGTGTAGTAAATAGGCTCTCCAAAGTCAGAAGTTCCACTGTTTTGAGTAGCTACTACTCCGTGGTCTGTACCAACTATTCTACTAATACTTGTTCCGTTGTTATAAGTAATAGCTGACCTTATATCGTTACTATATGAATAGACTGTCCAAACATCACTTGATTCTGTATAACGTAAGACGACATTTTTCCAAGTAGTTGTTTCCTTAGTTTCGGCTATGCTTAGATTTCCAACTGACCAATAGATGTGATTATTGTCGTTCCAACCGACTATACTAGAATACTGACTATAAGGTATAGCTTCTATAAAGTCATTAATAGGACTGCTGATTTCTTCTGGGTAACCACCTGTATAGCGATAAAATCCAGAGTCGTGATGAAAGTAAAGACCCCGTTTACCCTCTACAATACTTTCATTTGACCTTGTGCCTATTTTAATTAAAGGGTCTGGGTCTGTTCCTGATGTTCTAAAACGATATATATAATTAGGTTTAAAGCATAAAAGCTCTAATGAGTAGCGTTTTAAGCCTGTTCCGTCTTCTCCATCGCCAGGGTTTATATCTACATAATCTACTGTCGGACTGAAAGTAATTGAACCTTGACTGTCTATAACCGAGGAGAAATAAAGTCTTGACGGATCGCCTGCGTTAGCAGTATCTCCGAATAAATAAACTCTTGACTTGTAAACCTCACCATATTGAGGATTGACTGGTTGCTCCCATAGGTTATGAGGATTTATAGAATGTCCTGAAGTAAACCAATAACTAGAAGTTTCAGCCCCACCTGACCATACTCTCATTGAACCAGAGAAGTTAACGACTATTGAATAAGAGCCAAAATCTACAAATCTTATAGTAGCACTTTTAGCACCACCAGTTAAACCTGTGCCCCAAGTAGTTGATTTATCAAAAACATATATAGCAGAAGAACCAGCTTGAGAAAACACAGCTACAGCTGTATTAGAAAGTGCATTGTGCATTCCTACACAACCATATCCAGCTGATACTGAGCTTCCCAATGTAGTCAAACCTGGTCTAGAAGTAGATGCTCCTATTTGGTCAAATTCAAAATTCTTAGCTTCTGTAACAGCTCCGTCTGGAATTAAAGAATCATCAACCTCTGAAGGTCTAATAACTCCATTTATTCCTAAGTTTCTTATGCTTTTTGGTTTTAATTGTTCTGCCATATTACTTATACTCTTTATTATTAAATATTGCTTTTCCTTTATTTACAAATATCTTGTAAAGGTTAAAGTTTCCATTATCTTGAAAGTATATCACTCCTATCATATGTACCCAACTATTTGGTCTGTTTTTCATATATTCAGGATTGTTGTTACAGCCGCACCCCATTGAAAATCCTCCGTGTGTTCCGTTATTTCCGTGTGTAGTCTTAATATACTCCTGAGCAGTATGCGTATGTCCATAGACTACATTGCCCTCAAAAGCTATTGTATGCTTTTTAGCGTGAGCATCATTAGTATATACTCCGTGCGTAAAGTAAACTTTGCCTATTTTAATGGATTTATTATACTGGCATATTTCAGCATCAGGAAAGTGTTTATTCAAATCAAGTAATTCAGCTCTTTCTGGCATTTCTTCAATAGCATCTCTAGTTCGCTGATCGTCGTGATTACCACCAGTCCAGTATATCTTTGTGCCTTTTTTGCACTTTGCTTTTAAAGGTTCATATATTTCCTTTTTAAAGCCTAGTATCTCTTGATGAGTTTGCCATACTCCAACTTCCATATCTAAACCATTTCTTTTTGCGAACCGACTAATACCATAAGCGTCAAAGCAATCTCCTAGATATATAAGGTAATTAGGATTTATATCTTTAGTTAAAGCAAACAAAGTCTTTAAATACTTTTTATCGTGTATAGGGTAATGTAAATCTGGTATTATTATTCCTGTTTTCATTTGTTTTTGTGGAAGGGGTTTTTACGCCCCCTCCTTTTTGGGAAAGAGAAACTCTTTCAGCAGGTGGAAATACGCTGGTATCTCCAATTGCTTCGGTTCTTTCCAACCACCATTTCTTAGCTCTGCGTTCGCAACAATCGTTTGTAGTTTCTCCTTGCAGGAGAAGCACAGGTCAAACCTGTATTTGTTGTTCGGCAGAACATAGTAAGTGGTTAGGGATTTGAACTGATTACAGCCCAGACAAAGTGATGTGTGCATCACTTACCTCCATATCGGTAGCTGATGTCTACCCATACCCACTGGTCATTCCAGAATGTGGTGACGAGATAACAGATTATCTCGTCAGGGGTCATATTGTTGAAAAGGTCGTGGTAGAGTTGGTGTTCTCTACGAGGTATGATGGCGATGTTTTCGCCTTCTTTCCCACCTCTCGAGGAGGGAAGAATGTGATGCCGAGTAGGATTACCACTCGCGCGACTTCTTCTTTTGCAAGCCATAACTAGCTCCTTTCAAGGTACGGGTTATATTTCTCTACTTACTAGGAGTATAAGCTCCCAGAGAGTAAAGAACTATGAAAATAATTTTAACTTTAAGAAATAAAGAATTAAAGGTAACAGAATTGTTGTCATTACAATTGATATTACAGTTATAGCTCCATTGGCTCTAGCTCTCCAAAGCTGTAAATCTTTGACATTGCCATTAGTCTTAATAGTCTGAAGTTTTACTTCTCTTAACTCCCATTTAGCTTCAGATACATTTTCATCTATCCTTTTTATTATTTCGTCAATTGTTTCTTTTGTAATTTCTGACATACATTTTAATTATTATTTAGATACCCATACCCATTAGCATTCTTAAAGGTGTTGTTGTAGCGGCAGCAGTAGATACTTTCTCATACCATAATGTTCCACTTACTCTTATACCTTGAATTGAAATTAAAAGATTTTTTCCTTCTGGAACTTCAAAATAAGGATTTTCTTGTATTGGTAATTGCCATACACCAGCATAAGATAAAGCACCAGCACCACTATTATATGTTCCATATAAATTAGTATTTCCTGTAACAATTACAATATTAATACCAGTATTCATTTCACTATAAGAAGAACCGTTATTATGCATTGCCCATCCGTATATTTGATATTTATAACCAGCATCTGATGATAATAATGAGGCAAAAGATGTAGTATCAAATTTTACTCTACTGTGTATCATTTATTTACAATTACAATGTTTGCAATACCAATCAGCACAAACAACAGGTCGTTTAGCATATATCGTACATAACCCTGTTTTTAAATCTAAATGTTGACATACTTTATTTTTTACTTCTAATTGAATTTTTCCACCAGCTACACTATCAAATTCATAGACACCATCCCCAGTATCTAAATTACGACAACATTTGCCTTTATTAAAACATTTAACTTGGTGCTTGTTCTCCGCCATAAACTTTTATTCTTAATCTATCTGATGTAGTTACTGAACCTCTTGGTCTAAATGAATATGATTGTTCACTAACTAAAGTAGAAATTGTTGGTCTAACACTAAATAATGATGTATCTACATTAGAACTATCCCTTTTATAAAATTGAAATT
>JALNYV010000039.1:1339-7548 GCA_023229785.1 Candidatus Dojkabacteria bacterium | reverse complement strand
CAAAGATTAGGGGAAGTAATGCAATCAAACAAATACAAAAATTAAACCCAGATCCTAAAGACTACCTTAATTCAATAAGAGTAATTTTAGGTGGAGCAGAAGATCAAATATTAAATCCTAAATTAAATATTGGATTCACAACAAAAGAACTTAAACTTCCACACAACCAATCTAAAGGAGTAGAAGTACCTACAAAAGTGCCAGAAGTGTTACAAACAGGGAAAATACAAACGCAACCACAAATAGTCCCAGCAATAAAACAATCGGAAGTGCCACAAGTCCCAAAGCAAGTTGAAGTAAGTAAGGCAGATTCTTCATCAAAAGTAATTATACCACAAGAAGATAAATATGCTTTTAATATAAATAAAGAAAGACTTGGTCTAAAAGGAGAAAGTGCCAGAAAGTTAGATGAAGTTGTCGAACAAATGCGACCAGTATTAGAAAAAAGAAAAGGTGCTCCGCTTACAAATAAACAAATTATAATAGGAGGTAGAAAAGCTGTAATGCTGGACACGGTTATGAGCCGAGAAGAATCAGCACAGTTTTTAAAAGCACTACAAGCATCAAGAAACTTCCTAAAATCAGAATCAGCCAAGAAAGGTTTAAGTCCAGAGTTTTTGGCTCAACTTGAGATTGTGTCATCACAAGCCTCAGACAAAGGTAGAAGTTTAAGAGCTTTTGCCGTTGATGCTGAAAACTCAACTATTAAAGAAGCCGTTGTTAGAGATTTACAAAAACTAGGTATTAAAACTAAACGACTTATAGAAGCATCAAAGAATGTAGATTGGGATAACGCTTCGGAAGTGACAGCATTTTATAGAAAGTTTAAACCAGCCAGTATTCTTGAAATGTTAGAGGAATACAGATATACAAACATGCTTTCAAGTCCTCTAACTCAGATAGTTAATATATTCTCCAACTTTTTGCAGGGTGGTATCGTAGCACCAATAGAAAAAACTATAACTGGCACATTAGACTTTGCCAGATCAAGACTTACAGGATCAGAACAAAAGTATTTCGCCAGTCAGGGTGTAGATTATGCTAAAGCATATTGGAAAGCGTTACCTGAAGGATTTAGTAAATTTAAATCTATTGTTTTGGGTGATGGAGGGCTACGAAAACCAGATGTTGATTTTATTCCAACAGGGACAGGTAAATTACATAAGTTATATACAACCCCCCTTAGAGCGTTAGAGGGAATGGATCAACTGGCGAGAACTATGGTCACAAGTGGTGAATTAAAATCTCTTGAAAAAGTAGGTATAACAGGAGCAGAAGCTTTAAAGAGAGCAGAAGCCTCAGCAGACTATAGAACATTTAGACAAGCATTTGATCCTGATGGAAAATTAGGTCAAGGTGGACTTCTACAACTTTGGGATAAGTGGAACGTGGGTGTTAATCAATTAAGACATTTGCCAGGAGGAAAGTGGATAGTTCCTTTCTTACAGACACCCACAAACATACTAAAACAGGGTGTTGAATATTCTCCCCTAGGTATAGCAACAGTTAAAGGTTCAAAAGAACCAATGGTACAACTTTCAAAAGCTATTATTGGATCAGGTGTTTTTGCTACAGCTTACGCCTTAGCAGATTCAGGACTTACGACGTGGGATACACCTACTAACGCTAAGGATAGAGAAGCCTTTTACGAAGCAGGACTACAACCTTACTCAATAAAAATGGGTGATAAATGGGTATCTTACTCAAAACTTGGTCCAATATCATATCCAATAGCTATGGCATCGGCTATGAAATGGGCTAAAGATAATGGAGCAAATGATAATATAATGATGACTGCTGGTAAGGGATCGTTAGGATTCTTACAATTCTTTGCAGACCAGTCTTACATGCAAGGAATAGGGGACGTAATAGATGCAGTCAGGGGAGATGAATACAAGCAAGGAAGAAGTCTGGCGAATATTCCTTCACAACTTATACCTTATAGAGCCCTACAGGGTTGGATCGCAAAACTTATTGATCCTGTTTACAGAAAAACATCAGGTGGATCAGTTCCAGAACAAATGGGTAAAAGTATAATTTCGCAAATACCGTTTGCTTCCAAGAGCCTAGAACCTTATGTTAACAGCAAAGGAGAAGAATCAAAAAGATATGCACCACTATTCAACGCTTTTTCACCGTTAAGAACATCACAAGAATTATCAAGTTACGAGCCAGTATCTTCAAAAGGAATTTACGGGGAGATCAGTAAGATGAAAACACCACAAGAGAAAGCAGCTAAGTGGGACGAATTAGTAAAGTCAGGAAGAATAACTAAAGCAAACGTCAGCGATATTAAAGACTTAATAAGTGACGACACTTTAAAAGTAACAGCTTCTGAAAAAAATATTAGAAAACAAACAGTTAAAGATGGGGACAGAGCTAGAGCTATTAAAAGACAACTTGACAAAGCTAAAACTCCCGCAGAGAAAGCTGCACTTTGGGATTCATACGTCAAAAAAGGAATTATTACTACAGAAGTAGCAAAACAACTAAAAATACTATTGTCCCAATAAGATATAATAACACTATGGCAAGAAGAGCAAAACAACCAACCAGATCAATAATAAAAATAAAAGCATACAAGCCTACTAAATATACTATCCGTACTGTAAAAGTTCCTAAAATGAAGATTACTAGATTTAAGATATGACAAAACCAACAATTATAGATTACAAAGTAAACGACTTAAGCGGTGATGTTGATAAACTAAAAACTGATGTTACACGTATTTTAGAGAACCACCTTCCCCACATCCAAAACAACATCACAGAATTAAAAGGAGATATAAATAGTCTGTCTACTAAAGTTACTAACGCTGTTGCAGTAAATATTGTCTTGGTGATTGCAGGAGTTGTTGGTGTTATACTACTAGTTAGATAAATATGGGAAAATTTATTTGTTTACAAAGTGGTCACGAAGGAAGGACTACAGGCTCAACTGGAGCACCTGGAGAACAAGAACTTACTGTTCGTATTAGGGCAAGACTATCAGAACTTCTTATAAGTAAAGGTTTTATGGTTCAATTAGTTAATGCAGACCCTACAACAGCAGAAATAGATAAAGATTTTGATTTATTCTTAGCACTTCATGGAGATGCAGATTATCCAAACGACAATGGGAGCGGTTTTGCAGACTATCCAGAACCTTCAACAGACGGAGCTACAGTAGAAAGTCAAAGGATATGTAAAGTTATTAATGACGTTTATTTCCCAGAAACTAAAATAAATTATGTAAGTCATTCAAACGCAAATACTCGTTTCTACTATATGTGGTCTAAGTTATCAGCAAAAACTCCTTGTGTTTTAATAGAAATGGGACAAGTTCAAGACCCTCACGATAGAGTTTTACTAGCAAATACAGAACTTATAGCAGGAGCATTATCAAAAGCTATATGTCAGGCTTTTGGAGTAGTTGACCCTACACCTATCCCTGAATCTCCTGTAGTCAATCCTACGCCCTTAGAACCTTGTAAAGATACATTATTACTTAATAAAGTAAAAGAGATTGTTTTTGGTCGTGGGTATGTTTGGTTAAAGTTAAGAAATTTAAAAGAATTACTAGGGTAAAGAGTAAGTGCCAACTCCTTAATGTTGGAATTATGATAAAACCAAAAACAGACCCACTAGAATTGAAAGCAGAAAAGCTATTAAAGAGGTTATGGAAAGTAGTTAGAAAAGAGAGTATAAGATTTATTAGATGGATGTTTTTTTATAAGCCAGAAAATGATATGGATGCAATATTTCACATAATAGTCGTAATTTCGTATATAATGGTTGGCGTGGCTTTAGCTAGGGGGTGAATTATGAGCATAATTACAGAACAAAAAGTTAGTCCAAAAGGCAAGTTAAATATCGAGGATTTAAAGGGTTGGGGAATGAATTTTCTTAAATTTGTTGCACCTACATTTATTATTTTCTTTAGTTTATTAGCACAAGGTGTATCTATTGAAAAAGCATACCCTTTAGCACTTTTTGGATTTTATCAATCATTGGTTGATATATTGACCAAACTAAATACAGGAAAATAATGTATGAAATTACTAACTGCCCTGTTAGTCGGAATTATAGTTTTAGCTAATCTTATATGGTTATTTTGTAAGACTGGTGATGAAAATAGAGAATAAATGGAAAGAGATAAGAGACACTTAAAAGAAAATAAAAGAATTTTATACGAATTGCACGGTTATGATACTAGGGATGGTACTAAGAATGTTCATCACATCATACCAAAATCGGAGGGTGGTTCAAGCGAATTAAATAATTTAAGTTTATTAGACAAAGACTTACATATGTGGATACATGAATTAATACAAAAAAATAGATGGAAAAGGAAAACATAGGTAATTTATTTAATGATTATTTAAGAGAAAGTCTGAAAGAAAAGATGGTAGATGCGATATGTAAAGTAAATGAAGCAATAGAAAGTCACGGGAAAAAACCCAAAGAAGAATGGGTAGAAATACTTTCCAACGCTAATAAAGCCATAAGTAATGTATGTATGAGAAATGATGAACTTTATAGTGAACACGAGTATCATTTATTTGAAGGAGCAAGTGGAGTTTGGGTAGCACAAGGAAAAGAAGTAAAATGCACAAACAGATATGATTAGATATGAATGAAAAAAGCGGGTGTATTATTTGGGAGCAAGCTAGAGTTTTAGGGGAAGCACGAGGTGTAGAAATACATGGAACTTGCCCTGTAGATGCTTATTGTAAGGGGATACAATGTGTTTACTTATCAAAAAGGAATATATTATCAGATGTTGAAAAGCTTGCAGATTTAAGGCAAGAATTAGCACTATTGAAATTAAAAAATGATTTACAAAACTAGCGACTGGTAGAATTTAAACAAAGTTCTAGCTTAGTATCCTACCAGTCTTTAGTTTATTATATCACATAACAGCAACAAAGTGATACAAATCATATCATGTATATAATTGCGGAAATTAAAAAATGGAAAGATTAATAATAAATTCTAGAGGAGACGAAAAAATAGTATCTCCTACACATCCTTTCCCCGATAAGAAAATCCCCGAATATAACTACGACAAAACAACTCAATTTTTACAAGAATCCCGACAACTAGCTAAAGAAGCAAAAGTAGGACAAAAAGAAGGAACATGGATTCCTCAATTAGAATATCCATTACTTCCGTTTGCTATTTGTTTAATGAGTGATATGCACTATGGAAGTATGAATGTAGACTATGACCTTTTAAATGAACACTTTAAAATTGTTGAAGATACTCCCAATTTCTTTCTAGGGACTAACGGAGACCATGTAGACAACTTCAACGCAGTTCAATTCCCAGATGGTATGTATGAAAATCCTCTACCTCCTAACTACCAAGCAAAGGTTATGTTTAAAAAACTATTAGAGTTAGACAGAAAAGATAAAGTTTCAGTTATTGCACATGGTAATCACGACTTGTTTGGAAAGAAAGGTGGACAAGACTTTTTTGAAACATTTGCAAGTGAATTTAAATGCCCTATCTTTACAGAGGGCGGACACTTAGACATTCAAACCGCAGGTTATACCTATAAAATGATCCTGAATCATACCTACTGGGGGAAATCAAAAATTAACATAACTAACGCTCCCAAGAGACTAATGGAATACGAAAGTGGTGAAAAGTATGCAGACATAGGTTGGCTCGGACATACTCATCAGAGTTCATTTGAACACTTTACTAAAGGAGGAAAAGACATTGTTGCAGTAGTTTCAGGAACTTATAAAGTAGAAGACCCTTGGGCATCTAGGATAGGTCTAGGAATGAATCCAGGTCATGCAGGTATTACTTTAGTTCTTTGGCCTAATGAAAGGAAAATGGAAGTGTTTAAAGATATAAAAACAGCACAGACTTTTCTATTAGGACAGATACTTAAATGAAAGAAATACACCAACAAGAAGAAGGCTACTGTGGCCCCGCCGTCATTCAGGACATCCTTCATCAAGAAGGAATGTTTGCAACACAATCAGAAATTGCAGATGTCTGTTCTACAACTAATGCGGAGGGTACATCACATCTTGGACTATTAAGAGGTGCAAGAGAATTAGGACTTAGAGCTTTTAAAGTACAAGGTATGAGAATAGACCAAATAGCAGACTTTCTACCTAAACATTATGTAATAGTTAATTGGATGAGCGGACCAGATGAGGCTGAGGATGGTCATTACGGACTAATTGAGAAGGTAGAAAACAATATAGTTTA
>JALNYV010000039.1:0-1329 GCA_023229785.1 Candidatus Dojkabacteria bacterium | reverse complement strand
AAAAAGTGGTACGACATAGACAGAGGACAACGAGTTAATAGGTGGGCTATGTTAGTACACAAAACAAAATGGAAATAGTAATAGGATATGAAATAGTTAGATCAAACTTCAAACACCACTTTAGGAAAACATTTAGACCAATTTACAAAGATTTAGGTAAAGGATTTCCTCCAGATAAAGTAGTATTCATTAAAGATAAGAATAAATAACAAAACTCCTCTTGACTTATTGGGTCGCAAGGAGTAATGTTTAGATGTTTCAAAATCTATGACTACATTATACAACTCCAAAGCAATTTCCGCAACATATTCCGCATTATTGAATTTTCTGGTGACTAACAGGCATGTCCCGACACCATAGGTAACGGATAAACCATTAAGACCGTTCGGGAAGCAAGGTGGCTGACGCATCTTTTATACGAGGTGACAGCAAAGTTTATATTTGTACTTGAAACTGGCGAGCGGGTGATACTCAACGGAAAGAGAAACCCCGCCGATAAAAACAAATACTGGCGTAACTAAGAACAACTTATATCCTCCTATAAGGTAGCCCCGCTATCTATTACCGAGGTAATTAGGAACAAAACATAGTATAATACACATATGAAAAGTAAAGAAGAAATTTTAAAAGGCTTAGACTACCTCTACCAAAAGAAACCTAGTGAATGGAATGCAGCACTCATACTTCGTTTTAAAATGCACTTACTACCAGATTTAATAACTTTCATTTCGGCAAATGATAACAATATATGTACCAAAGTTTCTGAAGGAGTTACCTCCCAAGAAGCTGAAACAATACTGGAAGGGTAACTTTAAAACAAACAAAGACAAAGCAGAATGGCTTAAAAAACTACATGACAACTTATAGATGGCATACAGATAAAGAAGGTAAAGACTCACAAACATTACGACATTTGCGTAAAAACATAGTTTGTAAGATATGTAATAAAAAACGGCCAATTTTTCAAATTTGGCATACCTATTGTTCTACTAAATGTACAAACGAAGGACATAGATTAGCAAAAGCAAAAAAGAAAGAAAAAGACCTACTAGGTGTGTTAAAATAAGTAGCCCTTACTAAACTTCTAGTAATCCATGATTTCTAATTGTTATTCAAATAGTAAGGGCAAAACTAGCCTCATTTACCCTATTGACAAGACACTAAATAGTGTTAATATTATATTATGAATAACAAAACAATCGAGGATTACATCAAAGACATGGAAAAAACTGTCACAAGAATCAAAAACATAAGTAGAATGGAAATTGATATTCCAGAAGAAACTTATATTAAAGAAGAACTTATCAAAAACGAAGTAGAAAAACTATA
>JALNYV010000013.1 GCA_023229785.1 Candidatus Dojkabacteria bacterium | reverse complement strand
CAGCAGTTAGACTTCCAATTTCCGACTTTTCTAGTCCTGGTTCACCTACTAAGATATAGTTACCACTTACAAATCCAGCAGAAGAATCAACACTAAGACTTGTACCAGATGTATAGTCTTGGGATAAGTTAGTCTTAATGTTCGCACTTATATCGGGCGTTTTAATGGTTATATTCATTTAACAAAATCCTTTCTTGCTTTTTCTTTCTTTTCTTCTAAAGAGTTTTTACAAGGTGCACACAAATCATAGACCTTCCACACTCCGTGGATGTCTTTTATCTTCTCTTCCTCTATTGCTTGAGGAAATTCCTTGCTACATTTATCACAAATAAATCGTTTTGCCATAATTCTATTATACGAGATTCCAGAGAAAACTTCCCCCAAAACTTTCTTTTAAGGTTAAATCTGTTACATCTGTAAATGTGGGTGTGGTTGTTCCTGTAACTGTACCTGAATGGTGAACTGCTATACGACCTACTGCACCTGCACCACCATTACCAGCTCCTCCAGCACTTCCAGTACCACCACTTCCAGCAGCAACTGTTATTTTGTTTGTACCTAGCGTAGCTGTTTGGCAAACTACAATTACAGAGCCTCCAGCCCCTCCACCTCCACCTCCGCCTTCTGACCTATCTGTTCCATTTCCACCATTAGAAATTAAAGAACCAGATAAAGTAACATCTTTTGCAAATAAAAATATTATTCCGCCTCCGCGGCCACCATATCCACCCAAATCACCATCTGTTGCACCATTGTTTGCACCACCAGTACCACCAGTTCCTCCAAATAACATATCCGTAAGGTCTGCAGAACCGTCAGTTCCACCACCTGTACCAGCACCACTTGTACCTATTGATTCTCCATTAGCACCACTTGCCGCATAACCTCCACCTCCACCTCCAGCTCTTCCTTCATTTCCACCCTCTCCTCCACCGCCAGAACTTCCATTTGCACTAGTACTTTGTGACGAATCTGCAGCTGGACCTTCTCCTTGATAACCATTAGCAGCTGGTTGAGTTGTAGTTCTTGTTCCTGATGGTCCGTAATTATATCCAGCAGATGTTGATACAGTATTACCAGTAACAGTTATATTATTTTTAATAGCTATTGGTAAAATACCTCCAACATTTTCATCCCAAGCTGGTACGGTCCAAGTTCCACTAGCAACAGTACAATCAGTATATTGAAATACCTTAACCGCTTGTGCCTGTGAAGCTCCTGAGTCTGTATAAGTATATTTAAGTGCAACTTGTAAAGTAAGAGAAGTTGTACCACCACCAGATAAAACTCTATTTATTTCCCACTGACCTACACCTGTACCTCGTGACTGGTGCAGAAGTAACACATCTCCATTTGCAAAAGTTGTTGAAGAAACAGTAAGTGCAGTAGAAGCAGCAGTTCCACTACAAGAAAGTTTAACTAATGTTGGAATTGTTGCAGAAGAATAAGCACCGTCAGTCCCTGAGCCAAAGGGCATTCCGACGAGCACTCTATCAATTCTCTGCCAACTATTGAGCGTAGCCATATATTGTTCCTTCCTTAAAATAATTCTTAAAAATATTCTCTACAGGTCTATTTGCTTTGTGTAAATTTAAATGACACCCTCGACATAAAACTATTCCATTTTCAGTTTTTAGCATATCTTTTAAACTCCAATTAGCATATTTAAGGTGGTGGGCAATGATTTCCTTGTTACTACATTTTTTTCCACACTGTCGACAAGACCAATTATCCTTTTTGTAAATAAAATTTCTCCAGACTTTATATTCTGGGCTTTGTCTAATTTTATCCATTGGACTCATATCAAAATACTTTTTATTCCAAGGGATAGTTCCTCTCTTTGAACAACTAATACTACAACAGACTATTTTAGATTGACACTTTTTAACTTCAAACTCTTTATTACATTTAGGACAGACTTTTATAACTCCACCACCACGCCAATTATTAGCTCTACTACCCCTTCCACTTATATGAAGATATTTACCGTAGCAAGAGAGAGAGCAAAATTTTTTAGCTCCCTTTTTTAATGTTTTCTCTTTGCATTGTTCGCATAATTTCATAATACATTATATGTTTTGGCCGACAATCGTGCCTATAAAGTTATCTGTGGATGTTTGTACAAATCCATAAATGTCGGCTTTGCTGGCAGTTTCGGTGACTGTAGGAGCTACTCCCCCAGGCCAAACAATCGTTCCAAAAAAAGTTGGTGTATGTCCACCACTGGCGTCTTGTATCAACTCAATAATAAATACATGGCCTGGCAAGACATTCGACAAGGCAAGAGTAGTATCTCCAGTAAGAGTTAATCTTTGTTTTGGCCCTGCGGATAAATCTAGTGTAGATGTAGCTCCGTAAGTTGCAGTTACCCACGCATTTTGAGCTGGAATAGTTGTCCATGCAGATGTTCCAGTTCCAGAACCTTTCATATAAGCATTTACTACTGGTGTAGAAGCACCTGTACCTATTTTTGCAGCTACTGCTGTTATTTCATCATTAGCAGATGAATGCTGTGTAGCATGAGCAGGAGAATTTAAGTAGTCCGAACCTGTCGGGTTACTAAAACTAGGACTTGTTGCTGGAAAATTGGCTGCCATATACTTAATTTTAACTTGTCAATGTATAAGTATCAAATGTAGCTCGCTCCACCTCCTTGTGGTTTGTCGTTTTTATAAATATCTATATCTACATCTTGTTTATCTGTATTTAAACTAAATACATCTTTAATAATATCTGGGTCTTTTGAATACATAATAGTTGAAGTAGAAGAAGAACTAGAACTTGATGTTGTTGTATCACTTACAGACGTGGAGCTGGTAGAACTACTGCTTGTAGAGCTGGAAGTAGAAGAAGTACTACTGCTAGAGCTTGTTGAACTAGTTGAAGATGACGAACTGGTTGAACTTGTACTGCTACTTGAGCTAGTAGAACTGGTCGAAGAACTAGAGCTGGAACTAGAAGTGGAACTACTACTCGATGTCGAGGAGGTTGAAGTGGAAGAACTACTCGTAGTATGAGACGTGCTCGAAGAAGAAGACGTACTCGATGTAGAAGAACTGCTACTCGTAGAAGATGTACTTGACGAGGAGCTTGTACTAGACGTACTCGTAGATGTCGTGGTTGCGGGCAAAGTCGTTGTGGTCGAGGTTGAAGAGCTAGAACTCGTGCTGGAAGTGCTGGAACTAGTAGAACTAGTCGAACTAGAACTGCTAGTAGAGGACGTAGATGAACTAGTGGAAGAGGTAGAGATAGAAGTGCTCGTAGTTGATGTAGAACTGCTGGTAGATGTCGTACTTGTAGACGATGATGTACTAGACGTACTTGAACTACTGCTTGTGCTACTAGTTGAACTAGAGGTACTCGTTGTTGATGTACTGGAACTTGAGGACGTAGTACTAGTTGAACTAGAACTACTAGATGATGTAGACGATGTAGAACTACTACTTGAAGTAGAACTGGTTGAAGAGGAACTGGATGTAGAACTTGTAGAAGTAGAGCTTGATGTTGTTGAGGTTGATGAGCTACTGCTTGTACTGCTTGTGCTTGAACTACTAGAGGTTGAGCTAGTGGAACTACTACTACTCGTTGAACTTGTCGATGAAGAACTACTCGTTGATGAGGTGCTTGAGGAAGAGGATGTCGAACTAGTTGAACTAGAAGTCGAAGTGGATGTGCTAGAAGAGCTGGATGTTGATGATGTGCTACTGGAGCTACTAGTTGAACTTGTAGACGAAGATGAGCTAGTCGAACTAGTACTACTTGAGGATGAAGTGGAAGATGTACTGGTAGATGATGAGCTGCTAGTACTAGAGGTGCTCGACGATGACGAGGTGCTACTGGTTGAGGAGGAGGTTGAGCTGGTACTACTGGAACTGGACGTTGACGAGGTAGAACTGGAAGTTGAGGACGTTGAGGACGATGAACTAGTGGAAGAGGTCGAACTACTAGTACTGCTGGTAGACGAACTTGAGGAGGTTGATGACGTAGAAGAACTAGTTGAACTTGTACTGGACGAGCTCGACGTACTACTGGTGCTTGAACTAGAACTTGTAGAACTGGTCGAACTTGAGGTGCTAGAGGTTGAACTAGAACTGGAAGTAGAACTTGTGGAACTAGAACTCGACGTAGACGAGGTTGAGGAACTGCTACTCGTAGAGCTTGTACTTGATGAAGTACTACTTGTAGATGATGAACTTGAAGTGCTACTAGTAGACGATGAGGAACTTGTACTACTCGTACTTGAGCTACTCGAAGTAGAACTTGTTGATGATGAAGAAGATGTGGAACTAGTACTGGAAGAGCTAGAAGTCGAAGATGTACTTGTTGAGCTAGTGCTTGTAGAAGAAGTGCTAGTTGTAGTAGCACTTTGCTCCAATATAATTTTACTTCCAGTTTCCTGAAGTAAATAATCGCCAGTTTCGAGTAAGAGGTAGTCTAACATCTCTACTCATTTTAACTCATTTACTATTTTTCTTCTCTAAAAACAAATTACAATCTTACCAATTAACTGTAAAGTTTTTAATTCTCGCCCAACGACTATTTGTTGGCAGCCCATCTTCTACATTTGATTTAACTTGAATAGAATTAGGCATTGCTACAGGGCTTGGTATTTGTACTACATTACCCTGCCAAAGTAATGTTTTATCTATGTAAACTCTACGAGTGGCGTAAGTTGATGGGCTAAACCAAGATGATAATAGGTATTCTGTAGTACCATCTCTGTTTAAGGTCGGTAAATCGCACAAATCTACCCATTCATGAGGTGGACCATTTACTCCTATTGTTCTTATTTTGTTTACTGGGCCATTACCGTCTTTCCATTCTAATTTAACTACCTGTACCGACATATTGTTGTTGTAATACGTCTTAAACCCCAAGAGGTAAGACTCTATATTTGGGCCAAAACGTACTGAGGCTGTTATAGTTGCCAACCCTTCTGGAAATCCCTCTAAAGGATAAAATAGTTTACAAACATATGGAACTATATTGGGGTCGGTAATCATTCTTAATCCATCGGAATTAAAGTCATAAGTACCAATTTGGAAATAACCTAATCCTAAACTTTCAGTAGCAAAATTGTGTGTAAATTCCATATTATGTCCCTAAATCTGAGAATGATAATTCATACCAATTAGTATTATCTGCAATCATAAATATTTTATCGTAAATATTGTTTAATACTCTTGTTCCACCAACTACTTTAAGGTTTCCTGATGCTGTTAGAGTAATATCTCTACCACTATTTGTACTTTGTAAAATGAGCAGTCTTCCTGCAGATTGTCCGTTAATTGTGTCTAGGTTATCCGCAGCTCCTCCACCCTCAGTATCTATTGCCATGAAAGAACTATCGGCAGTAATTGCTCCTGATGCTATAGTTGCACTTGAACGGACAAAGGTAAAAAAGCCTGAATTTGTTACTCCTGGCGCAGTAATTGCTCCACTAAATGAACCACCTGCGGTTCCCATAGCAGCTAAATTAGTTCGCGCATCTGCAGCAGTAGAAGCTCCTGTTCCCCCGTCTGCTACGGCTAAATCAGTAATTCCATCAATCGTTCCACCATCTATGTTTACCGTAGAATTATCTTGTAGTGCCATATCCCCTAATCCATGAACTGCTGTCCCTGTTGCTGCTACATGAGTATCTATTTGTGCATGAGTGTTAGTACCTATATCTCCCAAAACTGTATGGGAAATACCTTTGCCAAGATTAGCCAAGGTTGTTTTCTTTGTTACTGCTGTAGTTGAAATATCAGTAACAATAGGCAATACATCAGCCGCTACTGGTGCTGTTGTTTCTACAAGGGCTGTGACTTTTGCGTCGGCTATTTTAGTATTCTCCTTCTAATTTATTATACCCCATTCTATTCTTCATCTCGAATATCTATTTTTGTTGACTCTTTTAATATATCTACATTTAATTCTTCATTCGTACTGTTTCCTCCAAATTCTTCACTTTTAATATCAAATTCTAATGGTATTGTTTGAGTAGTTGAGGTACTAGAGCTAGATGAAGTGGATGAAGTTGATGAACTGGAAGAGGTACTGGATGTACTACTACTTGAAGATGATGAGCTACTTGTTGAGCTTGTAGACGAGCTACTAGAACTGGAACTGGAACTGGAACTAGTAGAACTTGTAGAAGAAGAACTGCTAGAACTGGTAGAACTCGTAGATGACGAACTAGAGGAAGATGTTGAACTGGTAGAGCTGGAAGAGCTAGTACTACTGGTACTACTTGAAGTTGAAGATGTACTGGAAGACGTAGAACTCGTAGAATTACTACTGCTGGTTGAACTTGTACTGGACGAACTCGAACTACTAGTGCTACTCGTAGATGAGGAAGAACTAGTCGAGGAGGTTGAACTCGATGTACTGGAAGTGGAACTGGAAGAGGATGACGTAGAACTAGTAGAAGAGGATGTTGAAGATGTAGAGGTGGTTGTTTCGGGAAGAGCATCGTCTCTATAGACATAGAAACAACCATCTATTTCAGAATACGAATACCACGTTCCGCTAATGACACGACAATAGTTTCCACTATGGGTTGGAGAACTGCCATCTGCATAGAAACGTGGATAACCATCAGCCAGTGCTCCAGCATACGAAACACCAATAATATATGGAACGCCATTTGTAAGGGTAATTTTATTTACACCAGAAAATGTAAATGGTATTATTGTTGGACTAGTGGAAAGTGTACTTGCAGAAACCGTATCAGAGGTTGCAATTGGAGTTCCAGTCCCAACACTTGATGTGCCAAAAGTTCCACTATGAGCATAAATATATGCTGTTATATTGGCAGTTGGACTACCATATTTTACTAAATAAAAATCAGCTTGTGCCAAAACACCTCCATCACCTGTAAAGGACTGTCCAATAAACGTATAATTGTCTGTTGCAAATGCCTGACTCCCATCTTGATTACTCTCTGAATACGAGTCCATTATTGTTGCCATGTTTTAATTATAACTTCTTATTGGAGAATAGTCTTTGGTGGCGGTAGGGAAAGAGCTGCAAATCATAGAGGTGATATTGAAGCAAACCTACCGCCAAGATTAATTATACCAAGTCGTGAAGTAATATTTCTTTCTCTTTTAAAATCCATTTGCCTTTAGAGTTTTTACCCCACCCTTGTAAGAGAAGTCTATTCCCACATTTTAACCATGTTTTAATCTCAGGAATAACTATTATCTTTTTAAAACGGTCTGAAGTATGTCCAGAAGAAGTACACTGTATACCTAATACTCCATTTTCTCCTTCTTTAATAGCTACAATATCTATACATCCAAATAGGTCTATGCGGACATGAGCAAACATATTAAATTTTTCCACGACCTGACATGAGTAACCATTCTTTCTCAAATAGTTTAGAGTTCTTTGTGTGGGAGAAGTCATAATATGTTTAGTCTAGCAAATTCTCCAAAGTGTTTTTTAGCAGCTCCATGAATATTTAATTAACTGTAAATACATTACATCGTCAACCAAAGCAAATTTACCTATTCCATTTTTACCCGTAAGTGCAATTTTTTTCATATTTGGTCAACAAACACTTCTTCAACTCTTGGATAGGGTTTACCATCTTTGTCCTTCCCCCATACATCAAAGCCGTTGGGCCATATTTCCGACTCGTTATTCCAATATGGGTGTGAGGCTGGTTTATAATATTCATTTTCAATCTGTCCAGAAGCAAACAAATCTTTAGATTTACTCCATTCGTGCCATATCCAAGATTTACTAGTTGAAACAACCCGATAGCCTTTATTGTAGGCTCTAGCATTCCAATCAACATCTTCACCGCTTCCAGGGTAGTAGTGTTCGTCAAGCAAACCAACGTCCAACAAACATTCTCTTTTAAAGTAAGGCATTACAAAAACTGCTCCGTCAACAATAGTTCCCCCCACTCGTCGTGGATAGGTTTCTGGTAATTTAGCAAGACAATCAGTGAAGTCGCCCCTTAAAAGATAATCGTACTCCGCTTCAGTGTACTCCTCTTTATATGGAAGGATTTCAGGATTATAAGGAACATTATATCCCCAACCTGCGACCCGTGGTGACATAGGAATAACCGCACCTATTCTTTTATCAGACTCAAAAGTTTCATATATCCCATCTATCCATCGACTATTAATAATCTCAATATCATCATTTGTGGGACAGATATATGGTGTTTTCCAATGTAAACCATGTATCATTCCTTCGTTCATAGCCTTTGCATATCCCAACATTCTTTTAGGACAATGAATATAAAGATGTACCTTATCCTCAATACTATGCCACAAGTCATTAGAAATACCATTACGGCACTGGTCAACCAAAATTAGCTTAAAACTATCTGGTTTAGAGTATTTATGTAAAGTATGTACAAAACGATACAAGAATTTCTCATGTATGGGGGCAACAACATAAGTTATGTCTGGTTTCATTTTATAGGTTCTCCTTCTTTCAATACCATAAGTGTTTCAAAGTCTAAATCTTTTTCATCACCAAACTTAAAACCTAGTTTAGAATATACTTCTGCACTACTAATTCTATGCTTTTTACCTTCTTTAATTAACCATATAGTATCTCCACCACATCTTACTGGTAATCCTTTAAATCCTGTTTCTACTGGTTTTTCTTCAATTTTAACGAATTCTCCTTCTTGATTTAATTCAACATTCTCAATTACAGCTTCTTCTATTGGTGTATCTTGCCAAGCTCCCTCTGACCATATACCCATATTAATTACCACCCCCTATTCCCATAAATTCATCCAACTTTTTAAAAAATACTTCCTGATTATAGTTATCTTCTACAAACTTTCTGTATTTTTCTGGTTCACTTTCAGTTAATAGTTTCTCTAACATCTCTAAGTAAGAATTAGACACAAATGGACCCCATGTTTCTTTAGCACTTTGCCAGTTGTTTATTATTGGTTTAATTCCTTTTGCCATCGCTTCCGCTGTAGCATAACTAAAAGCCTCTTTTGTTGATGGAAGTATGAAGTAGTCTTTATCTTCCAACCATGCGTTTAGGTCGTCTACTCTAGGCACCCAAAAGATAAAATCTTTCAAATCTAACGCTTTTATCAAGTGTTCACAGTAAGCATTGTATTGAACATGACCTGAATAAGTACCTCTGATGTGAAGTTGCCAGATATACTCAGGTTTCATTCTTTTAACGTCATAGAGCATCTGTAGGGCTATGTCAAAGCGTTTTACGTCCCATATCCTTCCATCTCCTACAACATAGGCTATTCTTCGAACTGGAGTCAATTCTGAGGGCTTCCTTAGGGTAAATTTATTAATGTCTATTCCTGGTTTTAGAATAGTTCTTTTAACATTCTCTGGGGTCTTGACCATATCTGAAGTATGTTGAGCCATTGTGATACAACCATCTACTTTAGACCAATCTATTCCATCAGGTTGTCCAGCCCAAATTTCAATGTCCACTGCTTGAACAAATATCTTTTTTGCGTTACATTCTTTAACTCCTACTTGAGTAGAATTATCCGCAGTATAAAAGAAAGCTAAGTCTGCTGGTTCGTCTAGTTTGTATTCTCCATTAAATAGAACCTCGTGTCCTAGAGAACGCCAGTGTTCTGCAATAGCGGTACTAAACTTTCCATTCCAACTGTCCATTAATTGAATTTTCATAATCAGCTCTTTTCCTTATTTATACACGCAATAGTCTCCATTGGCAACTGTATCTTTCCGTATCGCAATCACATGAATTGAACTTGGTTTACGTTCACAATTATCTTCTATAATATAGATTTCTTCTGGTTTCATCGGAGCAATCTTTTCCCATATTTCGTGTGGTTTAACATGATTATCTGGGCTTTCATAATAACCCTCTCCTGGCAAGGAAAGGAGTGCCTTACCTGTAGGTTTTAGGATTCTATTTATTTCTTCAAACATCATTTTCTTCCTATCATTGTTCACAAACTCATATACCCCTATTAGCACTACTAAGTCTATAGTGCCAGATTCTATTTGTGGACACTCTGATATGTCTCCAATAACATCTCCTTCTTTTAAGTCTAGGGTAATAAACTCACAAAGTTTAGATGGATTAAAGAATAATGACTTATAATCCCAACCAGTATCAGTCCCAACAAACAAAACTTTAGATTCGTCTTTTAAATTAGAGGCAAGTTTAGGCAATAGTTTAGTGTTTATAAAATATCTACCTCTAGTTGTACCTTTATTGTCGGTTATTTTCATAATAGTGATTTTGCACACTCAATCATCTCGTCTATTTTAGCTGCTTCGTCTCGATTCCAAAGATGGAAATAAACTGAATGCCCCTCAAATGTACCAGCCTTAACTTCACGAATAAACTTAGATATATCATAACTTTCGTTGTCTATGGTCATTCCAAAGCTATCGGCAACTTCTTTCATGTCATCTGAATTACAATTCCACGGGGGGAACCAGATAGTAGGTTCAACACCAAACAGTCTTACAGACATATCACGACTTCGTACTAAGTGTTCTCTAATTATCCACCTAGGTAGTTTAGAATAGTCATCGTGGCTCCAACCGTGAAGTTGAATATCCCAGTTGGGAGAAGTTCTCATATAATTAATTAAGTCCATGGGATATTTAGGTTGATTTCCGTCATGGGTATATTGGACTACTGCCGTTTCTATTAAACCAGCTTTTATAAACTTCTCATGGTTATCAATATATGCTTTAGGTTCTAAGCGAAAATCAAAATCATCTTGACGGATTATTATCTTCGCCATACGCCCCCTAGTTCACATTTATAACCCCACTTACCATTACCGTTAATTGTTATTACAGAATACTCTGGAAACCTTACGGCAAACTGTTCTGCTGTTTGAACAATATTCGGCAGGTGGAAACCAACCCATTCTCCTTTTAAATATTTTTCATAATCGTGTCGCAAGTATATTCCACCCTTTGCTATAAATTTCTCATCATTATCGAAAATATAATCAGCTACCATTTCTCTCTGAGCTCCATCATTTAAAATTAAATCAAAAGGTCCAAAGTCTTCCATACAAGTTATGTAATCCATGTTACAAGTTGGGTCTGAAGTATAGTAGTTAGTAGCTTTTTGATACATATAAGCCTCAGGTTTGACCCACTTATTAACCATCTTAAACCAATCTTCGTCGCCCTCTACTGAGTAAATTTCTATCTCTGGATATTTGTTTGAAAAATAAGATGTTGATGCCCCAGAACCAAATTCAAGGTACTTAAAAGGTCGTCTCAGTTGTGATTGTCTTTCTCTTATAAACTCGTCTATCAGTGATAGTGCAATGGGCGACATTTGAATAAAGTTTCCGTCTATGTCATAAGTAAATTCGTCTTGTTTAACTATATCTATACTCATATTCTTTTAGTTCTAGCTATTCCTACAGGTTTACCGTCATATAATCCAAAGGGTACATCTACCAGACTTAATTTGACATTGGCTAATTCCATTGCATTTTTAACATTGTCTCCATACCACAAATAGTCGTGAAGTAATACTATAGAACAATTTTTAACATATTTAGCCCAGTTGTTTATATCATCTAGTATCCCCTGAGTAGAATGCACTCCGTCTATAAATAATAAATCTATTTCTTTTTTCCAATCAAAAGAAGCATTGTTGGAAGTATCGTTTATAAAGTGAACTCTATCTTCTAACCCAAGTTTCTCCCTTTTGGTTAAAAAGTTGGGTCCCACTTTAGGGTCTATTGTCCAGACTTGGGAGTTGGGATTAGCTAGTGCCATTATAAAAGCCGAGGCCCCGTCACAGGTTCCTATATCTACAATAATCCCATTATCGGGAATTTTACTGGCCTCTTCGTACAATACCTGTTTTTCCTCAACTGGCATGGTTGCCATTATGTCATTCAAGCAATTTAATATTTCTTCAAATTTCATAGTTGTCTGAATTGTAATATATTGAAATATAAGTTACACCAAGTTTAAAAGAGAAAAATTGTCTCCAGTTATCATCTACAAATAATCTATCAACCTCAAAAGGATTATCAAATACTGCATGGTGTGTTGAATCAAGGTCTGCCTGTATATCACCATTTACATCTATCAGTTTTTCACAACCCATTGGTACTGACAAGATAATAAACTTCTTAATACTCTCCTTTAATTTCTTGGCAAATCTCTCTGGATTATAAAGATGTTCTAGATTTTCAAATTGAACAGAAACATCAGCTTTAGGTATGTTCCACTCTTCTAAGTTTTTAACATAATATTCAACATTATCTTTCTTGTTCTTTAATGCACCTAATACTTCAGGTTCATCTATATCAATCCCTATCACACTTTTAGCTACATCTGCTATGATTTCAGTTCCATAACCAGACCCACAACCTAAATCTAGCACTATGTCTTGTGGAGTGATAAAACCACGACCTAAGAAGTAACGAAACAAATGGAGTTTTTGCTGTCCATCTAACTCTTTTGTAAATTTAATGTTTATACAGTTTCCCAATTTTTTGTCCCCCAGTTATCTATGTCCATACCAACACCATCTAAAATAGATTGTCTATCGTTTCCAGGTATACCAGCAACTTCATTGTGACCATGCTCCTCTGGCTTCATATCTTTATAATAACCCCATTTGTCTGTACTGTCATCTCCAAACAAATGCCAGCATTTAAGGTTATTTGCAAAGCCCATCTTAAATCCTCTCTCTCTCATTTTCTCTCCTATCCAGTATTCTTCATGTCCTCTAAGTTCTCTTTTGTCCTGCCACGCACCACATTCATTTACAAGGTCTGTTCTCATTATCCTTGCATATCCTGGGACATGACCAAACTCTACAATATCTTCAGTCCTACCATCAAATATGTTACCAGTTCCAATTAGCACTTGAGGTCTGAGAGCGATAGCCCCATAGTCAGAATTATTATTCATTAACCCGACCAACTGTGAAAGCCAGTCGGGGTCATAGAGGTAGGGTAATATATCATTATCAGTTGAGACAAATAATTCACTCTCTACAAACCGCATTCCTATCCACTTCGCATATTCTAGACCTCGGTTGCGGTCTAACTTAACATAAATATCTACACTGTCTCTAAAGTACTCAGCATCTGTATAAGCACTACCGTTATCTATTAGAATTAATCTATAAGGGTACTTGGTATTTCTTTTAAAAGCATCCAAGGAAAGAGAGGTCATTTTTTCTCTACCCCATGTGGTCATTACTATGTCTATCGGTTTTGTTTGTTCAGGGTTCATATTTAACTATCTTTGTATATTTTTTACAATTACATCTGCCACACAACGGTTGAATGTTCTCGATAAAGTCAGAACCTCCTTTGGAAAGAGGAATAATGTGGTCTTCTGTTAATACAACTTCTGGTTCCGACTTCTTACAACAAGGACAAATTAACCCATATTGTATTTTAAGAAGTTCCCATTCTCCTAAAGTATGTGAACCCTCGGCTCCTTTTTTCATGATATATCTTCTTCTGTTCAAAAAATAAATTCTTTCCTTTGTACAAATTCCACCTTTCCAAAAATGGTTTTTTGCTCCAACATATCTTTTACCAATTGCAATTGACCACGGATGTTTCATCCCCTTATGTGCTTTTCCAATCTTTTCTCTTCTTCTTAATTCTGCTTCTGGAGTCGAGGCTCTTCCAGTAACTTTAGGGTTACCTCTTAATGCCTCACTGATATGTCTTTTATGTTTATTTGTCATATTACCTATTATTTGAATCCCATTCTGGTTTATCTCCCATATTACCTTCTATTTCTGGTTCTTCAGGCCATCTATGTCCGAATCGACTATGAACAAAATATAATGCCGTGTTAAGATATTTAACATCAAACCTTCTTGTTATTTCATAAAAATAATAATAGTCATCTCCGTGGGGATTTCCAAGTGAATTATACTGCCCTGGATGTTCTGAACTTTCAAAAAACTTCATCGTTTCTGGATGTTTCTCAAAAAATATCTTTGCAAAGTCCCAAAGACCGACTTCTGGCATTGAACCTATTTCTTCATAAACACTTCTATGGAAAACGAATGCTCCAGCCCCTATATTTCCAGACCCAAAAGGTTCTTTACCTTGCACTTCCATGTTCATAAACTTTCTGACTGTTGTATCGTAGTTGTAATGGAAAACAAGATGATTAAAGTTAAAGACTTTAAATTCTGGGTAGGTATCTATAGCATGACTTAGTGCCTCTAAGTATATTGAGGAGAGTTCGTCATCTGAGTCAAACCAGCATATCCAGTCACCAGTTGCCGCTTTCATTGCCGCATTTCTGGCAATAATTCTTCCACCTTTTTCTGGAAGTCTGATAATTTTTACTTTCATTCCTTCTGGTCTAGTGAAGTTGTTATTCTCTTCTAAAATCTCCTCTACTGGAGGAGTACTTATATCATCCGCAATAACCCACTCAAAATCCTTATAAGTTTGACCAAAAACTGAGTTAGCAGCCCTTAAAAACATCTCGTAACGAGGTTGCCTTTTATTCTCTGGTGCATCACGGTCAATCCAGACTGGCGATGTTATGCTGAATTTAGGCATCTTCTCCCTCTCTAAGTCTTCTTAAAAACTCTTTAACAAAATCTGTAAGTGTCATATATTTATAATTTCTTTCAGGAAAATAATTGTGTGCCATAGCATACTTTTTAAGTTCCATTCTCTCGTGCCATTCTAGGGCATTAGTTTTAGTTAGTGGTGATGCTCCTGCCATTAATCTTTGTGACTTGCCTGTAAGTACTCATCATTAAGTTCATCTATAACTTTAAATAATTTAAGATTGGAATACTTAGAAAACGCTTTAACATCCTTAGGGAAACACTTACCACCACCGCCTCTACCACCCTTATGTATGGGTTTCAAATGGTGGTGTGTTCCCCAAGGATGTGAGTATAGTGCTTCTTTAAGTGTGTTATAGTCAGCTCCGTTAATTTGACAAATATCATACATCTGGTTAGCAAAGATTACTTTCATTAGGAAGAACAAGTTGAAGGTATATTTAATCATTTCAGCAGTAACTGTATCAGTAACCACAAAATTAGTATGTTGGAACTTCTTCCAAAGGTTACTCATAGCAATTCTTGTCGGTACATCATCTGCACCTATTACCACAAATTTTGGATTACAAGCATCTTTTTCAGCTGTGTCATCTGAAAGAAACTCTGGAGAAAACCCTACCATTACATCGTTTTCGGTAGCTAAGTGTTTAGTAGTTCCAGGGAGAACAGTAGACCTAATAATAAATATGTTTCTACCACCGTATTCTTTTAACTGTTTAATATACCCGTCAATTATGTCTACACCTTTTTGTTTACCTCTAGAGTCAGTAGGAGTAGGAGTACAGAAGATTATAAATTGTTTCTTACTAGCTTCCTCTAAAGTTATGTTTGAATCTAGTGGGTCAAAATGCCAAGGAATATCAAAAGCCTTAGCGGTTGCCTTTCCTACTACTCCAAATCCAATAATTACCGCATCATCCATCTTTCTCCTTTGGTTCAAATTCAAAAAGTGGCTCTAACTCATTTACAAAAATATTGTGCATATTTCTTTCTTTCCTAAGCATTGTCTTTAATACTAAAGTTCTATCGTTTTTCAACTCATATTGTAACACTCTAGCAATACCTAGGTAAAAATCAGGCTCATTGTCAACCTTTGTTTCAGTATCACCGTCTAACCCTGTCAGAGCATTAATATTACTACTAAATGGTGCTTGGTGAGGAGCCCAACCAAATATGTCTCTAAATGGTGGAAAATCTCTATTCATTACAGCTGCGACTCCTGATAGACCAGCTTCTTGTGCTATAAGTGAATAACTCTCCGAAACTGAAGGCATAACTAGAACATTAGATATTCTCATAAAATCAGAAATAACTTCGTATGGTACTTCTACATTCCAGTCCGCCTTTTGTTCCGAAAGCCAAATTATTTCATCATCTGTAAGTTCCCACTCCTTAGCAATCTTTTTAAGTTCGTCTCTATAATCTACTTTATCCCCACCTGTTGAATGAAAGTCTCCAATTATTAGTCTAACTGAATTCCCCAGGTGTTTGAGAGAAGATATTACTTTTATTACTTTTTCTACCTGCTTACCTCTATCAAGTCTAATAGGATAGGTACAAATTACATCAGCTGAAAGAATATCTTTTTTAACTATCAAATCCCAACTTTCGTCCTCTATCTTAAAGAACTTTTTAATATCTGTTGGGTGATGAACAATTTTTACGTCTTGGTCGTCTATTTTGAAGTTATTCGCAATTCTAGGAATGGAATAATGATTAAAGAATACATAAAATGAGTTGGGGAACTTTTTAGATATGATATTAGCATACTCATCTACAAACAATGGACGGAGGTTCTGTAATGTATAAGGACTGGTTGCTGAGTGAATCCAATGGAGCCAACGTAAATCTGGTCTTCTCTCTGCTATGCGTTTGGCTGCTACTAAGTGTTTTACACAAGCTGGTTGGTAAATTATATCGTGGGTTAAAACAACATCTACATCTTCTAAGGCAGAAGAGAGAGCCTTTTCAAGAGAAGTAACATCTTGGTCAAATGTCGAATCCATCTCTACATTATTAGATACTGGGACATCTGGTATTCTTCTTAAATCTACTGCTGGGTCTGCATAGTCTTGAACAGGTTGGAAATTCATACCGACAATAACCACTGGTTTATATCCGTGGTCAACTAACATCCTAATCTGGTTTTGGACAACACGATTGAGGCTGTAAGCCTCGCTGTAACTGCTAAAGTTCGTAAAAATCGCAACTCTTTTTTTATTCATACAACTATTCTGGTTGTTAGAGCAATCTGCTCTTTACTCGTAAATAACACTAATATCTACAGATGCCCTGTTTGATGTGGCTGATACACCACGAGCACAGTATTTTCCTGTAGGATATGTTATTGTGTGTGTTTTAGTTTCAGCAGATAAAACTATTTTTTCAAACCTATAAGTGGGATTATAACCTTCTGAATCAGAAATTGATATTATTGGGTCTCCGTCAGCTTCAACGGTAGCTGTTATTGAAAATACTCTACAAGGTTGTGCAACAATGGTTGAACCAGCTGCTAATGTAGAGACATCTTCTTGAAATGCTGAAAAATTTTGACTTATTGCGTTCATATTTTAATTATATTCTATGGTGTATCATCTTGCAAACCAGGACCATAAAAAGCTGGACCTTTTACTTCGCCTTCAAAAGACTTATCTTGGGTTTTAGGAGTTACATCATAATTCATATCTAATTTTTTTGATTGTATTCCAAAATTAGCATTAGAGAATTTAGTTCTAGTATCTACAATTGTGGGTTCTAATACTGGAGTATCTTTTTTATATTCTGGAGTAAAATCAAAAGCTAGAGGGACGGTAGTTGATAAGTAATTAAACAATTCATCACTCACTTTAATTGGAGATTTAGATACACCAAAAGTGTAAGTTTTACCATCAAAATCAAAAGACAATTCTTTTTTCTCCTTGTTTACTATTACTTTCATAGCTCTTTTTCTTTAGTATATCACTTTAGTAAAGTGTAGTACTGGTTGATGTACTAGATGTGCTTATTGATGTTGAAGTACTAGATGTACTAGTACTAGAAGTTGAGGTAGAAGACGTTGAACTCGAACTAGACGAACTAGATGTAGAGGAAGTAGAAGTGGAAGTCATTTGTGTGTATCTCCATGAACCGTTTACATAAACATATAATTTTCCAGAAGAGGTATCAAAATATGTTCTTCCTTCATATAAATCTACACCAGTAGGTGCTGATGTTGCAGTATCTACTTGTGTTGATTGAGACCTTAGTTCTGTAAAATCTGTACTCATACTTGTAATGATAGATATAACCAACCTGAAATACTATAAATTGCTAATGCTTCGCTTCCAGTTGAACTATCTACATAAACATCGGCAATTTCTACTGTTGGAGTAGTTGGTGCAGCTGCCTGTATTCTCCATTTTTTTGTTTTTCCTGTATGTATGTCTAAATTAGTTATCCCCATATTCTTTTAATTATACTATGTCGTGCTAGTACTTGAACTTGATGTACTTGTAGTTGAGGTAGAACTACTTGTACTTGATGTGCTTGTTGACGATGTACTTAAACTCGTACTAGACGTTGATGTACTTGATGTAGAAGTAGATGTTGATGAAGTACTAGTTGACGTTGAAATAGACGAGCTAGAACTGGTGCTAGTTGTCGAAGTAGAAGTGCTTGACGAACTAGATGAACTAGATGTCGAAGAAGTAGAAGTAGATGTTGATGTACCTGCGGCTGCACCCCACCATGTAGTTCCATCATAAACATAAAGAGTTGATTGTGTAGTATCAAAATATTGGTCCCCAGCAATAGGAGTAGGACTGGTAGGAGCTACCTGTCTTATTCTAATCTTGTGGGTTGAACCACCTATTTGTCCTGTGAAATTTGTTAATCCCATTTTTTAATCTATTATAATTGTAAATACCTTATACAAAACTTGCAAGTTACCTTGCGGTAAGCGGTGTTTCTTTAATAACTTACTCCTACTTTCTCAATACTTTTCGGCTTTGGTTATTTAGTTTAACTTCTTTTGTAAGGTTTCCGCTTAAACCCCATTGCTACTATAGATTATCTTACGATGTGTAAGATGCTCCATCACCTGCTGAACCCCAAACACCACGCCAGTCACTCCATCCTTGCGAACATCTCATCCTTGCTTTAAACAAGGCCATGCCCGTATCGAATGAATTATCCTGCTTGAACTCTGGTCGTACTCTCCAGAAATAGTTTAACTCGTGTTGCGTGCTATCCATCAAGAACCATGCGGTACTTGAAGACAACCAGTCCCAACCTATAACTTTCAACATTCCTTTGTAGTAGTTTGAATCGTTATTTGCTGTTCCTGAACGCAATGAAGAGTTAGTAATTTCTGCAGCTGTCTTCTCGAGGGCCGCTGGAACGATTAAGGTATCGGCTTTCATACCGACTTTCATACCCTTATCATCCAATTGGCTTCTCATAGCGAGAAGTGCTGTATTCAAATTGGTTTCGGTTAATGTGATACCAGACCCAGAAGCATTGCTTTGGGCGGTACCTGCATCGGCTCTAGTGTGAGAAACAGAAAATAGATATTTTCCATCGCCCCCTGTGCCTGACGAAAATCCGTTATTAAATACATTTGCTGCGAGATACTCAGAAGTTCTTCGCATTGTTCTGGCTAATGCTGCTGGTTTCTTTTTGATGATAGAATATCTATCGTCTTCCATCAACTCTTCAGATACTTTGAATCCTTTAGTGTACTTTTTATGTACATAAGAAACATCGTACATCTGTACTGGGTTTTCATATTGAATTGCTCCGCCTTCTGCTGTTTCCTCTGCTAGAGAGAATCCAGTAATAGCTGAGTCTCTTTCAACGTCAACCGAAGAATTATCTACATGAAAAATACTAGAGTAGACCTCTGGAATTTCTTTGAATTTATCATCAAAGATTTTCCTTAGACCTGGTTCTAGTAAATCTCCAAAATTGTCGCGTAATGCTGACATATTAGATTATTCCTTTCTTATGCTCCCACCCAACCAAGTTGAGATTCTGAAATTCTGAATAGACCTGCGTCATCATCAGCATTTCCTTCGTCATCAACCGTAACCAACTCAACAAGTTGGAACTGACATATTGTGCCAGAACCTGAACCCGTGACTTGGTCGGAGCCTGCTGCTGTGTCGAAATAAGTTCCGACCTCAGCTGCGGTTAATGTACTATCTGCTGTGTTTAAGAAAAGAGCTTTGTCATCTACGATGACTACGCCCTTAACTTTATGTACAGTGGTGTTATCGGCTGCTGCAGTCAATGTATCTTCACCTGACAAAGTGGCCCCATGGTCTTCCTTTGTTTTGAAAATATTTTCACCTGATGCTGTTCTGAAACCAACTAAGATTCCAAGAACTGCTTCGGTTGTTGCTGCAGTAGTAAGATAACCAGATGTCCATTGAACTGCGTCTCCAATGGTAAGTGGACCTTCACTATTGGCTAAAGTAACTTCAATGGTTGCTGGATTAGACACGCCAGGTTCAAGGTGTTTCTTATAAACAAAACCCTTGACATCCGCTGAACTTGCCATATTCTTTTAAACCTTTCAGTTATTAGCTTTTCACATTTGCAAGAGTTACTTCTTACCTGAGAGGTATTGCTCTCTAGTAAGGCCTAGCTTATCGGCCACTGACGCTTCCTTTTCAGAAAGTACTTTTTCTGTTTTACCACCCGAAGATGGTAAAGAAGAAATCGTTCCTTCATCAGCTTTCTCGACCTCAGCTAACGCTTCTTGCGTTGATTTGTCTGTTATTCCACTTTTCACCAAAGTGTAAGCCTTCTCCAAGACTGGATTCAAACGCCGCAAATCAGTGTGTTCAAAATCCGTGCCCGTGAGCTCTAAAATTTCTTTACCTAATAGGTTTCGTAATTTTCGCTGCTCATCGGCAGGCAATTTAGAAAAATTATGTCTGCTCTCGAATTGCATTCTCAGCATATCACGAGTGGTAGACTTAACTTCCTCTTGGTCAATTACCTTATCTTTTGCATCGGCTTTTTTATCAGAATCGACTTCTGGACTGCGGAGTTTTTCATCAATAGTCTTGAATAAGTTTTCGTCCCCTTTTATGACTTCAAACACTGGTTCAGCTACTGACATAAACTCTCTAACGGATTTAATCTCGTTAGACTGTTCTCCGAGCTTAGTCTCTAATTCCTTATAAGCCTTTGCTAATTCTTCTGGTGTATCAAACTTACCACCAGTCAAATCTTTCAACTGCTTTTTAAGTGCGTCTCCATTGTCTGTCTTGTCTTCTGTTTTTGGAGTATCAGAAGGGACTTCGTTATTTTTATCTGCCATATTATCCTAGATTCACCCCCTTTCGAGTGTGTTATCCATTGGGTATGGAAATTAACAATTAAACTATAACATAAATTATCAATCTGTCAAATGAAGTGCCAAATGAAGTTTCAAATGGAGTGCTTACCAACGAAGAACTTCACCTACCCTGATTAAATTAGGATTTCCGCTAGAGTATCCACTTATCTGTCCGTAAGCGTTTGCATTACCTAAATACTGTCTGGCAATTCCACTTAAAGTATCTCCTGGTTTAACTACATATTGATTATATTGGGGTTGCGATTGTCTCATAACACTTTGTCTTTGATTATTGTTAGAACTCATTTGTTGATAAGGTGTCTCGTAAGCCCTTACCTCACCTACCTTAAAAGTACTCTTCATTTTATTTAGAGCTTTATTAACTGGACTTTCAGTGGTATTTTGCACCTTCGGGGCTTGTGTCTGTGTATATTCTCCATTTTGATACTTTTGTAAATACTGGTTAGCATAATTAGCTATCATGTTACCTTTATTATCTGGATTAACTGGTCTTCTGGCTCCTACAAGGTCGCCCTGTTTTACTTTGTTGGCGACACCTCTTTCTTTAAAGAAAACTGCTAGTATTTTAGCTGCTATTTCTGGTTCTAATGCAAGGTCTGGATTATTGTATAAATTATCCCCCATACCTATTTTTCTACCAATATCTTTGTAATTATAGTCGTGGGTTAGTTGAATATATCCTCTACCATAATAGTTTTTTCCTCCCGAATATCCAAGTTTTTGTGCCTGTTGAGGTCCACCGTATTCTCTTATAGGTAACATTGTCCCAGCAGTTTCGTGTTGAATAGTAGCCATTGCGTAGGCTAACATTTGAGGCGAGTATATTCCCTGTTCTCTTAAAGCATTAGAGACATACTGTTCAGTCGCTGTCATCTTCTTTGTCCTCCTCTTTACCCTTAGAAGCGACTTTAAAAGTATCAAACAGTTCTTTAATCATTTCTATCTTTCCTTCAAACTTAGCTTTTTTAATAGCAAGTTGTGGGTCAAGTGAGTCTGTTCTTGTCCATTCTATTACTCCTATGTTGTTCATCTGTACCTTTAAGAAGTCTGCAAATGCAGCAAACTCTTTTCTACCCATTAAGGTTCTTATTCCGTCTTTATGTTGTTGTGATAGTTTAATCATACTTTTCTACCAGTTTGTACACCACTATTTGCTCCAGCCATACCACTTGGAACTTCATCTCCACCCATCATTCTACCTGGCACTACTGTTTCCATATTACCTTCTTCTGAAGGTGCTGGGGCTTCTTCATTACCTGGGGGTACTGCCGAACCTCCATCTGAAGAAGCTCCACCAGCTTCACCTCTTGCTGTTTGTGCTGTTACTTCTCCCATTACATGGTCTGAGAATATTTGTAGTATCTGTTCACTATTTTCAACTGGGACATCTTTCTTAAATTTCTCGGATTTCATAAAAGTAACGTGTTGTTCAGTATGAACTGGTGAGGCATAAGGAGTAGGTCCTATTTTGTTGCCTCTCATCATCTCGTCATTTTCTACCCCAGCAAGGTCAATCATTGATTGAAGTTTAATCTCATCTTTTTGTCCTGGCTGTTGAATCTTAAAGTCTTCTGGAACCTTATCTCTACTCTCAATTAAGAACTCCGCAAGTTTCCATTGGTCTACTGTTTCATTCATAGATAGTCTGTCATACATTTCGTCAGCCTTTTGTTGTTCTAATGGTTTAGATATAGGAAGACTTGATGTTGCCTTGTAACGAATATCATATCCACCATGAGTAGGAGTAAAGAATGAAGGTTTTGCGTCAAAGAAGGTAGTTCCTCTAGTTGGAACAATCTTAGGATTATTGGTTTTATCCATCTCAAGTTTTTGGTCTTGAAGTCTTATAGAACGATATGAAGTTTCAAATTTCTTTCCACCTTTAGAAATAATTACTCCTTTTGCCTGTGCTCTAGCTACTTCTTCTTCTCCAACAATCTCTTTAATCTTTGGTTCAGAATAGAATTGAATAATGTTAGAAACCCTTAACTTTCCAAGGTCAACCAAGGTATCATTTTTAATCTGCCAAATCTTTAAACCAAGTCTTTTAAGAGTAGCTTCTTTTAAGATAGCAGCTTCAGTTGCGGTTCCTGCTTTCTGGACACTCATTTGTCTTTCGTCCATTCCAGTTATTCTTACCTTGTCATCTACTAAGAGCTCTAACGACTTAAAGACTGAAAGAGGTATATCAGAGTATTCTAATGGTTTAACAGCGTTTACATCACCCACAGGGATAATTCCGTGTGGTCTAGCGATGGCATCCTCATCTTCCATTGTTAAGGTGTCTGAGACAAGTATTGGTTTATCAATATCTAAATGATTTCTGTCTATAATCATTCTTCTTAAAGTGTTGTTTTCCTCTTGAAGGCTCTCTAGAAGTTCTGGTTCACCCTTACCGTAGAAATGATGAGGTCTTAAAACATCTATAACCCTAACGAAAGGAAGTTGTTTGTGTTTGTAGATATTAGGACCAGAATAAACTAAAACGTCATTAGCAACTATTGCCAGTAAATCCTCTGGTTTATTCCAATACCACAAAACTTCTACTTCATGGTCATGCTCTAATCTTTCTGGGGGTTTATAATATTCATAGTAATTAGTATCTCCTCCTGGCTTAACGTGTTGTGCAGCATTGAATGGGTTCCACTTTTTACCAGTAAAGAAGGTTCTAAAGTCATCATAATCCATGATATAACGCCTTATTGCGTCCCTTGCTCCGTAAGGACCTGAAAAACTCCTAGCTTTCTCGTCTACATAAAAGTCTTCAGCTTTAACTGGTTCAAGGTAACAATCATCATATTCTAGTACCTTGTTTTCGTTACCTTTTGAGTCTTTTAAGGTTCTCGGTTCTCTCCAGAAGTATTCCTGACCTATACCAGTACCAATAATTAAGGCATCTTTAATAATTTCCATTAAAGCAACATCAGATTTAGCTGTATCCCATGTAAAATCAAGAATTGCATTCATTACTGTGGCCTTACCCTCATCTTCCGAGCCACGAGGCAAAACCCACGGCTTTAATTCTTGATTATTAAGTTCAGCTAACATTGCCTCTATTATTGAAGCGGTCATTGGAATATTGATATTGGATTTCCAGTCTTCTGACTTTCTATTTTGTCTAAAACCATCCCACTGTTTCATCCACTTATCCCAATCCTTATCAAAGTCGGCTCTTTTATCTTTCATACTGGAGTAGCGGTCATAGACGTGTTTTCTAACCTTTAACTGCTCGTCTGAAGGGTTATAACTTTTCCTTATTGCTGGTTCTGATTTATTTAATTTGTATGCCATTTGTTGTTACTTTAATATAGGTATCCTCTTTTCGGTCTATCTTCTGAATCTCTGGTCCATTTAGGTTTATTTTCTCTTGCCTGATGAGCTATTTGATTCATATATGCTAGTGCATCTATTATGTCATCATGTTTCCCTCTAGGAAACCTTAGTAATTCATCTTCTAACTCTGCCCTATAAGGACATTGTTGCAAGTGATAAACACTACCATTAGCGTATCTAGGAACCAATCCTTCAATACGTTCTTCTTTCGACCTACTCGCTTTTAATTCTACAACAGGTAGGTAAATGTTTCTACGTCTCATCTCGTCAATTATGGTGTAATGGAGCGATTTTTGGTATGCAACCATCTCTATACCCACCTTACGGGGCTGAAAATGCTCCCAGTTAGCAAATATGTGGTCTATTATTTCATTAGGGAGTAACTTCTCCCATATAATGTTTACAATAAACCAATTATTGAATTGGTCTACTCCAATTGTAACAATTGCGGTTCTATCTGAGTGTTTTAGTTGACCTATTGCGGGGTCTACACAAGTAAAGTAATTAATTTCTCTCCACTTTAACTCATCTTCTAATACATTCTTAAACCAGAAAGGTTTAAACTTAGCTTCCTCTGAAGGCATTGGGTCATTCATCCACTGGTTAGCGAATTCTAGTGGTCCCTTGTTTCTTTTTAAATCAATCAAATATTCCTGTGTGAACTTCTCAGGAAATAATAGTTTTAAATCTTCACCAGTTTCCAGATTTCCTGTATATGCCTGTTTTAAGAATACCTCAAACCCCTCATAAATTCTGTCTGGATTACTTTTGTCCATTATCCAACCATAAAGGTCGGCATCAGCCCAACGAGTTCCAATAACAATTAACTTTCCATCAGGTTCTAATAGGTCTAGTGCATCTTTGTAAAAGAGAATAGTTTTATCTATTTGTTCAGCGGTATTAATAAAGTCCCTGTTGACTACATCGTCCATAATAATTACATCGTAATGTTGAGAGACTAAGTTTCCTCCTACTCCATAAGCTGTAACTGTTGCTTCTTTCTTCTTGTAGTTAAAAACCTTAGGAACTGTAATCATGTTTTCCGACCACTTCTCAGCATTTGTTGCTAGGTCTCCATAGTACTCCTTAAACTTCTCGTTATTTTGTAAGTGTTTTTTAATCTGACCTAGAAATGAACAAGCCATGTCAAAAGTAGCATTAGCTATTAAGATACGCACAGAGGGGTCCTGTGCAATACGGAGGAGTGAATAAGCTACTGTTACTACAGTTGAATTATGTGTTGGGAAATAGTCATCGGAAACAAACATTCCATCATCAGACTCAACAGTTATACAATTAGCAATATCATCATCAACTTTTTCTATATCGACAATATTTATTGTTAACTCTCTTTTTAATCCTTTGTATTGTTTAACTTTTCTTTTTAAGTTAAAAGGATTTTCATTATTGGGTAGTTTTACTGAAACCGTCCATGTATCATATGGTAAATCATTTACGCACATATCAACCTTACAAACCATTGCTACACCACCAAGACTTCTAATTAAACTTACAATATCTTTAATCAGTCTGTAATTTGTATTACTAAAATAAGCTATTCCCCCCTGACAATGACAAGTTCCATCTGTATCCATAAGTCCTCTTAAAAGTTCCAATCTTTGTTTATAACTAGAGATTAAATATTTTTCTGGTATATGTTTATTATTCAACAAACTATTAATTCTCAAGAGTTTTTGTAATCCATGTGTATCATATAGATACTTACTGCTTCGTTTTTCCCATTTAAAACTACTATATTCAAATTCTTCTGGGTCAACAGATGTAACCCTTGAACCTGCACTATGTCCATCACCCAACCACATACCCAGTGTATAGGGGTCAATCGGTAATTCTATTTCTTTTGAAATAAAAGGTATTGGTTTTAATTGGACAGAATGTTCTAGATAGGTTTTGTTTCTTCTTTTATCAAACCTCTCTTTTGAATATCTCTTCATAATCCAACCAAGTTTTTGTATCTTCCACTTTTTGTCGTTAGCCATAACTCTAACTTTGAACAAATGTTCTTCGTTGCAGACTATTTCTCTTCCATCATTGGTAGTTACTTTGTAGAGTTCCATTTTAGATTTTGGGTGAACAACTTTAATCTTCGTTACCAAACCATCGCCACCAATTACTTCGTCACCAACTTTTAAATCCTTATATCTTTTGAAACCTTCAGGGGTAAGTATTTTTGTTCCATTTGTCTTTAATGCTTTAAGATGAGCTCTGGGGACTAAAATAAGTTGTTTATTAGACTTCTCTTTCATTACGAAGTCACACAACTCTCTATGAAAGGCTGATAACGGTTGTTCTCGGTTTTCTCCTTCTACCTGCATTATCTCTGTATTAAACTTATACAAGTCTTTTAAGTAAGACCTTTTTTCCATCACCTTTTTGATTGCCTCTAACTCTAATACCTTAGCAACTAACTCTTCATGTTTCGTCAGTACTGGAGGAGTCGGAGGCTCTGGAATCTTTCTAAAATTACTAGTTACTCTAGGGGTGGATAATATGCTCACTTTTAATCCTTTCTATAGTAGCGTCAGCTCTAATTGCAAAGTTATCTATAGCATTTAAATCTAAGTATGGGTCTTTTGTAGCTAAGAAGGCTGAGCGAAACATCCTTCCATCGGGACTTTTAAGTTCCATGACTACACCCCTCTCGCTAGGCATTGTTTCTATTGTCCATCCACTAGTTATATCAATTGTAGTTATAATTCTATTAAGAAGAAGGTCTGATAAGTATTTGTGGTAATAGAGTGTTTCTTTCTTTTTGTCCATTCCTTCTAAAACAATATCTCTTTTTACTTTACTTATCTTTTCTTCTAGTTTAGTGTGTTCTTTAAAAGCATCATCTCCTTTTTTACCACTCTTTCCTATCTCCAACAGAATATCATTGTTTTCTTGAAGTGTGCGTTTAGCTCTTTCCTCATCACGCAATTTACTCATATCCTTATTTTACCACAAAAAAAGGAGCTATCTCTAGCTCCTCAAAAAATCTCTTGTTGACAATTAAGTCAGTAAAGATTATTATTAAGATGTTTCAAATCTATGAATACATTATACCACAGCAAGTCAATCTCCGCAACAATTTCCGCATTTCCTAATTCATTGAATATATTTTTTAGTCCTAGGAATCAGAAGGGACTTATAAAGCCGTGCAAAGCGGCACACCTTGCGTGGTAACTAACTGATGGGTTGATGCCTGCTTCTCGGCTACAGGAAGAGAAGCTCTCGGGGATTTCTCTGAGACTCACTTTACTCTGAAAGGGGTAGGGGGTATGAGTTCTCAGGGATTTAATAACTACATAACTACAGTATAATAACAACATATGCAAGACTTTAGACCTACTACAACTAAAATAAAGTGTAAGTATCCATTTATTTTCGCAAAACAAAAAAAAGAAGTAAAGAAACATGAACCAGTACTTACTGATAAAGAGATAGACATAATCCGCAAACAATTTAAAATTACTCCTAAAGTTAAAGATGACACAAAAGGTTACAGCAAACTTACTTCTAAAAAAATATTTCGCTAATTTTTAGGAATAGAGTTCTTCATAGTTCTAATAAGTGATATTAGTAGTCTAGGGAATTTAGGTTAAAAAAAATGTAGCGTATTAATTAGAGTACTTATATTAATTTAATAACGTAGCAATCGGGTGTATGGGGGGTAGGTAATGCTTGTCTAGGCATGATTGTAGTTACTACGTCGCACAACAATTACCAATGTACGACACATACTAGCCACGCCTGACCTTGTTGCTATGCTATAGGGTAATACATGATATATAGCACTAGGCATGAGAGTAGGACAAAACCCGTGTTTATCAATCAACTGTATTACATTATAGGCTTGAATACTACTTGACCTCTGTGCCTACGACCTCTTGTAGTCCATTTAAACGGTCTTGTAATTCATTATCTGATAGGTTATTCAGCTCATTTATGTAGATAGTCTGATTATTCGTTGTGGTGGCTTCGGTATCTTTGGACAGATAACCTTTTAAGCGTAATATAAGCTCTGTAGCTTTCAAACTAGTGTCGGCTGTAGCTTTTACTCCTAATCCTTCCTCGAAATTAACCCTTAATCCTTTAGCAATAGCCTTATCTGATAGACCTACATCATCTAATTCCTTGATTATTTTAGTCTTTTGCAATAACTGACTACCAATAGAACTAGCGGTCTTATTAGAATACCCCGCCAGAATAGCACTCTCAGTAATATTTCTCCCGTTAGTTAAATTCCTAACAAACGCTCTCTCTTTAATAGTCAAGCTTTTTTTTCTTTTATCCATGCCCTTTCTATTGAATTATAGCATTTTTAATGTATTTGGGTCTAAATGATATATATTGATATAGATAATGCTATTGACAGGATTTTTATTAAGCCTATAATTCCTAGTATAGATATGAATACAGATATAAATATTCTAGCTCAAGAGCTTTTTGAAATATACGGCTTATCTGATTGGTCTTTCAGATATGGAATGGCGGTTAATCTTTTCGGCAATTGTAATCGAGCCACCAAAACAATTACAATGTCTAAACTATTAATCGATATAAATTCAGATGAGGTTAACACTGATACATTGCTTCACGAAATAGCTCACGCACTAGCCCCGCGATTTAGTCATCATGGCAAGGATTGGCAAGAGATAGCTCAATGTATAGGTGCAAGTCCTACAAGATGTACGAATTCAGATGTTAAAACCCCTAAAGCATTATATACAGTAAATTGCAAACATTGTAATTATACCTATCAAGCTAATAGAAAGACTAGAATATCTTGTGGCAAATGTAGTCCACGATTTAACAAAAAATACTTATTGAAGTTCACTAAAAATATATGAAGATTAAATTACATCAATGGCTTAGACGTTATAGCTTGTTACCAATTCAAGGGGATATGTATCTTGATGTGATATTTACAATAATTATAGTTTTAATTAGTTTAATAATACTTATATGAAAATAGATAATTTACATACTACATATAAAGGTAAATTAGTTGCTAAAAATCAAGGCTTCATAATTAAACAATGCAAAAAATGCAAATCTAACAAAGTGTTTACTTCTCCACTAGAAGCAATTAAAGGAATATGTGTTAGTTGTAAAGAAAACTTAAGAATTAAAAGGGGGTGAGAATTATGGGTGCAGATTTATATATACATAATATATACGAAAAGAATAGGACAAAATATCAAGATTTATTTGATAAATGGGTTGATGTTAGAAATACATTTCCTAGTGATAGTAAACAACATATATCAGCACAAAAGAAGGTTAGTTATTATTGGGATAAAATGTCATCAAGAGGATATTTCAGGGATAGTTACAATGACACAAACCTACTAAATAAATTTGATTTGAGTTATTGGCACAATGATTTTATATCAGAAGAAGGTATTTTATTACCTAGTAGAGCAAAGGAACTATTAGCAGAACTTAAAAAGAGAGAGCCAATTTTTAAGAAAAATGTTAAAAAGATAAACTTATCAGAATGGGAAAAAGGTTGTACAAGAGCAAAACTTCAAAAATACTTTGACAATAAGTACAAAGAATTTAAGAAGTTTCTAAACGAGGCTATCAAACTTGATGAAGATATTGATTGCTCGGTTTAGTTTTAATACTGTTACTTGGTAGTAATACGAGGTAACAGCAATTAAAACTAAAATAGGAAGGAGTATAAATATATGAAAAGTTATATCATATCAGCAAAAAGTGTAGGCTTTTTATCTATGGAAATAGAAGCAAAAAACGAAGAAGAAGCATATAAGATACTAAACGATAAATTGGATGATGGAGAAATGCCCGAAATTGATGGGTGGATTGAAGGAAAAGAAGTAGAAAAAATAAATCTTTAAGAACTAAAACAGGAAAACAGCCTCATATACATATTATGAAAATATGAGGCACATTGAAAAGAGGTGAGAAACCACATGGAAGAAAAGAAAGAATATAACAAAGCAGTAGAAGCTATTAAAAAAGTAAAACTCTCATGGGTTGGAGTATTATCCGAAGAAAAAAAGATGGTAACTATTTATCTACAGGGAAAAACAGATGGAATAGATTTAGCCAGAGAGATATACAAAGAAACACATAAAGGGGGTGATACAAATGGATTATGATAGCAACAAACCAGAAGAGGCTGGAAGTACAGCAGAGGATTTTAGAACACCTAAAGTAACAGAAAAAGAGGAAAAAGAAGAGAACGAGAGCAAGGAAAGAGCCGAGATGGCTGAAACGGGTGTAAACGAAGGGGGATTTATATGCCCTAATTGTGGGAGTAAAAATACTCACAAATGGGCGGAGTATGACGGACCAGATGATTATATCTGGGAATACTGGTGTGATGACTGTAAGGAGAATTTAACACCTTGAAAAGTCCTGATAGTGGGACATTTGAAGTATCCATAATATGTTAAATAGTATTGTGGATACCAACAAATAAAAAGAGAGAAAAAGCAAGGCTGATGTAGTTTAATTGACAAAACAAAGCTATTATGTCAACATATATTATGAGTAAAAGAGATGAAGCAATTAAATTAAGATTATCTGGTAAAAAATATAGTGAGATAGCAGAAATACTTCATTTTTCTCGTCAGAGGGCACACCAATTAATAAACAACATCCATTCAAAACCAAATTATGACAATATAAGAAACAAAAGAATTAAATATCGTAAAGTTCTTATTGAAGAGTTGGGAGGAAAATGTAATAGATGTGGATTCTCAGATTTAAGAGCTTTGCAGATAGACCATATAAACGGTGGAGGTAGCAAAGAAATAACAAAATACTACAAAAAGATGATAAAAGAAGCACCAGGTAAATACCAAATATTATGTGCAAACTGTAATTGGATTAAAAGAGTAGAAAATAATGAAGTCCGACCTAGAAAGATATACTAAGATATAGTTGACAAGTTCTGTAAAGTTCTGTATAGTGATTTTAGTCTTAGGGTACAGGAAAAAGGCTAGAGTTTATCTCTAGCTAAGGCGGAAGGGTTGAGGTTTAATAACTGATACGCAACCGCATTAAGTGGAGATAAAAAGAAAAAGAGCTATGAAAAATAAAAAAGTTTGTAAACATGATTTAATGTATATAGAACGATTTACTAGACAAAAACAAACTGGGTCTAGTTCTCAGGTTGAACCAATAATAGATGTTTATAGATTTATATGTAGAAAGCCCAATTGTCTGATGTTTGTTGACATAACCAAGAATGATAATAACTAGGAAACTAAAATATATAGAGTTTGAATTTGACGAGGATTTAAAAGAGTTTAGAATATGTAAAGACAAAGTATATTTTTCATTATCACGAGTTTATGCAGTAACACTTATGAGATTTATAGTTAGAATACTAGCCAGAGGATTTTATAGAAAATATGTTAAACAAAATAAAAGAATTAATAAATAGAAAAAGAAATTTAGCTATCATAAATCGTGAAGCTGAAAAACAATTGCTATATGACCATTTAATAGCAATAGCCAGACTTTCAATGATTACACCCAAAACACTATTCAAAGAAGCAAGAAACGTACAATCAAACGCAGAATACTTAATGCGTATGGCTGAAGAAATGAAAAAATAATATGGATAATAAAGATAAAACAAATACAGAAGCCCCAGTAGTGGCATTTACCAATGTCAAAAGCCCTAAAGGATTTAATTGGAGTTACACCATGAGAGGTAATGATGGTAAAGAGATAATCCCGATGATGGTAACATTTGAAACGTGGTGTTTGGATAATGGCTGGACACCTAACGAACAAAGAATGGGTGGAGGATTTACAAAGAAAGAAAAAGAATACGCTGTAGGCAAAGACGGTAACAAAATACAATGCCCTACTTGTAAAACAGGATATTTACTTAAAAAGATAAGTAAGACTACTAATAAAGAGTTTAGACCTTGTGAGAATGGCGGATATAATGCACTAACTAAACAAAAAACAGGGTGTGAGTACATAGATTGGATGAATCCTCCTAAACCAACAACGCCAATGACAGTAGAAGAATACGAGAATTACGCAGATAATTATAAAGGTTAGTAAAAAAAGAGCTGACAAGAGATTACTATGATAGACAAAAGTATATTGAAACAACTAAAGATATTTGTAATAGGTTCACTTATATTATTTGCAATTACAGGTGGCTCTATAGTTTATTTAGTAGTTAGTAAAGCTATGCAATCACAACAATTAGTAAACGCACAAGTTAAGGTTTATGAAGCACAGGAAAAGAATGTGGGAGCTCCCCAAATTATAGAGCAACGATATTTTTCACCAAACAAATGAAACATTATTCAAAAAGGGCAATTAAAAATATGAGTACGGGTCAAAAAAAAAGATTCTTAACAGAAATTACTTGGAATAAAGGTAAAAAATGGAGTGAAGAAATTAAGAAAAAAATGAGCCTTTCCCATAAAGGAAAAAAGTTATCTGAGGAAAATAAAAGAAATATTGGTAAAGCATTAAAAGGACATAAGGGAATAGTTTTTACTGATGAAGTTAAAGCAAAAATAAGTAAAACTCAAAAAGGTCGTATTAGAACTCTGGAATCACGAATAAAACAAGGAAACTCTATTAGGGGAGAGAAGTCCATATTTTGGAAAGGTGGAATTACACCTGTTAATAAAGCTATTAGAAATTCGCTTGAATATAAATTGTGGCGTAAAGCAGTCTTTGAAAGAGATAATTATACCTGTATTTGGTGTGGACAAAAAGGCGGTAAACTAAATGCTGACCACATTAAACCCTTTTCACTTTACCCAGAATTGAGGTTTGCAATTGATAATGGTAGGACTTTATGTAATGGGTGTCATATAAAAACAGATACTTATGGATATAAATGTTGTCTGAAAGATATATTACAAAATGAAAGATAGAATACAACAAGTCATATCAGGAATACTTATAAGTAATGAAGGTAGGAATGTTACGCCTAAACAAATACAAGACTATTTAGTTAGTATGCAACCAGAAACAAGACCTTTTACATCTACACCTACTAAACCAGCTATACCTATGAGAATACCAGAGAATCAAAAACGACATTTTAAAAGGAGTGGAAAAAAATGAATAAACATAATTACCTGTACAACCTACACCGTGAAGAGTGTTTCAATAAGTCTTGTAAGAAGATTTGGAAACAAACAGGTGAACTAGATTTTTATGGTAATGGGTTGCTAGAAGTCAAAATACCTATTTTTACTGGTTATAAATTAACTTGGAAATTTCCGTTTATTCAGAAGACATATACACTTAAAAGTGTTTGGCAAATACAAAGAATGTTGAATAAAATGCGAGATTTACAGTTAAAGAAAGATAAAAAGAAATGAAAACTAAAGAAAAAATAAAAAAGATAATATGTGGAGGAGGAAATCCAAAGAACATAAAATCTCTTAATTGGACTGATAAAGGTTTGGATTATGCCTCAGAGCAAATTATTACTCTATTTATCAAGGAATTATTGGAAAGAATGTCAAAGAAGATGACAATGGAGGCAGCTTTAAAATCACATAGTGAAGCTGGGGCAGGTTATACAATAGGATATAACGTTGCTCTCAAAGAATGTAAGCAACTTATAATAGAAATGGGGAAGAAATGATATACAACAAAAATACTAAATGTCCAAAGTGCGGAGGAATAGAAATATCAACTAAATATGTGGAACATGAAATTCTAGGAGGACAAATAAAAAGAGTGTGCTTTGATTGTCAATTTGCTTGGTACGAAGAACCTTTAGATAAAAAGAAATAATAGTGTAGTACAAAATAAAAATATGAAAAGAACAATAAACGAACACGAACTAAAAGATGTCCTAGAATATTTTGTAAAAGGATATAAATTAAAAAAGGGAGAGAATCTAGTTAGTCATGAAACATATATTGATACAATAAAAGGGAAGGTTTTTATCATTACTTATATTGATAAAGAAGAGTAACTTAGCATAATTTGACATATGAAAAAATTATTACATACAATCGGAATACACGACTGGAAATACGAAACACCAGCAATGGAGAAAGTAAAAGAGCCAGAGTTCTTTGGAAACGCTCTTACAGGCGGAACATACTCAGGTAAATATGTAGAGGGTTATAGATACTTTCAGAAGAAAAATTGTAAAAAGTGTAGTCCAAGACCATTTAAATTTATAGAAGTTAATAACGTTAGAAATCCACGATGTAAAAGATGTGGAAACAAGTTATTAACAGCAACAACTAAAATAATTGGTATTTGTTGGATGTGCTTTTAAGTCCTTAATATAAAGGGAAGTAATTAAAAAATATGAATAAACTAGATAAAGAATTAAATAAAATATTAGACAAGCATATCTTTCACGAAGAACTTATTGTTGTTAGTGAACATATTGAACAAGAGTGGGAAGGGGATGTATTGGTTAGAAAAGATTTATTAGTTTCCCAAATCAAGCAGTCTATTTTAAAGGCTATTATGGAGAAGGGTATTAAACTATATAAGAACACCAATGACGACTGGAAATGTAAGGTTTGCGGATATGAAGGTAATGAATGTGAGTGTATAGGATTTGATAAAGGAATTAAAGAATTTGAATCAGTTATCAAAGAAATACTAAAATGAAAATTAAGAATCTCTTTACCAGTATTGAGTTTACACCTAAAGAGTTAGAAGACTTGATGTACACAACACCAATGCCTTTTAAGATGGGTCTTATTTGGTGGATTAAAGACAAGTTTGGATTAGATTTATTACCTAAGTTGAACAACACGCAAAAAAGTAAAAACACTAAACCTATTATCTAAAGCAAATGCAAAAAATAAATAGGTAGTTGCACTTTTAAATATAGTTATATATAATGTAGTTATGGTAAAAACCATACCTGTAAAGATAAAAGTTGATGGGGAGTTGGATAAAAAACTAATAGACCTATCCGAAAGACAAACTAAATGTGCTAATTATTGGATTGACATAATTAGAAAGACGGAAAGCACAAATATAAAACAACTTGGTGGGGATAACTACTACAAGGCCAAAGAATTGTTTAAAATAGGCGGAGAATCAGTACAGATAGCTGGTCGTAGGGCAATAGCAATGGTAAGGAGACTTAAAAAGAGAAGAGCGGACAGTCCTTACTTTAAAAAGACTTATCTATCGGTAGCCAAGATTAAAATTAAAAACAATCTCTTGGGTATTATATTTGGAGACGGAGCTGGAAGAGTTTGGTTAGAATTTTCTGGACAGGAAGTAATTGGAAAGATAGGAGAGAGTTCTATCAAAAAGATTAAGGGTGAGTGGTTTGTTTATTTGTTTGTTGAAGTTGAAACGGACAAAGAAAAAAACTACAAGAGATTTATGGGTGTTGATTTAGGAATAGCCAAGACCGCCGTTATATGTGACTGGAATGGTAAGAATACAAGGTTTTTTAATGGTGAGCCTTATAGATTTAAGAAAAATAAATATCAGGAGATGAGAAAAAAGTCTCAACCGAATATAGATAAGGGTAATGTTTATAAGTTCCTTAAAAAGATTAGAAGAAAAGAATCAAATTGGATAACGAATGAGAATCATAAAATTAGTAGAGAGATAGTAAATACGGCAATTAAGAATAAAAGAAGTATCGCACTTGAAAAATTAACAGGAATATCAGAAAGACTAAAAGTTAATAAAAAGACCAGAAAGATGATAAAAGGTTGGTCTTTTAGACAACTAGCTGATTTTATAGAATATAAAGCTAAACTGGCGGGAATTAGAGTTGTTTATGTAGACCCTAGAGGAACTAGTAAAACTTGTCCCAAATGTCAGTATTGCTCTCGTAGTAACAGAAGAACACAAGCCGTGTTCAAGTGTAGACAATGTAACTATCAGAGCAATGCGGATAGAGTTGGTGCAATCAATATCGCATTGAGAGGAAACACTGGGTAGTCGGTATATCCGATTATCTACGGGCAACGGGATACCGCCCTTATGTAGGTATAACCTACAAGAGTATCTCCTAAAGCACTAAAGAAATAATATGAAAATACAAATACACAAAAACGAACTAGCTAGATATTTTCTAAAAGATATTGACCAAGCTGTAAAAATTGGTAAAGAAAAAATGCGAAGATGGATTGATATACCTGAATATCTACAAGTTGAACCAGAAAATACGAGCTATCCTAAATTTGAAATACAAGACCCACTTATAGATAAAACGATATGTATTTGTGGGCACACCAGAGATAGTCATAACTTACATACCGAAGATTGTTCTCTTTGTATTTGTGCACAATTTGTTGAACCTTTGTTGAAGATTCCGACCGTAAAACAAAAAATCAGGAGATTAAATTTTGATTTTATGAAAAGAAAGGATAGGGGAACTGACCTACAAGATACATGGGAGATATTGGGAAAACTTAATGAAGTTATAGATTACTTAAATAATAAACTAAAATGAAATCAATTAAATCTGTTAAAGACATTGACGAGCTGAAAGGAAGAAAGAAGTGTGGAACTTGTAAACAAGAAAAGCTATTAGACGAATTTTACTTCAATAGATTAGTAAATCGTTATCGTAGTGATTGCAAAAAATGTAACATATTAGCTAGTAATAATTGGATTTATAAAAACAAAATTAAGCATTTGCACTCTGTAAGAGTTTATCAATCAACCCTTAAGGGGAAAGTTGTTACGGATAAAAATACCAAAAATATGCACAAAAAGTACCCTGAAAAATTGAGTGCTAGGACTAAACTAAGATATGCTGTTAAAACTGGTAAGATTGCAAAATTTGCCTGCGAAAAGTGTGGAAACTTTTTATCAGAAGCCCATCATACAGATTATAGTAAGGCATTAGATGTAATTTGGCTTTGTAGACCACATCACCGAATAGCAGACCGAGGCGAATTATTTTTATATAACCAAATCTAACCTATGACCCAAATAAAAGAAATTAAAAAAATAGTTTTTGAACCAATTGATGGACTAACAATGGAACAATGGATAAGAGTACAAACAACCAGAACAAAAGTTCATCAGGATAAAATTAACGAGATTATAGAAAGACTAAATAAACTATGAACACTCAATCTCTAAATAAAGAGCTAGACAATATTCAAAGGTCTATATGGGCTTTAGTATCTCAAGACTTAAGGGATAGGGGTGTTAAGATGACTATTGGTGATGCCTATTCGGCAGGACAAAGTATAAAATTAGTTCTACACTCAAAAGTAAAAAGGTTGTTAGAATCCACCATCTCACAAACCAGACAAGAGGTAATTGAAGAAATAAAGAAAATGGATAGTGCAGTAACTATTCAAGGTAGTCTAGGGTCTAAAATAGATGTTGAAGAATTTGATTTAATTTTTAGAAAAGATTTGCTTAATAAATTATCTAACAAAGAAAAATGAAAATGTATTTACATTGTAACTGGTGCGGATGTGATGGACAATTATCAACCAAAAATTCAAATACTGACGATTGCACATTACCCAGATATATTGCACTTGAAATAGAAGATACGAAACAAAAAGATTTAGACAATTGTGTAAAACTATACAATAAATGAAAAAAGAAGTATTTATTATCTTATGAAATAGTTGTACAATGCTGTAAAGTAATATGCCCAAATACTCTAAAAGTTTTGTAAGAGTTAATAATCCTTACAGCCTTTTAGCCTTAAATGTATTCTTGGAGGCATTTAGAGATATAGAGTGTTACTTAAAAGGAGAAGGTTCGTTAGATGAAAGAGTTGCTGGTAAAGAAAGTATGGTGTGGATACGAAAAATGAAAGGTAATTTTAAAATATTAGCTGGTTCTACAGACAAATACTCAATAGAAGAATTTCACCAACTGTGTATGAGAAAGATTAATCAAATAAGAAAGGAGTGTTATGAATCAAAATTCGTGGGAAAGTAAAATAGAGAAAGCTAGAAAGGTAGAACAAGAAATACTTCTCTGGTGGAGAAAACATTATGACGAAAAAGCAGAATTAACAGAAGGTTATAATTCTGACTATGACATTGTAAGTTCTAGAGGTAATGTAGAAATAAAAGAAGATAGAATGGCACATCAAACCAATAACTATGCACTAGAATTTGAAACCCATGATGGAAAGCCCTCTGGATTTATAGGCACAAAAGCAGAGTATTTTTGTATTGTAGATTGGGAGTATGTTTCCATAATGGCTACGTCTGTTTTGAAAGACATTGTTAATGACATGGAAGTTAAAAAAACCATAGATATGGGACAAATGTTCCCTGACGGTAAAAGAAATAAAGGATATTTAATTCCTAGAGAAAGAATATTAAGAAATGGTAGCTCAACCGTTATTGAGAGATGGTTTCCTTATTATGAATGAAATAATTGAAGAAAGACCTTACAAGAAGTCATGGGAAGAATACGTTACTTTACTCCAAAATGCGAGGGAAGTAAAAGATGATTCTCAATGGACAGCTGGAGATTTAGCTTTGGGGGTGGAAAAGGATTATGGAGAAGATGCTTTAGGAAAGGCCGCTTATGCTGGTGGGTATGAAAAGAAAACTTTGATGAACTATAGAACCATAGCAAAGAGGTTTCCTTCTCATATTAGAGACAAATACAAAAAGTTATCATGGAGTCATTTTTCTTCCGTAAGTGCAGAAAAGATACCTCAACCTGAAGCATGGTTAGAAAAAGCTGATGATGAAGATTGGAGTGTTGAAACTTTAAGAAAACAAGTAAATGAGGCATATCCTTCAGTTGGTAGTCCAAGGTTAGATGATAACCCACCAGAAGTTATTAGGTGTGATGAATGTGGTAAGTGGAAATTAAAAGATACATCAACTTTAGAAATTTGTAGAGGTCATTATGGCATCCAGAACGGTGAGATGGTTTGGAGATAAATGATAATAACAATTACTGTCCCAAAAGAAGGAGAAAATTGGAGAATCCTTAAAGCACAAAGGAAGTCTCCAGAATTAGTGATTAAGTTTTTAGAACGAAAGATAATGAAATATTTACGCACCGACAACAAACAAAAACTGCAGATAAGGATAAAACATGATGGAGAGTACATTAATAGCACATTAAACACTGTTGATGTGCCACAGGCAATGTTTGCAACGGCTTGTTTTTTAGAAGATTACTTGACCGACAGTGCTGTTAGAAGATTGATGGAAAAATATGGAAATAATTAAAAATTTATATAAATACGGAACCGCAGATGTCTGTAAACTATTAGGTATTAGTAGGACAACACTCATTACATGGGAGAAAAGAGGTAGATTTACTGCACCTAGAAACATGGCTGGATATAGGATATTTACCAAGAATCAGTTAAAACAAATTTCGAAAGCTTTTTCCCCAGGAGGAAAGCGAGAGTGGCACTTTTTGTAGTCTACTAGTCTTTATTTAATTGCTTTTACAAAACCTGTTCCTTCTGTCTCATTTTTAATTGCGAATAGTAAATAATTTATTACTGGTGCAAAGATTATTCCTAATTCTGGTTTGTCTGTAATATAAGCTAATCCAAAACCAAGTAATCCTGAAACTAATAAGAAACAAGCTACTCTAAGATGTTTCTTCCACACTTCGTTGATTGTTATTTTTGTCATCTTTATCGCCTCCCTTCTTTTCCTCTTTAACTCTTTTCATTCCCTCGGCAAGTATTTCGGCTGTTTTACCGAATTTCTTTGCCTCTATAAGTTCTGCTACTAACTGTGTAGGCAATTCTACTATGTTCACTCTTTCTTTCATTTATCAAGCCAAATTAAAATTGTTCCAATTATTAAAAAGATTGCTCCAACTACTTCTGATACTGGTACAAATTTTAATAAAGAACTAGCTAATATTAAAGTTACTCCTGTTGTCCAAATTTTCATTCCCATATTTATTTCCTTCCTAACATAATTATATTACACCAAAAAATCTTAAAATAAATAAATCAGCAACTAAGACACCAATAATATGAAGTGCTTTATCTCCTTTAGAATCTGCCTTGTAGAAAAAATACCATTCCATATACCTTTTATATTCTCTTTTAACAAACTTTAAACCTACTAAAATAACCTCATTCCACAACCATTTAAACCATTTTTCTAATTTTATTTCAAGTGGGTCAGGTTCATTCTTTTTTAGTTTTCGTCTTATCATAGTTACCGCCTTTTAGGAGACGGCTACCTATCAGGCCAGTAACTCTTTCAAATCAGAAAGTCTTTTCTTCCAACCGTTTGTAACTCCAACCCATGTCCATTTGCCAAAAACTATTGCATTTACTTCATTTAGTAAATTTTTTAATTTAGTATTCTCTCCTGCATATCCAGTTAGACTTAATTTGTAGTTTCTAATTTCCTCATTTTGTGACTGACATGGGTCAACTGCTGGTTCTGGTGTTACAGGTGGCTCTGGATTGACTACAGGAGGTTCTACGACATTAAAAGCCTTACATATAGATTTACTTAATGCTCCTGCAATTAAATCAGTATTGGCTAGTAAAACCGAGTCATGAGGGTCTTTAGCCTGTCCCATTTCAATTAGTACACATGGTGTATTATTTGATAAATACTGCCACATATAATACTTAGTCATTCCGAGTGTCGTATAGTTTTTGTCTACTATTTTTGTTTCGGTAAAATAAATAGATTTAATTACATCTCTTATTCTTGCACTTTCTTGCCAAGAACTATCAACTGCTGGGTCTCCTGAAGCTATCATCCCTCCACCATTATTGTTGGGGGTATCCATATCACAATGTAATGCAAGTGCTAGGTTAAAATCTGTACCTGTAATGGTTGGATTGTCGTTAGCATTTGCATCTGACTGCACAACTTCAAACCCCTTTTCTCTTAAAAGCGAAGATAGTCTGCTGGCAATCCTAATGTTTATTTCAAGTTCTCCGAGAGTACCTGTATTTCCGTGAAGTGAAGTAATAGAATTATATTGAACATTTTGATGACCCGCAATTATTAGTATTTTCATATCTTATTTTACCACACTAAATGGTTCAGTTTTGGCTACTACAATAATTTCTCGTATCGGATTAACTTTATATTTATAGGTAGTTTGAAGGACATAAGTATCTATTGGAAGTGTTGTTGGTACTAGTAGATTAAATTTAATTACATCACAACCAATAGGTTTATAAACAGCAGTACTATCAGGTAAATTAAAGATTATTTCATCTAAAAATGCCTTTGAGGTTGTTGGAGTAACTTTTGTGTATTTACAATAATCTACTTCATAGACTAGGTTTTCGCCTTTCTTAACTACTGGTGTTAGAACTTTAAATGGTTCTTTATTAAAAGTTACCGTCTTATATGGATAAACCAACCAAAAGACAAAAACACCTAAAACTCCTAGTAATATAACTAAAATTGCTAGTGTCAATTTTGAAATAAAATTTCTACCAATAACACTTATTTTTCCTTTTGGACCTTGTACACCTTCAACTCCTGGAAGACCTTGTTTACCTTGTACACCTTCAACTCCCATTACACCTTGAGCTCCTTGTTCACCCTGCATACCCTTTTTTCCTATAAGTATTTTCATTGTAATAATTTAAATAAAATAACCGCACCAATATTAATAATTGCTAATACTCTAACCTCTGTACGGATATTAGAAACTGCTGCCTCTAAATGAGGTAGATGATTAGTCATAAGTAAATCCAACTTTTCATCTACCTTCTCATATCCTTTTTCAAGTTGAGTTACTCTATAGGTTAGTGTGTTATTATTTGTCATGGAAATATCTCTCTATAAGTATGACTTACGGAGTGAAACTTTTCAACTTGACATATTTTGATATACTTTGAGACATTGTATTTTATTTTTGAAAGTGTATATTAAAGTATATGAAATTCATGGATATAGATTTTAAGGATGAATATATGTCTCTACTTGAAATAGCTAGATTGTTTCGTTACTCAAAGGCAGGAATAACTAAAATAGTTAGGAAAAACAACATAAGAACTAAGTGGGAAGAAAAGGGTAGTGGAAGGAATGCTCATTGGTTGGTAAATACAGCTGATTTAGTAAACTACTTTAAACAATTTAATCAAGATGAATAAAACTAAATTATTGGGTGTACTGGATTATTTATACAAACTAAAGCCAAGTCAGATGAATTATATTATCTTTGGTAGATTTAAGATGAATGTCTTAGATAGTTTAATAGACGCAGTTAAAAGTTTACCTGAAGAATGGGTTAGTAAATTTAATGTACCTAAAAGAGATATTGTTAAAGAAGCTCAGGAAATTTTTAGTTAAATGAAAATAATTAAATCAAATCAGTATGTACCGTTAGAAATCGTTTTCTTTATAAGAAAAAATACAAAATTAGTGAGAAATTATCTAGAGGAATCAACTCCTAAATACAAATTTTCAACAAGGAACATAAACCTAACAATAGATTATGCCACATCATCTCTGACCTGTGAGGAGGTTGCTAAGAAATATAATGTATGTATACAAACAGTAAACAGAATATACGAAACATATGCAGGTAAAGTAATTATGCTATATGCAAGAAATTTTTAGTTAAAATATGAGAGTTATTAAAGCAGTTAAAATAACAGATTGGTGTGAAGATAAACAAAGGAACGCTAGTAGATTAACTAGAGCACTTAGTGAAACTCTCGAAAAAACGGAAATTGATATAGGGGAACTTAAAGATAAGACTGAATGCAAGTATTCATACTGGATGGGGTATAAAAGAGCAATGTTAGAAGTAATAATGGCTATAAACGACACGGCATCAGAACATTAAGACCCTATTTCCTCCAATTTACAATAAAACACCAACTACTTGCTTTTCAGTTTTCGTCGGTGTATTATTGTTTTAGGTAATAAAACATCTTCATTATACAAGATTTTCGTTACCAAAGAAAGCAGACATGGTAGTTGCCGCCGTTTCCGAAAGGTTTGCGAACAATTAACGGACTAACTACTCCCAAGCAGTCGGTGCGAAAGAACTGAATTAGATTAACAAATAAGTTTACCTCAAGCGAATGAGAAATTTTTTAAAGTTTCTCGCTTAGGAATATACTTGTAAGATAGAAGAACTACAGTAACACAAAGATACTGGGGGGAATGGGGCTATACTAAAATAATATGGATATTGGATTTCTTATATTCATGACATTAATACTAGGATTTATGATTTCCGAATTTGATTGTTGTAAAAACAATGATGAAGAAGATACTGAATATTAACTTATTTCGAAAACTTTTTCCAAGTTAGTCCGCCTATCGTCCCAGCTAAAGCTGTTGCAATGCTCCACCTAACTCCTTGTTCAATTCCCTTTTTACCTGTTTTTTCAAACGGTTTCAACATGGAATATACCTTAGCTAGTCTTAGTGCTTGTTTTGACTGAAGTGGGTCGGCAAATTCTCTGACAGCTTTACTTAAAATATTATAGACTTTTGGGTCTGTATTTGCTTTCATTGAATTTAACTTCCCATATACTTCCTTTAAGTTTGTTACTTTTGGTGCACCTGCTTTTAATGCAGCTCCCTCTCCCGTTGTTTCCCATGGACCTATTGACCTTAAAAATCTAGTTGCAGCATCTGTAACTTTTCTCTGAAACTTACCACCAGCTGTTAAGTAAGAATCATTTTTATAAACATTTTCTAGTACCCCACCTTTTAATGTTCCTCCTTCAATTGCGTCTGTTGAGACTTCTGTTCCTTCCCTTAACAGCTCAAGTTTCTTACCAGTATTCTTTAAAGGATGTAATAAATCCTTAGCTGATTTTATTAAATTGGTTGTTCGCTTGATAATAGATGGCGATGCTTTAAGTGAACCCACCGCGGGGCTTCCAGAAAGGAAATTAATAATATCTGCTGTTGTTGCTATTTGTGCTCCTACGCCTAAACCTCTTTGCCAGTAAAGTTTATTTACATCCTCACTAAACTGACCAGCTTGTTCTTGTGCACCTTCACCAACTACTTTATTAGCCTCTCCAGAAACCTGTAATAGTCTTTTCTTTTGTTCTGGGTCTGTAACTGTTTTAGCTCTTTGCCTAGCTCTCTCAGCCATTTCAAGAGTACTTTGTTGAGACTTTTGCAGTGCTTTACCGTCTTTAGACATCATTGCCGCTCCAGCACTAACATCCTTTGCATAATTAGTTAATACACCTTCTGGACCAAATCCAGTAAGCTGTTTGACAGTCCCCCATAAATTTTCACCTACAGTTGGAGTAGATGGTTGTGATGTTTGTGTAGTTGTCTCTGTACTTGTAATTCTGTTTTGGTACTGAGGATACTTGTCCAGCATTTTTTGACCCAATTCTTCATCGGGTACATCTTTGTACTGAGGATATTTTTGTTTTATTGTTTGTCCAAATTCTTTTATATTCATATGCCTAGTCCTAATGGGTCAGCTTCATTTACTGTTGTGGAGCCACCACCCATATAAGTTTCTTTGTAATAGTTATCTAGTATGTCAAGGTAAGGATTTTTAGATTGGTCAATGCTTCTTTGATAAATAGTGTTTAATCTATCAAGTTTAATTTTGCTAGTTTCGTCGTCGTCTGTAAGTAAAGGAATATAAGTTCTATAGAATGTTGCCTCATCCATGTTAAGTGCTGCACCAGTTCTTGTACGCATTAAAGCGTCATAGGCTTCCTTGGCTGCGTCTCTATATTGTCTGGTTTCTTTTCCAGAAACACTTGCTAGAAATCCTTTATCCCAATATGCCTTAGCTGTTTTTCCTTTACTACCACTTAATATTGAATTAAGTTTATTTACCGCCTCTTGACCTGACATAGCACTATTAGCATCCTTTTCTTGTTGTGCTGTTGGTTTGTACTGAGAAGCCATATATTGTGTAAACTTCAATCCCGCATCATCTTCGGAATCTCCTGATTTCCTAGCAAGTTCAGCTAATTTTAGTGCATAGTTTATTTTCTCTTTTTGCACACCGAACAAGTCTTCCCATTTCTGTCTTGCAAGGGTTGCTTTATCTTTTGCTGTTGTAGCACTTGCTACCATTGCATCAGTTGCTGCTTTAATAATATCTGCAATACTACCTGTTCTAGCTGAGAGTACATCTGATGCTGTCTGATATGGTTGCCATTGTTGATTCCTATACTGACTTACAAGACTTTCTGCTTGGAAAGGATTAAAAATGTAATTCTCAGATTCTGGGTCTACATACTTTGCCCTAGCTTCTGATGGTGCATTAAAGTACTGTTCTGCATATTTATTCTTTTGCTCTATTAAATCCTTGTTATAGTCAAGTTTCTCATTTATAGCAGCTTTTAGTTTGTCTGGAAGCAAAGATGCTGCTGATTGATATTCAACCGCAGTATTAGCTGTAGCTTCATAATTCTTGTAAGCGTCTGTTAGCTCTGGTGTTGTATATGGGTCGTTGTTCATACGTTTAATCCTTTACTAGCATAATAAGCATTCTTCTTTATATTATACTCATCCATATATTCTCCTCGTTTCGTAAGTACTCCACTTTCAATAGCAAATTTCTTTTCTCTATCAAGGTCTCTTGTGTATTGAGAGGATGCTGTATTTATATCTTCTTTACCTCTGGTATCTGTGAGTTTGGCCTGATTTACGTTGTATTCATAGTTCTTTAGATAGTTTCCTGTTTGTGCTTGTTCTTCTTCTTTTAGTTCAGCAATATCTCTTTTTCTGACACCAGAGAAGAATAATCCTTTACCAGCATAACCTTCATTAGTTGACCTTTCAGCTTTTTCTAGTGCTCTTCTTTGTGTACCTGTATAGTATTCTTTACCAGCTAGAAGTTGCTCTAAAGTAGTTTCTAGGTCGTTTGTACTTCTTGATAACTTTCTCTCTACTGATGATGTGTAGTCTGATAGAGTTTCTTTATAGTAAGGAGAATATTCTGCTGTAGTAGCGGTTCTAGCTAAAGCTGCATCAAAAGCAAAAGGATTGTCTTTCTCATAGGCTGGAATACTATTAACCATACCTGCAATAGAATTTACTGAGTTTTGTAAGTAATCATCTCCAGTAGATGGAGAGCTACTTCCACCACCTCCAGTTGGGTCAGAACCTGTTGTCCATCCAGCATCTCCCCAATAACGCATATTTTGTCCATTGTTGTTATACCATCCCCCAATTTGTTTGCTAGAACTCGAATTGGAAGAATTATTTCCACCACCACTAGAAATTTGTGTCCAAGTAGTCCCGTTATAACGATAAGTATTCCCCTGACTATCAGTGGATGTTGTTCCAACGCCACTCGCTGGTGAATAGTTTGGTGCTGCCATTTTATTTAATTCCTTTCATTTTATATTGTTGTACTCGTACTTGTACTACTTGAACTACTACTGGTCGAACTTGTGCTACTGCTTGTACTTGTTGTTGATGTGCTAGAGCTACTAGAACTTGTGGAACTTGTACTTGTGGAAGTGTATTGTACATTTACCCATCCAATCGTATCGTTTACCCACAACTTAAAAAGGTTGTTCTCTCCATCCCAATAGATTTTACCAGCATCATTTCCCTGTGGCTGTTGCCTTAGGTCTTTGAGCTTAATCATTCTATTGAAAAGCAAATCATCTAAAAGTACGTCAAAGTTCGCTCCACCGATATAATCTGCTACATTTGATTTAGGGCTAACTCTAGATAAGTCTGAGTTAAATCCTAAACTTTTATAGTCTGTACTCATTTTAGACGATATATCCATAAGTTTCTATATTAGTCCCTCAGGTGTGCAATAAATATCTAGCCCTTCAAGTACAAATCTATCTGCAGAAGAACTTTCTAATATCCTAAACTTAATCCTTTTTCCTCTACTACCAGAAGGGAATGATAATTCAGTTTGTGTCTCTTTTATTTTACCTAGTGTTTTCCAATCCCCATCATCTAGTTTAAATTGAATAGTACAACTTTTAATTCCGTTAACAAAAACAATAACTTTTTGAAATAGTTTAAAACTAGCTGGGTATCCTAAGTAATAGTCTTTAGTCTCAAGAGTAAATGATATATCAGTTCCGCTGAAAGAATTAGTAGTATCTTGTTGGAATACATTTCCGTCATCATCTCCAAAGAAAATTCTGTCTGCTGAATCAATAAGTCCATTGTAGGTAGTTTCTGCGTTATTGTAGGTTAAAGTAGCATCGTTGTATGTTATTGCTGAACGAGCATCTCTATAAGAAACGAAGACCGTAGGATTGTGGGCAAGACTTCTAACACTACAAGCATTTTTAGAAATGTCGTAATCTATTAAACATTTATTTATTGTAAGTCCCGTAGATGTATTATTGACATCTCCAACATAGACATAATAGTGGTCTCCCCTTGTGTAAGAATTGGAATCACTTAGATTTTTAGTAGAGATTCCTTCTATAACTTCTTTTATTTTTCTTGATATAAGTTTAGAAGTTGAACCATCGTATAGCCATATACCAGATGAATTTAGGTAAAGTGTTACACCTTGAAGTTCTTGAATACTTCTATGAGATACAGTTCCTGGAGCACCTGGAACTTTGTAAAGGGTATTAGTGTCATAACGGTATAAAGAGTTCTCTTTAAAAATTAAAAGTCTATTAGAGTTTACTGAAAGCCCTTTAATTACATCTCCATCGTCTATAGCTACATCAATAAAGTTTGTCGCATTATTCCAGCTTATTGTTTGGGGACTAGCATCATTAGGTAATTCAGAATAAATAACCCTTGACCCATAAGTAGAAGCACCGTCAACTACATAACCTAAATATAGTCTAGATAGATAGTGTTTGATATATTTAGCTTTAGGTGCACTCGTTACGTTAGTAGTTGTATACCATTGTGCATAGTCATTAAACCTTGTAGCCTCTGTGAAATTAACCATGAAGAACCCATCTAAGAAGTACTCAAATTCTGCCTTAGAGCCAGTACTTAAAGAAAGTTGATGAGGTGTCCAAACATTAGTTGCAGGATTATAAGTGTAAGCGTCTGAATTAGACGCACCGTCAGCTACAGCAATTAGTTTAGTTGTTCCATCTGTTTTATATCCACCAGTTAAACCTAAAATTTGATAGTTATTTAATACTTGAGTTCCTTTTAAAGCATAACCACGCACCTTAACTACTGGTCCAACTGTTTCAAGTTCTCCGTTTACAAGAAGTGGGTACTCATTATCGGCACTAATAATTCTTCCAACGGATTGTTGCATTCCGCCAGAGTAGTCGAAGAATGGTTCATGGACAAGATTTTCAGAAATTGTAATTTCCTCCTTTTGTTAATATTTTCATTTTCGTACATAGCATATATCACCAAAAATTCTCTTTGGAACTGTCATCACTTCCTAGATTTCTTCCATATAGTCTTGAATCAGGATTAGCACCTTTATATTCCCAAAGTCTTCTTCCAGCACCAACCTGCTTTCTTTGTAGTTGTTTAAGAAGTTCTACTTGTTCTCTAAACATTCTATCGTATCTATCAGCTTTAGCATCTTCTTTTTTAATATCCATTACTTGAGCAATAGCATAATCCTCTAACATGGAAGGAATAGGTACTTCAGTTAAATCTCCATAACTATCTAAATCTGTTACCGTTTTGTAATACCAAGGAATTATGTCTAATCCCGCTGTTTCTGGAGTAGGCCAAACGTGTAAGTAACCTGCTGTATTATCAGAGTCTCCAGGATAGATTGAGTAGTAACCTACATTGTCGTCATCAGAAGAACTGTTATCTCTTGCAAGATATTCAAATTCAAGATTACTCATATATTTTAAGTTATAGACGGTATCTGTTGAACCTGAAACATATCTATAATTAACTCTACTCATTCTTCCAAAATCAGAAGGTAGGTTATAAATCTTTTGTGATGCAACCGTATCTATAGCAGTTCCTGACTTATACAAAAACCACCATCTGTCGTACAATGTATAAATCTTTCCCTGTGCTTCGTTAAAGTATCTTATTAGTTCTTCATCGGTTACAACTTTACTGTCAGGGTCATTTATAATCTTTCTTACTTGACGAACCATATAACCTACAGAATTTTTATCCCAACCTGAGGCTGAAATTGTATCTGAATATTCTGAGTAAGCAGAGTTTTCTGTTGAGTAATATCTATATCTCCATGAATAAGTAGAATCAGCGGTAGCATCTCTATACTCTGTGTTAATTGCATCATATCTTAAAGTGGCTGGCATGGAAGCATAAACCGCCCAACTTCCAGTAGTTTTATATTCTAAAGAATATTTATCCCATCTTAAAATATAGACGGGTGTTCCTTTAGAGTGAGAATAGGAAAGTGCTCCTATTGTCATAGTTGTAACAGAACCTGGAGCAGCAGTTAGACTTCCAATTTCCGACTTTTCTAGTCCTGGTTCACCTACTAAGATATAGTTACCACTTACAAATCCAGCAGAAGAATCAACACTAAGACTTGTACCAGATGTATAGTCTTGGGATAGTTAGTCTTAA
>JALNYV010000038.1 GCA_023229785.1 Candidatus Dojkabacteria bacterium | reverse complement strand
CTTGCATACTGCCCATCAAGAAATAGCTTAAATATGAATTAAATTTTCCCAAAATTACTATTCTATATTGTTTCATTATTTACCCAAAATCTTTTTAGTCTCTGTTGATATATCCGCCATGTTCTCCTGTATATTTAGCTTGTATTTACCGTTTATGTTCATGTGAAGTTTAAATTCAAACAGTCCTTTAAAGCTTTTATTATATTTCTTGAGTATTTTACACAGTCTGGTCATAATCTTACCAACATCAACATGATCTGGATTAGCCGCGCAATACTGTATACAACATCCAGTAACTCTATTTGTTGTGATAGATGAATTTTTATTCATGCCAGCAATCAAATCAATTTTGTTGGCAAGTAGGAATAAAACTTCATCTTCAAATGTATCTAGCCCGTTCAATGGGTACTGCTCAAATAATATCATCTTTAGCCTCCCACCATTTAGCTGATTTGCCACAATGTTTATTATCATCAAGTAGCCGCTGCACATCTAATCTACCAGTATTACCAGCATTTACATGTACACAAATCATAAATCCAGGTATTAGTACAGCCCACTCTGGGTGTTGACACCATTTACATGTTTTACATTTGTTCATTATATCTCCTATTTAAAAGTATCTGGTCCAGTCCAACTAATTGGCTCGGGTTTTAACCACTGCTTACAATTTGGACATTGTATTTCTCTGGGTGGTTTATCGTTCCATGTTTCATTATAGCCACATTCACACTTAACCTGATAAATTGTGCGCTTTATAAGTGTTTCAACTGCCATATAATTAATCTCCTTCTGGGATTTTTCCTCTTAGTTTATCTTTTATAAACATATCATTATTTCTATCAAACCGCACACAAAACAAACAAGCTAAAAGTGTGCATGGGAATATCATATGTTTTACTGGCACATCTAAACTATATATAGGTATGCCATATTGATAATGATATGCACATTCATTATAATGACATGGTGTTTTATAAATTAACTGATCTTCTTCTCTTTCTTCTCTTTCTTTACCAAACAAAGATTTAAATGACTGCAATATACCCATATTATCTCCCATATTTTCTTATATTCCAATTCTGCCGCCTGTGCCATGACCAACCATCAAGGCCACAATTAGTGCCACATCCACACTCTGAAATATAAACTCCACAATCTAAACAGTGGTATTCATATACAGTACAATATGGGGTGTCACATCTACCGCCACTTAAATAGAACGGACTTAAATTTTCATGATTACACTGTTCTACTTTAACCCAAAAGTTGTTTTCCATGATTCTTTATCCTTACACAATCCACATTTACATTCATAATAAGTAACATCACAAGCAGGACATTTTACCTCATCTTTTATTGGTTTATTAGACAAATAATCATTGGCCATGTTGTATAGCCGCATTGAATATAAAGCGCCCACAATCTTTGCTTGTGTTGCAAGACTGTGCATATCCTCTAATATATCTTTTGATTTATTTATCCGCACAAGAGCTATTATAACAACACCCAATAAAGCACCAATAAATAATCCTAATATAAATATCACTTTACCCTCCAGGCTTTTCATTCATTATATCCCATTTACTTAGAAATGTAAACCAAGTCAGATTTCATAAATATATTAAAGATTAATAAATATACTGAAATGCACTGAGGAAATATAGATGGTAAGATTTAGAACTGATGTTAATGTAGCTGGAGATTTTAGCCATGGAAAATGGGATATTCCTGCATCTGGTGAATACAATGCTCTTGCTTCTATTAAACTAACTGCCGGTGCCGGTGGAGTTAGTAAGTATGATTTATTATATATAACATCTGCTGGTACAGTTCTTAAAGCTATGGGTGATGTATCCACCACCATGAGATGTTTTGGCATGGCAACTGCCGATATTACAGCAGCATCAAGTGATATAGTAATGATAGAAGGATTGATTACAAATTCTGGCTGGGCCTGGACTCCCGGAGTAGATTTATTTGTAAGCGATACAACTGCCGGAGCTATATCTTCATCTGTTCCAAGTAGTGGACATCTTCAACAAAGAGTGGGTCTTGCAATAACAGCCACTACAATATACTTCTATGGTAATGGTATATACTTTGAGGTGGAATAATGTTGGAGGGATAATATGGCTAGTGAAAGCCCCAGCATAAGTCCATCAGTATCGCCCAGTGTTAGTGTTAGTCCAAGCATTAGTCCATCAGTATCACCTAGTGCTGTTTCTTTTACTTTACAAACAGACTATTGGAACATACTAGGGCACAGTATTAGTCCATCAGTGTCTCCTAGTATTAGCCCTAGTATTAGCCCTAGTATTAGCCCTAGTATTAGCCCTAGTATTAGCCCTAGTATTAGCCCTAGTATTAGCCCATCAGCATCACCTAGTCCAAGCGAAAGCCATAGTATTAGTCCAAGCTTAAGTCCAAGTATTAGTCCAAGCTTAAGCTCAAGTGAAAGCCCAAGTATAAGCCCAAGTATAAGTCCTTCACTAAGCTCAAGCATAAGTCCTAGTATATCGCCTAGTGTAAGTATAAGTCCATCACTTAGTCCAAGTATAAGCCCAAGCATAAGCCCCAGTGTATCACCTAGTCCTGTAACATTTACTTTACAAACTGATTATTGGAATGTACTAGGTCATAGTATCAGTCCCAGTATAAGTCCATCAGTATCACCTAGTATAAGCTCTAGTACTAGTCCAAGCATAAGCCCTAGTCCTAGTATTAGCCCAAGTGAAAGTCCATCGGTATCGCCTAGTATAAGTCCTAGTATTAGCCCAAGTGAAAGTCCATCGGTATCGCCTAGTATAAGTCCTAGTATTAGCCCAAGTGAAAGTCCATCGGTATCGCCTAGTGTTAGTAGTTGGGTGTGGACAATAGATGGTAGTCAAACACAAAAAATAGACGGATCTCTCATTGCGGGTAAATCTGGAGCTATAAAATAGCTAAATAAAAATAAAAGAGGTTTATTTATGAAATTGTCTGTAGTAATTCCAAGCTGGAAAGATCCCCTTCTTATAAAAACAATACAATCATTGCTTACAAGTTCTGAATTAAATGATAAACTAGAGATAATTCCAGTTTTTGATGGATATTGGCCAGAATTTGACCTAATAGAAGACCCAAGAGTTAAATATGTCCATCTGGGTAAAAATCGTGGCATGCGTGGAGCAATTAATGCTGGCGTAGCAATTGCTCAAGGTGAATTCCTGATGAGGGCAGATGAGCATTGTATGTTTGCGCCAGGGTTTGACAAGGTTATGACCGAAAGTTGCAAGCCAAACTGGATTATGACCGCTCGACGTTATTTCTTAGATCCAGTAAAATGGGAAGTAATGGAAGAACATGGGTTTATAGATTATGAAAAATTGATAATTCAGGAAGGAAAGAAATTTGCTGGCCAGCGCTGGCGAAATCGGGATAAACAAAGAAAAAAACATATGGTTGATGAGACTATGGCAATGCAAGGCAGTTGTTGGGTTATGCCACACCAATGGTGGAAAGATACTATTGGTGAATTACAAACTGACGGCTACGGACCACACTACCAAGATAGTCATGAAATGATTTTTCGTACGTGGCAAGCTGATGGCAAGATGATGTTAAACAAGAACACTTGGTTTGCTCATAAACATCGTTCGTTTAGTAGAACTCATAATGAAGGCACAAAAGAAAATCCAGCAAATCGGGATTCTGGGTGGAAGTATTCATTAGATACATGGCGCGATTATTATGAAGAAACTATAAGACCGAAGTGGGGGATATGAAAAATCTATTGATCTATATCAATCCATCCAAGAAATTCGGTGATGAAAATAAAGTCTTAGCCAAAATCCAGATAGATAATAGCTTGGACCTGGGATGGACAAGAGAAGATATAGTATTGATTACAAACTTTGAGTATGAATATAATGATGTTAAGGCTATAGTTATGAATGAAGTAAAATTTTGTGATCATTGTCCACAGGCAAGTAAAATTAATACTATTGTTAATATGTTTAAGCTTGACATCATAAAACCCAATAAATTGTGGTGGTTACATGATTTTGATGCTTTCCAGCTCGAGCCTATCACAGAAGAAGAGCTAGAAATAAGTACAGTGGATATGGCTCTCACTGATTATGGCAGGCTACCAAGGTGGAACACTGGTTTGGTGTTCTTTAGACATTCGGCTAGAGATATAATGGAAATGATACAAGATTTGGTTTATAAAAGTGTAACAGATGAAGAAAGAGCTTTGAATGTTATAACTAGAGATATACCGGCTATTAACAGTAGAATTAAAAAGCTTAACATAACTTATAATCTAGCAATTAGAAACATAAAATCTACTTATAAGATGGCAACAAAACCCCTAAAAGTGATTCATTTTCATCCAATATGGCCTGATAAACAATTACTTGATGTTTTTATGTATGGTAAGAATAAAATTAACACAGTTCTAATGAATGAGAGATTGATTAAAATATTTAAGGATCATGGAATAGAATGAGAGTATTAATAACTGGTGCGGGTGGAATGTTGGGCGATGCTGTTTATAATGAGCTAAAGAATTTTCACGACGTTCATGCAACAAGCAGTAGAGTAACAGAAGAATGGATTACTCAACTAGATGTATCTTCAGCTGATGCAGTGGAAGAATGTTTTAGAGAGGTTATGCCTCATGTAGTAATACATCTTGCGGCCCTTACTGACCTTGAATACTGTCATCTTCATCCAGACCAAGCATATAAAGTAAACTTTATCGGCGCCTTGAATGTGGCTAAGTCGGCCAGCATACACGGTGCCATTCTTGTTCATATATCTACTGGAGCTATATTTGATGGCAAGAAAGAGAGTTATAGAGAAGACGACTTACCCAATCCATTGAATATATATGCCAAATCTAAACTTGCTGGAGAACTTGCTGCCAGGTCATTTTATAGGCATATAGTGATTAGGGCTGGATGGATGATGGGTGGCGGACCAGAAAAAGATAAAACCTTTACAAACAAGATAATACAAAAGATTAAAGCTGGAGCAAAAGAACTATTTATTGTAAATGATACTTTCGGCACTATTACATATACACCACATCTAGCTGTAATAATTCACAACCTATTCTCTAAAAGGAATTATGGCATACATCATGTGGGATGTATTAATGATTGTTCGAGAGTAGAGATTGCTGAGGCCATACTGTGGTATTTTAATCTAGATCGTGATATATCAATAACCCAGGTGCCGTCAGACCACTTCAAGAATGATTATTTTGTTGTGCGTCCAGCATCAGAAAGGATTATAACCACTACAGATAAGTATAGACCATATTGGCGTATCTGTTTAGAAGAATACTTACACGCATATAAGTGGGGAATATGAAAAATATAGTTGTTTTTATTACTCCGAGAAAGGAGTTTTATGGTGAGTATACGGTCCTAACTAGAATCCTAATTGATAATAGTTTAGATTTAGGTTGGAAGCCGGATGATATTTTAATTGTTACAAATTTCAATTATGAATATAATGGTGTTAGGGCTGTAGTGGTAGGAGATGATAATTTCTGTGCTTGTAGGCCCAGATCAATAAAAACTTCAATCATACCACATTTGATTGATAAGGGTATTGTGGAGAAGGATAAGATCTACTGGCAGCATGACTTGGATGCCTATCAAGTAAACCCAATGACCCCCGGAGAGCTATGCATGGATGGGTTTGATGCTGGCTTTACTGATTATGGCTGGCGCAGCAGATGGTGTTTAGGTAGTTATTTCTTTAAGGATACAGCAAAGGATATATTTACTTGGCTGCGCGACGATATATTCAATGATATTGAAGATGAAACAGTTCTATGTGGCTTAACTGCAGATAATACTAATAACATAAATGCAAGAATCAAGAAATTCAATATCACCTATCAAATTGGCCAAAGAAATGTAAGATATAATTATAGAAAAGCCAAGAAACCAATCAAAGTATTACACTTTCATTTACATAAACCCGGCCTGCTTGATAAGTTTATGTATGGTCAGAATGAAATGAATATGCCACTGATGACCGATAGAATGATAAAAGTGTTTCATTATCACGGCGTCAAAGATAGGCACTATCTAAAAGGATAATATGGAATTCCAAACACCCCTTTGTGAACTAGCGTACAAATATCGCACAGATAAGTGCCCGCAGATTAATCATTCATATACACCATTTTATTATGAATTGTTAAAAGAATATCAACAATCTTTTACCAAGGTAGTAGAATTGGGAGTAGGTGGACACAGGATGGTGCATGGCACAGTAAAAGACTATAAACCCGGCGCAAGCTTGTTTATGTGGAGAGATTTCTTTCCAAATGCTATGATTTATGGTGGAGATATTGATCCTATTACTGTTATGACCGATTATAGAATACAAACATTCCTATGTGATGAAACTAAACCAGAAGACCTTAAAGAGTTTATAAGAAAAACTGGATCTGATATAGACCTGTTTGTGGATGATGCTTTACATGATAGGCAATCACAAATAAATACAGCGCTAACTATATTACCACTGATAAAGAAAGAGGCAATATATATAGTTGAAGATGCTGCTCATTCAAGAGCAGTTGCACGTCAAATCTCTAAATCTTCATCTGAATATCAATGTGAAATATACACTTTTCATAGAACCAGAAATGATCGCTTAGTAGTAGTGAGGAAAGTATGAGCGCAACTATAGTGTATTGCTCATCAAATATGGAGAAAGAAGAGTTTGAGGGCAAGATAAAAGAAAATTTGGTTAAGGTTTGTGGGGATTTACCCATAATCAGTGTTACTCAAAAACCAATCAATCTTGGTACTAATATTTGTGTAGGAGAGGACATAGGTGAATTAAATGGCTCATTCTGAAAAAACAAAACAGAAATTGAGAGATGCCAATCTTGGGAAAACTCATTCCGATGAAACAAAAAGAAAGATGAGCGAATCTAGAAAAGGAAGAACTTCAGGAATGAAAGGGAAGATCCATTCTGAAGAAACAAAACAGAAGATAAGAGAAGCAAATCTCGGTCGGGCCACTTCTGATGAACATAGAAGAAATCTATCAACAGCCTTGTTGGGGAATAAAAACTGTATAGGTAGAAAAGATTCAGAGGAAACTATATTAAAAAGAAGTAAATCAAATAAAGGAAAGGTTAGAACCGATGAAACAAAAGAAAAAATGCGTAATGCAAAATTAGGAAAACCCGGCCCCTGGGCTGGAAAGAGTAGACATCCAGAGACCAAGAAAAAGATAAGTGAAACTCTTTATGGAAGATTTAGGAGAGAAGAAAGTCCTTCTTGGAGGGGAGGATGTTCGCCCTACGGCTTGAATTTAATGAAAAATTAAAAGAGATTATAAGAGATAGGGATGGAAGGAAATGTAGGATATGTGGAAACTCGGAATTGGAAAATGGCAAAAAACTTGATTGTCATCATATTAATTATGATAAGGAAGACAATAATCCAAAGAACTTAATATCTCTTTGTCATAGTTGTCATACTAAAACAAATCACAATCGAAAAAAGTGGACAAAATATTTTGATAATCTAGTTAATATTTATCGGGATCAATTCCAGGAGGCAATAGATGAACAATAATGCAACCATTCTTTATTATTCCAGTCAAAGAGAGAAACCCGAATTCGAGTTTAAGATTATAGATAATTTATTAAAGGTTTGTGGTGATTTACCAATTATTAGTATCACACATTTTCCAATGGATTTGGGACATAATATTTGTGTTGGAGATGTGGGATGCTCTGGCTTCAATATGTTTCGCCAGGTATTACTGGGCTGTGAGGCAGCCAATACCACCTTTATAATCTCTGCCGAGGCCGACTGTCTTTATCCACCAGATTATTTTACTTTTAGACCAGAAAGAACTGATGTTTGCTA
>JALNYV010000037.1 GCA_023229785.1 Candidatus Dojkabacteria bacterium | reverse complement strand
TAAATAAAGATAATACCAATATTACCTATGGCGGAGCAGGAAATGATACCACTGTTATCAAAGATGCTGGTCCGCAAATGTTGTTAGTAAAAGTTTACGATAAAGATAAAGGTTCATTTAATGTAACAAATCCTTCTGCAACAGTAACTTTCAAACTTATACATACAGGTTATGCTGGGAATGAAAAAGTTCTTGGAAGCAATGTTACAAATTCTTCTGGAGACGCCGAATTTAGTTTAAACTTTACAGAATGTACTGGATGGCAAGAAGGATTACAAAATTGGACAGCTTCTATTAATTCAACAGAATCAAATTACAATGTTAGTACAAGTATTAATTATTCAATTACTCTTCAGAAACCTGGGTGTACTGCAACAGTAGATGTTTATGCAATTGATGTTCCGGCTCAAGTATTCCAATACAGAAACTTTTCAGTTAATTCTACATTGACTTCATGGCAAGATAATGCACAAAGTGTATCTGCAACTGTCAATTCTTCACAAGCTGATTGGATATTCAATGATCAGACTCAATTTATTGGAACAGTGGTGGTTGGAACTTATCCAAGTGTTCTTTGGAGTGTTAATGCTACAACTTCTGGAAGCTATAATGTGAATGTTTATGCTAATTCAACAAATGCACAAAACGATACAATGAATTCAAATTCCTTCGTAGTATACAGACAATTAGCAAGAGCAGATTCAACAGAAGTTCTTCCAATTTCAATATCCGCAAATAATGAAACAATATTATCTTGGAGTTGTAATGCAAGCAATTACAGGGTTGCTGGTTTGAACTTAACTTTGAATTCATCTTCAGGAACAACAATTAGAATTTACACCGATACTGGATTAGTTTGGAAAGATATATTGCATAATTACAAATTGCAAACTAGTCCAACATTCAATTCGACTATTGTTCCTATTTTACAAAATCAAATTTTCCCAAATAAAACAGATTCCTGCAGAATAAAAATAAAAAATATTGGATTAAATAATATTACAATAATTAATGCAAGTTTGGGGGGATATTACGAAGAGGATGTTAGAATACAAGATATTTCTGCAGAATACAATGGTATAGAAACAACTGGAATTGAAACTTCGGAAATATTATTCAATACGAGTATTAAACTTGGAAATTTCTTAACAGCTAACTATACTGTTGATGTAATGTTAAACATTACTAATTCAAGCAATGACATGGTTTACAATTATACTAATTTGAATGTTGTTGTTCCTGGAAATTCTACAATCACAAGTAATTTCACAAGCATAAATACAACCAATTGGGCTCAAGGAAATTATAAATTGAGAGCTTCAATCAGTGGAAGTCAAGAAGATTCAAGAGTAGAAGACTTTGTATTCAAGAATGTAACAATGACATTAAGAGCTGGTTCTAATTATATGTGTAATGGAACATCAGAATGGTTTAATGTTACATTTAATCATCCATTCAATGATTCAATAAGTTATAATATAAGTTTAGAAGTTCCTTCTGGATGGACTTATTCCGGAAGTAGAATATTAAATGTTACTAATCAAGGAAATTATACTGTTGGATTTAATATTACTTCTGGACAGACTAATTTAACTGCTTACATAAATGCTACTTTGAATTATAGTTATTTTGGCGTAAATAAATTAAAGAGAAATAATAAGTCAATTGAAAATAATCAATCTGTTCCAATCTTGGAAATTATAAGAGAAACTCCAAAGATAATCGGAAAAGATGTGGTATTTGATGCTCAATTAAGTGTTCACAACAAAGGATGTGCTCCGACCTCCACTGACACAATTGTTAAAGAAATTATTTCAAGTGGTTGGACTCCTGCAAATCCTTCATCATTAGGAGAAGTTGCGTTACAAGGAACAAGTACTGATTTAATTAATAATGTAATTACCTGGGAATTATCCACAATCGGAGTTAACAAATATGCGGTATTAACTTATCAAGTTAAATCTTCTACAAGTGCTTCTCAATCTGGAAACTTAAGACATAATGCGACGTATAACTCTAGAAGCATCGTAGAAGAATCTGAATTTAATGTTCAGACATTTAATTATACTGGCGAATCTCACTTGCAATTTGATTTAGAAGCTGTACAGCAAGGAGCTTTCCCTTGGGGAGAAACAAGAAGTGCACAAATAAGCAAAAATTATAATTATAGTTTGGAAGTTAAAAATATTGGAGATATAAACGCTACCGGATGGAATGTTACATTAAGAATCCCTATTGATTGCAATGTTTCTTATCCTTACAGCGACGGAGTTTGGAATGAAACTTTAAGATTGGTTGTTTGGAATTTGACTGAACTGGAGGTTTACGGAACAAAAGAATTAAACTTCACATTAAATTGTACTACTGAAGGCAAACATGTTCTTGTTGCAAAAGGAATTAAAAATACGACCCTTGAAAATTATACTTTTTCAAATGTCGCAATTGGGTGTGTTGGCACCGATTGTTCAACTACCTCAAATTATAATTTCAGTAAACCGGTGGGAGCAAGATATGAAAGACTATCCGAGGTGGATTTCAATATTGGTTATAATTGGACAGCCGCAAATATAACAATTGGAAATGGTATGATTAATCTAAGTGATGATTCAAACAATCAAAGAATAATCTGGCAGAATTATTCTTATAGTAATGTTCAAGGAAATACTTGGATAAATTATAGTTTAGATGTAAATAATCAAAAAGCATTTATTAATGAATCAAGGAATATCCGGCTTAATAGTTATGCTGCTGGAACAAATGGTCCAACTGGAAATGTTACAATAAACAACTTAGCATACACTTGGGAATCTGGAAAAGTATTCGAAGAAGAAGAAAATTTATTTGTAAAAATTAAAACTTATGAATATAATCCTTTATTGGGAACTCCTTATTTGTTTATTAATCATACTGAAAAAACAACTGGTGGATGGGGAGAATTCTACAACTTCAATATTAGCTTTAGAGATAGATTCGCAAGAAGTGTAAATATAACTGGATGGCATAAAAAGACAGGAGATTATGATGCAGTTGATAGTTTCATCTGTACAAATTGCGGAGATTCCACTGAAGCAAATTTCAATTATACTTATAATGGAACAGACAAAGGAAGTTGGACTTTCAAATTTAATACAACAAATCCCGACGGAGGAAATGAATCCTCTCTTTTGACTTACACAATTGAATCAGATGATATTAATGCAGATTATTCTTCTCCAGCAAATAATGCAACTGTGAATAGAAGTCTGAAAACAAATTTCACTATGGTTATTTTTGATAAAGATAATGCTTCATCTCCAGGTTATCTTGTGGAGGGAAGTTTGGATGCAGAAAAAGGAAAAATCTATTTTGCTAAATTCGGAACTAATAATACTTGGGACACTGCAACTGGCTTGAATGCTAATAGTACTGGAGCAATTTCGAGACAAATGGAAAATTCGGGTTCACAATGGTGTAAAGCAGATTATCCTCTTGGACAGGGTTGGTGGTATGGGGGAGTTACCGGAGCAAGCACATACAAAGAAAATTTGAGTAGTGGGAGACTTATGCCTTTTATGTTAATCGGAACTTTATATGCAGGATATTTCAGTCCGAATACAACAAACTATACTGTTGGAAGTCCAATAGCATTGCAGGCTTATGTAAAAGATGATTGTGATACAAATTTAACAGATACGACTCTTGAATTTAATCTAAGTACTGTGGGATATTCAACAACTCAAATAGCGAGAACCGCTGGATCAGACACTTACCAAAATTTAACTTATACTCTTCCTTCAGCAGCTCCTCTTGGATGGTATAATGTAACAATAATTAGCAATAAAACAAATTATTGGAACGGGACTTTTACCCAAGGAAATGCATTCTACTATGGAACAGCAATTAATTTATCTTACCAAAATATGACTCCATATACTTCTACCTTCTACGGCGGAGGGTGGGGAGAATCTCCATTTAGATTTAATGTTACTGTAAATAACAATCAATCTACAGCAATGTATTTGTGGTTGTGGAATTCAACTAATGGATGGAATTATGAATATAATGAAAATTGTACTGCTCCTAATTGCATTAATTATACTGTTAGCAGACAGAAGAATTTTACTTGTGGAAATATTGGAAATTGGGCATTCAAGTATAACTCTACTGATGACACTGCATTTGCAAATAATAGTTTAGGAAATTTCAGTTTTATTGTTGAAAGAGATGATGCACTTGTTCAGCTTTTTGAAGGAAATAACTCTCAAGTAAACAGAAGTGAATCAAGAACAGGAACATCTACAAGATTGTCTACAAGAATTAATGACACTGATTATAGAAATTTTACAACTAACGTTAATAATTTAACAAGTTTATTCACTTATATTTACAATGGAACTGGTTGGGAAACTATAGATGAATCAACAAATTCATCAGAAGATGTTGGAGGAATGAACTATTATGTAGATTTCAATCCGGGATGTAATTATCTTCCTGGAAGCAGAAATTGGAATATGACAATTGCTGGAGCAACTTGCCAGAAAAATATTTCTTCAATTAACTTTAACGTAAATGTTATCGGAGATTTAAATGGAAATGTAACAACTCCAAATGGGCTTCAGAATTATACTAAAGGAAATAACGTAGCATTAAGTGCTTATGTGAAAGATGATTGTAATCTCGATATGAGTAGTTTAACAACTGCCTATTTCAATTTAACAAATGGAACTTATACACAAACTTGTCCAGTGACAAGTAATGATGGAAGCGGGGTATATAGTTGTACTTGGACTTCTGCTGGAAATGCAACAGGATGGTATAATGTAACATTCTATTCTGGAATGGCAAATTACAATTCAAATGATACAACGAAAAGTTTCTTTTTATCAAGCACACAGACATTAACTTCTCCTTCTGTAAATCCAACAAGCGGAGGATGGGGGATTGCTAATTACACTTATTCGATAACTGTTTCAAAAGACGATGCAGATACAGTTAATGTAAGCTTCTGGCTTAGAAATGCTACAGATAATGGGGATTGGCTATTCACAGATTCGAATACTTGTACAAATTGTTTAAACACTGTGATAAAATTCAATCATAGTTATGTTCAAGAAGACATTAAGAATTGGAGTTTCAAGTTCAATGCATCTGATTTGCATAACAATTACGCAGAAACCTATGGAGGAAGTCATGTCATTACAAAGGATACAATTACTGCTAATCTTTATGAAGGAAATAATAGTCAAGTAAATAGAAGTGAGAGTAACCCTGGAAATTCAGTAAGGCTTGCTGCTTATTTATATGACTCTGATAAATTGGCAAACACAACCAATGTAACTCCAACTAAACTTCAATTTTATATCACCAACAGATCAAATAATTGGATTGAACAAAGTGAATCTGTAAACGATACCGGATTAAATTATTATGTAGATTTCAATCCAACTTGTAATTACAATGCATCGCAACAAAATTGGAATATCACTGTGAGAAATGATACGTATCATAAAAATACTTCCTCAGTAAATTTCAATGTGGATATTATTGGAAATTTGAATGGAACTTATATTTCTCCTACTGGACTGACAATTTATGAAAGGGGAACAAATATTGTATTCAGTGGAAATGTTACAGATGATTGTGGAAGCTTAGTTTCAGGAGCAACTGTTCAATATGAAATAAATAGTTCTACATCGACTTATTATTGTAATCAAACCGTTGGATATAATCTTGTGTGGAGCGAATTAGCAGGAGTTTACAATTGTACTTGGGATTCTAATGGGAAAAATATTAGCGATTATAATGTAACAATGATAATTTCTAAAGCTTATCATAATTCAATATCTGATACAGAAGAAGATGCTTTCCATATCAAAGCAACAACAGCTTTAACTGGGGCTTCTGTAACTCCGAGAGAACAAGGATGGGCAATCAATAAAACATTTTCTGTAAATGTTAGCGATAATGCTGGAGATAATGTTACTGTTTGGTTTTATGAAGCAGAATTTGGAACAACAAATTGGAATCAAATAGGAACAACTAAAAGCTGTAATGAAACCTGTTCAAATTATACCTTAAGTTGGAATAATTCTTATTTATGTCCAGATATAGGAAGAAAAATTTTCAAATTTAATGCAACTGATTTGGAAGGAAATCTTTATGCTACTTCTGGAACAGATTATATGAGTTCAAATAATACCTATGTTGTCGATGCAGACAATGTAATTATAGAATATGTCCAAGGAAATGAAACAAATACTACTGTTGACCAGAATCCAACCACACTAACCTTAAGAGTTTATGATACAGATAGAGCAACATACAATTTGGATCCTGCCGCATATATTTCCTATAATGTTACAATGCAAGGGAATTCGGGAGTATATTACACACTGAATACCAATACTACTAATTCAACAGGACAAGTGGACTTTGTATTCTATGCTAATACCACTTTCTCGAGAGAAAAGCAAAAATGGATTGGATATATTAACACTGGCTCAAGTTCTTGTTATCTATACAATGTTTCAAATGCATTTAATGTTACAACATTAAGCAATCAGCCTGTTCTTTCAGCAGAATTTGTAACTCCAATTGTTGGTGGCTGGGGAGATACAAGAAGATTTAATGTTAGCGTGTATGATCAAAACAATACGGCATCTGTTTCATTCTATAAGTCAGAAACTTCTTCTGGACCTTGGACTCTTGTAAGCACCCAAGATTATTCAATTCCTGGAAGTCCTGTTAATTTAAGTTTCACCCATCAAGCATCATGTTCAGATTTGGGAACAAATGGAATTAATAAAATCTGGTATTTCAAATTCAATTCTTCGAATGTAGTGGGAAATATTTATTCAACTACAATACCAAAAGTTGCAAATAATTACACTTTAACCAGGGATTACATAAGCTTTGAAAATATTTTTGGAAATAATACTATTGCAAATAGAACAGGAAGTCAAACAGACCCATTAAGCTTGAGGGTAAGAGATTTGAATGGATCTATAGTCAATGGATTAAATTTAACATTTAAAGTTACAAAGAGTCCTGGAGATTGGGACACTGGAACAATCAACATTACTAATTCAACTGGAGATGTTGAATATAGTTTTAATCCCGGATGTTCTCCGAGATATGAGGTTGGAGCTCAAAATTGGCAAGCAATTGTTTCAAGCGATTTGTGTTATCAAGATAATTCAACTGGATATTCCAATTTAACTACCTGGGGAGAGATTACTTTAACATTATCACGTCCAACTGGAACAACAAATTTCACACAAGAAGAAGCAATAAACTTTTTAGGAAGTTCTGTTGATGATTGCGGAAGTGCATTAACATTAAATGTTTCTTCTGGAGAAATTGCATTTTATGCATTTAACGGAACAATTAATTTCAATTGCAATAGCACTGCACCAGTATCTTCAATAGGAGCAAATGCATATTCTTGCGATTGGGTTACTGCATTGAACACATCATCTAATTGGTATAATACTTCTATGAACGCTTCAAAGAGCTATTATTATAATTCTTCTACAACAAAAGAAGAAGAGCCAGGATTATTTTACTTGTTAGTTAAGAGAAGATTAGATTCTCCTTTAGCTGTACCAACTTCTGGTGGATGGGGATATCCTAACTGGAACTTTAGTTTTGTTGCAAGTTCAGGAGATCCAACTATTAGTGAAAATTTAACATTGCATATTGGAACAGGGTGGCCTCCTGGAGCAGCTGAAAAATGTAATGAAACAACTTGTTATAATGGAACTTCTACAATTTGTATCGGGTGTCAAAATGCATTAACTTGGTGGCAAAGAAACTTTACTTATGAAGATAGGGGGACTATTTATTACAGATTTAAAGTTGGAGATACTTATGAAGATACTATTAAATCAATAATTCTAAATAAAGATAATACCAATATTACCTATGGCGGAGCAGGAAATGATACCACTGTTATCAAAGATGCTGGTCCGCAAATGTTGTTAGTAAAAGTTTACGATAAAGATAAAGGTTCATTTAATGTAAC
>JALNYV010000012.1 GCA_023229785.1 Candidatus Dojkabacteria bacterium | reverse complement strand
ATATAAATTAATTGCTCCCATATGCAGCTGAACCTCCTCCAGCTTGCATCACTAATTTACCTGTTCCAGTGTTTGTTTCGTTAGTTAATATATATCTCGTAGTTCCAGAATTTTGAATTTCAATGTTACCATTTACACTTAATTTCGCTCCTGGATTCGTCGTCCCGATGCCGACGTTGCCGTTATTTATATAACTATTCCCTCCAGAACGAGTATCAAAACGTACGCTTCCATTAGCACCAGTAAAAAATACATCAGCACCACCACCTTCAGCATATAAATAGATTTTTTCAGTACCCGTTGTATCTTCTACGCCAACAATATTTTGAACATCTAATTTTCTATTCGGTGCTGTCGTCCCGATGCCGACGTTGCCGGTTATTGAAACATCCTTATTAAATAACCAATTTCCAGTAGTTGCATTTTGTGTTGCGCCATTACTTCCCGAACCATATCTAAATGTTAATCCATTAGCATTACTGAAAACAATGTTTGCACCATTACCACTATAACTTCCGATAGTACTACCTTCAGAAACATAATTTGTTCCTTGTAGGTAAGTATTACCAACAACGTGTAATTTTTCTATTGGACTCGTCGTCACGATGCCGACGGAACCAGCATTAAATATAGTATTTACTGTTGGCGTTATATAAATATCCCCAGACGCATTTTTTAATCCTTTGTTGGCATTATCAAAATATATATCTCCTGCAATTCTCACAGAATTTCCAGTAAATGCTAAATACACTTGGTCAGGAAAATTAATGGCTGGAGAAGTACCGGCAGCATTAAGTGTTGTAAAACCAGTAGAACCTACAGAAAATGAAAAATAATTACTTACATCATATCCAAGCCTTAATTGTTCTGTCGTTTTTATACCATGAATTAATGCGCTTGGTGTAGTAGTTCCGATACCTATTCCAAGTGAATGACTTGAATTATCATAAAAGAAATTTGAATTATCTTGAGAAATTATTCCAGAAGAGGTTGCGAATAATATTGAACCATTAGTAAACCCACTACCTATCGAAGTAGAAATTGTAAGCGTTCCAATAGTCGACGTATTCGCATTTAACGTACCAAACCAACCTTCCGAAATACGTTGAGTCGACGTTCCTAATATCCACGAAGAATTTCCAGGAAGTAAACTAGACCCAACTAATTTAAATAATCCTGGTGTAAGAAGTCCACCACTCTGACTCCCTGGTGTCAAAAGACCTGCATTTGCAATAAGTATTGTTGATCCAAATAGTACTATTGCAATTGGTATTAGATATCGTTTCATATGTATATTATATCACATTTAATGCTCTCATCATAGAGCCCATAAAGGCTCTATGGGAAAGTACTATACCGCATTTACTGCTATACCAGTTCCGCTGTTTGGAGCCGCTCCATCCACAAGAACTCCTGTGGTTGTAGACAACTTTGTAACATTGAAACCAGAACAGTTCTTCAACATAATTGCTCCTACTGTCAATGATGCATCGCTCGATACTGCTTGTGCAGGAACAGCAGCAGAATTTGCTGCGTTAACGAATGAACAATCTTTAAGCAAAAGAGCTCGTTCTACATCTGCACTTGCTACTGCGCGAATAAATCGGGAATTGACGTGTCCTGAATTTTTCCAGAACAAGCAGTTCTCCATATAACAATCACGCATCACTTTTCCAGATGCAACAATTCCATTTGCAAGCTCAACAACAGGACGAATCGTGGTTCCGGTTTGGAAATTTGCAAGTGATCCAAAGGTACAATCCTTGAATTTTGCGCTGTCTCCATTAAGAACTAATTCAGCTGCTGTGGTTATGGTAAGGTGTGTTGCATTATAGATTTCACAATTCTCAAAATAGGTATATTCTCCTCCTTCAAGTAATGTATAAATACTCTGGGTCAACGTGTTTGAATTATCAAACTTGATACCACGGAACGAATTTCGGATACCAGTATTTTTGATAACACCAACATCAGTTGCAAGAGTTGTTACTCCTAACTGAATTTTTGAACTCTGTCCATAATGTCGACGATCACCAAGCAACCAGTCGATTCCGATAAAATGTACGCGGTTTTTTGATACAGCGAGCATTGCTGATACGCTATGGGTAGTGTTGCCATCGAGAACGATAACATCATTATATCCACTGCGACATGCATCATATGCTTCTTTTACTGTTCCATAAACGCGAACTAATCCATCTTCATCAGGTGGAAACTGTTGTTCAAAATCTGACCAATATGTTTCAGCAGTATTTACAACAAAGAAAATCTTTCCTGGTGTAAATGGAAGCATTTTTGCAATTGCTCCATATCTGCTAAGTTGATTATTTTTCATACTTTTAACTTTTTATTTAGATCCCGTTTTAAGAGGATCACTTAACAAGACTTCGGGTCCTATTAAGATTTATTTTGTGTGTTGATTAACTAAATAAGAAGGTGTTTGCTTGTGGCAAGGAACGCACAAAGTTCTACCATTAGAGATATTCCATAATTCCTCACAGCGTTTTGCTTTCTCTACTGTGTCGATTTTGTATTCTTCTATAATTTTATAGAAAGGTTTTATATGATCGGCATTTATCTGATTACCTCTTTTCTTACAAAATTGACAAATATAGTTATCTCTTTTAAATACTTCCGTTCTCCAGTTTCTATATTTTCTTGTGTTTTGGATACTCTTTCTTAATGGACTTGTTCCTCCTTTCCAATTCCAATGTTTTTCACCAGACGGATTTTTTTGGTTTGCTCTTTTTAGACGTATCAATTGTTTTGTTTCTTCTGAATGTTTCCACCCTTTAAATGGTGACGGATTATTCTTTTTCCATTTAATTAGTGCGTCGTTGATCATAATATGTTTACCAATATTCCATGGAATAGATCCCTTTTTAAATGATCCACTATTAGAGTGAAGCAATCCTATTTTTCCTATATGCCAAGGAATATTCCCTTTTTTAAATCTATATTCTGTCCCATTAATGTCTAGGTTACATTTCCTAGAACAAAATTTATTTTGTTCCCTTCCGAGCTCCTTGCCACAAGCAATACATAATTTAGTAAATATTTCCATATTTACAATACTACTCCTTCTTTATTTAGTTGTCAAATAACGTATCCAGTACTACTTCCTAAGAAGTCCCGTCCCCGGAACTCATTTTTACCCATACACCGTTCACTATAACCACTCCAAAACCCGCACGCACGCCAAAATTCCAATCGTCAGTTGAGAATTCTTCACCAGCATTCAAATCTGATGGAACTTTCAAATGTGGTTCCTCCCAAATTGCTAAGTGTGCTGTTGAAGCCATTGAAGAAGCAAGTCCCCAATATTTACGCTTCGTTGCATCTACTGCACCATTCGCATCAGTTGCAAGACGTGGAAGAATAACATGTTTGTACTTCGCCTTATAAGGGTTAAGTACACCTGAGTTCAAACCAGCATCAGTTGCAGCCATTGAGCGAAGATCAGTAAGAATTGCATTTACCGTATTTGGATCTTCTGTACTCCAGATGATATCAAACGGTACTACAACCTTCTGACCGAACTGGTTGATAGTTTCTTCAACTACCAAACGCTCCATTCCTTCCAAAGCACTTTTTGAGTACTGTGGGTTACTTGCCAAACGATTTCGATATGTAGTTGAAGATCCCCTCACTGTGTGAACAGTTGAAAAGAGTTCAAGAGTATCGCCTAGAGTGGTATCGATAGTTCGTCCATCCTGATCGGTATAGCTTGTCGCCGTACCAAAGGTGAATCGATGTGTTAAATCGAGATCCATTCTATTTACTGCAAGACCTGCAAGATTTGTAAGTCTACGCACAACCTCAGGATATTTATTCTGAGTTCTCATTTCATAAGTGATTCCAATATCCTTTGAAACACGGTATGAAGTGATTACTTTATTATATCCCTGTTGTACTTTTGCCCGACTTGATTGATCTCCCTGATTCTTTACGCTTGCATATTCCTCGAGATCGATTTCGGTGTATTCACGGGTGTTTCCGCTATTCATTGGGATGCTCTCTACTTGGAACAATCCTGAATTGCGAGCTGCCTGTGAAATACTTGCCTTTTCTTTTTCGAAGATAATATCAGCAAGTCGTGTGAAATCAGAAAGACTTATAGTATTTAATTCCATTTCTTTTCTTTATTTGCTTTATTATCAGACAATTTCGACGTTGTCCGTTTTCCCTCTTTACAACCTAGACATCACCTATGCTAGGAACCACTGCAAAGAAAAGATGTTTTGCTAATATTACGCCTTAGCACGCGCATCTGCACCAATGTTCAAAAAGAATAACCCCTTTGTAGTTGAGATAACTTTTATACATTGGACGACATCGTAGGTAGATGCACCACGATTTACTGTAACTGAATCAGTAAGATCCTGATACAAACCTATATCTGCTGCCACAAGACCAGAAGTTACCGCAGCTTCCCAAACAGTATTCTTCTCTACTGGTACTTCAACCTCAACCAAACGTTCTGTTGCATAATCAGAATCGGTAGCTGCAATTGCATGACGAATAACTCCAACAATATCACTTGGAGCAGTTGTTGACGTTGCAGCAATGAGCTTTCCGCTACTGAATGCAACCAATGCACCCTTAGAAAGAACCGTTGATGCGGTTACAGGTAACCACTGAAACTTTGTCTTTCCTTTATTTAATATAAACATAATTTTTAAAAATATTGCGACTATTTTTTGAAACTTGAATCATGGTGGCATCTATTGATTAGTCTTACGGACCAACGATGAATCAATAACCTTTTTACGAAAGTGTTAAAACGAAAAAGCATAAAGATTTCTCTCTATGCCTTTGACGCGGCAAACCGGTGATTCAGTTTTGCCTATATTATATCATAAATAGTTGTGCACGATCAACTATTCAAAATATCTTTCAACTCTACTTTGTTAGATGTTATTACTTTATGAACATCTAAAAGAGTTTGGTCCTCTTTTTTCTTTTTCCAAAGTGCTGCCTCAGCGGATTCGATATTCTGATTTATAGACATAACTATTTTATCAATAATCCTTCCGATGTCACTAATGCGAATATTATACTCAGAAAGCACCCCCAACAACGTCCCAACTATAATTACATATTGGTTATTCTTATAATCAATATTTGATATTGAGTTTTCTGTTATCAACTGATTTAAGAAATTTGTAGGTATTAGTTCTTTAATACCAGACTCAAATTCTACCTCACTAATTTCCTGATTATTTGGTGTCTTAAATTCGCTTATCGCAATTGATTTAATTGCGTTCTCTCCTAAATATTGCATAGTTATTTGAAATATTCTATCGGCACATTCGCAGTGCATCCATTCGAAAGTTTACAATGTCGAAATACTTTTCCACCAATTTCCCTTTCAGAGAACACTTCAATCACCCGAGCTCCTTCATATATCGGAAACACTGGTGTGCTTACTTCCTCAACTGGTGTACTTACTTCCGGTTGCAGGACTTCTTTTGATTCTTCAATTACAATTTTTTTTGTTCTTCCCATAATTAATTTACAAATTTTGCATCAATACTTAATTCAGTATTGGTTCCTACGACCTTTCCTCTTAAGACTAGGGTTCCATCGATCTTTACTTCCCGCGAAATTTCTTCGAGAACTACTGGATCATTATATCGAGCATTCGAAAAATTAACATATCCAGCAATTTCTTTTGTAGATCCGTCAGCAAGAATAAGTTCATATCTCTGCTTCACTAACCATCTTCCAGAACCATCCTGCTCTACTAAATCTTCCAACGTCTTCCATCCTACAATAAACTGACCATTATGGCGACCAACCTTATAACGATTTGGACCCTTTTTATCCTTACCAGAATTTACCCATTCCAATCTACTCTTGTCTGCAACCTTCATAAGATCTGCAATCATTTCTGACTTCTTTGAATCTGATTCTAAGAGTTTCGCAACGGTGGCTTTTAACTCCTCCAACTCATTTGGGGTTTCAATATTCTTTTCTTTTTCTTCTTTTGTCATATGTGTTATTTATTTTTATAATACTTATCAACATCATCCGACGTGATGCCGAACTTCTTTGCTATATCACCAAGTTCCGGTTTTAACGATTTCTCTCCAGCGAACGGACGTACATTAATCGCCCCACCCGCTGCCGTAATTGCACCATTAAGTGCATTCTTTGGTGACCCACCAGATAAGACAAGCGCATCTTGCATCTTCTTTTCTAACTCCTCGGGACTCTTTGCTTCGTCCTTTATTCTATCAAAATTAAACTTAATCTTCTTTTCAAGTTCGATATCCCCATTAGACAACTCCTTAATCCTATCTGCTGATTTTTGAGAAAGAATCGTTTCAATAACAAGATTTTTATTATCAAAATCCTTCTTCTCTAATTCCTCAACCTTTTTTCTTAGTGTTGAAAAATTTAAATCTTTATCATTTGCTTTCAATAATTCTTCCTTTGCAGTAGCAAGCTCTTGTGCAGTGGTCTGCATCTTTGCATCTACTTCTTGCTGAGTGAATACTTCGATCTCAGTTCCATCTTCTTGTTTTACTTTCATATATTTTTTTGGTTTGTTTGACTTTTTTGTACTAACGGCACTTTAACGTGAGTGCGAGACGAGATACTTCTAAGTCGACCTTTCATTCAGATAACTAATTTAAATCTCCTATCGTCTGGCTCTTATCAATTGGCTTTGTATTTGCATCCATAAAATCTTGTATATGTTCAGCAAAACATTTTTCGAATTCATCCTTTATTAAAGTTAATCCATTCAGTGTTCCTCGAGAAAAGTTTACCTTATCCCAGTCTGTTGCATCGTGACCAATGAATTCAAGTTGCGCCTGAATAAGTTTTTTAAATAATGGATCAAGATATGATTTAAATCCACTCGCAACATATTGTATATATGCCTTTCGTTCCGCTTCATTCTGTGGTAATAGTTTCTCAAAATCTTTTAAATCAATACTGGAAAGTTGATGTCTTGTTAAATCAGAAATCTCCGGTTTTATTTCTATAACCTTAGGTTTTCGTACAAGAGATAATATTTCTTTTATATCTTTAAATATCTGCATACATTATTGCCCACCCGTCATTGATGGTGGTTTTATTCCACCAGTAGCAGAAAGATTTCCCATCGTTTGCGCTATACCCTCAGCTCCAGGCGCTCCACCTCCACCAGCATTAGGAAGCTGTATCCCTGTTTGTTGCGTTCCTCCTTTTGCTTTTGAATTAAACAATTTTGTTGGGATCTCATCCCATGCAAGCGCAACTTTCTCTTCAAGATAATCCATATTCAAATCTTGTTGGAACATAGAAAGATCGACAATCATATTTCTTAACATTAACTTATCGATCTCACTTGATTTCTTTGGCTTTGGAATAACAGTGATTCTCCAAGTAAGATCTGCTACTTCATGAAGTTTCTTTATCTCTGGTGCATTAAGTAAATAGATTTTCGTAGGTACGCCAGTAGAATCTTCTATATCCTCTTCTGCTTTATTTATATCTTCTGGTTTCGGGATTTCTTGATCAGTAAAGCTAACAATTCTATTCCCTCTTCCTTTCCCGGGGATATTTCCCTCAGAAGAAACTGTCTGATAAACATTTATTAATGACTTCCTTATCTCATCAATCTTTGTATCAGTAGGATCAAAATACGTTTCAATAATATTATGAATCGTTAAGTAATCCAATTTCTTTTCAAGCATCGATGCAGCAAAGATCAGGTTTCCTGTAGCAACTTCTGCATTCTTCTGCATAGTCAACACCTCAGTTGCAGTAGTCCCTTTTTCTGATCCCATACCCTGTGATGATGGATCAATTGAACTACTATCAACCATCTTCATTATCATCTGAAATGCTTCATACTCTGTATTATTTATCCCATCTAAATTCTCAAACATTGGCTTAACTTGTGATGGGTCAACTCCATTTGTAATCTTTCCAGGAAGGAACATGCGAGCACTCAAAACTTTTCCTGTGAGGTTTGCAATTGGGGGGATAAGTGATCGCTGTGTTTTCAAAATCATTAAACGCAAAAATTCATCAGCGGTTGAATCTAGTGTTTTAAATCTACTTGGTAATGATTTTCCTCCATAGAAGAACGGAGAAAATGGTTCAAGCACTTGGTGTTCAATGTTATACAAATTAAAACTCCATGGAAGTGGGAAACCAATCGGAAGCATCATCACTCCATTCAACATAATCATGTATTCATTTCCCCAACGATTCTGAAACTTAATTTCTTCTACTTGCCCATTCTGTATTTGTGATAGAGTCCATCCACGATTATACTCTGCAATACCTCTATCTAAATTCGGTGAGAAATATTTTCTGTCATATGAAACATATTGAAATCTATCCCACGTTCCATAAATAGTTTCCGCTTTTGCATATGATAATACTCGAACTGTAAATAAATATGTCTGATTCTGAATATCATATTGTGTGATGTCTCCTAAGAATACATTCAATGGATGAATAATATTTCTTTCAATTTTCGGTGCAAGTTTTGCAACCTTCTCGTCCCACTTAACATTCTTTAATGATCCATCAAATTTCTTATTTAATTTCTTTCGCAACTCAGTTCTATTTACTGAAATCGCCTCAACATATACTTCTCCTTGTTTCAAGAGTTCCATGTCACGCAAGAATTTTTTTTCTTCATCGTGATCAAGTTCTTTAACTTTCTCAATGATTGCTTCCATCGCCTGTCCTAATCCACCAATCTGAAAATTGTTTTTATCAAATGCAGTGATGTCTGACGAAAGATTTAAGTTATTCACAATAGCAAGCAACGCCATTAATTTCTGTCGCGTTACTCCGGTAGTAATAATCGTATCTTCCTTATTTACACGAGGACGTAAGAATTGTGATGCACGTCGTTCATTATCTCTCCACCATTCTGAACGAGGCATTAAATCAAAATAATCCTGAGGTGATTCATGGATTTGATATGAGCGTTCCAACTTACGCAAAAGTTCTCCGCGATATTTTACTTCATCAACGGTATACTTAATATCAGGTAAGTTCTTCGCTTCCTCTTCAGGATATTTCACTCTCATATTATATCACAAACAACTGTGTATATCAAAACACATCAGAATGCTCCACCGGTTGGTGAATGCGGATCGAAGTCGTGAGAATCATTCGACTGATTAAAGTATGCATCATTCATCTTATCCGGATCATTCGTCTCGATGTTCCCAAATCCCATGATATATTTCCTCGACATCGCGCACATTCTAATGGAGTCACAAGTATGACTTGCCCAATTGTGAAGTGGCTTCGACATCCATACTCCAAGTTCATCATCCCACTCCTTGCGATATTCCTGAATAGCGCGCGCAACATAATCACACTTCTCTTCATCAATCCAAGTAGTACCCAACATCATACGAACTTCGTCAATACCAATATCAATAGAATGCCTCTTCACTACTTGGAACCGTAACCCCAAATCTTGTGCCGCCTGCTTGCGACTCTTTGCATCGTTCGACATCTCGCGCACTTCAATATCGTGTGGACCAAAATGTCCTGCATAGATATATCCATGTTCCATCGCCTTGTTCTGCAACATAACTACGAAGTGTTTCAACCCTTCTCCTGAGGCATGATACTCATCAATCAATCTAACCTCGTTCCCATGGAACTGAACAAACAATACTACCATCTGGTCTGATATCCCAAGGTCCCAGAACGTATAGACTTGTAATGCGGGATCATAGAGATGTCGTCGCATACGCTTGTCCGCTATCAACTTGTTAAACTGTTTCGAATAGTATGCTCCTTCAATCGAAGCCATGAATGCTTCTTCTGGAAGGGATGGGAACTCTCGCATCATGTCTTCTTTCAACTTATCCAACTTCTTCACATACCAATTCTTCTGTTCTTTAGAGAGTGTGATGTGACACTTCTCCTCGATCGATTTGAAATATAACTCCATCTCTGTAGTGATAGTAACGTCACCAGACAACACATATTTCGGATCTTCCCACCATGCGAAGAAGAAAAACTTAAAATCCATTTCAGTAAGCTCCTTACCAGAAGCAAGCAACTGTTGTGCTTCATTACAATAATCGAAGAAGTAACCCGATCTACCCATCGCGGTCGACTCAATGAATACCATGTTCCCCCGGTGCACTGTCTGCAATGATCCGGTTACAATTTCTTTCGCCTTCTCTGGATACTTCGCACAAATGATTCCGAACTCAGACACATGCAAAAACTGATAAGTACCACTTCTTCCCGAAGTAGCAACCGCAATCGATGATAGGTTGTTCTCATCGCCCTTGGTTCTAAACTTCAATTCATTCGTGTTGTTGGTGTCAACTATGTATTGATCCTTAATCCACAACGGTAAGTTATCAAACGCAAACTTAATCTTAGTTTCAAATATCTTCCTCGCATCAATCACTGTGTGTGCAATGATGAGCGCTGCCTGGTTGTCAGCAAACAACACTGAATCCAAAAAGAAAACAGAAATAAATGTAGTGATTCCTCGTTGTCGTGCCTTAAGAATAAGATTCAAAAACCACCGATTCTTAAAGAGAGACTTCTGTGCCGCGTTCATCTTAAATATCACCTTCTCTCCATTCTCATTTAAAATGTAATACAAATGTTCTAACCTCCATTCTTGGTTAGATAGGTTTTTCTTAATAGACTTGATAGTCTTCTCATCTAATTCTGTTGGTACATCAATCATCGTTGTGTAAATCTTGTACGCGAATTCTCTTCTCCGGTTGATTAAGTCTAGGCACTCGTGAACGACTCTTTCCGATATCTATCACGTCACGCAGTACGCCAGCAAGTATCTCTGAAGTCTTGTCTCCTCTATCCTCTGGATCCTTGTACGCACCATTAATCTTCAATGATTCAGTTGCAGCTTTCAACCGAGTTTCCGCTGAAGCGCGCTCATCATGCATGATTTCCTGAATAGTGAGCTTCGCTGAGTTAGAGTCAAATCCACGGTGCTTTATCTGAATAGCAGAGCCATCGTTATCAAACAAAATATTTGAAAGTTTAATCGCCTTCTCGTAAGGAAATCCAGCATCAATGAGAAGTGAGAAACGAGAACGTTGTAGTGCTGGTGGAAGCATGCGGTTCTTATCAATAAGTTCAATAAGTTTTTTCTTTACTTCTGCGGGAAGTGCACTTGATGTTTCTTCAGCAACAGGAACAATTCCCTTTATTGGATCAACAGGGAATGTTTGATAGCGTTTATCTTCATTAGATTTTAGTCTGTTTTTCATAAACAATAAATTTATTATATATATCGAGAAACTCATCAAATGTTTTCACTACTACTGCTATTCCTTTCGCGCGTTCTACAGAACCAAGGAATGCTATCTGGGACTCGCGTAGCTTATCATGACCTATCTTTACTTCAATAGCTACGAAACGTCCGTCCTGAGGTCGTATAGCGATAATATCGGACACTCCAGTAATGGATGCAGGTCTGAAGAATTTGTTCTTAGGGTCGTATACACCTGTAGTGTTCTGTCTCCAAGCAAAGAACCGGTTACGAAGCAAGAAATCAATAATGCTGGAAGTGAGTTCGTTGCTTGGAGATTTCATAGTGCCTATGGGAACATTATAACATAGAAATGAATTTTTTGAAATGTGGTAACGACATTACTTCATAGAAGTTATTATTTGATTCGATCTTAATATCAGGATTCATCTGTACAAAGATTATTTTTTCTGGACCATTGTGATTTCTATATCGATATTTTTTACTCCTTACACAACCATCAAATGAATACTTATCCTTCGGGAAGAATGCATCTACAATTATATTCCTTACTTTATCAAATATATAAAAATCACATCTACTTCTACCATTCTCATAAAGAAGATATTCCCTATGTACTTTCATTCTTCCAAATTGTTTTACTAATAAATTAAACATCTTGTTCTCTTCCTCTAATCCGCGTTTTCCTATTTCCTTTAAAACATTGATTTTATATTCTCCTCTTGAATAATCAGTAATTGGAAAATTTAATTGCTTTCTGAATTCTGATAATCCACCAAATCTACGTTGGATCAATCGTGCCGATGGTAAGTAGTCTGTGACATTAAAATCGACCGCAGTTGGATATCGACCATTTTCTTGGAAGAAACGATCTATAAGTGGAAGAACTTCCTCAATAGACTTTATTTTTAGATTCATAAATCAAATGTAGCACAAGGATATGTTTGGCGTCAATAGTGGAAAACTCTTTTTTGGAAAAAAATTTTGGGAAAATTTATTGTGCGGATTGTGAGTTAGTACGGGGTATGCAGAGAAAACGAAGTCAGAGGGGTGCCCTCGGGGGTCCATATATAGGTGCCCATTGATCAAAGCACGCACCATTGAATGGGTGGGGTGTTTTCTGATATAGCAAATATATCAAATGTCACATAACCACAGAACGTATATTTCACGACATATCTTCAATAACACTGATAAAACCTACACAATTTCGATGTATGTTTTGTTTGTTCTTGCTTTTATCAACACGAACACAAGCACGCTGTCAAGTTAAAGCATACTACACCACGTTTTTCCCAATAGATCAAAAGTTGGAAAATTGCGTTGTACTAATAGGGGGAGTGTCTCTTTCTCTTATATACATATATATATATTATCTTATATATATGATAGCTATTGACAAAGTAACAAAAAAAATGTATAATATAGTAAAATAAACAAACCCCAAAACGGGAATGAGTATACCTACACTTAGTAATGCTGAATTTACCACCAAAACCATCAAAAAAGTGTGATAAAACCTACATCGTGCTTTGACAAGTTACAAATTATTTATTATAATATCAAAAAATCTGTATTACACATTACATACACATAGAAAACGCTGTTCTACTTCACTTTATAATTGTGTATTTACACATTTAATACAATCGTGTATAATGATAGTATGAAATATGATAAATACGAACACGCAGACGACTTTCTGTCAATCAATATCCCCATTCCAAAAAGACTACACACCGCGTTATATGTGATACTAAGTAAAGATGAAAGGTTTATGGAAACCATATCCGATATGGTGGTCGATCAAATAAAAGAATATAAACTAATAGAAAAAGCACAAAAACTGTATGAGAAACAACAAAATAAAAACAATAACATTTAAAATGAGTGAACAAGAATACACTCTTCTTACTGATTACTGCAACATCTCGGGAGAAAGTATGAGCGAATTTATCCGCAGATCCGTAAAGGATACTGTGTTATCAGAACGCGATAAGCGGGCACGCGTAGGATTGGGAAGCGGAGGAAAGATAACGAAGGCACAGGACCGCGCAGAACGAAACAGAATACTACTTGATGAATACCTATCGTTTGCATGGGACTATGAAGAGCGAGAAGGCAAGAAGTTTGCGGTGTTTCATTTTGGAATCAACGGTTGTGGAACTGATCGGCAGAATGTTGACGAGATCAAGGCAGATATTGAAGCGGGAAAAATTAAATCAGTACCGGCGCACTTCATTATGAAGAGCGAATAACGAATACTTTTTTAATAAATACTTTATAATGAAAACCCGCGACTCATTACACACAAGAACAACAAAACGCCTCTCATAAGCGATTATAGAACGTCGTTTCTAACAGAAAAGCCCATTTATGGGATATTTTGTTACCTTGACAACGTATGTTATACTATGGGACTTATGCACCTATTCAAGAATAACAGATATGCTACTATGTATATATGAACACAAGAACAACACACATCACCGCAGGAAGTGAAACCGCGAATGTTGTCAGTGAACTTCGCAATGCACGAAAGGTCGCAACACTCAACAGAATAAAAATAGCTCTATCATACACAGGCGAGGCGATCATTTTCGTACTCTCTATAGTTGTATCGTATGGATTTTTTCATTCGTTGGGATGGATCTAACACTCTATAGAGTGTTAAAAATATAAACATATGGACTCACGCGACACACTTATATATGAATTATGCAACAGTACTGGAATGACGTTTGATGAGGCACTAGACATAATTCAAAACGACAGGGAACGAGCTCAATTGATCTTGGCCGAGATCAGAGCACAAAGTTTAACAGTAGAAGCATGAACAAACAACAAAAAATAGAATACATTGAGAAAATAAACGCACGCTTTATTGAGGCGCGCAATCACGGGGGGAGAAATAATTGGTGGTATCCAACAGAAAATACCATTGCTTATGATGTAAAAATGCACGGGGCTTGTAAGTCAATAAATGAAATACGGGAAAAAATGAGCAAAAGACAAAATGACTTTTATTCTGATGATGCGTTATACCAATATTGTGATGAATTGAGAGAAAGGGAATGTGAGAGCTTGATTGAACTAATAAAAGAAACGGGCAAAAATGGTTTAAAAAACGCATACTTTGCGGGACGTATGGGGGGATGGGTTGAGGTTAAATATATTAATGATATTCAATACTATCTAGATAACGAAGATATAAAAAGCGCATACAAAGAGGCGCGGGAGCTTGAACAGTTAGAAAGTGATGTACACGAGGAAATAAAAAAGCAACATAAAGCATATTCTCTGTATGTGAATACTGATGGATATATTGTTGATGTTATTGACGCATTACAATCTGATGAGGATATTGGGGAGATATATAAAAGTCGCGCAAAAATGTTATTAGAAAAATTAAAATAAAACTATATCATCATAAGGTTGAATAATTATATAATTACTCTCTCTCCGTGCTCCTCATCCGTTCACAATGTGGAGCACAACAGAGCGAATAAATCGTTCTCACACTATCGAAAGTGTGCAACACACTCACTAAACCTTGCGAGTGGGTACATTAAAAAGATGAAGACAACAGAGCTGAGACATTGGAAAAATGGTTATCAGTTGCGCGGTGGTTGGTTTCATACATTAAATATATCTATATTAAAACGTATGGGAATTATGTTTTCGTGGGGAACTTTACCAAACGGATACAGAAAAGATAAATTGAAAATGACGATATTTATACTCATTTAATTATATGAAATATTTACAAGATTATATGCAAGAAGCGCAAACCAAAGCACTAGAAAAGGCGGGAGCATTTTTTGCATTCAGTAATAAACAATTTGATGAACAGAAAAAGGATAGAATTAAATATTCTAATTGCGGTATGGGTATGATATGCCCAAGTGAGAACGTTAAGACATTATTAGACGAACTTGATCGGGCATATAAAAATGGTATTGAAAAAGATATAGCAGAAAATGGTTATACAAACATAGTAAAAAGAGAATTGAATAATCATGAGGCATACTATACTCAAGATATTACTGATACGTGTAATGCGTTGGGTGATTATCCTATTACAAAAGAGAACATATACAAGGTATTCAAAAATAAAGAATATATAATCCTATGAAACTATACATAATCGCAGAAAGCGAACGGGGTAAAGCAGTAAACAAATCAGGAAACTCACGTATTGAGATTGATTTAACCATTGAGAGAAAACTAATCGGAAGAGTAGTAATGCGATACGAAGAAGGAAACGAGTGCACCATTTATTTTTACCCAGTAGACGCATCAATAGGAAAAAGTGGAAGGGTATTATTACACACACAAAAGACAAAATGTCCCTGTAATAACTGCGGAAGTATGCAATTCCCTAGGAATATCAAGTATTTAGGTGATAGTGTTTGGGAATGTCCAGATTGTAGAAAGTAAAACAGCAAGTCTATAGCGTACTAAACGCAAAAGAGAAGCCGATACAAGCAAGGTTGTATCGGTATTTTTTTATGCGGATTTTTTATTCATTGATCCCGTTGTTTCTCAACGAAGTTGAGAAGAACGAGATCAAAAAGTACCATCCCGCGTGTCAAAATCAATGAAAATCTGTTATACTTTTTCAAAATAATAAGCTTGCCTTAAAAATCTTGCTTTCTGAAATGTTTTTTTTCAAAAACATCTTAGGAAGCAATCTTTAATACATGAACCTTCCATTACGAAATTACCAACAACAAGCAGTTGACTTCATTCTGCGTACCGGATCAGCGCTCTTAGCTGATGATGTCGGCACAGGAAAGACGCTGACTTCAATAGCGGTCTCAGAAGCGCGTAACGCACAGCGCGTCCTTGTGGTATGTCCATCCTCACTCAAATATTCCTGGGAAGCGGAGATCAAGAAGTGGTTGCCAAGTGCCTCTATCTCAGTAGTCAACGGATCTCGCAGTTCGAGGGTTCTTGCTTATGGAATAAAGTTCCATAACAACAACCCTCGGTTTACGATCGTTAACTACGAGTTATTGCTTAAAGATATCGAACTGTATGCAGAAGTCTGGGACTTCGTGGTCTTTGACGAAGGCACACGGTTGGTCAATCCACAAGCCAAGACTGCAAAGTTAGCGAAAAAAATACCGCATAAATATTTATTAATTATAACGGGTACACCAATCACTAACCGTCCTGAAAACATTTGGAATATTATAGACACTATAAAGCCGAATGCACTCGGGAACTATTACCAATTCATTAATAGATATTGTTTGAAGGGCGATTACCATAACATAATTGCATACAAGAAACTCGAGGAGCTTTCTGAAAGAATTAAACCATACTATATCAGAAGGACCAAGGAACAAGTACTCATAGATCTTCCTCCGATTGTTGAAACTGATATCATTGTGGAATTATCTCTTGAGGAACGAAAGCTATATAATGCGGTGAAAAGGCAATTATTCCATGAACTCCTGGGACCTGAAACCTCAAAGATAAATCTATCGTCCATTCAATCAGTCCTCACACGCATGATCCGATTGAAGCAAGTTGCAGATGGCATGGAATTAATTGGCGACGTGTCTAAGAGTTCTAAGATAGAAGCATTACTTGATTTGTTAGAAGAACTCAATGGACAGAAAGTAATAGTTTTTAGTCAATTTGCAGAGATGTGCAAGATCATCCTACGAGACTTAGTGGATTATAATCCACTAATTATCATAGGAGACACACCAACTTCAGAGCGTTTTAATATTATTGAATCTTTTAACAGTATTGAAAATACTGTGAATAAGGTTCTTATTATGTCAGAAGCGGGATCAGAGGGATTGAATATTCAGAATGATTGTTCTTACGTTGTACATTTTGATAGCGCGTGGTCACTATCAAAAATGACCCAACGTACAGGAAGAGTCCACCGATCCGGTCAGAAGAATACCGTGTTTTCCTACTCGTTCACTGCGAAGGATACTATAGATGAATATGTGAAGAAGGTACTCATGAAGAAGGATGCATTAAGTAGACAGGTGATTACTATCAGTGATATCGAAGCTATTTTGTCTTAAGTAATTTTTCGTTTATTCTTTGTTCAATGATACTTTTATCTCTTTTTGTTGGAATATAATCATTCATGAGTTCTTGAGGAATACCATCCCATGAGGAAGTGTAGTTTTGAACATTGAATCCTCGAGCCTTACACTCATTATAAATCTCTATATATCTGCTTTTCAAATATCCAAGTTTATTATAGAAGAACTTCACGTGTCCGGTGCCTAGAGTAAATTGATCTGGAATATTTTGTATTTTTGCCCTACCACTTGCAACCATATTTGGTATTCTTTTAATTTCCCTCGCCTCACTAAGTAAATGCCTTGTTGTCAACTTTTTTACTGGGTATCCCACGTTAATCCTTGTCATATAGTTATATTATCACATATTTGTATTTTGTCCTGTGGATAACTTTATTCTTGCTATTGTTCTTGTTTCGTGTATACTATTGGTATGGAACACATTTTATCAGCAACATTATTAGCACAAGTTGATACTGCGCTCACATGGCTCAAAAGCGCGAACGCAACGAAGCTACAGATCAAGGAAAATAATAGTGTTAGATTAACCAACGCAGAAAGAAATACACTTAAACAGTCGATTGAGGACGTTAAGGAAGAATTGAAGAGATTATAATAAGATGAATAATTTAGATAACATACAAATAACTACTGAATGTATTAAATCAGTAAAAAATATTGGAGGAACTACATATATCAATGTATGTAATGGAAATATAAGCACTATTCCATGGGGTCATTTTCAATATATAGGAGTTGGTCTACTTCTGATTTTTGCTACCGTTGTAGTCTATACTATATATTCTATATGGAATCAAAAATAAAAACATAAACCGATGGTGCGAAGATGTCCGACTAAGGTCCAACTAAAACCTTTTCAAACTACCCTTCGTTAAATGGTCGGGACGTCGGTAAAATGATCAGCCATCACTTTTAAATATTAACTAACTATGAACACCAACATTAAAGCAATACTATCACAGGAGGTAGGAAAGCTTATAAATTATATAAAACAGGCAGAAATCCCATTTTCATTAGAGGACACCATTTACTTAAAAAACCTAGTCGCCCACATAGAGGAACAAGAAAAACAATAATATGAAAAAAGCAAAATATAAAAATAAAAAGTTTAAGTCAAAAGAAGAGTTTGAAAATTGGTTAAAAACATACTGTGAAATCAAGGTTGTATTTGAAGATGATGGACAAGATTTTCTTGAGTGGTTTATTGATAAAAATGGAGAAGTTCTACATAGTGATTTTCAATCGTCAATATGGAATGGTAAAATGGTTGATTTATATAGGATTCATATTGGAGAAAATCTGCCACTTCAAGATGGAAGTGAAATAATTCATAAGGTTAAAAAAATAATTCAATTCCCATTTAACCAAGAGGAGAAATAAAATGGAAAGAATACTGAAAACATTGATTGCAATACTTATAGTCCCTTTTCTATTAGCAGTGCTATGTTTTATCGCTATCATTGTCTTAATTTTACCTTTTGTCGCATTTATAAAACCAGATATTATTGAATTAAACTAACCCTATGCCAAACAAAACCAATGCAAAAATGAAAAACATATATAACTTTGTATCAAGAATGTTTAAGGTGTAATAAAATAAAAAAATGATTTGCTCAAAATGTAAAACTAAAGAAACTGATAGCACCTCTGGAATGTGTTGGTGGTGTATAAATAACGCCACTGTTATTAATGTGAAAACAATAATGCCAGCATATAAAATACAAGACGGATTAAACGGGCAATGGTTATATAAAACCTTTTTTAATGCAGGAACTGGCTCTACACCAACAATAATAGAGCAATGGTCTACCCCAGATATAACATTAACAAGTAATATAAAGATATGAAAGAAATAAGACTACAAAAATCAACAGACAAGATAATAGGGGTATTACGTTGTTCTACTAGAGTTTTTGATATTATCAGTAAGTTGGCGAAAGAGAATAATGTTACTAAACAAGATATTGTGCGAGCAATTTTAGAAGATGTAATAGATGAAATAAAGATAAAATGATATGAAAATCAAAGGCGAAAAATGATATATGAAAATAATACTAAATTTCTTAATAAAACGAACCATTCTTGATATGAGAATGAAAGGCACTGTAGGAAAACACAAAGTCTACTGTGATAATTTATGGGAGCAAGCTGGATATTTAGCTGAGTATTTTACAGAAAAAGATAGTGGTGAGTGGGAGAGCTTAAGAGAGAAACTGTATTTTAGATTGATGCCAATTATTCAAGAAGTTTTTAGTAGCCCCCAGAAATAACATTAACCAGTAATAAATAAACGATATGAATATAATAATACCATTAGTAATGATTTTAATTGGAGGTTTTTTATTGGGATTAATTTTAGGAATAAGAATAGGATTAAAACGAGTTATTCAACACCAAAAGGTCTCTCAAACAAGAAGATAAATAGAATGAAAAACTCAAAAACAAAAATTGAATATAAGCCAAAAGAAAGTAAGTATTGGGAAAAATTTGTTAATGGAGCAATAAACAACCTAAAATTAAATGCCAGTTTCTTTCCATCAGACGGAGAAATATATATTCCGATTGAAGACGAAAATATGTGGTCGCTCGTTATAAAAAAAGATGGAACTTGGAATTTACAATAACTAACCCTATGCCAAACAAAACCAATGAGAGTGAGTGGAAGAAAAAGTTTGATGATTATTTTCCCCAACTAATAAAAGAATATCCAAAAACAGTAGAAACAGTCAAACACTTCATTTCGAATCAACTCTCCCTCCAAGCCACTAGAATACAACAAGAGAATAGGGAGAAGATAAACCTCGCAATAGCAAATGAAATGATAATCTGTAATCAAGAGGGAACACCAACAAGTCGTCTAACAAGTTTGCAACAAAAACTACTACAATGAAATCATTAAAAGCACTCATAAAACAAAATAAATTAGATTGGGTAAACGACAACATCACAGAAAAGAACTTCCCACTTAATAAAAACTGGAAAGAATCTGAATACAAGTTATATCATTTTGATAAATACATTTCGTCAGAAGATGTGATTGAAGAGATGAACAAGGACGGCTACGAACCAGCAACACTTCAAGATATGCTTAATTGGAAAGATTGGAATGGTAAGGATTGGGTTGTTGCTCTTGGACAAATGTGGCTTGATTCCTTCAGCAGCCGCTACGTGTCGGTTTTGTTCTTCGATGGTGGCAAGCGTCGGCTGGGTCTGACTTGGTTCGATCTCGATTGGGATGATGTCTGTCAGTTTCTTGCCGTTCGCAAGTTAGATATTGGAACTCAAACACTTAGCTCTTTTAGTCCCTTGGATATTAAGTTTAAAGTCGCAGGAAAAAACTACAAGGTTGTAGAAGATAAATAATTTACTACAATGAAACAAAGAGAAGCCCTCAAAGAAACTATTTAACCAATAACTATGAAAGAAGAAATACAATACGAGGACTTAAAAACGTTACTTCTTGGAGAGGTATTGGGTATTGGCATTCATAGAAAAGTTGGTGTGTATAAACAAGATGAAAGTTTAGTTATAAAATGTGCTGTTGAAACTCCGAATATAAATATTTTAGAGGATGAAATATGGATGATGGTGAAAGACACAAGTATAGCGAAATGGTTTGCTCCGTGTGTGGCAATTAGTGAGTGTGGAATGTTCCTTTTACAGAAAAGGATAGAGAAAATACCAAAAGAACAATATCCAAAATTTATACCATCTTTCTTCGGAGATTTGAAATATAGGAACTTTGGTATGTTAAATGGTCAGTTTGTTTGTTGCGATTACGCTGGGTTTATAAGTTCAAGTATGTCGCATAAATGGTCGGGAAAGTTAAAGAAAGCAGAATGGTGGGATTAGTCCCCCAACCCAAACAAGAATGAGAATGAAAAAGATTAAAAAATGGATTTGTAAAAAGTTCGGACATAAATTTAATCCAGTTTTATTCACAATGTTTGAAATAGAACACTTCGCGATAAATCGTGAAAACTTTAAGGATAGTACAATCACTTGTGATAGATGCGGAGCAATATTAAAACACAATTTTAACCTATGACCAAAGAACTTAAAGAGATAAAAATAAAACACGTTGACGAAGGTATTTGTATGTACAAAGATTGTAAAAAGAAACAACGAAAAAAATCCCATTATTGTTGTGATAGGCACAACCTAAAACACTAAAACATATGAAAGAACTTAAAGAATTAACGGAGAAGATACAATTAGTAGCAAAATATAATACAGGAGAGTGGTTTTTGGAACATTATTGGAGCTTAGATTATTTTGGTCTTAAACAAAACTATATGCGAATTTATAGGATAAAAGATGACGGAATAAAAGAAATATATCCATTTCAAGCACCTATAAGGATTAGCAAGTTTGATAAAGAGACAGTATTTGACGGAGATGATATTTCTGCTTATGAAACATTCGAGTACGCAGAAATGTTAAGAAAACAAATCGAGAATGTTAAACAATTAGCTTTTTGAATGGGATATTAGAGATATGAAACACACAAAGAAAAAAAATTATCTTAATATACTATGGATGGCTCCAACACCAGATGGAAAAATACTAGGTGGCGGGAATCTAGACATATTATATAAGAGTTTAAAAGTGAAAGAGGGCAAACATATAACATTCAAAAACCCGCGTATATGCCTATACTGTAAATCAAAGTTTTCGGATGCTGATTTAAATCTTAGTAATCGCCCATATAAGTTATGCAAGGAATGTAGAAAGAAGTATAAAAAAGTGCTATAATGATCGTGTTAGGTTCGACCTCCTCAAACTATGAGATCTGCATAGTGCGAGGATTGGAAACAAGGGTATGGATTGTGTGCGTGGGCTCTTAACATAATTCCTACAATATCATAGTTCAATTCTATGAGTTTCCGCCAAAAGGATAGTACATTACAATTAGTAACGTACTAAATGCTAGAGTTAAATAAATTGTTTACACAATGTTAAATAATTACAAAACATATAGTCGTAATTTACTGATTATTATTATAAAATTTATACATTAATGTTAAATAATTAAATTTGTTTGTGTAAATAAGAGATTATAAAATTATATGGAAACAATAGAAGAATATCAAAAAAAACTAGAAATGTCCGACTATGAATGGAACAAAAAACACTTATTGATTACAGGTGATGAATTTGTTTTTTTACTTATAATTCTTGCTATAGGTTTAACATTGATTAGTTCCCTTCTTTAGTATCCACCTAGAGAGAGTGTTTTGTGGGCGGAAGCCTATTCGGTTGAAAATCTCACATATAAACTGAAAAGCAAAGTATCTCTCTATGTGGGTGTTAAAACTCACAAGGTAGACATATTCAAAAACTAGAAGCCAAGTGAACTTATGAATATGCTGGGACTGGTTCAGAAAACAAAAGGGAATACTTCTTGGTTGAACCCCTTACCAGTCCTTACTACCTAAAGAACATTAAATAGTGCAGGTCTTACACAAAGACAGATGCTTCACAAACGCAACTCTAATATTTAAGTGTTGTAAAAGGTATTAGAGCCAAGATAGCTACCTCTGGAAGAAGTCCGTTGTGAAACTGGAGTAATCCTAAATGGATGTATACAAATCTTCTCTGCACTATTTAGTGTTTTTATGGTATAATTAGACCATCATTAATAAATTATGAACTTGGAGGTTCAAAATGAATTGGACGAAATTTATAAGGCTTGGTTGGTCGATTTCCGACATCGAATATGGTATGTCTCCTAAATTCAGACCAGCTAAATACTTTACCTTTGTTAAAAAGGATAGAAAGATTACCTATTCTGTATATGAACGCAAAATAGTCCTCATAGAGCGGATATAAAAACACCACCCTAATTAAAGAGTGGTGTTATTTTTTTCTCCCAAACGAGTCGTTATATTGTCTTCGATGTCGCGAGAAAGAAATAGTTTGAACTATGTAGTGGCGAACTTGTTTATTACTTGATTCCTACTACGCTAGTCTGCTTACATTATACAACAACTTCTTGTTGAGTGGAATAGTCAGTTATCCACTTTCTTGTAATGTTTGCGAGGATTGACCATCCTGATACTACTATTGGAGTAAATGCTCCAAGATCCAATCCACTAACAACTTGGGTGAGGTAGGTGAGTAACGCTCCAATGACTGCAATGAGTGCGCCAGTACCTATCTTCTTCCAATCTATTGAATTTAATTCTTTGCTTATTGATCCGTTCATATATTTTTATAAAATTTTGTTTTATACGACCTTGTTTAAATAATTCTTATAGTTTCCGTTTTTGTGTGCTACCCAATCATTTGCTCCGTTTTGTTTAAATCGTTTTATCATCACGAGTATACATTTCTCTGGATTATTTAATGCCTCATCTACACTTGCAATTGGCTTTCCTTCCCCTATATACCAATGAGTATTTGCTTGGATGATACCATAATCGAGTGTCCCATCTTTATTTGTTCTATTTACGCAGTAAGGATTAAAACCCGATTCCGCATATATAGTAGCAACGATTTCATTGGTCATCATCGCTCCAACCTCTTCCTGGATACACATGAGTTTTGTTTTCTTTATAAGATCTCTTTTTAATTCATCAGGATAATCTCCCCATTTCTCCGATTTTACTATCTCCGGTCTGATAACATCATTATTTACAATATTGTTCATAGCGTTAAATTGTGTTTGTTTTATTATTAATTGTTTGAGGATATCGATGATCCTTATAAGTAATGGAGGAGCAAAGGCAACTTGCAATTGATCCCAATACCTACTTAATTGTATCAAATTTTGCTCTCTGTTACCATCTGACGCCTCTATCTCATCATCCTTATAATATGTGTCCATGGTGTCATTTGTTGCAGATAGATTGTACTTAATTTGAAGCATCTTCCAGCAACAATGTATCGTCTCGTGTGTGAGATCTTGATATAACGTCCCATATGACTTATTGCTCACTGAGAGTTCTACGAGGCATGCATTACTATAGAGGACTGAATGCGTTACCGCATCAGCAAATGGACCGTCTATGAGTGCCGGACGAGGATATGTGTGTATTACAATCGCATACTTGTTCTCTGGGATAATATCCCTTATGAGTTCGCGCACATATTGTGACGTGCCCGTATGTGTGAATCCATTTACTTGGAAGTGGTCGAAGGTAAGCGGAATCTTAATATCCTTAACCTCTACTATTGGAGTGAACGGCGTCTTGCGAAATATCCAGTCTTTGTACTGGTCTATTTGGGAAGTGTCTAATACTATATTGTTTTGAAGTAACAAAACATATAGGTTTTTCCTATTCATATACCTACATTATAGCACAGGTGGGGGCAACTTACCAGTTATATATTTCTTATTAATTACCTTTCCCCTCTCGTCTCTAATAAGCATCGTGCGCTTTGCGATGTCACAGTAATCGGAGTATTTGAGCGTTTTTTCCGTGTTAATTATTGCGTGGCTCATCTTGGTTATTCTTTTATCCCTATTCTTTATGTGATAGAGGATAGTGGTGTGATATAAATGAAATATCCTGGCGAGCTCTGAAAGTCCCATTCCTGAATCATACATTTCTATCATTCTTTCTTTATCCGATTGAGTAATCATGGATATATTAAAAATATTACTGTTGTTCAGGATCTAAACCCATTGCATTCCAAAGGTCCTCGAGTTCTGCGACCTCCTTTTCTTTTATCTCTCGCTCTGCCTCATCCACTGGTACGATGTGATCGTACTCTTCCATGATTGACCGGTACTCATCTTTAATCTTCCATAAGTCAGACTTCTTTCCCTTGTCTTTTATTCTGTCAACAAGACCAAGTACGTTGAGCTCTTCAAGAATTCTCTTAGTAGTGCTTGTTGGATAGTTGGTAAGTGTTGCAACCATTACGGTGCTCGATTGATCGTATTGAGTAATTTTCTGTAGCATGATTCTCCTCATCATAGGAATAGAATCAAGTGCTACTTTATAAATAGACAACTCATCATCGTCAGTGAGTTCCGCGTTCCCCGTTTCATATCGATTCATTATCATGAGTGCCATACAGAGATGGTTCAATTGTTGTGTGAATCGGGTAGGCATCTCACTTGATGGCTTGAAATAGATTTCTCTGGATGGTCCACCATCGCGCATAACAGGACTTCGGGCGAGTGTTATGAAGTCAGTGATTCGAACAAGTTTTTCCTTCTGCTCGTGGGAAGTTCCTACTTCCTCTTCGGGATCGATTGTTGCTACTACGCCATGTATATAACGCGCGAAGTACTCTTGTACTTTGTTTTTTATATCATCTTGAACCGCTTTCTTTCGTGAAGAGTTGTCTATTGAATGCATTCCAACTGCCTTTCTATCAGGAGTAATTAGGCGATATTGAATGAACCGCTCTCCAAGTGCTGAGTAGATTTGTGATGTAACATCGATAACGGTAGTAACTCCGGCGATGAACCCTATCTTTCCAACCCAGTCACGTTCTTCTCCGGTACCATACTTCTTCTTATAACTTCCATCATAAATTTCACGCATCTGAGACATGATCTCATTACGCGCTTCTTGGTATAGTTGGAGAATAGTAGTGAAGTCTTTGAATGTCAGAATCTTCCCATTGATTTCATAGAGAAGTCCTGGAACATTGCGCTGTCCTGATACAAACGTATTTGGAGTAAGGTTTGATAACTGATAGATATCATCAAGCTGATTGAACATTGAGAGTATCATTGTTTTACCTCCTCCCGATGGACCAACGAGGAAAATCCACACTGGGTCGCCAGGGAGCTTATTTGCAACGATACTTGCAGACATAATCTTCAGAACATGTGGATCTGCTTGAAGCATCCATTGGTCTGCTATCTCTTGGAACTCAGCGAACTTCACTGGAGATTCTGCGTTAAGAAGTGCTCTTTTTATTTCTGATTCTTTTGGCATAGGGTTTTTACTGTTTGAATGAAATCTTTCTGTTGGGTTTTCATGACATACGCTATCGAATCTCCTTTCTCTCCGCATCCGAAACAATGATAAGTGTTTGAGTTTAGATAAATATTAAATGATCCAACCCTCTCATTATGAAATGGACATGGTCCATATAATCTGTTTCCCGATTTTCTTAGATTCCCTTGATGAAGCTCTTCGAGTGGATATTGTTTTGCACTTTGAATATCGTTATCAGTGATACTTCCGGTTGGTCTATCATTGAAATGAAGAAGTCTATCGAGTCGTTTGATTTGTTTGTTCAACCAAAGAACTCTGAGTCCTTTGGGACTCCATTCCCATGCTGCATCGAGCCAAAACCATTGCAAATATTCTCCTTTATATAGAACAAAAGGAGCCATCTTACTTATGTATATAACGCGATCATTATCTAAATTTTGGAGTTCGTCTTTATATTCAGATATCTTTTGTTTGATAATTGAATGAGGTTTAAATATCTCAAGAAGCTCTTTTTCTGATATAAATTCAGGCTTATAGTAAGTGACTTCCATATGTGTTTTATTCTACTTGTAAATGCACAAACTTTCAACTTCACCCTGTGGATAACTTTATTCTTGCAATTGTTCTTGGTATGATTTATACTGTATCAATGGAATCAAGAAAAGAAAATCACAATAGTAATGAGTCAAGAAAAGAATACTTTCGCAAATGGAGGAAGAAAAATAAGGATCGTTTAAAACTATACAAGTCTTTATGGCGCAGGAAGAATCGGTCTAAGATTCGCGATTACGATAAGAAATATAGGAAAGGTCGATCCATATTGAATGATAAATAAAAATTAAATTAAAAAATTATGACAAAACAAACAAATTCAGTAGAAAGTCAATTCGCTGGCATGGAAGAAGCGAAGAAAGGAATTATTAAATTTGGTAAAGTTGGTGATTGGTTCAAGGGAACATTGACGGACAATACACGTTTCATTGAAAACAAGTTATCTGCAAAGCATGAGATGCAACAGATATTTGAGTTCAAAACAATTGGTGGTTCATTCCACAATATTGTAAAGAAAATAGTAGATAGCGAGGCTACTATTCCGACACCGGGTGAATTCTATTCATTCTTCGCACAGGGATTTATGAAGGATCAATTGAAGAATGCAAAAGTTGGTCAAATCATTGCACTTCATTTTGCAGAAGAGCGACCGGCTAAGCAACCAGGATACAATGACACGAAGATTGTTAAGGTGTATTTCGGTGATATGGACCCTGAATATCATGGAGAGACAACACCTGAAAATGCATTTCCACTTGATTAACTAGCCATATGAATAAACCATTAACTGAAATAGATTATCGTAATCGTATTAATGAAGCTGTCCCTAAGGGATTAGTTATTCCCGATCACGATAAGTACGGACACCATTATTTAGTTCCCCATATAAATGCACGGTACGAATCAGTTAATGGTCGTATTCATATATTTAAAGAAGAAGGACTTGGTGATTGGAGAATGAATAAGGCTCTTCAGTATATATATAGTAATTGGAAAAGATTCACTGATAACAATATATTGAATGAAATTCAGAACGCCGAACAACAATCCGTAGTAGAACTCACTGATGCAGGGGATATAGGTACCGATATTCATAACTATCGAGAACAGATATTCTCCATATACCTGAAGACAGGTATATGGATCGAGAAATTTGAAAGTATTATTCCAGAAAACAAGTACGATATCCGCGCAGTGTCAGCTCTTGGTGCATTACAGAAGTTCGTACAGGACTATAAGTATGTCCCTGTTGTCACAGAGCTTTATGTGTATTCAGAGCAATTAAAACTTGCGGGAGCATTAGATGACATCGGACTTATTACTACAGTAGTGCGTAAAGGGAATCCAGAATGTGAACACGATGTCATGGGGAATAATTGCATTAAGTGTGATTTGAAATACAAGACTGAACTATGTCTTATGGATCTTAAATCAAGTAATCAATTGAAACCAATCTATTGGATACAGGTAGCACTCTATTATCACATGTTCCTAAAACTCACGGGAATAAAGCCTAAGAAGATATTCATTCTCAAGTTGGATAAGAAGAACCGAACATATACAGTCGAGTATATGAAAGAAATATCCAAGGTGGTTCGTATTGCGAAGCGTATCCTGAAACTCTCAGACGAACTCGATTGGTTAAAAGAAGTAAGAAAAAAAGATGTGGAATATATTTAATATATGCAAAAAGAAAAATTAGAATTGTATAGAGATTTGAAGACACAGATGAAGTTGATCGAAGATGAACTAAGCACTCTGTCTTTCGAAATTATCTCAGATATGAGCGCCGAGAATAAAGACAAGCTTGCACTTGCTGATGGTACTGGAGTATTCACCCTCTCAAAACGAAAGACGTGGACCTATTCACCGGTAGTGAAGGCAATGGATGAGAGTCTCAAGAAACAGAAAAGTGAAGAACAGGCGAGTGGAATGGCAGAGTATACCGAGAAAGATACGTTGATATTTACTGTACCTAAATCGGAAGAGTAATATGTTGACCCTAATTCACTATTCAAACAATGACGATGGTACGAGGTGCGGGTACTTCTTTGAACACAAAGGGAAGAAGTATTCCGATATATGTGATGTGAAAGATGCGAAGATTTTAATAACTAAAATGATCCGCACCATTACGGTATTGAATGGTGGCAGACCAAGTTATCGAATTGACGAAATCAAATGGGATGAGTTTTTGAAGAAGTTATAGACCTTACTAAATAAGGTCTATATTTTTTAATGCATTAAATCTTTTGATCGGAGATTGATAATAATCATCTTTATGAAGATCACTTCGGTAACTCATATCTGGGAAATTTATATCTTCTTCCACATCAACAATATTTATTACTTCTTTTGCTGCTTCCTCAATAGTGTATCCAAACGCAGTCATTACTCCAACCTGATTATCATATCCAGCGAGTAATAAATCTCCTTCTTCATTTATATATGAATCATAATGATAGAACTTATCTTTGATTCTGTCTTCAATATATAATGGCAACCCAATACGATGATGGTCAGTATAGAGAGAAATTGACGCACCAAATCCCTTTCTAAATTTGTTGTAAAAATTGTCTATCTTTCCATCAATGAAATCACACATGATATTTCCAAAGGTCTCTATTCCAAGAGCAAGGAATAAGTTTACATGAAAATTATAGCCAAAACGATTACAGACTTCAAGGAAGTAGAACTTGTTATCACAATAGATAACATTCATATCAGCGAATCCGGTGTACTTCTCTTTCTCATAAAATGGGAATAACTTCGCAAGAGTGTTCTGAACTAATGGACAATTGAGTGGCAGAATAGTATCCACATCTTGTGCACAACCTACATTGCATCCACAATCACGATTAAGTTTTCTTTTGTTTTCGAGTCCTAAAATCGCGAAAAATGGCTTTCCTTCAAAAAACCATGCCTCTATATTCAATTCTAAGCCCTTTTTTCGTTCCTGCAATACATAGAGGTCGGTGCCCTCAGTAAGATTTTTGATATATCCATAGAGTTCTCGGTTCGCTTTCTCGTCTTCCCAATTTGATGGGACAAATGTGAGATGAGATAGTGAACTATCATCTGGTTTAAATACGAATGCGCGGTCCATGTTCTCATCAAGGTATTTAAGTCCTTCTTCTATTGAAGTGAATTCTTCAGTCTCTGGAGATTCAATTCCTGCTTCTTTCATAATATTCACTGCGTAGGAACGATCCTTCTCCATACGATTCGTAAGTTCAGTTGAACCGAATACTTTTTCTCCTTTATCGCGGAGCTGTTGTGCTTCTTCTTCTGAGTGGTTCTGATCGAAAATCCACACATAATTTTTTCCAACACATTCATTCATTGCCTCCTTAAGAGTAATCTTTTGAACAAGTCCATTACCAACAAGATTATATTCCTCTTGTTTCTCTTCATCTTCTGGCATATTGTATGCCAAGATTATATTATCACCCTGTCTTTGTGCCATCATTGCGAACCCAAGTCCTGAGTAATCTTTGGTTACAATAATAAGGTTATTTATCGCATTATGTATCTCTCCGTCTCGCACTATGAACACCTTAACATCAGGATTCTCACGTTGAATGAATTGTGCCTGCGTTGGATTGTCTTCGTAGAATTCATTTACTCCTTGCTCTTGTATAGTCTGCGACTTGAACTCTGCCTTCATATAATCGTCAGCATCTTCCATATCACAATAGAAGATTGGTACCTCGGGACATCCAACCTCTTTCATGGTCTTCATTGTGTCAGCGTGTTCTGACTTCATGCGACCCGTTATGATAATATCATTCTTTGATGGAAGTATTCCTTCAGTCACTACTCCATCGAAATCGTATGCTTTTTTCATAATATTATTTTATTTGTCTTTTTCATTTTCTTCTTTTAATTTCTTTTTCTATGTAACTCTTAACTCCCGTTTCGATTTGTGCGTCCGTTGTTATCCTATCTCTTACTCTGTTTAATATTTCTTCATGAAGACTATTTAAGTCGCTTGCTTTTTCTTCGTCGCTCATTGATTTGTATTCTTCGCTCTGCATCTCGTCGGTAAATATTTCCTTAGTCATCTTTCCTACAAGTTCTTCAAGTGTATTAACTTGGTCCTTAGAAAATTCTATTGGTATTCCTTCCATTTTAAATTTATCTTTTATCGATGATGGAGTGACACTATATTCTTTGTCAGTGAGTCTACGAAGTTCTTTGACTACTTCATCTCCTTTCTCTGGTGATGGACGTAGTGGATCTGCCATTATACGAAGGAAACCGATTCCTGGTGTTGATGGTTCGCCCATTACGTCTGTCTTTACCGGAAGTGTTTCTCGCACTCCAGGAATACGTGATTCAACTGTTGGTACAATACCCTTAGAATCACGGTTATATTCGTCGGTTGCACGCGCAAAATCTGCCACGATAGTTGGTACTACTGAACCCGCAGTACTTTGTGCAAACTGTTCTGCATATCGAGTTGGATCATTTACTGCATTCAATGCGCCTGATAATCCCTGCAAGAATGTTTGATCGGTAATAGACTTAGCCGCACCAAATGTTCCTTGATACATTGCCTGCGTTGGACTTCCTGTTTCTTCTAGTGCGCGCTGAAAATATCCTCCAATAAGAAGAAGATTTCCTGCTGGACCAAAATAGTTTGCACTTACCCATTCATTCTTTTTTGTAGTTGGATTATAAACCTTAATACTATTAGGAATCCTACCTTCAAGCGCCCAAAGATTTCGTTCTTTTTCTGTGGTAGGAGCCGATAGATTCATTATTCCTTTTTCCATTAATTTTGTGCCAATAAACATTGCTCCTGTTCCTAATATTCCACGACCCATTCCTTGTGCAAATTCTCTCTGGTCAAATTTTCCTTTACCAATATTAGTTACAATTGTTTTCACTATTCCCGCAGGAGAATAATTAAATACTTGAGTTGCTACTGCTGAAGGGGTCCTAGTAAATGGTATGATAATTTCGGTAGGAAGTTTTCCTCCCTTCGGTCCCTTTGCCCTTTGTAATGCACCAGCAATATTGCTGAGTGCTGTCTTATTCTGAAATACCGCAGTCTCCGCGTCTTGTACTGCATATCGAAGCATCTCATCAGTTGGATTTTGAACTGTGTTTTCTATAAATGATTTCAATTCTGATCCCTTCAATCTCTGATTCTTTCCTTGCGCAATTGCCTGTGAATATAACGAGTGTGCCTTTGCACCATAGTAAAATGGTTGGTCTTCTGCGCCCATAAGACGGAAGATTGTCTCTTCGTATTTTTGTAATCCTTTTGCTATCTTTGAAGTACCAAAATTTACTTTCTTATAATCTAACTTTGATCCAACATCTCTCTCGTCGAACCCTGTTTTCATATATTGCCACCCTTTCTCAAAACCCTCCTTTGTTCCTTTTAATATACCTCTAGTTGTGAGTCCAATAGTACGCTCACCAGTAAACAACGATGTAACCTTATCAACTGCAAACGCAGGAATATCTTTTGTAATTTCCATTGCGCCATGCATTACGTTTGATAGTGTGTTTCCTCCAGTAGTTCTTAGTCCAGTAAGCATTCCAGCTTTATACACTGCAACTATCTTTTGATATAAAGATGATGGAACCACAGAATTGATTTCATCAAACAATTTCTGTGTTGCTACATTCTTTGCTTCACCCTCTGGCATTCCTTTAATCTTTTTTGCTGCTTCCGTTATTGTATTAAATTGTTCACCGGTGAGATCTGGGATTTTTGTTTTACCCTTAGGAAGTTCCTCGTTGTATTTAATAATCTTCTTCGCTGCATACTGAGTAAGTCGTTCTGGGTCCATCTTGTTCAATGTCGAAAATGCCTGGACCGCACGTCCTGATTCAAGTCCCTTGTATGCATTATCTATTGCAATTTCCGATGCTTTATCTAAATATGTTGATTTCTGTGCACCAGTTGCCTCATCAGCAAGTTTCGAATAATGTCTAATAAGTTCATTTCCTAATGCAACTGATTCATCATCAGTCTTTGATCTGAATTTTATTTCAGCATCAATTGCATTATCCTGTACTTGTTTTAATGCTTTTGCTTGTAGTTCATCGGTTGAGCGGACGGAATACGTTTCATCGGGAATTACTTTCTTCACGTCCTCAGAAACCTGTGGCGATTCCTTTACTGATTTGATGTAGCCTAATTGCTTTTCTGTCTCTGCCGCAGAGACAGATGGTTTAAATCCTTTAATAACACCTTCCACCTCCTTTGGATTAGTTATTGGTGCCAACTTAGTCGCGAGTGCATCAGCATCCTGTTCTGCAATATTAGGAAGTTTTTTCTTAAGCATGGAAAACACTGCATCTTTCTCAGATGTCTTTGCAATGTCTTCGAACAAACCTTTTAATTCTTTTCCCTTTCCACCACCAGGAAGAAAGTATCCTTCAGTAAGCATACCAACCGCAGTAGGAAGAAATGGAACTTTTCCGACAACGGGTATTTGTTCTACCCCCTTTTTAACTACTTGACCTAATGAAGGTTGATTTGCAAGTGTCTGAGAAATAGTTCCTTGTGGTTTTATCTCTGGAACATCTTGTTTAAATATCCCATATCGTCCAGCAACAGCACCCATTGCCTTAGATGTTGTTTCAATTGCTCCCATAACTCCACCAAATACCTTTATCTTTATTTTATCAATTACTGGTGCGAGTTTTTGTTGTATTTCTTGATGTCCCGCTTGTCCCAATTGAATTGGTTTCTCTTTCCCTGTAATCATTGGTCCATAATCCCGACCATCAAGAGATGGAATCTTTATGGTCTCTGGGGTAAGGTCTGTTAATTTGAACATAATTATTTAGGTGTTGAAGTGGATGTATATTTATTAAGTATCGCATCTAAACGGGCACCTTTATCTTTCTTCACATTCGATTCCCATCCATCAGGAAGTCGATTCTTCACGTTAGATTCAATAGTGCTCTTTGCCACATTAGGAAATTCACTCTGTAGTGCCGAAACTACTTGTTCTCGAGTCTTATAAATTCCTTTATATGCATCATCAGTATATTGAGTGAGTACTGTTGAATATGTTCCTGTTTCTTCTTTTCCTCCTGGGATCATTTGTGTCTGCGCTTTCCCTCCGGTATACACCACATCCGCTGCGCCAGGCATACCGTCTTCTCCTGTATATTGATAGCGAACGAACTGGTTACCACTTGCATCATATCCAGTTGAAGTGCTAATGATATTCGCACGCGGCTTGCTCTTTGCAAATGCCTCCGTTGTTCCCACTGGAATACCTGCTTGTAACTCAAGACTTTGAATCTGTGCCTTCATCATTGGATCTACGCTATCCCATGTCTTACCACTATTCGAAAATAAGTTGGTGATAGTGTTGATGTTTGCTCGAGCAATAGTCTGGTCCTTATCAGCAAGAGATTCATACTTATTCTGAATGTTTGCAATAAGTGATTGCGATTGAATGTTTTTCGCGTACTCATTATTCCATTGAGTTGATGCGGTAGTATAATCCGCTTCAGTGAACTTCATCACATCATCAATGTATGAGTTCTTTAAATTAAGTCTATCAGTAGCAAGTTGCTCTGCACGAGTTAACTTTGCTAATTCATCATTAATCTGTTGTCCTTTTTCTGACAATGTACCTTGCGCAAATCCTTCTGAAACACCAGTCATACTTCCCCGTTCTGCAATAAGTGAATCCTGTAATTCTCTCTTCTTATCTTTAATCGCAAGCATCTCATCTTCAATAGATTGTACGCCTTGCGAATCACGAAGTTCTTGATACGTCTTAAGATAATCAGGTTTTGTTGGTACAGGAGTTTCTGGAGTTAGTGTTGTTTTTAAATCTTGGATTTCCTTTTGTTTTTTCAAATCTATTAACTCTTGGTCCTTGGCAGTCTTATCTGCTAATGCTTTACGTGCTTCTTCTTCCGCTGTTCGTTGTACTGAGTCAGATGTCCCTACAATTCCGCTTGTAGGTTTCGGTAATGCATACGGTTGTGCTCCACCATTAGTTTGCTCTCCCACTGTCCCGCCAGTATTAAGTTTTGCTAATAGTGCTTCATTCTCTGTCGCATATAAATCTTTTGATTTTGAATAATCGATACCATATTGTTTTCCAATTTCCATACGAGATTGTAACGACGGATCTTTTCCCATACTTTTTAATTTGTCTGTAACGCTTTTTGGGTCCATATAATTTAAATATCGTTCAAATCTCTCCTATAGTTCGACGAGTCAAAGTTATTAAATCCACTGTCCAATTCGTAGTATGAACTGGTCATGATTTTGGCTTTTGATGGGGTAGACATAGTATATGATTTCTTTTTGTCTTTATAATCTTGAGCATATGTTTCCTTATCTCTTAATTCTGCTGCACCTAATTCTCCCGCCTTAAACAAATAAAGTTCAAACTCATCTTCTCCTGCGTTCAAATAATCAGTTACCGCAGTAGAATCCAAAATATACACCCCTGCACTTGTCTGCCATCCATATCGTGAATAGTATTGTAAATCGTGAATTCTTCCACGACGAGCCATAAACCAATCAGTGCGATAAGATGTTTCGCTAATCTTGCTTGCATCTTTTGTCATGAAGATTGCTACATATGTACACTTCGTAATATCAGGTGTTCCAACCTGAGTCATTGAGACGAGGTCGTGCCTATTTAAATTCCACCCAGAAACAAATGCAGTACCCTCATTATTAGACGTGATAGTTTTCTCGTAATAATCAGAAGCACTACTTCCAACGCGTATTTTGAAGTTTGTAATAAGTAGATTACTTGATAAATATTGTTCATAAAATAAAGACCCATCGATATATTCATCAGTAAGATCAAATTCGTCGAGGTCATCGTTATATATACCAGCGGTTGTTCCACCAGCAGCACTGATATCCCACTTGATACTTGCGTTACCACTGACATAATTAAAATTATCCACTACTAAATTAGTAGCATCTCCAAACGCTTTCCACGTTCCACCTCCTGACGTGAGAGAATCAAGTTCAGATATAAGTTTAGAATCGTCATCAATTACTACAGAAATTCTCATTCTTCGCAATCCATCGTGGTCATAGAACGCAATGATATTTTTTTCCCAGTTCTTATTACGATCAAATTCTTCCGATGGAACTAAGTCAAGACCAAAATAACGACTCCTATTTATTTGAGGAATAAGATCAATTACCGCAGTTGCCTTTAAATCAGCAGGACATGCATAATCAAATACATCAGTAAATAAATAAGGAACAAGTGCTGATTGACGTATAGTACTTTCAGTATCTACTTCTGCATTTACAATACGAATTGCACGATTAATGGTAACCCGTGGATCTTGGAGATTCTTCACCTTCCCATGAAGAAGTCCATTTAATGCGTCATAAAAGTTTTGGTATGTGTATGTCATGATGCTTGTGTTTGGTCTATTACTTGGTTTGTTTTATGTTCAACTATCAATTCATCTATCTCAGCAAACGGTCCCCGAAGTTCAATCTTTAACTGTAAATATGGCGCATCTTGTTTATCGAGTCCAACATCTTTGTAAGTGATATTTGGAAACGATGTATTATAATCTATTATACCACATTTTACGAAGTTTTCATATCGTACTAATATTCCTTTATCAGTCGTCGCATCGAAATTTGGTGCGGTCTCATCAATAGTAACCGTGATAGTTGCAACGCCATTTGGTACCGCAGAAAGCGTTGTAATGTGGAACGTACACCCTGCAGAACGTCCTGCGAGTATTTCCACCTCATCACCCACAACCACTCCAGTTGGGACCACAGAATTGAATGTTGTGCCAGTAACCCACACTGCGGAAGCAGTGAGTGGTGCAGAAGTAGTTGCGAGTCCATATCCATATGAACTACGCGCCTTAATCACTATAGTGTTAGTTGAACCCATGAACTTTCGAAACTTTATCCATACCTTAGACCATATTTCTTCTGCCTGTGTTGTAGGAATAAGTGGAGTAACGAAATGTCCTCTTCCTGATGTATAATTAGGTTCTGCGGTAAATATCCCCCATACCGCGTTCTGTGATGAAATATAACTACGCCAGAACTTTGCCGAAGCAATAACATCGTTATCTGCATTAATAGGAAGTATCGCACCAACATCAATAACGGTAGGTTGACCATAATCATAATTTGTTGTGCCGTTGTATCGTGAAAAAGAATACTTATGATAAAGATTTCCATTCTTTGGATTGAATGCCCAAATACCCGCGGGAAGACGTTGTGTTATTATCTCTGCCCCTGTATATCCATCATAAGGGTTAAATGCAAATAATATTTCACGTCCATCTGATGCCATGCTATATTGCAACATTGCATTTGGAGTTTGTGTTGCGCCACCATTTGAAACCATTTTCAATGAGTCTTCATAAACAGGAAGTCTCTTTACTTCAGAAAATCCTTGACCTGGAATACCGCGCATTATTGATCCAAGATAAGTAATAATATATGGTTCGTTTGATGGAAGATGAGTACATCCAGAAAGTGGATATTCATTTAATGTGTGCTCGTATAAATAGTTTTGACTGAATCCGTCCCATTCGTATATCGCTCCTTCTTTTGTGTTATCAGTATTTATAGTTATAATCCATACACGATTATTTGTATGAATAATTTTAATTACTTTTCTATTTTTAGGAAATATCAATCGCTGATATGATACCTTATCGTTTTTATCAATCACATGAAGATAATTAGTATTTCCAATTAATAATGTTCTATTATATACATCGAGAGACACATATCCACTCATTGCTGGTTGATTTAGGTATCCACATGTTCCTGTTGCACCACCAACACCATTTCCTACGGAACCAGTGAGAGTAAACTTGGTGGCACTTACTTTTGTTATTACCCAATTACCATTTGCATTAGTATTCACTAAATGATTAGTAACCACCACCGTATCCCCTGTTTCAAGATAATGATTAGTATTGGTTGTTATTTCAATTGGGGTAGCATTTGTGGATGATGCAATGTCTACTGCGGTCCAAAAATTCTTTTTCCACGCATTTGCATGATTTGCATTCAAATTTTGAATTACAATATCACCGTTTACTGAAACAACTAATCTGTCATATCCTCCATATGATTCAAAATTGACCATATCAAAACATTGTGTTGGAGCATCAGTAGTTGCATCCGCCGCGTATGTTCCCATTGGATCACTATTTGCCGTACGAAGTAACTTACCATATCGAACCGCAGCATAATAACGTGTTGAATTGCTTGCATTAGAAGGAAGAAATTTATTGACTGTTCCAACATCGGTATCATCGCCACTATTCTGAAGCTCCTTAAATCTCTTTGCGAGAAGAAGTTTATTAACCGACTTTTCTAAATCAATGTTAAAAGACTTCCATATCGTTCCATCAAAAATACCTTCAAAGATTCCGCTCCATGTTTTAGTCTGAATATTTGGAATGTGTATTGGTGTTGGCATATTAATTAATGTTTACGGTTGCTGGTACATCGAAACTATAATATATTCTAAAATTTCTTACCCATGCATATTTATCTGCATCATCCGATTTAATATATATCTGGAGTTTATCACCAGGAACAATTCCAGTTACATCTGTTGAAAACGTTGAAAACGTTGGATATTGAATTATTGTTCCTTGCTCATATAATACAGTGGTACCATTTTTATACACCCTACCTCGAATTCCACCAGCTGCATTTGATGTGGCAAGATCATATTTTACCCTGACGGAACCAGCTACATTTAACGTTATTTCTTTTACTTTAACATAAACTGTTGTATCAGCTTCTAATGAATTATTCCTCTCGGTATCTGCCGACACCATAAGAACATCATTCGCTACTGTATTCAATTCTTGTCCTACCGCAACCCAACCAGTATTTCCAGTACCCGATTGTTTCATATAAAATGTCGTACCGATACCTCCATCAGTACGCATATATAGTGAACTTACATTTGCAGTAACTACTCCTTCAGGAGATCCAGATCCTCGTTTAATAAATGTTATCGTAGATGCATTCGATGGACCAATACCAAAACGAATATCATCTTGGACATATAACCGCTTCCAAGGAGAAAGAGTATACCCGAGATACACTGGACGGAGTACAGAATACGTGTATTGACCAGTTGTCCCAACAAATGTTCCTGTGACAGTTATTGTCGTTGCAGTGTTACTTGCTATAATAAAGGCTTCTCCCTGAGAAGAGTTTGCGTCACTAAAAAGAAATAAAGTTGCACCAACGAGTTCATTTATATTTAATGATTGTTTCACGTCAGTTAATACTGAACCACCTAAGGTAATTCTCCCAGAAGACGAAGAATACGATGGAGGACGTACCGCATAGAAGAAAGAAAGATACGAAGAAACATCATATGGATAATGACGCATATAGATTCCACACGAATCATTCATGTTAGCACTAAAATTTGGATCTGCATCCCCAGTAGTTAAATCAGACGGAATACTTTTACTTATTTTATTTACCCCAATGATACCTTCCATCATTTCGTCTTTCGTCCCTCTTCCGGTAGTTATAACACCCATTCCTTGCGCATTTTTTGCATTATCTACTCCCGGATCATCGACAACGGAAAGTGGTAATGAAATTGTATCAAAGTCTACCGCAACCCCACCGCCAATCATAAGTTCTCCACCTATTATACGATGAAGACCATACATATCTGTAGATGGTTGTTGGACCTTATTCTCCTCAACTTTTTGTTGAATTGATTGAACTTTATTTACAAGATCATTGAATTGTTTCTTCTCATCTTCATTCATGATGCTTTCATCGACGGCAATATACCGCGAGGTACAGACTCAACCTTTTTTATTTGCGTTTCATTATTTGTCTTTGGTTGTTCAGATACTAATACCTGTTTCTGTATCTGCTGTGGTTGTTGTACTTGTACTTCTTTTATTGGTTCTTGATTCATAGTAATAATTGGTTTTTGTTCTACGACCTTAATAACTTCTTTTATTATAGGAACTTCTTTTATTATAGGAACTTCTTTAACAATTGTTGAAGTTGGATAAATTTTATTAATTCGTATTGAATTTATAATCTGTTGCTTTGGGGTGATTTTAAAATAGTCGGTGATCGAATCAAGTTTTGTGTTTATCGAAGTCATCTGGTTCTGTGTTTCTTTTGCTATCGCTTCAGCAGATTGAGCTTTCTGATATGTTTTATCTATCAAAAAAAATATAAAAACTATTATTAATGTCGATAATACTATTAAAAATATCTTTACATTATTATTCATTGTTTCTTTTCGGTGTTAATTTGAAATATTCAGTAAGTAAATCAAGTTTTGAATTGATTCCTTTTATATCGCCCTCAACACTAGAAACACGATCAATTGCATTATCTGCCTTCGTATTCGCAGCCGAAGCGTAAGAAATCGCTATACCAATACAAGTAAGTATTAGTGCTGCGAGTGCAATCATTATCCCTATTGATACTCTTTTTTCTGGTGATGTTGACATAATTATCTTGTTATTCCATGACCACGAAGTTTTCTTATAGCAATAGAATAATTAACGACTAATTTAGGCTTATTGGTTCCATTGTCAGATAAATATATATTTATTCCACCAGTTCTTTCTCCTGAACCCCACGTTGCTGGTCCAGTTGCAGTAAAATCCCAACCAGTTAACATTCCAAATTTAGAAATACCAATTTTACTTATATTTGCTATACCAGAAGCATTTAATGCAAGGTCCGTATATCCCGAAGTCCCAAATGATGGGATAGATGTTGTATTAAAAGACGTACCACCAAAATTAGCGATGGCGTAATCTGAGTTTGCTATATTATTATTTGCCGCGGGATTTGAACTAACAATTATAATATTATTATTAGTATCTCCATTCCAACTATTAGGAACAGACGTACAATAGAAACTTATTGTAGCGGATAATATAGTCGCACCAGACGATATCGAACTTGTATCAAAAGTCATTATTCCTCTGTCTATATTTGTGCAATTCCCAGATGAAGATGTAGCACTAGCATATAAACTTGTAAGTTGTTGGTTCGTGTCAGTCGTCCGTGTGCCGTTCCCCGCTGCGGCACGTTTTGTAGAAAATGCCTGATTATTAAGATAATGGTATGCCGAACCATCTACAGTAGTATTACCAACCCCCGCATCGGGATAAACAGTCAATGTATCAAACCCAAAATTTAATGCTGGGACTCTCAATAAATTAACCATCATATCCCAACAATGAAACACAAACCAAATTGGGTATAGTCTATAGAACAATTTTAATGAAAATTCATTCCTATTAAAGAATTGTTCTTTTACATAAATTTTCCTTTTTGTTTTTTTGATTATTTGTATAACAGAATTAGGGGTTATTTTATCTATTCTTTCTATATCCATCCCCATTTTCTTAAACGAAAAGAACATTCTTCCTAAAAAGTTATTAGAAAGCCATAGTAATTGTCTTTGATGTTTATTAAACCACTCCTTATCAAATAAATAATTTTCTTTCATATCAATAGTGTTATTACAATAAGTGCCAACATTCCAAATAGTAATTCTTTGAATACTGCATTCCACTGTTCTCCTCTTATCATTTCTGATGTTCTAATAATCATATTACGGAGTCGTATAGCATATATTGACGTTGAACTGTGTGCTCGATGCTGCACTTGTTATAAATCTCATTATGGAATTGGATGGGATTGTCGAGCTTGCAAACGTTGCAGTCGATGTTGCTGTGGTGGTTGCTGTAACAGCCCAATCTGCCGCAAAAGCATGTTGTGCAGAACTAGATGCGGTTGCTCTACTTTGGTCCCAAATCAAATTGAACGTCGCAGTGTCCCCAGTAGATTTATTAACAGCCATAACCCTCGTCAATGTAGAAGTTGTATCAAATATCATGAATGTATCGTCTTCTGATGCAGTAGGACTTTCGATAGTAAAATAATTACATTGTTTCGGTGCGTTTATAGTAACTTGTCCCGCTGTTGAAGTCGTTAGGGTAATATTAGTACCCGCTACTAGGTTTCCTACAACCCAACCAGTTGATGAAGACATTAAGAGTTGTCCATTGGTAGTTGGAGCAGTTGTTATTCCAGTCCCTCCTTTATTTATTGCAATAGTAGTTCCACTCCATGTTCCTGTTCCGATAGTTCCTAGTGTGGTGATAGTAGTAGTTCCAGTGTTTGCCTCGAGAGCCATTGTTCCAAGTCCGAGATTAGTTCTCATTGTTGAAGCGGTACCTTCTGAGAGGTTATTTGCTACCTTGAACCATGTTGAAGATGCAAGCATTGAGGAATCTCCTAAACCAAGATTAGTTCTAGCAGTTGAAGATGAAGCAAGGTCTGATAAGTTATTAGCAGCGGCAAGAAATCCAGCGGTTGAAGCACAATCACTTCCTGCCCCAGTAATAACTCCATTAGTATCAACGTGAAGACATTGGGTTGATCCCGTAATGTTAGAAAGTGTGGTAGTAGCTAATACTGTCAATGAAGCGTTTACTTTTAGAGTCTGATTTGCTGGAGTGCTAGACATTGTACCGTATAGAATAGCTCCAGCCTTATCTCCAGCAGTATTTGTTCTATCTCTATTATCTACATAAAAAGCATCTGAACCAGTTTCATACTTTCCTGCTAAATAACCGATTCCTATATTCCTTGAACCAGTTGAATTACTGCTCAAAGATAAATATCCCAAAGCAGTGTTACTCCCTCCAGTTACATTCCCGAATAATGATTGACCACCTATCGCTGTATTATAAGGACCAGAATTATCACTATATAATGCTTGTTTTCCAATAGCTACATTAAATAAAACAGTATTTGTGCTAGTAGAACTTAATTTTCCAGCCTCATATCCTACAAATGTATTATTTTGTGCGCCAGAAGCAAGATTTATTCCAGCATTAAATCCAACTTTCGTATTAAAATCAGCATCAGAACTTACCGTCATTCCATTTATAGTAGTAAATGAAGGCGTTGAAGTAACCGAAATAGTATTTGTACTTAACACAATATTCGTTCCAGCAGTAAGTGATGTTGAAGCAACAGCAATAGGAAATGAAATGGTATTTTGTTTTCCATTAAACGTACTCCAATCAGTTGAGGAGAGATAACCATTGGCAGTCGATGATGCTTGTTGGATTGTAAAGACTCCTGTCGAAGTTGAATAAAAGAGTGGTGAGGTAGCAGATAATCCTGTACGTGAGATAAATGATGAAGGATTAGTTGAAAGATAGAATGTTGTTGAAGCCAAGGTTGCTGTATCTGTAAGTCCCAACGAAGTCCTACCAGTTGCCGCAGTAAGTCCTGTTGCACCTCCGTCCCATTTTAATCTATCAGTATATGAAGTATCCCAATTAGTATTATTATAACCAGAAGTTAATCCCGTTCCTCCATTTGCTACAGGAATTGCGGAACCATTCCAAATTCCACTCGCTATAGTTCCTACTGTAGTGATTGTTGAAGAACCCGTATTTGGAAGTAGAGACATTGTTCCGAGTCCAAGTGAAGTTCGTCCTGTTGCTGCTACTAAGTCGGTCGCACCTCCGTCCCATTTAAGTCTGTCTGTATAAGCAGTGTTCCAAATTGTTGAAGAAGCTATACGTGCATTTGCTAGAGTACCAATCCACGTTGGTGTAAAGGTCAAGGTTCCTGATGATGTGGAAATATTAAATCCAATATTGGTATCTGATGATGTTGCAAATGTAAACGCTTGACCATTGACTCCATTAATTGTAGTAGTTGCTAATCCACCCGATCCATTACTTGCAGTAGTTATTCTACCTTTTGAATCAACAGTAAGGTTGGTATTTGTATAACTTGCCGCCGTTACTGATGTAGTGGCTAAAGTTAAAATGCCTGTATTACCAAGCGTTGCATCACCCGTCATCGTTTGTGCAGTCGCTAAATCTCCTACACTTCCTATAAAGATTTGTCCGTTTGATAATGCTGTGTTAAGTAAATATCCAGGATTAGAAAAACCAATAGCTCCCGTCGAAGTATTATAAGTGATTGGAGAGGTCCCCGATAATCCTGTAAGAGTTATATATCCAGGATTCACAAAACTAAACGCACCGGTGCTTGAATTGTATGAAATAGGTGCTACTGCTGAAAGTAAAGAAAGTGGAGAATAGGAAATAGTTCCTGTTGCTCCATTAAAAGACAACACTCCATTATTTACATATGTTATTTCGTTAGATGATGTAGAAACTCCAAGTCCTGTTCCTGCAAGAAAATTGAATGTAGAAGTAGATATTCCGTTTATGGTCGTCGTTCCACTACCACTAGAAATACCAAGTGATGAAGTGGAAGCCCACGCAGGGATACCATTATTAACCCACAATACCGTTCCAGTTGCGCCCGGGGTTAGATTCAAAAATCTATTACCTGTTGTGCCATACAACAACGTACCAGTTGATGTAGAAGGTGGTAACGTAACGACTGCGTACGTAATACTTACGGTCATCAAAAATGTTGCTATTGTGATTAATGTTTTTTTCATATATTTATACAGGTGAGTTTGTAAAATTAGCTCGAAACTCGTCTCCGACTTGTGGAATATTTACCATGGTTAATATGAGTCCAGATAATGTGTATCCAGTTCCATATGTAAGCACCATACCATTTAATTTAACTTCTGTTGATGAAGCAGGATTAGGAGCAACAGGAAGTGTGAATGTTGGATTAGATCCATCTATTGTTCCAGTCGGAGTAATATTAAAATAAAAATATGTACCGGATGTTATTGATTGCAGAACAAGTTCTTCGTTTACACTCATTAGCCCTCCTATCATAGTAAGAAGTCCTCCTGGAGTCGTTGGGTTTAATATTCTTGATGTGTGTGTCATAGTTATAAATTCTTTGGTATATCCAATCCCTTTAATACATTTAATCTAACCCCACCTTTATCATAATATCTTTGTAATCGTTTCGCGTATAATTGAATAAGTCCTAAGTTTTTTTCTGATAGAGTTGCGGTTTTTCCGTTATATTCAACTAATTGACTTAATGTTTTAATTTCTTCGGCAACCAATTTGCGTTCATCGATAATGGAATTTCTTTCTCTTTCAATTTCTAATCTTATCGTTTTTAAATTATCATTCTCCTTTTCAACCTCAATTTTTAAATTTATCAATTCTAGCGAAACACCATTTTTATCTTTAATAAGAATTTCATTATTTTTAATCATCTCTTTCTGTTCAGAAATAATTCTCTTATTTTCAACTATTATTGATGATTGAGAATCTAATACTTTTCCCGTTTCAACTAACCTTATTTTATATTCTGATTCTCGCAATGAAATTAAATTATTAATGTTTTCTGCTGTTTGTTGAAGTTCTGAAATCTTATTATTTTGCTTCTCAATTTGTTTCCTTGATGTTTCTATCTCCGACTTTATAGACTCCAGTTTACACGATTCTTCACTCACATTCTTTGCAAAACTGTCGCGAATCAATTGTAATTCATTAATCTTCTTTTGATACTCTCTTATTTCTTTTTCTTTTCTCGCATTCCTCAACATGATTATACAATAGATGCTGTTTGACGAATTCCAATATAGACAATATCCAAATTGTCTGCATTTCCATTGGTAACGCGAATAGGAAGTGCCATTCCATATCCATATACTGATGGAGTAACAACTGAATGAGTAGCAACTACGGCTCCATCAATATAGAATCTAACCGCATCTTCTTCCCATCGAATTCTAAATGCAGTATCCACTCCAGTATATCCTGCCGCCCACGTAAGTGTCGTCGACTTAGTATTACCAACATTATCTGTCGTTTCTGCGGTGAACGCTGATCCAGAAATCTTGAAGTATGCAGAACCAAGACTCGTGGTAACAGGAGAATATAATCCAAATATTTTATTCTGTGATGTTGTTGGAGCAACAGCGTTATTCAGTTTAAATTCAATATCAGTTAAACAATATTGAGTATACGATACAATTGATGCGCTTGTAAGACGAAGAACATTACTACTCATTGCTGGGGTTCCTGCCAATGTTGCCCAAAATAAAGTGTCAAATCCCTTTATAATTGGATCGTATATAAACCCATCTCGATGATCTAATTTTCTTTCCATAATTTTATTTTATAATTTTTTTATTGTTTCGACCATTTGTTCAAAATTTGTTTTTCTTTCAGATTTTAATATTAGAGTCCTCTTCAAATTATTAAATTCCTGCACAGTAAGTCTTTCTCCGTCTATAACCGCTTCAATATTTGTATCTTTTAATAGTTTTTCGTTCAATTTTCTTATTAGTGTTTCTCTTTGAACGTCTTTTAAGATAACAGGATTTTTTGCTATCTCCTCGTTATAGATTGAATAAAGAACGTTCATCTCATCTATGGTAAGTGGTTCTGGTGCCTGCAAACCAACTACTATTCCACCGATGATAATCGTTCCTGATAGTATTGTTGTAATCTTTTTATTCATGATTTATTTTATCATTTTTAGTACATAAGGCGAAGCTGTTGGTGTTCCCGCAACAGATGCACAAACCCTCGTGTATGCAACTCCAGAACTTTGTAGAATCGTATTCCAGAAAAATCCGTCACCTGGGTCAATTTGTGGAGTAGTAACGAATGCTAAAGTTGATGTCGTATATGACGTATCAACGGTTGTCGTTGCAGAAGCACACGCACCCGCTAATAATGCCCCACCACCTATAGACGCGGTAACAACTGTACTGGAAGACGTGAGTGCAAACGTTCCATTGACTTGTAATGTGGAATTTGGTGTTGTTGTCGCAAAACCAAAGTTTCCGTTACTACTTTCAAAGAACATAAATGTTTTAACTCCAGAACCATCAAAGTAATCCCAATTGTAATCGTGGTCCACAACGTATAATTTAGTATTATAATATTTTGTACCGTCAGCATATTCAAGATAATTAGCACTAGGTAAACGAATATTTCCAGTTACGTCTAGTTTTTGTGCTGGGGCTGCTGTTCCAATACCAACAAATCCATCATCTCTCACTCTGAACATTTCAGTAGATGACGCATTTCTAACCATCAGTGCGTTTGTCGTACTAGATATTCCTGAACTAACAATTGAAAGTCTGCTTGCTGGGGTACTTGTACCAATACCAACGTTACCACTCGACATAATTCTCATTCGTTCGGTTAAAAGAGTATCAGTCGTTACACTTCTTGTATCAAATGTAATATCTCCCTGTGTATTACCAGAGGTTGATGTCATTATTCCAAATATACCAGAATGACTAAATGTAGAATAATTACCAAACTGTAATCCATATTTTTCCCCAATATTATTTCCAGAACCACTAATAAATAAAGCAGTATGTAAGTCTGTGGCATTATTTACACCAGAAGGTTGGTTACTATCAGTAGGATCACCAAATATCGTAAGTTTTTGGAGTGGAGCTGTAGTTCCGATCCCAACATTTCCTGAGCCCAGAACTGTCATCTTTATAGTTGCATTATTATCAACTGTTAGAAGTTTCGTCGTATCAGCCAAACTTGCGAACGCAGAAGCATCTCCATGTTTTGCAGAAATCTTTATAACACCTTCTCCGCTATCTGTTCCAGTAGACACGGAATATCCAGTAAGAGAAAGAGCATCAGTTTTTCTTTCAGTAGCGCCAATCAACAACAAACCTCCTTCATTAGTATATGCATATCGTAATGCCGCATAAGTGTTTGTATTTATTACGCTCCCATATGTTATTCCATGTGCAATTTGAGTATCACTTGCTACAAATGCTTTTCCTGCACCACCAGTTGACAAGGTTTTGATACCTAATGCAGTAGTAGTAATATCTAATTTATATGCCGGTGTTGTCGTCCCGATGCCGACGTTGCCGGTGCTATTTATTCTCATCCACTCGCTAATAGTTGCTCCAGCTCCAGTTAAGAAAGCCATCCCAATTCTATTAGCCCCATCTTCTTGGATACCCTCTATCGCCGAATATCTTGAAGTGGCTGTACTTGGCACAAATTTTATTCCTGCTTTAGTTCCAGCCGTTAAATCTGAATTTTGAATAATAAGAGGTAGCGTTTCAGCTCCAGCACTTGTAGAAACAATATGTAATTTATCACCTGGCACCGTCGTCCCGATGCCGACGTTGCCGGAAGTATCTATATACATCCTATCGTAAATTGCATTAGTACCAAAAGACAAACTTTTTCCGCTATTACTTCTTATATTCATTGTACTAGATGCTCCACCTTCACTTGTAATAATCCCGTTAAGCACAGACATATAATCTGTAAAAGTTGATGCTCCAACAACATGAAGTTTAGTTGCTGGGGCTGCTGTCCCGATTCCTAATCTATTATTCGTATCGTCCCAAAAGAAATTTGAATTATCTTGAGAAATAATACCCGAAGATGTTGCAAATAATACAGAACCGTTAGTAAATCCCGAACCTATCGATGTAGATACCGTTAACGTACCGATAGTAGATGTATTTGCATTTAGTGTGCCAAACCATCCTTCGGAAATACGTTGCGTTGAAGTGCCTAGAATCCATGAGGAGTTTCCTGGGAGTAGACTTGATCCAACTAACTTAAATAATCCTGGTGTAAGTATTCCGCCACTCTGACTTCCAGGTGTTAGAAGACCTGCATTCGCAACAAATACTACTGATGCAAATAACATTATTGCAATTGGTATTGTATATCGTTTCATGTATATATTATATCATATTTAACGCCATCATCATAGAGCCTATAAGGGCTCTATGGGAAAGCACTATGCTGCGTTTACTGCAATACCAGTTCCACTGTTTGGAGCTGCTCCATCCACAAGAACTCCTGTGGTTGTAGACAACTTCGTAACATTAAAACCAGAACAGTTCTTTAACATAATTGATCCAACCGTCAATGATGCATCACTTGAAACTGCTTGTGCGGGAACGGCAGCAGAATTTGCTGCATTAATGAATGAGCAGTCCTTAAGGATAAGACATCGCTCAACATCTGCATTTGCAGTTGCACGAATGAATCTTGAATTGACATGTCCCGAATTTTTCCAAAACAAACAATTCTCCATATAACAATCGCGCATTACCTTTCCAGTAGCAACAGTACCATTTGCAAGCTCAATCACTGGACGAATAGTCGTTCCAGTTTGGAAGTTTGCAAGTGATCCAAGTGTACAATCCTTGAACTTTGCACTATCACCATTAAGAACAAGTTCCGCAGCGGTAGTGGTAGTTAAATGTGTTGCATTATACACCTCACAGTTCTGGAAATATGTATACTCTCCTCCTTCAAGGAATGTGTATATACTCTGAGTTAGTGTGTTTGAATTATCGAATTTGATACCACGAAATGAATTTCGTACACCAGTATTCTTTACAACAGCAACATCGGTTGTTGCGGTCGTAACACCAAGTACAATTTTTGAAGATTGTCCATAGTGTCTTCGATCTCCAAGTAACCAATCAATTCCAATAAAGTGAACACGATTCTTTGATACAGAAAGCATTGCAGTTACACTATGCGATGTATTCCCATCGAGAACAATCACATCATTATATCCACTACGACATGCATCATATGCCTCTTTTACTGTTCCGTATACGCGAACTAATCCATCCTCATCTGGTGGAAACTGTTGTTCGAAATCTGACCAATATGTTTCAGCAGTATTTACTACAAAGAAAATCTTTCCTGGAGTAAATGGAAGCATTTTTGCAATTGCTCCATATCTACTAAGTTGATTATATTTCATACTTTTAACTTTTTATTTAGATCCCGTTTTAAGAGGATCACTTAACGAAACTTCGGGTCTCATTAAGATTTATTTTGTGTATTGGTTAACTAAATAAGAAGGTGTTTGCTTGTGGCAAGGAACGCACAAAGTTCTGCCATTAGATATATCCCATAACTCTTTACAATTTTTTGCTTTCTCTACTGTGTTAATTTTGTATTTTTCTATAATCTTATAGAAAGGTTTTATGTGATCAGCATTTATTTGATGACCTCTTTCTTTACAAAATTGACAAGTATAATCATCCCTTTTAAATACTGCGGTTCGCCAATTTCTATATTTTCTTGTGTTCTGGATACTCTTTCTTAACGGACTTGTTCCACCTTTCCAATTCCAATGATTTGATCCAGATGGGTTTTTTTGATTCGCTCTTTTTAGACGTATTAATTCTTTTGTCTTTTCTGAATGCTTCCATCCTTTAAACGGTGATGGATTATTCTTTCTCCATCTAATCAATGCATCATTAGTCATTATATGACTTCCTTTATTCCAAGGAATCAATCCTTTTTTAAATTCAGTATTCTTAGATACATTAATTCCTTTTCTAGATATATAGTAACAGGCCTTAGAACAATATTTTCCTCTTTTATCTCTTATTCTTCCATTAACAGTAAAGAATTCTTTTTTACATATACCACAATGTACTAATATTTTATTTCTTTGACATATCCCATTACATTGTTTTGAACAAAATTTATTTTGTCTCTTTTTGAGCTCCTTGCCACAAGCAACACATAATTTAGTAAATATTTCCATACTTACAATATTATTCCTTCTTTATTTAATTGTCAAATGACATCCCGTAACCCTTATGCTTCACCCGTACCACTTGACATTTTTATCCATACTCCGTTCACTATGGTAACTCCATATCCACATCGCACGCCAAATTCCCAATTATCAGTTGAAAACTCTTCACCAGCATTCAAATCTGATGGAACCTTCAAATGTGCTTCCTCCCAGATTGCCAAATGTGCTGTTGATGCCATTGAAGAAGCAAGTCCCCAATATTTACGTTTTGTTGCATCTACTGCTCCATTTGCATCTGTTGCAAGACGTGGAAGAACTACGTGCTTATATTTCGCCTTATAAGGATTCAAAACACCAGAATTCAAACCAGCATCTGTCGCAGCCATTGAACGAAGATCAGTAAGAATAGCATTAACTGTATTTGGATCTTCAGAACTCCAAATAATATCAAATGGTACTACAACCTTCTGACCAAATTGGTTAATAGTTTCTTCAACTACTAAACGCTCCATTCCCTCCAAAGCACTCTTCGAATACTGTGGATTTCCTGCTAAACGATTACGATATGTCGTTGATGCTCCTCTTACTGTGTGAACAGTTGAGAAAAGTTCAAGAGTATCACCTAATGTAGTATCTATTGTTCGTCCATCTTGATCGGTATAACTCGTAGCTGTACCAAATGTAAAACGATGAGTTAAATCAAGATCCATTCTATTTACTCCAAGACCTGCAAGATTTGTAAGTCTGCGCACAACCTCAGGATATTTATTCTGAGTTCTCATTTCATAAGTAATGCCAATATCTTTAGCAATACGATATGAAGTGATTACTTTATTATATCCCTGTTGTACTTTTGCCCGACTTGATTGATCTCCCTGATTCTTTACGCTTGCATATTCCTCGAGATCGATTTCGGTGTATTCAC
>JALNYV010000011.1 GCA_023229785.1 Candidatus Dojkabacteria bacterium | reverse complement strand
AAGTAAGATTCGAAATGTATTATCTGGTACGTGCAATTCGAATCTTACTTGAAGTTATTGGGGAAAAGAAAGTGAAAAGACTATGGGAAAAAGAAGGATACAACTGGGAGAAAACAGAGAAGCTATTAAAGCGTGCAGATCGCCTTGCAATTGAAGTTAAAGCATATTATGATGATATTGAACAGAAACGAGCAGGTAAATCAACTAAAGAAACAAACCCGCGAAAATACTTCTTAAAGACTGCAAGTAAGATACCTGCAATTAATGAAGAGCTATACCGCTTATTTGTATTCCTTTCAATGCATTGTTCAATTCACCGCATGAGCATTCCTAGTGAAGCATTTAAGATTTTAGAACATAAAGACCGTAAACCGCTTGATCTTTCACGTAAACCAATTATGCCAAATACTCAGGAGATCAGCCAAACTTCAGATTAACATGCCAAATAAAAATTACATTTCAGGAAGAGCAAAAGAATATAGAATAGTGAAGAAACTAAAAGCAGAAGGTTTTACTATTGTACAACGCTCAGCAGGATCGAAATCACCTCTAGATATATTTGCGTTTAAAAAAGAAACTAAAGAAATAAGACTCATTCAGTGTAAACCAAAAAGCATGAGTATGAATAAGCGTAACAAAATTGAACAAGAGTTAGCTTGGTTAAATGATGAATTTATTAGTAAATTCGAGGTGGTGTAAATGCAACTACGAACAGACCAAAATACCTATCTATGGCTTGATGATGAATACAAGAAAATTCGTAATCATATGATTTTAATTACTGCGCGTTCTGGATGGGGAAAAGGGTTAACCGTTGAAGGGTTTATTGAAGAATATCATAAAGCAGGGTATATTGTATTAGTGCTTGCAGATCCAAAAAATGAAATTGAATTAGGCTATGCGCAGTTTTTGCCAAAAGAGCGGTATCACTTAGATGCGTTGCGAAGAGAGGGAAAAAGACCAGAACAAAAAAAAGTGAAATTATACCATCCATTCACGTTTCGGATTCCTCGTGCAAAAATTCCAGATTATGAGTTTTTTACCTTTGCAATTAAAGATTTAACAAGAAAAGAGTGGAGTATGATTGCAGAGAGCGCATGGGATACCGATACGATTAAGTTACTATTAACTGCAACTGCAAATATAGATACAGAGAGCGGATTATACAGTTTTATTCATCAGATTCAGGAAATGGTCAAAGGGAGTAGAGAAGATCGAACCATGAAGCCAGATCCAAAGAATTTCTATTTATCTGCTTCAGCAGGAACAGTAAAAAGCATTCAGGATATTTCGAACTACCTGCAGCCGTTTAAAAAAGACTATTTTTTAGCAAAAGATTCAAATCCACTCAAACTAAACTGGAAGAAAATATTTGCAGATCAGGAAAGTTACCATGTATTTGTGTCTAATTACTTAAAAGATGATAAGTTGAAAGAATTTGTAATTTTAACCTTATTTAACCAAATTATTGAACATAAAGATTTAACCAAGCATCCGTTGCTTATTGTCATTCCAGAAGTAAGATTTTTAGTTCCATTTAAGCCGCAAGGATATAAACTGTTTTTAGCGCAGGGAATAAAAGATAATTTATCAATGATGCGTTCAATGGGAAGAGGTATGACTGCAATTTTAGATACGCAGGTATTTAGTGGAGTAGATGAAGATGTAACAAACTCTGCAACTGTCACCTTATTTGGAGAATTAGGCGGAGTGCGAGATATTGATAAAGTTGCAAAATCAATGAACTATAAACGGGAAATTAGAGCAAAATTAGCAAAGATGGAATATCCAAATTCATACTTAATTGTAGGGAATGAAGATGTTGATACGATTAGAACTTGGTTTCCTAGTCACATGCACTGCGAACCAGCATATAACTTTGCTGAAATGTTTACTAAATACTACCCAGAGCGACTGAAAAGTTACCATGAATTGCTTTCAAACATGCAAAAAGAATTTAGAACCGATGAAGAGCTTATTAAAGATAGAATAAAAAAACAAGAAGAACGGGAAAAGAAACGTAGAGAAGAAGCACGAAAAGCAAAAGAAGCTGCAAGTAAGGCAAATCAGGAAGTGAAAAAGAAAACCGCAAAGGCAGAGGAAATTGTGGAAAAAACTCAATTTGAATTAATGCGCTTAATCTATTTAGCAAAACAGGCAGATCCAAAAAAGAGTTATCGAAAACTTGGAGAAGAGTTTAAATTACATCATATTACAATAAAACGGTACCTTGAATTGTATACAGAAGAACTTGCAAAGCAGGACAGTGTAGACTATGAAACAGAAGCATTAGAAAACTTAGAAGGGGGTAAACATGAAGAAAGCAATATTGATGCGCATGAAGGATTTAGTGAAGGAGATGAAATCACTGTCTGAAGAAATGGAACATTTGAGTAAAACACTTGAAGATATCCGCCTTGATTTGAGTGTAATTGATTTTGAATAAATATGCAAATTATATAAAGAGTACAATACATAAAGTACAATGGGAACAGTAGTAAATACATTTAAGCAAACACCAAAGCGCAGTTTTTCACTGCTTTACCTCATTTGGAAGTATAAGTTTTGGGTGTTGCTCATGCTTTTTACGCTCCCTTCAGTTATTTCAGCAATTCAATATGCAATTGCAACTGATAATCCTACTTATCCGTTATTTATGTTTGCAACACGACTCTTTACTGCAGATGCGGTATTACAGCATGATGTAGAGTTACTGCAAACAAACCCAAGTGAATTAGTGGGCATGGAGAAGCCAGATACAGGAATCTGGAAAAATATAGTGTATGGATGGTTATATTTTTGGAATGTTATCTGGAAAATACTAGGAAATGTATGGCTGATCTTTTTTCCGTTAATACTCATTCATTTCTTTGTAAAACTCCATAACACCGCAGAAGTGTTTAAAGGCTGGATGATCTCTATTGTAATATTTTTAGCGTACTTATTTATAACTAATTCAGTAATTTTTGTGCATGGATTAGTAAGTGGAAACAACTTAATTACTATTCCAGAAAATGCGGATGTGTGGACAGAGTACTTTATATTGCTTAAGTACATGTTGCCGTTTCATGGTTTGTATGCATTAAGTAAATTTATTCTTCTTGCAATTCTAACGTAAGATACCAATATGTGAACGCTTATCAAAGAAATCACAAGCAACAGGATATAGTGGATTACTACGTAAATATTCAAGGAGCTTTTTCTGATTAACTCGATACGCAGTTGTTTCTTTGCCATTACGATTAATGCGCATGAGTGTTCCAGCTTCTTCAAGCACTCCAGAAGCAATTAACCCATTAATCCATGCAATAAAATATTTATTATTTTGAGGCGCATCAAGTAATCTTTCAAAATCTTTTTTGCAACCGAGTTCACCCTTTTTTAATATTGTATCACTGTACTTGCTCTGCGCTAAAGTAAAACAGAGCACAAGTTCTTTCTCTGGTTTCATTACTTAAGTAATACGTACATAATATTTAACTGTTTCTATTTAGTCTTTTAACTATGTTGATTTAAATACTACAACAACGACAGAATAGTATGAAAACTCTTGAAAGGAGGTTTAATTAGGTAAGTTCAAATGAAGAACAAAAAAGGAGCAAACGGCGTTGGAGTAGCTCTAGTCGTTATGCTTGGTATCATGTTAGTATTGATGCTCGTTGGAGGATTTTGGATTGCAACTGGTGGACTGTCACAGAGTACTGTAGGCGGATCTACTGGTGAAGAACTTAATACTGCCGTGTCTACAGGAGATGTAGCACAGGTGAAAGTATATGTTCGTGATCTAGCTTCAAACAACGTAAATGATAAATTGGCAGTAGCAACCTATTGTCAAGCTGATGATGGCGCATTTATCATTGATGGCACTACTTCTTCTGCCTCTGCTGAGATCTCAGGATCTACAACACGAGGAAAAACTGTAACTTGTTGGGCTTTTAGCTCAACTGTGCAGACAAAAACAGCTGCTATTGTTACTGTTGATGAAGAAGTTGAACATGTAGTTATTGATGCATACACTGTTGCAACAAACGGTGAAATGACTTTCTATGACGATCAGTTCAATACTGCAAATGGTGGACTAAGCAACGTTACTATTGCTGCTGACGGATCAGACTCATTAAGCAAGATGAGATTTAAGAACAATAATTCAGACAAAATATTACCTCTAGCTGGGTTTTATTTTAATACCCCTGCTTCAACAAATATTTCTGCGCTTGACTTATCTGGAAGTGCAACTTTAAGTGGTATGGATCATTCTGCTACAAGATTGATAGAGAGCGATTTATCTACTAAAATCACTGCTAGAAAAGACAACTGGGATTATGTGTTTGAAATTGATGACGATGCAAGTGCATCAGGAAATCAGGTATTAATGCTAGAAGAAAATGACTATTTAGAAACTGGAGCTGTTGTTGTTGAATCAGATGTTGGCTGTGATGCAGTTGCTGCAAATTTAGTTACTGGATATGCTTTCACAAAAGGATATTACAGAGCAACTAAAGACCAAAGCGTTGCATACGGACATGAAACTGACGCAAGTTCAGCAAGCGCAATTACTGCTGATATTACAGGGAGCAACTTTTATTGCGACAATTAAGTAGTAACAGTTTAGCTACATTGGTTGTGCATAACGACCAAATTATTTTTTTATTTCTAATTAAAACTTAGAAACATTTATATACCTATTATATCTATATTTGTAATGGCTGATATAATAGTATTACCTGAAGAAGAAGTAATTAAAAAGTACCATGAAACAAAAAGCGTTAATATCGTTGCTAAATATTTTAAAGTTAGTGTAACTCCGATAATACGAGTATTGAATACTCATAATGTTAAGCGGTATGGATTTCAGGGATTAAATGGAAAGAAAAATCCAAACTTTGGAAATAAATGGACTCCTGAAATGAAAGCAGCATTAGCTGCAAAAAAGAAAGGTAAGACTTGGGAAGAAATCATGGGTAAAGAAAAAGCAGAACAATTAAAAAGGAAGTTTAGTGAAAATTATTCAGGAAAAAATAATCCTTTTTTTGGGAGAAAACATTCATTTGAAACTAAAGAGAAATTAATGAATATAAATAAAGGAAAAATAATAAGTGATAAACAAAAAGCTAAATTAAGAGAATTTTATAAAAATAATCCTCAATATATTATTAATCAGAGGAACAGGGCAATTGCAAGGATAAAAGAACAGGATCAAGTTAAATGTTATACTAGTATAGAGTTAATAATAAACAGAGTACTTCAAGAAAGAGGAATTAAAGCTGAAAAACAATATGTTTGTGGAGGGTTTGTTTTTGATTTTGCGATTCCAGAAAATAAAATATTAATAGAATGTGATGGAGACTATTGGCATTACAATAATAAAGTTATAAAAAATAAAGAACCAAATAGCCTTCAAAAATCAAATATAAAAAGTGATTCTAAGAAAAATAAATTTGCTAAAGAAAACGGATGGGTATTGATTAGGTTATGGGAAAATGAAATTAGAAATAATAGTAAAGGTTGTGTAGACAGAATTGAAAAAGAGATACAAAATGCAAGATAAAAGACTACGGCGTAGGTGTAGGAATTGTACCAAAAGAGTTAACTTAATAGTACTAAAAAGAGGGGATAAGTATTATTGCAAGTGCCCTAGCTGCCTAGCAGAAGGGAAATTCAAAAACAAAACATTTATATAGTTGTTGTTGTTGTAGTAGTCATGGATAAAAAGCAAGAGATTATGGCACTCTTAAAAAAAGAAGCAGAAGTTGTATTTTCTAAGTTATGCGCAACACTATCAATGAATAAATACTACGCAGAGCGCTACTTAAAAGAATTGGAAACAGAAGGAGTCATTGAAAAAGAACTACGCGGTTCATATACGTACTATAAATTAAAAGGGGTAAAGAAGAAATGAGTTTATTTGGTGAAAAGAATTACGATAAAGAAATTAAGGCTTTGATAAAAAATAACAATGAATTAGTCAAGGTTGTAGATCAGTCAAATAAACATTTGATCACTAATCAAGAACAGTTAATTAGTTTTGCAACAATCCAAGCTCAACATAAAGTTATAATTTCATTTTTGTTGAAGCACAGTACTATTCGCGCTGACGCTGAGGATGATTTAAGGAAGATGATACAAGAAATTAATAGAATTGAAAAAGAAGTTAAGGAATTAAAGGAAGTGAAAAAGAAATGAATAAAGGAAAGACCATTGATGATTTTCGTTGCTTGCATCAAGTTAAAAAAGATAATGATTGTAATGGATGTGTGTATGACCCAAGCAATAAAATATGTCCTACCTACCACCAAATACATTATGTTAAGTACATCGGTACCTATATACCAAAAGAACCAAAACCAAGAAACTAAAAGGCACAATGAATGTTAAAGGGTACGCAGAAAAACTAGATCGTAAAAAACAAGCACTAAAATACGAACTCATAAAGTCAGATAACGAGCAGAACAAGTATAAAATTAGAAGATTACAAAAGAGTATGAGCCGAAATAAAAAGATTGGTCGAAATCTTAATAAAAAGAGAAAATTTAAAACTAAAAAACAGGAAATAACTACATGGGTACACTAAATTGGGAATGGCGACTCACCATAGCATTAATTTTATTTGTATTCATTCTTTATATATTGGAGTTATCTCCAGCATTAACTTTAGCTACGTTTTGTTTTGGCGCTGCAGTAGGATATATGATTAAGCAAGTAGGGCAGGAGTGGGATAAATGAAAAATAAACAAAAACAGATTAATCGCCTTAAAGCTTTATTAGCAGTAGTAAGTATATTTGTGATTTGTTTATTTGGAGGGTTGATGAATGGACTTGCAATACTTGAAAATGATTGTAAAATGCCTGTGCTCGCATTGGCTGAGTATACAACTGATACACATCAGGGGTTTACAAATAAATCTACAGTAAATTTCTATTACTTAACAGACATTATTCCTATACAACATTATATGGTATCAATTGGAGATATATTCCTGATAAGTTCAATACTACTACTTTTTTTACTAATTGGATATGTATCGCTTCAATATAAACGAGGTGAACTATGAAAAAAGGTGCTGCAGGGTTAGTCATTGGTGTGGGTATTGCAGTACTCTTACTTATTGGCATTATTGCGTTAATTGTAGTCTTAAATCAAAAAGGGTTTTTCTCTCCAAAAAAGCAAGAAGTAGACTCAGTACGAATGTTTGTAATGCCTGTAGATGCAGATTCAAAGAATGCAACAGAGGCAAATTACCAAATTGAGTATACCAATGTAAAAAATGAACGGGTAGTCGTAAGTAGCGGTAAACTTGCAGCAAGTTGGAATGAAGTAGTAGTGCCAAAAGACTTTATGCTCTTAGTAACGTGCTGGAGTAGTGACCATTACTTAGTAAAAGCATATAAGCAGCACTCACCTGCAGAAATTACAGAGAATAAATCACTATTTCGCTGTGAAATGGTTAAAATGGCAAATGTAACCGTAAGTCATCAGGGAGATTTTAAAAGAACAACAAGCGGAATTTTATTAAATGTAACTGCAGATAAATGGATGTATAAAACTTCATTCTGTTTTGCATGGACAAGTGGCATTGATGATGTATCCTTACGAAACCAGTACAATATTTGTGAAAAAGGAGTATGGAAAAACTACACCTCGTTTGATGTAGAGAAAAAAACCTATAATTATTTACCAAATAATACGTACCTCTGTGGTGATAATCAGGCAACAGACTCATTTATAGAAATTTGCGAGCAAGTTGAAAACACCCATTGTAAGGTATTTAATGAGCCAATTCCAGAACGCTTTATGGGCTTAGTTGATTCATGCGTCAGTACAGGCAACACAATTCACAATGAAACACGGCAGTTTGAAATCCTAGTCAAAAGTTCAGAATACAAGAACATCTTAGATGCAGTTGATATTTATGTGTATGACAAAGAGCGAAGATTTGATGAAGCAACACAGAGCTATAAATGGAACTCGGAATTAAACAAGCAGGACATGGGTATACCAGACATAGTATACAGGATTCCTTATGAATAATACTAGTAGCAGAATAATAGGGTATATCCCAAATCAGAGGCGACTGAAAATCGCTGAGCCTATGTGTTTAGGGTTAAGCAGAAATACTCGAATCACCTCTTTTTTATAATGCTTAATGTTTGCTCTGATTCGTAAGCAGTTCTGCTACTAGGAAATTGAATTTTTATTCAAAAAAACAACATTTAAATAGTTAACACGTGTTCATTTACTATGGCAGAAGCATACGTACGAAATGAAATAAAAGAAATTATTTTTTATTTGTTCTTGGGATTAACTACTGCAATTATTATTCCGCTCTTTATTGGATTTTCTCTTCTTGCATTTGAAGAGAGTTTTGTAAGAGGAGCTTCATTATCATTCGGTTCTCTTTTAGTAACCTTTCTTATTTATATTGTATTTACAGTAGTAACAATGGGCTTAATTATTTTTCCAATTGCCGCGCTTGTTTCAATTAAACGGGGAGAACACCCAGCAACACAAAGTAACTCAACATGGTTTAGAATATTTACGGTAAGTTATATTTTCTCTCCAGAAAATGGATTATTATATAGAACGTTTGATGGTTTAGGATTAAAAAAAGAAAAAAATCCATTTAGAGGAGGATTTAATTTTATTAGAATCATTGCATTAAGTATTATTGTTTTCTGGTTATTAGGTATTTTACAGATACTTGCGCCAAGTTTACAGTTTTCAGGGGTGCCATCCTTACAAGCACAGCAAGTAACCGTAGCAACTGATGTTGCTTTTGTCAGTTTAATTCCAGCATGGAGCGAAACCATGACTATTTTATTCTTATTATTTACATTCTTAGGAATTACCGCATATTTTACTGCAAAGATTAAGCAAAAGACAACTGCATTACTCGTATTTTTCACTATTGCAATTTTAGTCTGCGCAAGTTTGACTGCGTTAGCATGGGCAGGATTACATAGAATTGTATATGGAAATTCAGATGTAGCACTCTTTGCAACCCTTTTATTTGGGTTTATTGGTTCAGTCTTAACTATTTTAACAGGCACCTTTATTCCGTTCTGGATTTGGCATATCTTTAATAATGTCTATGCAAGGCTTGGACAGTTAGTACCTCAAAACGAAGATATTATCTTTATTTCACTCTTGCTCTGGGGCTTATTTGTTGCAGTGTATATTGCATTTGAAATTTTTGCCTTTAAGCATAGAAAAAAGAATACAATTGAAAACAGCTTTTAACCATGAACTTACATCTACTAATATTAGTGATTGCATTAGGAGTACTTACCATAGGCGGAACTATTGCCGTATTAATGCATGAAAAAGCAATGTATCCAGAAACAATTAATCCAGATCAAAAAGTTGCAAGTAATCAGGGTGATCTACCTGTATTTATAACAAGTTACTCAACCATGAGTTATGGAGAGTCTGCAGCACCCAAAAACATTGGCGTGAGTGAACAGGCGTTTTATACAAAATATGTGCAAGTGTTTGTTAAGCAAAACGGCGCAATTATTTCTAATTACCAGCCAGTTTCGTGGTGCACTAATGGTTGCATAGGCTGTGATGAAGATGTCTCAAGTGAAGCAGTTGCCAGACTTGCGCTCTATGCAGTACAAACGAGTGATAAAGTAACCTTTGATCGAGAAGTGTCCTATTACTATAATACAATGATGCATCCGCAAACAGGGCACATGATGTGGAAGTTAAATAGTGATGGTTCAGTTGGTTCATGTGGAGGAAAAACTCTGCAGTTGATGCTGAATTAATTTTTATTCAAGCACTCTACCTTGCAAAGGAAAAGTGGGGTACTGATGCAAATGGAGTAAGTTACCAAGTAACTGCAAGAAAAGTTATGGATTCTCTAAAAGGTGGAGTCATTGAAAGTGGGAATAAGAAATACTTGCCATTCTGCATGTATGCACAGGGAAACCAAACACGCCCCTGTGAACAAAAAGTGTTTTTAGGCTATACCAATCTACGTGCCTTAAAGAGCATGTGTGCAGTAGATTCATTTTGGTGTAAAGTGTATAGTGATAGTAAAGACTTATTAATTGGCGCAGTAAAAGAAAAAGGAGTATACTCTGCCTATGCAGTAGATAGTAACACGTACCTATATGAAAACGCAGATATTCATCCAAACTGGGTGTTAAAGCATTTAGCAGAAGATGGATTAAGCAGTACATTTGAAAGTTACTACCAAGAAGCAAGAAAGTATTTCTATGAAGATACCTCAATCTGCATAGAGTTTCAGCCAAAAAACGGTTGTATAAAAAGTAAAGCTCCACCCCTACGTATCTATGCAAATTACCTTGAAATTGCCGTAGCACGCGGTGATACAGTCTTTGCAAAAGACTTACTTTCTTATATAAACAAGCGCAGGTTAAGTTTAGCAGAAAGCCCACTTGCAAGTATAGATAACTACGGAAACATTGTCTTACTTGAAGCATATGCAGATGCGCGCACCGCAGGCATAACTATATAATATTTTGAATAAAAATTCAAAAAAAGAAATATTTAAATACATAGAGATTGTTATCTAACTATGAAAACAGGCATGCTAACACTGATACTGATTTCTCTTTTTAGTGTAATTGCAATTAGTGGTGGAATAACCTATATAGTAATGAATGGAAATACAGAAGCAATTGTAGCACCAACCTGTAGTATTCAGTCAAGTACATCGACGGCAACAAGCTATACCTGTCCAACAGGGAGTGCTTCATGCGCAGTGAAAGTTACCTTAAGTTGTAATACGCAAACTGCAACCCCTAAAGTGAAATTACGCTGGAGTGATAATAGTTTTAGACCTGCTGAAATTGCATTAGATAAAGATGGTGATGGAGATTTAGACCGTTTAGTGTTAAGTGAAACACAAGTAGCAAATAATATTCCTTTATACATTCGCTTTCCTGAACCAATTAGTTCAAGTTATGTGGCAAAAGATAGTACAAAGATTGCAGTGTGTGCAGTGACCAGTGGCGGATCAACAAACTGTAGGGTGTATGTGGATGGAGGTAGTATCAGTACTTCTTTAGCACCAACAGAGCCTTACACTTCAACAGGTAGAGAATTGCGTGATGGTACAATTACTTTATATCAATGTACCCAGCAGGTAACAGGCGCAAAAACACTTTCAGTGAGCTATGCAGGAAATGCTGCAGGAACAAAGGTTGAGCAGTTTACCCTTAGTGCAGGGCAAAGCATTAACTGGAACGGAAAAATTGAAAGTACAGTCGTAACACAAAAGAGTTCAGAGTGTACGAAAAACGAGCAAGGAAATGATCCAAGTACCTATTATATTTGTAATGTGGATAGTAATGGCTGCGGAGTATTAAGTAAAACAGTAAGTACCTGTCAAGCAGGGTACATCTATGATGAAGCGCAGCAAAAATGTAATCCTCCGTACACCTCACTAATTAGCCTTGATAAATCATTATTCTTACTCAGTGAAGATGTAACAGGAAGCGTAACCGTTGCTGCTTCAAGCCAAGTGTCATATATTCCGTTACGAATTAGTGTGCTTGATGCGCTTGACCGAGAAATTACTTTTACCTATCTTTCAACAGACACCACAGGAAAACGTGCTTTTAACTTAGGTAAAATTGCAGCAGTTGGTGACTATAAAATTAAAGTTGAAATTGACCACCCTGCAGGTAAACAAATAATCTATAAATCATTTGCAGTAACAAACCCTATTTTTATTCGGCTTGCGCCAGATCCAGATGTGATTCAATATACTTCTGATACAATTAAAGCAAAGGCATTTATTACAGGCACAGATAACCAGCCAAAGTCTGCAAGTAACTGGGATTTTACTGGAAGTAAGTGTGGCGCGCTTGATGTGTCAAAGCAAATTACTGTAGATCCAGTACAATTAGGTGTGTATGAATTGTCAACTGCAATTACTTCGCCATGTACACTCATTCTAAAAGCAGTTGCAGTTGACTCTGCTAATCTGCGTTCAAATCCAGATTTACTGTCAATTGAAGTACGCCAGTCATCAGTTATTATTAAAGCAGATTTATCAGCAATGCAAGACCAAGACGAAGGCAGATATACCGTAACATTCCAAACACTTGACACTAATTTACAACCAATTGAAACAGATAACTTAGTAATTGTAAAAGACGCAAATGCTTGTGAATCAGGAAAATATTGTGTCAGTACAAATACAGTGTTACCAAGCATCACACCAAACAGAATAGGTAATGGATTATATTCATTTAGCTATGACTTTAAGGCAGGATTAAATGTCATTACGATTCAAAGTGTAGCTAAATCAAGCACTGTATTAAAAAACACACAAGAGTTTCCTGTAAATTTATTTAGAACAGGGCAGTCAACGCCAAATAGTGAAACAGGTGTACCACTTGAACTAATTATCGGAGGCATTGTGCTTGTGGGCGGAGTCGGAATATTTATCTACATTATTTCAAGAAAGAGGAAAGCATGAAGAATAAATATATTATTCCGTTTGTATTATCTATTTTAATTTTGTCACTAGTAAGTGGTTACATCCTTGACATGCACGTTCGGATTAACAACGTGGCGCTGAGTGAAACTCAATCTTCAGTCATTACCCAGCAGATTATGCCGTATAAAGATTACTTTAATGTTGGAGTGCAGGTTGCAGATATTTCAGTTATTACCTATTTTGATAAAAACTGTGATGATTCTTCAGGAATAGGCAAACTAACCTGTAATTTAAAGTTCAATATTGGTAAACCCTACCTTGCATCTCACTCAAAATCTACCTGTTTACGTGCACTTGATTTAGCACAGCAAGAACCAGATCAAGTAACACGCGCAAAAACAACTGCATTTGCCTATGGCTGGTGCGCACATATTATTCAGGATGCAGACAGTCATAACCACTTTGTTAATTTAGCAGTACAAAGAAGTATGCTCTGGAATGGCTTAGTACATTCACCTGCAGAAATCTGGTTAAAAGATGAAACGACAACTCAGCAAGACAGAGTCTATACGCGGCAAGTATTAGATTTAGCATATGAAATGACTCCGTTTACTGAAAAAGTATTAGTCCAAGATCCTTCATTCTCAAATATTAATATTCCAAATTTAATTGACTTCTTTGTCACCCAAGTACAGCAGTCAAGCGAATACCGTTTAGGATTTCAATCATTCTTTGCGTTGCCAAGTTACATTTTATGGTTAGTATTAGTTTTATTCCTATTTTCAATTACCTTGCTTGCTTTAACTACAAAGCGCATTATTAATCGGGAAACATCAATACCTGTAGTGTTTACAGGCATACTTTCACTCATTATTTTAGTAATTGTTTCTTTAGCAATTTACGGAGTGTTTACAGGTAAAGTATGGCTGATGTGGGAATCATTATCTCAGATTTTATTTTCATTCTGGATGTACCCGCTCATTTTCCTTATTGGCGGCATTGCAATCTATATCTGTTTTGACTTTGTTAAAAAGCCACAGAAAATGAATAACCTGCCAAACCTCTTAGTTGGACTCTTTTTACTCTTGATTACCTTTGCGCTTTTGCCTTTGCCTAATTCACTCCATGCAGTAAACCCAGACACACAGTTTCAGCTTTCAGTAACTCACACAAAAATGATGCTTACACAAGGCGTTGATTACATTCGAACCATTGAAGATCCTTCTGGATTTACCAATATCCATGATGCTGAAGATACAGGAGGAACCGTACGGTTACTATTTATGGGAGCTTTACTATCCTTACTTGCAGCAATTTTGTACTTTACCTTTAGGAGAAAAAAGTGAATAGCATAGCGTTGTTAACTGCGTCTATCTGGATCATGGTACTCTTTATTATTTTTAGTTTACTCTGGCTCATCATTTGGGTTTTAACATTAATTCATCAGGCTAAAAGAAAACAGTGGGCGTGGTTTGTTTTAACATTAATCTTTCATATAACAGGGATTATTTACTGGATTGTGTGGCTTGTTACCCCTAAGAAGAAAAGACATAAAGTTTAAATAGTACAACAACTACTACAACTATATGAAACAAACACTGTTGCCTGCTTTATGTATTGCTTTATTATCAATTTCCCTTGCTGCAGCAGCGAACCCTGTAATCCTTATTGAAAATCAATCTGCTATAGATCGCTTAAATAATTCTATTGTCACACCACAAAATAATGGAGATCAATTATTACTAAATGTGTTAACTACAAGTACAGCAGGCTGGGAAGATATTCGAAGAACTTTTTTAACGTGGGATAATTCTTTAGTTGATTGTAATAAATTAAACTATAGTGAAACAACAGTAAACTGGTTATGTATGTTAACTGTTACTCCAAGTATGAACCATTCAACAGATGTAAATGTTACAGTAAAAACAGGCAATATAGTTGATGGATTTAATTACACCTCATTATTCGTAGGCACCTTTGCATTTAATGGCACACCATACCCTCTTTTTCCCCCAAATCCATTCGTACCAACTGTCGGAAACTGTTCAAAAGTAGTAAGTTGTGTTGCCTACGTGCAAAGCTGTATCCCAGAAATAGTAGGTTCTAAAGTAATTAGGCAAAGAAGTTGTACAGAAATACCTTTCAACATAACAAAAAAAGAGCGAATCTGTATTGAAATACCATATACTATTAATATTACAAAGACGGTCTGTAACAGAATCAATAACACAAGGCATTGTGAACAAATAGTAACTCAATTACAAAAAATCAGAAAGCAATGCCACTATGAATTAATTAATGAAACTCACTCTAAAAAACACTGCGTATCAGAATTAGTGCAAGTACCAGTTGAAAAGATGGTTTGTACTGATACACAAACGTGCTTAACGTACAGAGAAAAAAATGTATGCACAACAAACTGAATTTTTATTCAAAAAACATAACTTTTTATAGTTGCAGGGAGTTTATTTAGTATGAAACTTTCACGACTTATTTTGCTCCTGATCTGTCTTGCCTTTATCTTGATCTATATCCCATTTAATTCTGGAGAACTACAAACCCTATTTAATGACTCTTCTGTGTTAAAAGAATTTTCAAGTAGTGGAAACTGGAGCTATGTAGATTACTTTAGAATACCAAAATATAGTAATGTTTTAAATGCCTCAATAAATATTTCAAACACTTCAACTGCAGACAGCATTATTAATTTTATTAATACTACGAGTGTGCATAGTGAAGGGTTAAATGCGACTGCGTGTTTTGATACAAGCGCATCTTTTGACGCAACAAATCCCCCAAATAATTTACCGCCTAGCTGTGATTCTTCTTCGATTAGTGATTTAACCTTAGATTATGGACTTGATGTGCTCGATGGAACCTATGCAACTACAAATAATGGAGTTGAGGAGGATTTTGTCTATTTTGAGTTTAATATCTCAAGCGTGAATCTCAATGATATTGCAAAAATAAATATTTCAATCTATGCAACAAAGTCAGATGCAACTTCAAGCCAAAGAAGATTATATCTGTTTAATGTTACTGCGCAGGATTGGGTACAGGTTTCTTTTTTCTCTGCAATTAATACGTTAAATAATTCAAATGGCGCAATAACTGCAGGATTTAGTGATTTTATTAATCAAACTGCAAAAGGAAATTTAATCCATGTGCTCTATGTGGATAATGAGGCAAATTCAATGACAACTTCAATTGACTATGCAGAAGTAAGAACAAGTTACAATAGTTCAGTTAATTCAGTAGTGCTTGATATAGGTAATGATGGAGATGCAGAATTTAACCATTCAGGAGTATTAAACAGCCAGAATAAAAGTGATTTTACAATAGAGTTACAGAATTATTTAACAACCTGTACTGCAATTGCAGGATTTTGTGATATTCCGTTTAACATTTCAGCAAGAGAGGGTGGAGTTATTTTAAGCGCACTTACCATTAACTATACTGAAACTCCAAGAATTAGTATTACTGCACCAGCAAATAATTCAAACCAAACAAGTATTAGTATTAATTATACCGTAGCTGATACAAATTTAAATACGTGTTTTTTTACCACTAATAAAGGAGTAACAAATAGCTCAAGAATATGTGGATTTAATATTACTGTCGGAATTGCAAACGGAAAACATATTAATCTAACTATCTATGCAAATGATACTTCAGGTAACACCAATCAATCTTCTTTAACATTCACCTTAGATAATGTTGCGCCTGTGCTAACAGTAGATAAACCTGCAATAAGCGAAGAATTTAGTTCAAACTATTCAGTGCCATTAAATTACACCGTAACTGATGCAACCATTGGCGTAGCAAATTGTTGGTATAACCTTGACGGTACAACTAATAAAACCTTAACAAATTGCCAGAACACCACATTTAATACTACAGATGGAGCGCATACATTATATTTTTATACAAATGATTCATTAGGAAATTTAGCAAGTCTTTCACGATCATTTACGATTAGTTTAGATGCGCCTGCAATTACCTTAGATAAACCAACAAACAATACTTTCTGGAATAATGGTACTAATTTTTACTTAAATTACACAGCAACTGATGCAAATGGAATTGATTACTGCCAAGTGTGGCATAACTTAAATGGTTCATTTGCATTAAATCAAACAAACAATGGGGTTTCTTCAGGCAAACAAAATTATACTACATTTAATATTTCAGACGGAACTTTTATGTGGAATGTGTTTTGTATTGATACTACAGCTTCAGGAAAGTTCTCTGCAATAAACGCTACCTTTACCATAGATCAAATTGCGCCTATTGTTACCATCCCTCCTATAATTACTACGCAAGGATCACAAACTATTGAATTTAATCATTCAGTAACAGATACGAATGTACAGTCTTGTAAGTATAGCATTTATAACAGTAGTAATAGCATTGATGGCTTAAACAGTAATATTACAGTAGTATGTAATACCAATCAAACCAGCGCAACAGTCACTAGTTACGGCACCTATACTTTACGAGTGTATGCAAACGATACCGTCGGGCATGAAGCATATACTGATCGTGCATTCACCACAAGTGAAGGAAACGGTACAGTGGTCATTGGTGGAGGCGGTGGCAGTACTACAACAATAATTGTGGGCGCAACCTTAGCAACAAACTTTTCAATTACTTCAACAAATTTAGATAATACGTTAGATTTAGTCTTAGCAAAAGGCTCAGTAAAATCACGTGAAAAATCATTTGTCTTAACAAATAAAGCCTTAGAACCATTTACCATAACTTTAGAATGTGCTTTAGCAGAAAACAGCACCTTAAATTTCTGTGACTATGTTTCTTTTGAACAAACCACTATAGAAGTATCTGCAAGTGAAGATGTATTAACAAGCGCAAAGGTATTTGTCTTAGTGCCAGAAAATGCTTCGTTTGGAGATATTTACACCTTTAACGTATTAGCATACAAGGATAAAAATACAGACAATCCAACGTTCTCTAAACTTTCAGTCACTGCAAGAGTACCAATCTGGGCACTCGTCTATAAACAGGCATATATTCCATTTCAGGCAAAGGATAAAGCAGAAAAAGCAACCTACCCTGTATTTTGGGTTGCATTATTAGCAGCATTTATACTCTTTAGTATCATTGTATTTGTCTTACGCAGAAAGTTTCTGGTGACAGGGTTTATCTTAGCACTTTCCCTTGGAGCAATAGCATTTAGTGCACTCCTCTACTTTTTATAATTTTTGAATAAAAATTCAAAAAGCAAAACATTTATATATTGCCCGTACATTAAATAAGTATGGTTGCTCGGCTCTTATTAACAGGGATATTTGCACTCCTCTTAGTAGGCGCACTTGTACCTGCACTTGAAATTACACAAATCTATACTCTTGATAAAAAAACACTTACCCAAGAATTACAGTCCATCGTCACCGATAAATCAACGTATACAAAAGGACAGGTTGCAAAAATTGAGGACTTTCAAGATATTAATGCGTACTGCCAGATGTTACAGGGACAGTTTAAGTTAAAGTCAGGAAGTAGTGTACTTGAATCAAAGTCATTCACGCTCGGTACTGCAGGCTACATGACTGCGTTCTACGAGTTAAGCCAAGATACGACAAACCTAAATGCAGGCACCTACACCATTGAATCTCGCTGGTTTTGTGATGGACAAGAACTGGGGCAAGACGGCTACATTGATAGTAATAAAGACCCTTCTATTTCAACATTTAAAGTAACAAGCCCAAGTGGCGGTGGAGATCCTCCAGTACAGACGTGTTCAAAGCAGTGTAATATTGGCTATAAACTGATTAATCCAAGTTCTGCAGATTGTTACTGTGAGCAGCAGTATACTTTAGATAATGGAGTATGTGAACTTGGTGAACCTGTTGCTTCAAGAGACTGTGAGGAAAAATTAACTTGTCAGGAAAACCAGATTAAATTAGATGGCTTGTGTGTAGATCCAGATCGCATTTGTATTAAGGATGGAGGCAATGCAGACTGCGCAGGAGAAGCACCACTAGTATCTATAAACATGATTATTTACGGCATTGGCGTCGTCATTGTGTTAATTGGAGGCATCTTAGTGATGTTTAGTAAAGATGGGAAGTAAAACAACAAAACTGGGCATTATTCTTTTACTCATAGGGATTACCCTAATTATTGTGACTGCTGCAGTTTCATACTTTGGATTTAGTGATAACGCAACTGGCTCAACAAAGGTAAAAAAAGTTACCTGTGACATTACCGTGCAGAATGCAATTGGGATTCCATTTATTAAAAATGGAGAGCTCTATGTAAAGACTGCAAACTGTCAGTCAGAAACAAAGTTATACTGTAACTCAATTCCCTTTCTCAATTCAATTATTTCAGATTCAGGCAATGTTATTTTAAAGGCAGGAGGCAACACTGATTCAGTAAGCGTAAATGTTTTTGAAGGAGATTCAAAAACAGTTACCTTATCGCTCTGCGTAAGTGATGCAATAGATAAAGGAATTATTAGTATTGTGAATAGTAATAAAGAAGTAGTAGATAGCGAGGAGGTGAACTTCTAATGAATAAGTGGGTTCGGTTTGCAATTTTTGGTGCAGTGTTTTTAGTATTGCTTATTGTTCCAGATCCAATTCCTATTATAGATGAAGTGGCAACAGGAGTATTAGCAGGAGTGCAGCTCTACCGTGCAATAAAGTAATACATGGCAAAGAAAAACTACACAGCAAAGCTCTGGGGCATTGGATTAATAGTACTTGCCTTTTTAGTATTTGCATTCCGCCCGTTTCAAGACTGCGCATGGTACAATTTAATTTGTTTAGGGGCTTCAATGACCGTTACCTTGATCTTTGGCATTATTTCGTTAGTCCTTTTAATTAGCGGAGTAGTCATAATTCTCAGAAAGTAATTTTTGAATAAAAATTCAAAAAGCAAAACATTTATATACTTTATAACTTTAAATAATTTATGAATAAATATACTTTAAGCATGATAGGAGGAGGGGCAATCCTTATAGGTATAATATTTTTATTATTCTCAATTAACACAGCTCAAACAATTGTGAGTGATATTGGGAATGTACAAGATGTTCAATGTACAGAATTCTTAACAAATGCAGTCAATAGTCAATTTACAGAAGGTACTTGGATTGCTTTAGATATTGATAATGATGATTATTTAGAATATTTTAAATATACCTCAAGAGATTTAGACAAAAATTGTGGAACTTCTTCGACATCAAAATTTATAACAACAACTGATGCTGGATATAAAGTATATCTCTCTGGAACATATCCATTTATTTGTTTACCAACATCGCTTGGAGATAATTATAAAATATCTTATAAAACAAAAGACACAAAAAAAGATGTTAAATGTATCAAATGCAATGAAGGAAGCTCGTCTTGTATTGGATATGATCAAGCAGTTTGTGTAAACAACAAATTTACTAACAATACCAAACAGATAGGAATTTGTGGAGTTGAATGTTTGAAGGATTATGATTGTGGTTACTATAAATGTATAGATTATCAATGTTCAACTGAAGTAATATTAGATGTTAAATCACTAAAAGCTATTTTAGACGCGAGGATTAAAGAAATAAATAGTTTACAAGGAACAATTCAAGAGAAAGCAAACTTAATAAAATCATTGAATTTGAACATCGCAGAAAAGTCTATAGTTATAAACAATTTAAATCTAAACCTTCAAGAGAAAGCAGAATTAATAGATTCCTTGAATTTAGATATAGCAAATAAAACAGCATTAATAAAAAATTTACAGAACACAATTAGCGAGAAAGAAACAATAATAAATAATTTAAATATAAATACCGCAGAAAAAACAGCATTAATTAATAATCTCAACTCAGAAGTTTCAGCTTTGAAAACACAGTTAAACAATAAAAATTTGGAATTATCCGATAAAATTGCTATTATTAATCAACAAGATTTAACATTAACTGAGAAAGCAGAATTAATAGATTCCTTGAATTTAGGTATAGATCAGAAAACAGAGATTATTGAAAGTTTAGAATTAAGTAATGAAGAAAAGGAAAATTTAATAGGTGAATTAGAAAATGATGTAGCTACAAAGATAAGAATGATTGAGGATTTACAACAACAAAAAAGAATAATAAATTATTTCATATCTGGAATTTTTATGTTTTTTGGAGTTTTGATGATAGGATTAAATTTACTTTTCGTAAATAAGCGAAAATGAAATGAAAAAAACATATAATCCTTTCCGTATGTGGGGAAGTTATATAGGTGGAATAATTGGTTTAATTTCTATTATTTTGGTTTATGTTGTTGGAGCAGTTAATAACTCTTATGAAGGAATCAATAAAATATTAGTTTGGGGTTGGTTATTTCCATCAACTACTTCTGGAGGATTATGTAATGTTTTTACATCAATTTGTGGAGGGGATGTTATTGGTTATGCTATCGCATCTGTATTTATAGGATTTCCATTACAAATAATATTTGGTTTTCTTCTCGGTTGGGGTATTCATAGTATAATTAGAAAATTTAAAAAATGAACAAAAAACTACTTTTTATTTCTGTAAGCATACTTGCAATTCTCATAATTGGAGTAAGTAGTTTTGTATTTCTAAATTCACAAGTACAAACAGGCGTACCAACAAAAACTCCTTTTGAAAAATCAAATAGTGAAGGAGAAAGCGAGTCAGGGTTTACAGGAGGCTTATTTCAAAGTGCAACACAGCGAGATAATATTGCCTGTTCCCCAAGCGCAGGATATAATACATGTACAGGCTGGGAAGTAACTGAAACAAGCGGCGGAGAAGCAACAGCTAGAGCATATGTTGAAATTCAAAGTAATGAACCTGTTATTGGAGTAAAAAAAGGAGAATATTACGTCGGAGATGTTTATTTGCCATATAAGTTTGTTGGAGATAAATTCTATTATGTTGAAGGATTAGCTTCATGGAACGGATTTTGGGAAAACGTTGCAAAGTGTAGCGCTACAGGCTGTTCTGGAAATACTTTACCACAAGAAGGCAAGTTACTTTTAGCAAAAGCAGGAGAATCATACACTACCTGTCCAGCATTTTATGTATTTGACTATGATCGAAAAGATGGATCTGATGGCTCATGGGCAAGTGCTTGGAAAGCAAGTGCATGGGGTTATACAGGAGCAGATTGCAACTTAAATATAAAATCAGTAGTTTGCTATGAAGATGTAGATTGTATTGGTACTAACGAGTATTGTGATAAATCAGGCACATGGCAGACATGGGATTGTAAACAAAAAACAACATTCTTCCGCTATAGTAATGAATCAAATATTTGTACTCCTGTAACAATTGCACCTTCACAAAAACAAATCAGTGATTATGATTCAGTGTCACTTTGTAATGAACAGGTAGCACACCCAGAATATTTATGGTACACCCTAGCAGGATTATTAAGCATTAGCATAATAGGAATAGTATTTTTCTGGTATAAAAGGAGCAGTTAAATGGTGTTACTAAATAGCACGATGAATGTCACAGAAGGGTTAGGGGGCGTAACGTTTGATACAGCTAGTGCCATTACCACGTCGCTACCCATGATTGTTGCCTTTGCAGTGGTCTGGGGCTTACCTTTATTCTTATACTTACTCTGGGGAGCAACAGCAAGCGCAAGAACTTCAGATGGCAGAGTATTAAAATCAAAAGTAATTTCAAATGCAAATTTCTGGATTGGGTTTATTATTTTTGGCTTAGTGCAATTTGGATTATTTCTATTATTGGTATTCCCTGTATGGCTTCTGCCGTTTAGCTAAACAAATTGAATAAAAATTCAAAAAAGAAACATTTATATATAATAAACCTATTACTATCTTATGAGTTGGAAAAAAATAGATCCTGCAGACGGCAAACCACGCTATATTAAGGGCAGTGGTAACTTCTACTATCTCTCTAAAGACAAAAAAAGTGCACTCGATGATATACCGCAAGGATGGAAAATTATTGCAAAAAGCGGCAGATTAGCCTTAGTGAGGGAGAGATGAAATTTTTGAATAAAAATTCAAAAAACGAAATATTTAAATACTTCAATATTTTCATATAACCATGAAAGATAAACAAATCACACTCGCATTCTTATTACTCATAAGTGCACTGCTTGCAGTTTCACTCGCTTCAGCAATAACGTTTAACAAACCAACAACAGGAAGTGCAATCAATGGAACATATGTATTTAATGTTTCTTCAGTTGCAAATGTGAAAAACTGTACATGGGCAACAACTGCTGATGGAGTCTTTGCAATTACAGTAAATACAACTTCAAACCAATCTTCATTTATTGCTTCAAACAATACTGCTTTATTAACTGAAACTGCTTCTACTACATTAACTGCAAGCTGTAGAAACCAATCAAATTATTTAGATTCAAGTACTATTACTATTGCAATTGATAACACAAACCCAACTTGTGCAATGAGCGTTCAAGAAGATTTCATTAAAAGACAAAGCGCATTAGGATTTACCGTCGATGACTCTTCAACTGATACTACTACATTAACCTACCTATACAATTTAACTAATGAAGATGGAATCCAAAAGGCAACAGCAACAAGCGCTGAACCAACATTCTCTAATGGTGACTTAGAAGATATTGGCGATCATTCATTAGCATTAACAGTGACTGATCGAGTAGGTAAAACTGCAACTTGTACTGCAGAAAAGATATATGTAAAAGGATCTGGAGATGACGATGAAGTTGTTGTTGCACAAACTGTAAAAGGAAACAGTACTATGCTTTTAATAATCGGCTTATTTGGAGTATTCATGCTCATTGCAGTCATTGTAGTTGCAGCTTGGTACACCCTAGAATCAGGTAAACGGAGGAGATAAATGGCATCTAAATTTAAAACAGGCTTTAAGGTAGTGCTCTTACTATTACTTGCTTCTTTAATCATGCTCCCTGCAAATCTGTTTTTAATGTTCTTTTATAACTTGCCTGTATATTTTGTTTTACTGGTAATTTCTCTAGTTGTATTAGTCTTTGTGTACGGATTTTTATTTAATAAATTTAAAAAGTGGATATTCAAATAACAATGGCAAAAAAAGGATTTAAAGTATTTGCATGGGTTATCACCTCTTTAGTAGCAGTCGGTGCAATTAACTGGGGAATTAAAGGCGGAGCTGCGCTTGCAGGCAAAGAATTTGATTTAGTCACATGGGCATTCCAATGGATGCCAATGCTGGGTAATATCGTGTTCTTGCTCGTAGGATTTGCAGGACTTGCAATTATTCCAACAGTATTAGCAATGATACTAAAGAAAAGATAACTGGTAAATACTTATGGCAAAGAGAATAAACTTAACAGTAGATGAGATAAATTTGATTATTAAGTTGTATAAAGATAAGGAGATGGGTGCCCCAAAACTTTCTAAAAAATTTAATATTAGTGTAAGTAGTATCTATAAAATTCTAAAAAGAAATAACATAGCTTCACATACACAGGGCTCAATTCTTAAAAATAAGACGTACCACAAAGACTTATACCCAAATTATGGGTGGAGAAGTAGGAAAGGGAAAACGTGGGAAGAAATTCATAAAAATTCTGATTTAAAAACGAGGAGAATAAAAGCAAGTAAATTAATGATTTATAGTAACCCAATGTCAAAATTAAGGACAAATGCAGGAACATTTAAAAAGGGGCATAAAGCGTTCATCAACAATAAAGGAATAACCCATAAAGAATACTTTGGAGAGGAGAAAGCCGCAGAAATAGCTATAAAAATTAAAAAAGCACGCGCAAAGCAGGTAACTCCTAAGGTTGACACAAAAATTGAAGTGAAAATAAGAGATTACCTAGAAATCTTGGGCTTGGAATATTACCAACATAAATACTTAAATATTAATCATGGGTATCAGTGCGATTTTTTTATTCCTACAATGAATTTAGTAATTGAATGTGATGGAACTTACTGGCATAAATATCCAATTGGAAATGAACTAGATCACATCAGAACGAAAGAACTAATCGAAAAAGGTTTCAAAGTTCTTAGATTATGGGAATCAGAAATAAAAGTAATGGAAGTTAATGATTTAAAGGAGAGAATATATGGCAAAAAAGAAACGATTTAAGAAGAGATGGGCTTCATTGAGCGCTGTATTTCTTCTATTACTTATTGGCGTAGGTACATTCGCTCTGTATAACCTCATTAATGAAGGAACTATTGACCTACTAGGGATGATTGGCATTGAAAATACTTACATACAATTAGGAGTTATTATTCTAGTTGTTATTATTTTGCTTTCGTTAACAGGATTTAGCTTTTGGAAATCAATCGAAACATTAGCAAAAGGATAATCACCTCTTATTACTCTTGAAGAATCTGGCGACGGTGACTTCTTAATTCGTCGCTGGAACTTCTTGAGGTATAATTCTGTCACTAACCAGTAACTATTTATATAACGAAACATTTATATACTATGATATATTATATAATCTATCAGATAAGGGGCGAGAAACAGTTTATCGAGAACTGGAGTAGACCTTTATCTGCATAAAACTCATAGAGCAACAAGGCAGGCGAATAACCTGCCTGAGCCTAATACTCATGGAAGAACTCAAACAAATCATACAGGAAATCAAAGGCTACACATTTATTAAGCCAGACGACAGTACAATTTTAGAATGTGCAACCAGAATATTCATAAGTAATAACATTGCACGTAAAAATGGGCAAAAACAAGTACGCCTTGATGAACCTGCAACAGAAAAACAGGTTAAATTACTAAAGAAAATGCAAATTAAGATTCCAGAAGGATTAACTAAAAAAGAAGCTTCATTACTGATTGATGAAACAATAACAAAACAGAAAGATGAATCAAACTACTAAAATACTTAATACACTGGAGAAATTCAGCAGAAAGCCTTCATCAAGGATAAGTAACTTTTTAGGCATGGACTATGAAACATTCAAAAAATACTCAGAAGTATTGCTTAAAGAAAAGAAAGTTAAGAAAATTGTAGAAACAAACGCAACATACTGGGAAATAACAGAAAAAGGAAAAAAAGAGGTTGAAAAAAATAATAATGATAGAAAATAATGAATTAGTAAAAATAGGAAAGGTTTTTGAAAAAGAAGTCTATGAATTTTTATTAGATAGATTTGATGAAGTTGAATGGATTTCTCAAATATATTGGACATCTAAGACTGATTTTGTATGTAAAAAAGAAGGAAAGATCTATTTAATAGATGCTAAACTAAATCCAACTGGTAGATACATTCACAAAGTATTAGATTTTGTAGTCACAAAGATAAATGGAGAAATTATTTTGGTTGATGTAAAATTATTACGAAAAAATATAAAAGAAAGAGTGGATAAGAATGCTATGAAAAAAGAGAAGTTAGTGTTATTACTAAAAGAGGATGAAAATGGATTAACAATTCAGGATATAGCAGATAAGACACAACTAACCCGTAATACCGTAGCAAATGTGCTTGGATATTTAATCGGTGAAGGAAAACTTGAAATTAGAGAGATAGGTAACGCAAAGTTACATTACTGGAAAAAAATAAATAAAAAAGAGGTGAAACATGAATAAAGAAACAATTAAATGGACTGGTAAAGATGGGCTTGATCGTTCATTTGCAATAGATGAAGAAGCAGGCTTTTTTGGAGGCGTATGCTATGCAAAAGACTTTCAAAAAGCTGAAATTGAGTTCTATTACGATGATGCTCAATTTTTTATTGACCACTGTAATGATGAGGAGTTATTATGATCTGTCCAGTCTGTAAACAGAAAATGTACTGTTACGGCGGAGATGATAAAAACATGCTCTACACTCATACAAATAAACAAGAGTGTGAGAATAAAATAGTAAAGCCACGAGCACGTACATGGGCACAGAGGAGAGTGAGATGAAAAAAGAAGAAAGATTAAAAAGATTAGAATTTGAGGTGTTATCTTTAAAACATAAGTATAGAATAATTACTAACACCATAATAGCTTTAGCATTATTTTTATCAGTAGTTGTTGTATATGGGGTAATTATATCATTCTTCGATAGTATGGAAATGAGAGAGGTAGAAAAACAGAATTTAATTACACATCCACCAAAGGTAATAGATGATTATTGTAGAGGTAGTACGATGCATTATTTTCGAAATAAAGAATCACACGGAGCTTATTATGGGTATTCAAGGATTGAGATATTAAGTGAGGTAAACGACTATTATGAAGATTGTATTATTACTGAATTAAAAAAGGATCATTTAATAAAATGAGAATCCTTACTCACTCTCAATATCTGCATTTGTCTGATGAAATGAAATACATGCTTGAAAAGCTTGATGGATTAGAAAGTAAACTTGATCAATTGCTCGAAAAACGAAAAGGAGAACTCTATGACTGAAATAGATTTAGTGCAAATACCACCAATCCAGCCAAAAAAGCTCTTTGAAGTAACTGCAAGGCAAACTGAAACCTTTGAAAAGCGCTTTATTGAACCAGTTGATTATGGCACTGAATGCGCAGAAAGCTATGAACCAAGTGTACGAGTACGAAGGTTTATTGTTGAAGAAGTATTAAGTAGCTTACCTTACACCACAAATAATGATGCCTTACTCTATTTAGAGTGCCTACGCGCTGAATTTAAAGACATTGCTATTACGAGTTCAAAAACTGATGTGTTGATTCACATTCCTAAATCTTTAATAAAACACTTGCCAACCCCTGAAACCTTTACTAGAATAAGGCGAAAACTCAATGCAGAGGGCGTAGGCTTACCAACTGATGAATGGGTACTACAACACCGCATGAAGCGAGAAAAAGTCTTACGTGAGTACTATAAAGAAGTTCAAGGAGAAGGTGCACATGACAACTAAAAAACAGAAGATAATTATAAAGACAAAAAGAGCTGAAGCATATCTTTATTTTTTTATAGGCATATTATTGATAATAGTTGGTTCTAGTAATTTTATATTAAGTCTTAGGGATATTCTTGACGACCATTTATTATATCAATTTAATGTGTTTTTTAGTTCGATTATACTCATATTATTAGGCGTATTGATGATAGCTATTTCTTTTGAGAGTGTAGAACAATATGAAGTGGAGGCAATTAAAATTGACAACTAAAGACCCATACGAAGAATACCTTTTAAGGGACATAGAATTTTTTAAAGAACCCTTTAATGAAGCGGATGTAAAAGAGTTATTTAAGGCAAAGGATAAATTAGAAGCCTACCGAAAAGGAAAAGCACAAGCAAGGAAAGAGATTTTAGAAGAAATAGGGAATATTAAGAATATTTCAATGGACGTAGATGAGTTTGCTACTTTTATAATGGACTTTTATCTTAAAGAATTACAAAAACTGCAAGAGGATTCAACATGACAGGAAGATGTGGCTCTGTTTTTGGTTTTCCTGAAGATATTATGTATAATTTAAGTTGTAATGAAATGGAAATAGTATATTTAATTGCGTTTATTGCATCAGTAATTACTTTTATTTTTCTTTACTTTTTTATAACAAGAAAGAAAGTAAAAAAGGAGCAGAAGCAATGAAAAAACAAAAGAAATTTAAAAAAGTAATCATTAATGATGATGGATTAAGTGAAGAGGCTTCATCTTTATTTATATTTACTATGGGTGGATATTGTAGTATTTTTTTATTATATTTATTTGTCGATAGTTTGCCTAAAGGTATATTTTTTATCAGTAGCCTAATAACTGTGGTAGTAATTATTATTATTGGTGCTGTAGATTATATTATACATCGAGAAGTATATTACGAGGAGATAAAATGAATAAAGAAAAAATGTTAAAAAAGCTCCAGAAAAAGGCAATGCGTGTCAGTCAAGTCAATTTACAAAAAGAACAGTACAAAGAAGTTACATTTGAAGCATTTGTCCAATTGCGCGGTAAGCTCTACTTTGATGAGGCAACACAAACCTACTATAAGCTCGATAAAGGCGCATGGTATTGTTATAAAGTACTTCCAGTGGAAACCAAGGGGTATGAACAGGCAGTCTATGCATGGCTTGAAGAACTCAAAGGCTACGTACAAAAAGAAGTAGCACGAATTGATACAGAAATAAAAGAACTGAAAGATCAACAGGAAATTGTCATTGCAGAGTTAGTAAAATATACACATTTACTCGTAGCAAAACATAGAGAGGAATTACATGGAACAATTTAAAGAAATTAAAATAGTAGAGTTAAAAGACGCACTTTACGGTATTACTTTAGTAGGCGTTAATGAATATTTTGTACGGATTAACCCAGAGGTGCAAAGTGAACCAATTACCAAAGAAAATTAAGCGACTCCTGCAAAGAAAAGTAAGACTTGAAGAGTTAGCACAATCAGGTGAAGCATATTGCACAAAACACAGCGAGTATCTTTGTGTGCGCGATGTAAATCAGCACCATTGCTATACAGGTAATCATGGCAGAACATATTGCAAATACTTTCAAGAGGTACCATATGGAAAGTGAAACGTATGATTTTGAAAAGCACACAGGATTTACAAAGCCAGTCTGGGGTATAGAAGATATCGAGGTGGAAGATGAATAAAACCTGTGCACAGTGTAAGGGAACTTTACAGGGAACTGAAGAACTGATCTTTGTGTTACGAAAATATTTCTGTTCAGAAGCATGTTTCCAAAAATATTATAAAAAACAAGAGGTGAAAAGTGAAATCTAAAGAAGAATTAGAATATATTTGCTTAGGGCATATTGAACCAATTATTGATCGCTGCACCTATTGCATTAAAGACAATTGGAATCTAAATTGTGAGTGCTACCGCGCAGTACCTCAGTGGCATTATAGGAGGATTGAAGATGAAACAAGTGAAACCAATTATTAATCATCCGCAAGTTGAGTTCTATAACCAAATGATTGCACAATTATCATTTGCCTTAGTTCATATTGAAAAGTATGGAGAGAATGCTTTACATGCTATTGATAAGCCTAAAGGCGTAGCGTACTGTAAAGAAAGCCTACAAACACAAATTGCACACTTTACAGAGAAAAAGCAAGCGTTTCTAAAATCGCTACAATAACGTGACAAGAAAACTATAAAAAAGAGGGAGTGATACTATAACTACAATGACTAAAAAAGAGGTATTGACAGATGAAAAAGTGGCAAAGTCAAAAAGTGGCAAACTGGATGCAAAAAGCATTCAAATCATTCGATTTCTTTTAGAACGACCAGAAGGCGTACGAGTTGAATATTTACAAAAAGTAAGTAATTTGCCTTTACGTACGCTCTACCGTAAGCTAAATCACTTAAAAACACTAGGTTTAGTACACAACATTTTTCCGCTTTGGAAGATTGCCAAAAATCAGGCAGACTCTCTAAAAGTGGCAAAGTTACTACAGAATAACAAAAAAATTCAATCACATAAATTCTCATTTATTTTACCCTTAGTGAACACCCCAGACTGGTGGCAAAAAAGAGAAAACCGTTTAATTAAATTAAAAGAGTTTCATTTTAAGCCAATTAGCTGGGGAAATAGTACCTATCAGCAGCTTGCCCGTGAAGATTTCTTAATTCAGGTGTTTGCAAATTCCATAGTCTTTATCAATCGTAAGCACTACTGGACAAATGATAGCTATGAAGCGTTTATTGAAGCACTACAAGATACCTTAGCAATACTCTCACTTATTGAAGAATTGTTTAAATGTAAGTTTTGTAAAGATGGAGTACCCCAGTTAACCGTACGCACCCACCACTATGTAAAGTTACGTGATAGTATGGCAGAACACTGTAAAAAAACAGGGGAAAAGTTTGAGCTTGAGGTTAATGGCAAACTGCGCGCATGGATTGATATGTCTGAGCCACTCGGCATGGAGTTTGGAAATAGAAATTATGCGCCTGAAGATACTCGAAAGTACACCAATGTAGTCACTGATTACATTGAACATAATGCAGCGCGCCCCGTAGAAGTGGATAAGCGCATTGAAAATGTACTACATGCAATAGAGGGAATCCAGCAAAACCAGCTGATTTTTGACCATAATATGGTAACGCATCTTGAAGTACTTACAAAGCTTGGAAAAGCAGTTGAAGCGCTCACAGGAGCAGTGGAAGAAATCAAAGCACAAGCAGAGAAGAGTTCAGAATAATGAAGAAAAATTCAAAAAGCAATAAGTTTTTATACTTAAAGAATCTTTAAATACCATGAATACACTGGTACAACCAACTCAAGGATTTACTGACTGTCCAAAGTGGTTAAAAAAGAAATATTATGAGGCAGTAAATTATACTTGTCAACTTTGTAATAAAAAGAAATCATTAGAACCACATAGGATAAAACGAGGAAATACTGGAGGATTATATACCGTATACCCATTAAATCATCAATTAAACAACGTTAAAATTGTATGTAAAGAATGTCACAAATTATTACATGCAAAGGAGTTTTAATGTTGATATTTGCTAATCGTCGTTTGAAATGTACCTCCTGTGGTTTGGAATCATCGGTACGGGGGATGTGGGATTAAAATGAAGAAACTATTTCTATTGGTTTTTCTTACCTTATGTTTAGTTGGGGTGGGAAGTGCTGTTGGAACGTATCCAGTTGTTAATGAAAGTATGGTACTTTACTATCACTTTAATAATCAATCAGCGTATGGGGAGAATGCTACGATGGTGTATGATTTTAGTGGGAATGGGAATAATGGAACTATATATAATGCAACTTTTTCTAATAATCAAAGTATACTAAACGATGGAGTATATGTTTTTAATGGAGTAAATACAAGTATTGGTACTTCTAAAAATGCTGGTTCAATAACTAACTTAACTGTTTCAGTATGGATTAAGTTATATAATATTACTTCAAGTAGTGCAATTATTGGAGGATCATCTGGTAGTGGAATGATTTATAGAGTTACTACAAATGATGTACAGTTTTATCCTAATGGAGCAACCTCAAGTGTATGGGATAATGTAATCATGAATAATCACACTTGGTATAATCTTGTTTTAACTTTTACTAATGATACAAATACAAACAATGCTAAATTATATATTAATGGATTATTAGTTTCGTCTAAGTCAAATACTGGAAACCTAAGTGCTGAATTAATTAGAATTGGAAGAAGAGTCACAGTAGATTATTTCAATGGTTCAATGGATGAATTAATAATCTACAATAAGACTTTATCTGCTTCTGAAGTATGGAGTAATTACCATAATTATGTTGAATGTATTAACATAACTGCAAAAGATACACATGTAAGAGAATATACAAAGGTTTGTAATGGAGAAAGATATATTAACGGAACAAGAATAATAATTATAGACACTAATAACACTTATATTAATTTTACAGGTTCATATTTTAAAGGTAACGGAACAGGAACTAATTTTATTATAGAGTCTAATTTCTATAATCTTACTTTTGATGGTATGAATGTTTCTGATTACAACCATTTAGTAAATTTTAACAACATTAATGGATTTACCTTTAAGAATGGATGGTTAAATAACCATTATAACACATTTATGCTATTAGACCATATGAAGAATGTTTTAATAACAAATAGTAGTTTTGGTAAAGATTCATCTGATTTATTAAATGATAGCTTTTTTACTACAGTTGGAGGATTATATTTTAGACATTCAGGGTATAATCTTACATTAGAAAATAGTAATGTTGAAGGATGTTCTTTTTGTGTAAGGTTTTATAACTTAAGTAGTAACTCTGCAAATATTCAGGTTAAGAATAACTACATTTCAGGGAATACAAGTAAGTTATTAGAAGTAGTTTCTTCAAATAATATCTATTTATCGAATAATACATTTAACAATTCTTACAATAATTTTGACTCTTATAACATTGGAATATCAATAATGAGATTAAGGAATGTAATCTTTCCTAGTAATATAACAATAATTGCCAATAAGTTTTATAATATCGGCTGTTCAGCAATATTATCTCAAGGTTCAGATAACTTAAAGATAGTTAATAATTCTTTTTATTATGATGTAGACAATATGATTGATAAAAAATCTAACTGTGGGTATGAGCCGATTACAGCAATAGACTTATATCCTGTGTGGAAAACTTGGATAAGTGATAGTACCGAGTCTATTTATGATACTAGTGCAAATTTATCTGCTTACCTAACTAAAAATGTAGTTATTCAGAATAATAGCTATACTGGATACCCTCTTTTATTAAAGTATTCATATAACTCAACAATTAATATTACTTATGACTTTACAAATATATGGACAAGAGGAATACAACCAATTAATTATTTATTCCCAAGAATAGATTATGTTGTATCAAGTGATTATGAAAATGTATCAACCTTGTTTAATCAATCAAACGATAATCCAGTAATATTAAGAGATATCTTAGGACAGAGGTACCCAGGTTATTCTACAAGCACTCCTTGGATTTCATTTAAATTACATCGTAGTTATACTTACTTTTACAACAATAATTACAGTACTGGTTATGGAGGGTATTACAACCCATATAACGGAACTTGGAATAATACAGTATATAACTTAGTTTCTGAATCATCGAATAACTTAGTATGGAATACTAATGGTAGTTTAATTGGAAGAAATATAGATAATGTTAGTTTTACTTTATCACCATTTCAAGCAGCTTATGTATATTATAACTTTCAACTTACCGAAGGAGATATAACAACATTCCCAGAAAGCCCTCTTACCTTTTCATCATCAACCCCAACACAAAAGCATATAACGAGTAGCTTGAGCGAGACGATTAGTGTAAATACTATTTTTAACGTAAGTTCCTGCAATATTGACTATATAAGATCAGCAAATAATGTACTACAAAGCACCTACCCGATTACAGATTCACGAGTAAGTTGCAATACAGCAACAAATAAAATAACTATAACAGGATTAAATTTTGCTTCTGGAGATAACTATATTTCTATTGCTTATGAAGATGATAATCCCCCAACAGGAAGCGGTGGTTCAGGTGGAGGTACTTCAACCATTGATTTAACCTCAGATCCAAAATATGTTAACTTTAACTATCCAAATATCTGGTACCGAGGGCAAGTAGTACAGGTAAAAGTACAAATATATAACCAGTCTGATTCTTTATACACACCAAAAGCTGTTAAATTTGAGTATGATATTGATGGTATTGTCTTAGAAAATTCAGGAAAAGCAAGTAATGGAGAAATTATAGCCCAGTTTAAAGTATTAAATGTAGCAAAAGCAGGCAATTACACTATTAAAATTATTGTTGAAGATGAACGAATTGTCACACACAACATGAATTTTATCCTTGATGAAAGTGAAATAATACCGCCTGTTTTAGAGAATAAATTACTTATATACATTTTATGGGGAATGGGAGGATTAATTGTCTTAGTATTCTTTGTAATTATCTTAGTTACACTAACAAAAGACGGGAGAAGATAATGAAATGGAGTATCCTGATTTTATGTTGTATCTTAATCCTAGTTCCAGTTTCAGGTAAAATTGTTTTAAGTTCAGATGCAAGACAAGTATTAAATGTAATTTCAAGTACAGGAAATGAATCTATTTTGTTTGATGTTGATATTCAAGATACTACCGCCTGTTTAGTACCAAAATATACGAAAGCACCAATAGAAGAACTTCCCTTAATCGGTGGAGCAATGGGTGAATTATTCGGGTTAGATACTGTTTCTTTTCAAGTAGATGGAATTGATAAAGAGTTTGTTAAACCAACAGAAGTTAAAGTAAGAAAACTTACTAATGATTTAGAAATAGATAGCAAAGAACAAATGACCGTATTAACTGAAAGTGCGAAAGGATTCTGTTATACTTTTAAACCAACTGATAAGTATCTTAAGTTTGGTGAGGAAAGTATTGTTATAGCTTCAGATGCTTCTTATGCTGCTGATACGTATGTAAATGTAACTCAAGAATCTGCTTTCGTTCATTTAAATATTTCAAACGAATTGCCTTATAGTACTACTTTAGTTTACCAACCATTTGATATCTATACCTCTGGAGGATTACAAGATTACAGTAAATATTCTAATGACTTAGCGTACACTGCTAATACCTCTCAACCTTCTTTTAATGATTCTTGTATCTATGGAAACTGTTTAAAGTTTGATGGGACCAATGATTACATGAGTTTTGGTAATACCGAGTCACTAAATCTTTCTACTAATTTTACGGTTAGTATGTGGCTTAGAGTTGACGGTAATGGTTCTCTTACAAGAGTAGCAGGAAAGTTTCATGGTTCAACTGCAACGCAAAGATCATGGGTTTTATCCTATGATGGTCGAGGAGGAGGTAGTGGGCAGAAACTAACATGGTCTGTGTATACCTCAGATGGAACAACTACAGGTGCATCAGCAACTTCAACAATGACTCTTGGAAGATGGTATCACGTTGTAGGATTATATAACGGTTCAAGTGCAAGTATTTACATTGATGGTAATCATCAAGAGTCTGTTGCAAAAACAGGGATAGTCAATAAAAGTACTATGAATACCGTAATTGGTGCTGCTTCAAATGGTGTAAATTACTTTAATGGAACAATTGATGATTTTATGATTATTAATAGAAGTCTTACACCTTCTGAAATTATCGCATTAAACAATTCAGGAGCAGTAAACCGAACTATGTCTAATGGATATTTTTCTTTTACTAACTTAAACCTTAGTAATAATGCTTCACACAACCGAGCGAATGTAAGTTTTAGTTTAGGAGCTATTAAACTATTTAGAGATACAAACATCTCAATTCAATTTAATGATGGGCCCATAGTAAACATAAGTTACCCAGCCCTTAACTATACTAATTATACTTTAACTGGTAGCCCAACATATCAAAACTTTACTGTCTATGAGATTTCACCTAGTGGATTATTAAGCCCAATAGGAGCTGGAGATATTACTATAGATACTTACACCGAAGGTGGAGAGGCTCCACCAGAACCACCAGTAGATACAGAATACCCCCAGTTCTATAATTATACAGTAAATCCAAGTAACAATAGCCAATACGGATTCAACCAATATAACTTTAGCTATAGCGTGAATAGAACCAATGGCACTCGAGGTATAGAATTTAATGGTGTAAACTATACAGGCTTTAATTTATCTAGACCAAGCTTAACGGCTGGAACATATTCTTATTACTTCTGGAGTTATGGAAATGGTACGGATCACTTATATAATAAGTCAATAACTTATAGTTATACAATAAATAAGAACTCAACAACTACTTTAACCTTAAGTAGAACTTCACCAATAGAATACCCAGCTTCTACAGATTTTAGTGGTTCAGGTTGCCCGAGCCAATTATCCTGTTCTTTAAACATTTCAAATGGGATATATCAGGCAAGTACAATCTATGGGAACTATTCAAGTGCTGGTAATACTAATTACTCTGCAACATCCACTGTAGCAAGTACCATTATCAATAAAAATAGTTCTCTAAGTTTAGTAATCTCTCGAACAACACCCATTACCTATGGAACCGTAACAGATTTCGTAGGTAGTGGGTGTCCTACTCAATTATCTTGTAGTTTAAACATTTCAAATGCAGTCTATCAAGCAGGAACAATCTATGCTAACTATTCAAGTGCAGGAAATGCAAATTATAGTGCAAGTTCAACGGTAAGTAGTATTATAATTGATAAAGCAACTCCAACTCTAACATTTTTAGCAAATGGAGGAACAAGCAACTTAACTTTAGAATTACCACAACAATTAAATATTTCAGCAAGAGCTAATAATGGTACTCTTAATCTAGAGAAAGATGGATTGAATTACTCTGAAAATAATTCAATAAATGTTACTTTTCCAATTGGAAATTATTTATTTAGGGCAAATATAACAGGGGGGCAAAACTTTACTGATGTACTTTATGCCTATTATAATATTTCAATTAATATAGTCTACCCAACCATTACAATTGACCAACCAACTAATACTACTTACAGAGACTTATACCAATTAAATTATTCTTTAAATACTACAATTACAGATAATAATGCAATTAGTAGTAAATGGTACTCTATAAACGGAGGAAGTAACATTACATTTACTTCAAATACTACACTAACTAATTTAATTGCAGGGAGTAATACATTAATAGTATATGCCAATGATACAGGAAATAATCTAAATTCATCAAGTGTTACCTTCTACCTATCATTTACTCCAAAGATTAATTTTATCAATGTTTCAAACTCAACAACTTCTTATTCAAGTGAGGGGTTTAATCAAACAGGTTTAGTTGGTTGGTACAAACTTGATAAAAATTGGAGTACTCAAGAGGACAGTGTTAATAACCAAAATTTGACAGTTCTTAATAATGCAATTTACACAGATGAAGGACAAATTGGAGGAGGATATTTATTCTTAGGGGGAAATCAAAATATTGCTGGAACATTGAAAACAAGTATAAACTTATCACAAGGTTTTGCTTTTGCAGCTTCTAGTTTATGGGATGGAGATGCTATGGCTGGAACTGGGAGAAGATATGTTACATACTTTTCTGGTTCTGGAACTGAAATGTTTATAATTTATAGAAATGCATCTGGAACAATGCAAGTTTATTGTAGACTTTTTCTAAATAATACTTGTGATATTTCAACTACTGCAATAAATAATCCTTCAAGTACAAACTTTAAGAATTTTATATGTTCTTACACAGGCAGTACATTATCTTTCTATGCTGATAACACTTTGATAGGTAATTCTTCTATATCTGCTTCCTGTCAAGCTTTGAATCCAACAAAACTAATTACTACTATAAAAATTGGTGGTGATGGGGTAGCAAATCAAACCATAAACGGAACTCTTGATGAAATAAAGATATGGAACAGAAGTTTATCTTCTACAGAAGTTCAACAGCTTTATTCAATAACAAACCCAACATTCCAAGAAAATGCAAATGTTACAACTCAAGTTAATGTTACTGATGAGGATTCAGGAGACACTCATTGGTACTCATGGCTTGTTGATAATGTTGAGAAGTTCTCTGGATATGGACAAAAGGTTTTCAATTGGATTTTCAATAGACCAAGTCAAATTGTAAAAGTTAATATCAATGATTCAAGTAATTACAATGTTTCTCAATCATGGAATGTAAGCTTAAACTTACGACCGCCAGTATTTACTACAATTCCTACCCTAAACGTTAATTATACTCAATCAATACAAGGAACATTTATTGCAATTGATGAAACTGCAATAAGTACATATTCAGTTAATGATTCACGATTCTCTATTACTAGTGGAGGAGTATTAACCAATAATACCCAATTAGGGGCAGGTACATATTCACTTAATGTAAGTGTTAACGATTCTTTTAATAAAGTAAATTCAACAATACTAACTGCAACAGTTAATAAAATTCATCCAAGTATGAGTATTAGTGGTACTGCATCCATTGTATATGGAAACATTGCAGGAGTAAGTGGAATAGAAACAAATACAGGGGATAGTGATATAACCTACACGTTGCATAGAGATAATGAACTTGTAACAAATCCAGATACCACAATATTAGGGGTAAACACCTATACTTATAAGTTTAACTCAACAGAAGGACAAAACTATACCGTAAATAATACCTTAGCTACCTTTTTATTAACCGTTACCAAAGCAACCAGTACAGTAAACGCATTTATTAATCATTCACAAAGTAATTTTTCAATTAATGGAACTGCGTTAAATATTTACCTAAATGCTTCATTAGTTACAGGCACAGGAAACTTAGAATTATACTTAAATGGACTAGTAATTAATAATGGTTCAACCCCACGTTTTAATGTTAGTAATCTATCTACAGGTAACTTTACAGTGTTATACCGAGGAAATGTAAATTATACTGCGGATTCAAAAACATGGTTTATCAATAATATTACGCAAGGAGCACAATCTTACCCACAAATTACCTTACATTCACCTGAAGATGAGAGCCAAGATCAAGATAGCATAGTACGATTTATTTATAGGGTTTCATCAACAAATAGTTTAGCAAATTGTTCGTTACTATATAATAGTAATAGATACAGTACAATGGCACCAATTAATAATGCATTAAATGTCTTTGAAGTCGTCGGTATTGAAGCAAATCACCCATTATATAGTAACAATCTACTATGGAGCGTTGCTTGTACTGATATACAAAACAATCAAAATCAATCAACACAATTTCATGTAGATACAAAGCCAGATGTAACAAGTGGCGGAGGAACACAATCAGCAAAAAATCCATTCTATGTAAATTTTCAATATAGTAATAACTGGGAAAAAGGCAGTGAAGGAGTAATCCATGTACAAGCATATAACACGAATAATCAACGCTATCTAGTGCCTGTAAATATTTCAACAGGAAGTAATATTGTATACCTAAGTAGCCTTGAAACTCCGCAAAAAGAATTACTGTTAAATTTCAAAGTATTAAATGCCGCAACTGTTGGACAAGAACAAATTAAAATAATTTTAAGTGATGAAAGAACGATTGAATACACCTTAAAAATAAATATTACTGAACAAGAGGTACCAATCAATGAACCTTTCTTTGTAGAAAAATACCTCTGGTGGTTTGTATTTGGCATTGTAGGCATGCTAATTTTGATTGTTGCAGTCTTAATGATTCAAAGCTTAAGTACATTGTTGCATTAAAGGGTCTTTTTCTAATAGGGTAAAATTCCTCTAAGAATGGTATATACTCCAATACCGAAAGGTATATAAAGGGGCTATGCGTAAATATATTATGGAAAATAAAACCTTTAAAGGAATAAAAAGTAAGCAAGAAGCTATCAATAAAATTGAAGCATTAACTAAGGCAATTTCTGAATACAAGAAACTATATCAAAGTCAAGAGATTAAAAGACAGATTGAACAATGGAATTGGACTATTGATGAATGTAAACACGCTATCGCTTACTTTGAAAGAGGAGTATTACAATGAGCCAGTGTCAAATTTGCAGTAGAGAGATTAAAGATAAGATGGGGGTTATTGCACATCATGGCTACAAAAGACCATCACAAGGATGGCAAACTCAATCTTGCATGGGAGCAAGAAATCTATCTTATGAACAGAGTAGAGATGTTATACCAAAGGCAATAGCTTATATAAAATTATTCATAGAAAATCAAAAGAGAATTATTGAAAATGTTAAGACAAATAAAATACCTGTGCCAAGCATCTTAGGAAAGTCTTTAATTGAAAACACAGATAAATTCTATTCAATAAGACAAAATGAATACTTAACTAAATTAGACTACGAGATAAAATCAGCAATTCGTGAAGTAGAAAGATTACAAAAAAGATATGACGAATGGAAGTTGATTGAGGTGACACAATGAGTGAATTAAGCTGTCCAAAATGCGAAGGTAAGGAAGTTACTAAGAGAGGAGTTAGACTTACTGAACGCCGAGAGAAGATACAAAAGTATTTCTGCAAGACCTGTAAACATAGATTTGTTTTAGATACTCCTTTTTTCAGAATGAGAAACAAAGAGCAATTAATAACTCAATGCACAGATATGTATTACTCTGGAATGAGCTTTAGAAAGATAGCAGACCACTTAGTTAGATTCTTTCCAAAGGGCGTTCACTATTCAACAATTTATAGATGGATTATGAAATATGTTCCAATTATGCAGAACTTCACAGAGAAGCAAAGCATTAAAGCTGGATGGCAATTACAAGGTGATGAGGTAGAGTTTGATAGAAGAACAAACAAAAATAGCTCTGGAATTTCCCATGAGTTTTTCATAGACATCATAGATACTGAAAGTCGTTATATTGTTTCAAGCGATTACTCAAAGAATAGAGATACGAAAGCCTTAAACAAAGTCTATGGAAAAGCCAAGCAGAAAGTAGGCAATCAAGTTAAGGTTATTTCTACTGATGGTTTAGTTGGCTATCCAAGAGTTATTAAAAAGACATTCGGCTTAAATCCTCATGCAACTAAAAACCCTAAAATCATTCATCAAATCATAAGGTCTAATTCAGGCGGATTTAATTATAAGGTTGAAAGATTACATAACACATTAAGAGAAAGAACAAAGGTTATGAGGGGTTTTCATGGTTGCATTACATCAGCTCAAACACTTCTAAAGGGATTTGAGATTTATTATAACTGGGTTAGAAACCATCAAGCCTTAGAAGGACAAACACCATCTCAAAAAGCTGTGCCTAATGTTGAACTTACAAATAAAAACGGATGGTTAGAATTGATAGAGAGAGGTTACTATGGCTAAAGAAGAAATAGTTAAGACTTCAATAAATATTAATGAACAACTCTTAGAAGACTTTAAGATTTATTGTATTAAGAATAAAGTTAGTATGACTGACAAGATAGATGAGCTTATCAGGAAGGAGATAAAGGGAAAATGAAAGAGCAATTTAGAGAATGGAATTTTAGAGGGGATATTAAAGTAAAATATACAGATGGTTCAGGAGCTAAGAACATCTGGCAGAAAAATCAAAAAGAACTTTTAATGCAAATAATAAACATTGTTGAAAATTATTCAAGCCAAGATATAACCCTAACAAATAGACAGCTTTATTATCAGTTGGTTTCAAGAGATATAATCCCAAATGCTGATGAAATTTATAAAAGAATTTGCACATTTTTAACAGATGCAAGATATGCAGGATTAATTGATTGGGAAGCAATAGAAGATAGAGGTAGAACTCCTGAAAAACATTCTGAATGGAATAATATTAAGAGCCTAATAGAAAGTGCTACTTATACTTACAGACTTCCAAGATGGAAAGACCAAGATTATTATGTAGAACTTTATTGTGAGAAACAAGCTATGGAAAGTGTGCTTAAACCAGTTGCACAAAAATATCATATTTATTTTGGAGTGAATAAAGGTTATTCAAGTGCTTCAACTATGTATGATTTAGCACAGAGAATCAAGGAAAAGATAAACGAAGGAAAGAGAGCAGTTATTCTTTATTTGGGTGACCATGACCCCTCTGGGCTTGATATGGTTAGAGATATTCATAAAAGGATATGTGAATTTTTGACATCTGGAGAAGAGGTTATAGATATTGTTGGCGATGAAGAAGATAATCCATTTTTTAAGATTGTTCCACTTGCTTTGAATATGCAACAGATTAAACAATATAATCCGCCACCAAACCCAGCAAAGATAACAGACCCAAGAGCAAAATGGTATATTGGAGAGTATGGAAATAAAAGTTGGGAATTGGATGCTTTAGAGCCTAAAGTTTTAATAAAAATTGCAGAGAAGGGAGTGAGAGAATTTTTAGACCAAGAAAAATATAATTATTGGATTGAAAGAGAAGAAGAGGAGAAAAAGGCTCTTGAAGATTTTGGAGATAGTCTTTTAGAAAAAGAGGAGAACGAAGATGATTGATGAATCTTATGGAGCAATGCAGGAAAGAGAAAATTGGTGTGAACCTTGTAGACATCCAGATGGTTATCATCATTTATGTAAAAAGGGAAAATGCAAATGTAGTGTTTGTAAATTTTGGAATAATCTAAAAAAGAAGGGGGTCAAAAGCAGGAAGTTATGCAATCTGAAGCACGGCATTCCTCCCAAGCCTAAAGTCTTGGGTATCCTGCCTAATTTTATATGAAAGCATTAACAATTCAAGAGCCTTATGCTAGTATGATTTTAGAAGGGAAAAAAACAATTGAGACTAGAACTTGGAAAACAAATTATAGAGGGCTAATTATATTACACGCCTCAAAAAATCCTAAATCTGAAATAAGCGGAAAGATATTTGCAGTAGCTAAGATTGTTGATTGTAAACCTATGAAAAAGAAAGATGAAAAATTAGCTTGTTGTGAAATTTATCCTAGAGCCTATAGTTGGTTTTTAGAAGATATAAAGCCAACTGAACTGAAAGAAGTAAAAGGAAGTTTGGGATTATGGGAAATAAATGTAGAAGTTAGAGAAAAACCAAAAGAGGGGGAGCTTTATTGCTTATTTGGATGAATATTCATGGATTAAAAAAGCAGAAGCAAGAAGCCTCTAAAAGAAGATCTGCAATGATGGATCATCCTAGAAACAATCAAGAGCATATAGAAAAATTAACAAATAAGATCAGAAGATTAAGTTTAGAAATTAAACATAAGAGATCTCTCAAACCTAAAAATGCAAAATAAAAAAGGAGAAAGCATTAGAAAATGGTTCATAATCCCACACAACTAAACAAGGACACAAGTTCAACGCAGAGCTTGGGCGAAAGTGCGGTTAGCAATAACCAACATCAAGTAGAAGGCAATGAAACAACCTCTGTGAGCCTTGCTGGAGAGGTGACGACTTCTCCAGTTAATATTTCTATAACAAAGGAGCAAAGAGAAGAGATGCTCCATGCAATAGGACTTAACTACGGAAAGAAACCTTATAGAAATAAATTTTATACTCAATGCACAGATAAAAAATGGTTAGACCTTGAAGAGAAGGGATTAGCTAAGCATACTGCTGGATGGGAAAAGGATATGTGGTATTTTTACTTAACTAAAGAAGGCTTTAAGTTTTTAGGGATTGATATAACTAATAAGCGTTGGGAGGACTTGTAAAATGCAAAAAGACAAACTTGTAGGCACAGCTTATGTAAACATCATCAAGGATGAAAAGGGAGAGATTAAGTTTGCCTATGGTTATGAGATGAAAGAAGAAGAGCTAAGCCTTAATGATTTTGCCATGCTAAACTCTTTCTTAGATAAATTAAAGACTAAGGCTAAAGAGGATTTTGAGGAACGCTTAGATATTAATGATAAAGAGTTCTCAATAGAGAAAGAATAAAATGTGTAAATGGAATAAGTGGGGAGACACAAGAATAGACCCCTGTATGAGAGAATTGATTAAATACCTCAAAGATAAGCATAAGCCTATTTTATCCTGCTGTGGACATGGTAAATATAATCCTTCTGTTATTGTTAAGGAGTATGGTGAAATCAACGGAAAAAGAGAGATTTATTTTAAGGAGATATTTTCAGGGAAGATATTAAGAATTAAGAAAAATCCCTTAGATAAAGACCCCAAGAAGTTTTACAAAAGGGATAAACAAGGATATTATTATATTCCAGAATTAAACTAAATTTTTTTATTTAAATTAAGACCCTCTAATGCAACAATGTAAAGCTTAAGAAAAGCTTAAATACTCTCCATACTTCTATATTTTGAATTTAAATGCAGTATACTGAATACTTTTATAAAAGGTAGTGCAGTATTATGAATATTTATACAAATGGAAAAGAAAAAGAAAGTTGAAGAAAAACTACCAAAAGTAGCTAGATTAGTAAGCGCAATTGCAACCTTTATGGATAGTGGCACTGATTATGGCGCAGAGTTTTCAATGACACCGCTCTCTGAAGAGATTGAATGCCATAAAAACACCATTCAGAATAAATTAACTGAACACTTTTTAATGCGTGATGCGCTCAAAGATTGGGAGCCAGTATGGAAAAACGGGGTACTAGAACGGGTACGAAAGATTGAACCACGTGAAGCAAACATGGAACAAGTACTAGTAAGTTTAAATAAGATCCTGCTCAAGTTAGACGAGATTAAAAAATGAGGAATATAGTAGTTCTATATATTGCAGTATTATTGATACTTCCAGCGAGTGCACAAGTGTTTATGCAGCCTAATCCAATGGACATTAATGTGCGTTTAAATGAAGCAAAAGCATATAACTTCACCATTACCAATAACTTAACCTATCGAATTAAATCATTTACCTTCTCAAATCTATCTGGTTTTACCTTTCCAGATTTTGTTTTAGAATCAAATGAAACAAGAATTGTGCCTTTTAGCGTAAATTTACACGAATACCAAGGAGGAGTCACCCAATCTACAGTCTCTTTTAAGTATTTAGTAGACATTCCAGCAACTCCACAAACCTTGCATGTAAACATGACTGCAAATGGTTTTACTCCAGAGTTCTTAGTCATTCACGAAGGAGATACAGTGGTGTGGCATAATAGTGATGATATTTCGCATACAGTGACCAGTGGCTCCTTTGACCTTGATTTACCTATAGGAGAAACAGTCAGCCAAACATTTACACAAAGTGGTTCAATGGACTACCAAGATTTAGTTTTATTCTGGACAGGTACCGTACAGATTTTAAACCGTTCAAGCGCGCAAGAAGTCAATAACCCTGCAAATAACTTCATTTGGAATATAAATATGAATGTCATTACTGATCCAACTGTGCTATCAATCAACCTAGTAGATCGGCAATTTAACGTTGAAGCAACTTCCAGCGCAGAAGGCTTAATCAGTGTGCAGAACACAGGCAATACGACAGCCCAAAGAGTGAAATTCACTGCAGATAGTTCGTGGGTGCACTTTGATGAAAATGATTTTTCAGTAGAACCAACCCAAACTAATTTTGTCACGTTTAAAGTACAACCCGTAGTCTTTACTACAAACGAAACTAATAAGACCTATGATATTCATTTGACTGTTTCAGGTTTAAACACCCAAACAACAACCGAAACAATTCAAGTGTTTATTCCTTACACCAACATCTTTGAAGAATTTGATTCAAACGAAGGCTTTTTAAATTGGTTTAATAATGTGTTCTGTCCGCAAAATCAGCAGTTATTTATTTGTAATACGACGGTAATGAACCAAAACCCAAAAGTGATTATTAAGGATCCAGACATCCCGATTAATTTAACTGCAACCCAAGTCTATGCCATGCTCAAAAGAATCCAGTCAATTCAAGATTCAAATCAAAGAACAAACAATCGGATTAATACACTCTCTGCCTCCTTAGAAACTGAAATACCTAAATTCAATCAACTACTAAACGAATCAGTTGCCCAAGCAAAAGAGTCAGAAGAACAAAGAAAAACAAATGAACGGGTGTTCTGGATCATTGGCATTTTTGCCATATTAATTGTAGGATTTTTATTGTCATGGGGATACTATGAAAAAATTAAATACAAAAGAAGATTAATGGGGATCATGCACAAATGAAACCACTCTACTGGATTTTAATTATTGGAGGAGTAATTGTAACAATATTAGGCGGAGTAATGTTAATCACCAGAGTAATTTTAGATCCACCTAAGTCATGGTGGTGGACAGGAGGCACAATAATTATCTTTGCAGTCATTGCGCTTATTGTAACAATCATTTTCTTAATCTTAAAACTACGTAAGAAAAAGCCTGTTGAAGAAGCAGTTGATCCAAAAGAAGCAGAAGAACGGGCAAAACTAATGTTAAAAATGGATGACGATCATGGAGATAACTTTGTACGGGAATCTAGAACCATCATGCGTGTCGGGCAGGCAGGTACTGATCGTACACCCGTATTATGGCTCATGGGAAAAGGTTCAGAAACAAAAAGAAGAATTGATATTATCATTAACTTAGCAAATGCAAAAAAAGAAATTGAGTTTTTCTTTGATAAAGATGAAACCTTTGTACGCGAATGCATTCGGTTAATTGCAGAAAATCCAGAAAGTGAAGTCAAAGAAGAGCGAGTCTTAGGAGTTGATGAATTTGGCAGAGCAACAACTACAATTAAAACAACACGCCAGACTATTGCAGAGAAAAAAGAACAGGAAGAAAAGGAAAAAGCGGAGGAGTCAAACGCTTACTAACATGGGGATCATTCTACCAATTGTTGCAACACTATTAGGGATAGGTACCTTAACTGCAGTCATTATTATTAGAGTAGTTGCCATGAAGCGCATTGCAAAGATGGATGTGATTGATAATGCTGATTTTATTGAAGTGGGGTACCGTAAGCGCTTTACAGAGGGTTATAGTAAGGGCATTGTAAAAAAGCAAGTTCCTTTGAAAAATGGCTGCACACGATTTATCTTCTATCCAATAGATATGGAGCAGGGTGAACATAAACCCATTCCAAGTGAACAGATTGTTATAGTAAAAGACGAATTTATTAAGCGTTTAGCAAGAGGCGAAGAATCTTCCTACCGAAACGTCATTCGCTTAGTTGATCGCTTTAAAACAGAGTTACCAGAAAAAATGAGAGATACAGAAGAAGGAGAAGCATTAGGCAAAGAAGGGCAGAAACGCTTTTTACTGTCAGCATATGGCAAATGGGTACAAGCAGGTGACGATGCATTGTATGAATCAATTACCGAACTTTCACGAATCGGCATGACAAAACTCAACATTGCTGCATTAAAAGAGCAAACAAGAGCCTTGCAAAAAGAGTTACAGCAGTCAACTGAAGAAAAAAAGCAGTTGTAAGCCAACAGCGATAAATTTATAAGTCTAGAAATATAACTATATAGTAGTGAAATGGGCTGGATGGCTGGGAAAGGCGCCTTATAAAGTGACTGAGTGGGTAGCAATCCCCAGCCAATACCCATTTTTTCTAACTATGAAAGAGAAATCATCTGTAAGTGAAGTAAGTGTGTAAAACATTAGAGTTTCAGTAACTCGTGCTATTTAAAACTTGTGTTACCATTTTTTAATTCTGAATTTTTATTCAAAAAATTTATAAAGGTTAGTAAATTTATTTCATCAATGAAGCTAGAAACACTCTTATATTTTGAGAAACGACTCAATAGACAGGAACAACTTATACAGCGACGGATAGCACCAGCAGAGGTTTTAGTATTTCATTATATCTACGAACAGATCGATAAAAAGTATGTATGATAATTCTGAATAAAAATTCAAAAAGCGATAAGTATTTAAATAAGGTTTAGCTATTTTATATATGGCACTAAAAGATTGGGAGAAAAAATACACAGAAAGCTCTACACCGAGCTTTATCTATGGGAGAAAAGACGGAACCTTACAGCTCGTAGGAAGAAAATTAAGAGATGAACCAAACTGGGATGTCTTTGTTATTGAGCCATACGAAGATTTAGAAAAACATATTATTGATAAAAAGTTTAAAACACAAGCGCAGGCACATTCATTTGCACTGCAGTATATGCGAACACACTAACATGATTCTACTAGAATGGAGGAATGCCAATGGCTGCAAAAAAGAAAGCTAAAAAAAAAGGTAAGTAATATTGATTATATTGCTTATATTCCCCTAATTTATTTATTAATTTTTTCTGTTTCTATTTCACTCACATTCAGGTAGTCCATATAGTACTGCCGAATGTAACACTCTACTTCATTTACAAACACTCCAATTTTAGACTGGCAAGAAAAACTTCTATTAGCAAGGTGTTGCTCTCGATGACAATATTCATGCTTAATTGTTTCTGGATCATTTGTATTTAAACTAATTTTATTTGTCTTAGGGTTATACAATCCAGCAACTTCAGTTTTAAGCCCTAGAGGTGCAAGTAGTTCACGATTCGCTTGTTCAACTGATTCAGTAAGATTAGAAGAATAGCAGTCAATGTAACTAGAAACTAACGCAGGAGTAATCACCAATCGATCAGTAATTAAAAAGGCAGGCACAACTAAAGGTAGAAAAATAAGAAAGTAGAATAAACCAAACAAAGTAAAACAGTAGGCATCAAAACGGGTAAGAGTTATTTTTGACATTTAGCAAATAATTCCTTTGAAATTAATGGTTCGTGATTACCAATATTTGTATTTTTCTTAAACCGAATATTTCCCATATAGAACTCATTACGGATCAATTTATAGTATGTAGTGAAACCAAGATTATGCTTACCACAGATATATCTATAATTTATTCCTTGTGCAGTCATCTGAAAAATATCAATAATCATATCCTTTGTTTTGGGATCAGGAATAAACCGCTTCTGCTTTTTACTATACATATATCCAAGAGGAGATCTACCAATCATAATCCCATTAGAAAACTTACTAGAGTTAGTTTCACTCACTCGTTCTACAGTTAAGTCTCGTTCTAACTGCGCTAGTGCAGACATAAGGATAAAGAAAAAGTTTCCCATTGCAGTAGTGGTATCAACTTGTTCATTTAAAGAAACTAAATCTATTTTCAAGGTTTTTAATTCTTCAACAGTTTTTATTGCATCAACTACATTACGGAATGCTCGATCAAACTTAGTAATTAAAATTGCAGAGAACTTGCCTGCTTTTGCATCAGTAAGCATCTCTTTAAATGCCTTTCGCTTTTTAATTGAAAATCCAGATATGCCAGCATCAGTGTAAATTTTGTACACCCAGAATCCTTTAAGTTGCGCATAATCTTCTAAAGCTTTACGTTGCGCATCCAAGCTTAATCCTTCTCTTTTCTGTTCTTCTGAACTAACTCTTGTATAGATAGCCACTCGTTTTTTTGTTTGACTTTCCTTTTCTTTCATTTCTTCCATCTCCTATTAACTTGAATTTCTAATGTTCCATCATGATTTTTCTTTTCTTGGTTTTCTTCAGCTAATAACCATTGATGGTTTTCTGGGGCAAAAGCCAGTCTAATTTGCTCTGGATCATTAAGATTAAACGAACAAAGCGGCTTGATATGGTCTACATGATATTTATTTATCTGTTTAGGGAATGGTTTAAGGTGTTCAATAATTGCAGTATAATTTATGCCATATTGTTTTGAAGAGAGTATTTTTCCTGTTTGAGAGTATTTATTAATTACACTTGCTAATCTACTTCTAAGTAAGCATCTTAGTCTATAATCTGTATCAACTTTTTTTCGAGTATACATATGATTGAAAATCTTTTGTTTATTAGCTGAATAGTACTTTAGGTCTTTTACTTTTTTATTATTTTTCCCTTCAGGCGTAAGTCTCCTTTATTTTTCTCTTTGTAGTATTTCTATTTTATTTTTATGATAATAAATTTTACTCTTAATCCTAGATTTTGGTAATGCTCTTATCTGCTGAGCCCTATACTTATCTGGATTTTCTTCCCTCCATTTTTTAACTCTCTCTTTAACTAGATCACTATTTTTAACGTAGTAAATTTTTCTACCTTCAGTTATTTTTTGATTCTTTGAAACGTAATATTTCTTACTTTGCTCTTTTATTTTAGATGGATTATCCCGCCTATATTTCTGCATCCTTAATTTTATCCTCTCTTTATTTTCTTGATAATAACTTTTACTATATTCTTCAATATAATCTTTTTTCAATTTAGGCATATGTAATAGTTGTTGTTGTACTATTTAAGGTTATTGGTTTTAGTTTTATTTGTCACACCAAAAAAAGTACCTGAACAAGCGATAATTATTTGTCATTCTACACTGTAACCCATCAGGATGTTCTGTAATTTTGCACTTAAAGAGTTTCACCCATTTGAATCCTTTCTTAGATCTAAGAGAACCAGAACCTCCCATGAAGAGGAAAACTCCCTTATAAGAAATAGTCTCTAAGACAAATGCTTCAATGCGCTCCTTAGTTGCCAAGCGTTCCACTGGCACATCAATGCGCATATCAAATTTGTACACAACCCTACGGATCTTCATCCGTGTGCCAGTATGCCAATGCCGATACCCTTCAAGGCTCATGGGCTCTTCGCGCCACATCCAAAGTTTCAAGTGAGTCTTATGCCCCTTGTGCTTTGCAAAGCGTTTTAACTGTACTGGTTTCTTGCGCTTACCTTTATCCTTTCTGGTTTTACGTTTGTGTAAATCAAGAGCGCCAAGTGTACGAACCATGAGTAAATATCCAAAAAACCTGTCTGTGGTTTAGAGGGTGTGTACCTCCCTTGTCAAGAAGCCACGACGTGGCAGACCAATAATATCCCACCAGCTCAACTTTATACCGCTAGAGACCATATCCATTTCACTTAAGACCTGTAAATGCAATGCCCTAGCCCTATAATATTGAGGGTGTAGAGCGCCTATCCCTTGTATTTGTTTTATTGATTCCATTTATTTTTTTCTCCAGCTTCGCTTCCTGTCCATGACCAGATGCCGAATATATATATGTATTTTAATTTATAACCCCTCTTATTAAGGGATAAATTCGTTTATATAGTTTTTGGATAAAGCTAACCTGTCCAGCCAGTAGGGTGCATGGGCACATAAAAGTCACTTTATACATTGTGCCACATAAAGTTTATATAGTACAACAACAACATATACGTATGAATCAAGTAAGTATGAAAAGAAAAATTACTGATGAGGAAATTCAAAAGTTAAAAGACTTCATTGCTGAAACAGAAATCATTGCAGATGAAGAACTTGAAGAGTTACGAGAGTTACGTAAGAAAATCACACAGGATTTCTATGTAGGAATGCTTGCAGTCAAATGTTACAATGCTCTCGACTTTAACGTATTAAAATTCAAGAATGAAACAGGAGATTTTGTAGAACTGCTTGAAACATATTTACAAGAGATTGAAATAAATCGACTGCGTAGTTTTGTAAGCCAATATAGTTATGGTGAAGAGTATGGAGATTTTATCATTGAAGCAAACATTAAGTATTGTGTACAAGAACAAAGAGCAAAGTATTTAGAGTTAATTCGCTTTTTCTTTAATATATTTGGAGGAGATAGTTAATGCAATTGTTTAAACAAATCATTGAAAAGAAACTTGAATTAAGTGAAGAATGTTTTGTGAAACGGCAGTATACCAGAGCAATCGGACATTTCTATGGCGCATTTAACATTGCGCTTGCTTTAACTAAAACAGAAGATCATGTACATTTTAAAAGAGAACATGCGTACAAACAATTCATTGTTGGAGTTACTTCTTTACAATCACATTCATTTAAGAAACTACAAAAGGTTATGAATAAAGATATGGGAGTAATTCTCCTTGCATTAGAAATCATTGAATCAAAATGGGGAGAAAGTGGGTATGAATTTGGGGAATATTATCGCCCTCATACACTTGGAATACTTAGTTATGAATATCCTCGGGAGAATTAAATGACAGATGAAATAACCCCAATCCCTCAATACTTCTCGCAAATTACCTTAAGACTATTAGGTAGTTATTGTTCAACATATTTAGGAAACGAAATGTATTATCTGGTACGTGCAATTCGAATCTTACTTGAAGTTATTGGGGAAAAGAAAGTGAAAAGACTATGGGAAAAAGAAGGATACAACTGGGAGAAAACAGAGAAGCTATTAAAGCGTGC
>JALNYV010000036.1 GCA_023229785.1 Candidatus Dojkabacteria bacterium | reverse complement strand
ATAATCAGGGGTTTCCTCCTAGTCTTGTTCCAGATTTGTTTGGGTTAAGTACTACCAAATATTCTGCAAAGAACTCAGGGCCTGGCAAGGGTAACAATTATTTGCATATGATGAAATTGGATAATCAATATGATATGCAATATAAGAAATTTTTAGAAAGAATAGATATTCTTAAATGTAATTTATTTGGTGTGTCTCCTATGAGTGTTGGTCTTGGAGATACAACGGATGCAACTGGAGCGGCTGCTGCGCTTAGAGAAAAGTATAATCTAAGAACTGCAGTTGAGCCTTTAGCAAAACATGTTGAAACTATTTATAATTTTTCTTTATTTAATCACCCTAACGGGTTTAATGATAAATCTTTAGAATATAGAATATATACTCCTCTAAATGTTGATAAAGATAGTGCGAGTAGTATGAAATCCCTAGTTGATTCAGCAATTATTACAAGAAATGACGCTTTACAGATGGGACTGAATCTACCTCCGTCTGATGAGCCATTTATGAGTCAACATCTAGCTACTACCCCAAAGGGGTTGGAACATATAGCAACTTTTGATCAGACACAGGGAAATTAAGAAAGGCAGGAGATTAAGATGGCTCAGAGGAAAGGTGAGGAAGAAAAGAGAGAAATATTGGATTTTTCTAAAACTCATACTTATGCTGAAGTAACTGAGAAATATGGTATTTGTCAGATGACTTTAGCTACATGGAGAAAGGATGCTGGAATAAGCGGAAGGAGTATAAAAGATATCCCTGACCCAGAAGTTCTAAAGAAAGTAGAGACAAATCTTATATCTGATCTACAGGTTTCTATTGATGAGAAGCCAGTTTCTGTTCCTTCTATATTTATAACAGGGGAATCAATTCAAGTTCCTGTTTCTGAAACAATGGCTCCTGTTATTTCAGAAGGGATTATAGAAGTAATTAGTAATACTATTGAAACAATACCTGAAGTTTCCACAGAACCTATTATAAAATTTTGCAGTAAATTAGTGGATTGTAATGGGTTGTGCCTTTTCTCAGATAGGGTAGGATTTCTGAGGTGTATTACAAAAGAAGGGGTTATTGGAAAAGATACCACATGTGATAAGTATGATCCAAAATGGGATACATTAGATGAGGTAAAAGAATATCTAAAAGATAAGCCTACTCCTCAACCTCATAAAATTGTCAGAGGAGAGATAACAGGACTTATTGAGTATTTTAAAATGTATTTTGGAGAGTTGGCATATTCAAAAAGAGAAGAAGTTGTTGAGGCGTTGAGACTTATTCATGGAAAATGTACACAGGAAAGAGATGCTAAATTTAAAAATGCACAAAATCCAACTAAACTCTTATGTTTATATTCAGATCCCAGAATCTGTAGGAAAAAAATACGACAATGTTCCGGAATAGAAGATGCTTGTCCTTTATATATTCCAGTGTTTAAAAATTGGGAAGAGGTAATGTTGGCTATGATGGAACGAACTAGGAATCCTAAAGCCACAGAAGAAGATATCAAGAGACTTATTGATATTCACCGCTCTAGAGTAACCTCAAATTCTTTAACTCAAGCTGAAATAACTGGGGCTTTTGTTGGCTCTAGGCTGATGGGAGTACAATAATGGGAATTTTTAAAAATAATGACATCATTCTCGGAGAAAAGCTTACTTTTGGAAATTCTCCTATTAAACCTTATAATGATCCGGGAAAAAGCAATAAGCCAAAAATATGCAATAGGTGCAGAAGGAATAGAAACGGACTTATTGTTTTTCTTAAGCAAGTGAGAATTGAAATCCCCAAGAGGGGTACAGGAATGGTCGTTCTTTATTGCCCTTATTGTGATAAAGATTTTATGGAACAATTGAAGCAGTCGTCTACTTGGCATAAAGCCATAGTAGACGAAGTATCGACAGGGGGGTCTGAGGGAGAAGAGTTTTATGCTGATTATAAGCAAAGGTATGAATCAGGGATGGAAGACTTTGAAGGAAGGATACAGAATATGATTACTAACTACAAACGAAAGGGAAGCGGCGGTATTGTTATTCCATAATGGCTAAAAGACCTTCAAAAATAGTATCTAAATATCTTGAAACTTATGATCACAGTAGATGCTACTTATGCCTTTTTTCTACCGGAGAACATAATGAGTGTACAAAATATTTTAAAGCGAAAGAGACTATGTTTAATTATAGTGTAAGTAGTGGAAAGTTTGAGTGCATTACCTTCAAGGATAAGACAGACACTGTGATTACTTTCAATAAGGAGAGATGTAAGGAATGTATTTTCAATAAAGAGAACGGGGAATGCTCTGAGTATAAGAAAGATGGAGGAATTCTCTTTTCTATAAATTTTGTAACCAAAGAGATGACATGTAAAAAGAGGAGGGTCAAGAAGTCATGACTTATAATCATTTGTCGGGCATTCTCCAGATGGGAAAAAGGCATATTATTGTTCCTGTAAAAATTGATAATGCAGAATTGTACTCTAAACTAAAGAAATTGCTTAGTGGGGAGATTTTTCTTTGCCAAGCTTTTGAAGGGAAAGATCTGATAAAAGTAGCAGCATATAGTCATTTTGTAGGATTATCCGGAGAAGAGCTTAATCTCCTTTTTTCTCCCATAGGAGAAAGAGGAGAATCCCTTTGTAAGTCTTTGGAATCCGGAATAAAGTTATCAATTCAATTACCATTACTCATAGAATTTGATGGTACTACAATAACCAAGGCAGAAAAAGCAGGAGATCTATGGAAAGTAGTTCCTTACGGAGAAAAACCATCATTAAATATTGCTATTAGAAAAGAATATTTTAATAAGATGAATATTGAAAGAATTGATCCTACCACATTAAAACCAGCAAGTAATGAAGAAATTGTTTCCCTGCACCACAGAGTTCACCAACTTTGGGGTAAAGGAGATACGAACAAGGAATTACTGGCTAATGCCCATCAGTTTCTGGTAGAAGAGATGTTGAGAAGAAAGATGAGTCACAACAATACTTGTGATCTGGATTCTATTTATGAATCAAGGGCCAAAGTATCAAAAGCTATTCTAGGACTTGAGCCAATTATAGAAGATCCTTATCATGTAGCTATTACAGGAAGTGTAGCTAGGGGAGATGCTGCCGAATTTTCTGATCTAGATATAATTATAAACAGAAATATAAATGAAAGAGATCCTAAATTAGAGGAAAGGATATTGGGGCAACTTAGTAAAACCTTTTCAGGTTATGATCCAAAAAAAGTATCTACAGAATTTATATGGAAGCAAACAGGACCATTTGATTCTTTTATTCCTCTATATCATATGGGTCTTATTCCTGTAACAGATACAAGAATCCATGATATAGAAAAAAGAAAACCTCTTACTATTGATTCAAAGATAGTTCCAACAAAGACAAAAGGAGGATATGGGAACTACTCCTTTTATGATGCAGAGACTGCTTGGGAGGAATGGGGTAAAGGGGTAATCCATGCAGGACACAATCTGGATATACAAGTGAAGTTTGATGGATTTAGGACTGTTGCAAGAATAAATAATGGTAAAATTATTCTAGAAACTGAAGATGCTAAAACAGATCTTTCAAAGATAAAGGGTATGGAAGTTCTGGTTTCAGAACTTGAAAAATTACCAACTAACACCATTCTTGACGGGGAACTTATTCTTTATGTTAATAATAAACAAGTTCCTAGAAAAGATATGAAATCTTATTTAAAAAATGAACCTATCTCTTCATTTGTTCCCAAATATTTTGTATTCGATATGATATTGTATAAGGGAGAAGATATAAGTCAACAACCACAAGCTACCAGATTAGCTAAACTTGATTCTATACCAGAGGGAGATTATCTGAAAATAGCTCAAACCTATGTAGCGCATGATGAATCTCAGTTCAAAAACTTTGTTAGGAAAGTATCTTCTTTGCCAAATAGCGAAGGAGCTATGGTAAAAGATGCTACATCTCCTTATAATTACATTACCGGGAAAACAACAGGGATTATCAAAATAAAGAATTTCAAAGAAATAATTGGAAGGATAGTAGATAAGACAAAATCTGAAATTGGAACATTTATATATGATATAGAAGTAGCAGAAAATACTCCAATTGGAAAAACTTATGCTACTTCTATAGATGCAAATATTGGAGATCTTCTGGAGATAAGAGTAGCAGAGATTAAATATGATTCAAGAAATGAAAAATGGACTTGGGACACTCCTATAGTTTCTTCTGAAAAACCTTCTGGTACTTCTTTAACTACATTACATGATTTAAAAACTTTTTCAACTATGGGTCGAGGGAGTGTAGTACAAAAAGAAGAAATTGTAGAACTTGACAAATTTGAAGAAGATGGTTTGGATAGTTTAAATATTTGTTTGGAAGAGATAATTCAATCTCCTACTGAAAAGGATGTACTTACTGCTCTTGATGAATCTGAAATTATAGAAAAAGATGCGGAAGGTCATGGGGGGTCAAGAGAATCTTTTGATGTGAAATCAGGAGATACTGGAAAGTTTGTTTTACAGTTACATTCTATAGGATTAGATGAAGAACAAGCAAAATTAAAGAAATTTCCGGAATCGGGAGCATCTATTCATTATGATATAAGAATGTTAATAGATGATAGAGATTATCTTATTGGATTTACTCCTGTCATAGGGTCATTACAAAATAGAAGAAAACTACTTGATCCTCAGATTGGAGATAAAACTTTAGTAGCTGGATTTAAAGTTCATCAACCTTTAGTATGGCTTACTATGGGAGAACCAAATCCTGTAGTCTTGGAGCCGGGCACTCCCGGAGCATCAGCTAATACTTATGGAATAATGGAAGCTATGGATAATGGAAAAGTAACTATAGGTACTGCAGATAATCATTATATTGAACTTAATTTTGAAGGTAAAAATCTAAAAGGTAGATATATTTTACAGTATGTTCCAGTAGGTGATGGGACTAGAAAATGGATGCTCTCTCATCCGGAAATCCAGACTATGGATAGTGAAAAAGATAAAATTACTAAGTTATTTGACAAATTAGACAAATCTGATAGACTAAGAATTGTAAAAGCTGTGGATTGTCCCGAATATCATTACACTCTAGGGATAGTTTTAGAGCCGGATACTCCGGATTATGACGGGACAATCTTCTCAGCAGATGATATCGAGAAGGCATGTCACCTGTTTATGCTTAGAGAGTTGCCTGTAGGGGATATGCATACTCAGGAAATGAATCCGGGAGAGGTAGCCTTGGTAGAAAATTATATACAGAGATTTACAGGAATGATAGGTAATGAACTTGTTAAGGCGGGGTCATGGCTTCACGGACATGCTATAATGTCTTTGAGTCATTGGGATAAGATCAAACGGGGGGATACTGGGGGACTTTCATTCGGCGGATATGCCAAGGAAGTCTAAATCCAACAGGAAGTCTTTTAATAAGGAGGACTACAAATGGGGCCTAAAGGAAGAGTACGGGATTTAGATCCTAAAGAGGTTTCTTTAGTAGATAATCCTGCCAATAAAAGACGTTTCCTAATTACTAAAGGGGGTGCAACTATGGAAGTTGTTGATCGGATTCTCAAATTATTGGGAATCACTGATCAGGAATCTGTAGATATCACCAAAGTCATCAAAGATTTTTTTGGTGAGTCTGAAACTGCTCTTACTGAAGTTGCTAATATTATTGAGAATAAACTCAATGATGATGCAAAACAGAAGTTGGTGGAAGCTCTTAGGATACTTAATAGTATTGACGGACTTCCCTCAACTGCTACAGAATCTATAAAGATTCTGACAAGCCTACTTGGGTATGCTCCTGAATATGGAAATAAGGTTGATAAGCCAAATACTGATGAGCCTAGTCCAGATTCAGTATCGGTTACTCCAAGTAAGGATGAGGTAGAGGGAGCATGTGCAGATCCCAATAAAGATGTGATGACCAAGGAAGGTCTTACAAAGATCATTACTGAGGTTTTGGAGAATCAGCTACAGATTTCAAAACAGGAAAAAGAGGCCGAACTTAAGAAGGAGGTTAATAAGGTTATGGAAACCAAATGCACAAAGTGCGCTATGGATATCAGTGGTATTTTCAAAAGTGTCAATTCTGGCAGTATTTTCTGCCCTTCTTGCGGGACTGAGAATATGGACCCTGCTGTTGTAGGTGCTCCTATGTATTCTGCCCTTAACAAGAAAATTGATACTCTTTCTACTGCTGTTGAGGCCCTGACTAAGGCCCTGGCCGCCAAAGAGGTTAAGCCTGAAGATTCTACTATGTCAGAACTGACAAAGAAACTTGAGGTCATGCTTACTAAGGCTGCCCCTGAGAGAAGTCTTAAGAAGACTGCAACAGGAGAGATTGAGGCTACTCCAATTGAGAAAGCAGTAGATTCTCTTAAGGGGGAAAAGCCAGGATCACTAAAGAGGGCTAAGGTTGCGGAAAAACTTATTGATGAGAAACTCAATAAGACCAAACAGTAAAAATTTCCCAAGTATTGAAAGGAGGCTTTTTCTAAATGGAAGAGCAGGTTATGAATCAGATGAGGGAACTTCTAAAGGTTATGGATCTTACATCCGGAAATGCCATTATCCGGGAAGATCTGTCTGATATTCTGTATGAGATTCTGGTCCCACAGGATACTCCTCTGCGGAATAGATTTGGCAGGATTAAGGGCGAGGGTAAGGCCCATTCTTGGGCCAAACTGACGGATATTGGGATGGGGGCCGGATGGTTTGCCAATGGACAGCTTCCCAGTTCTTCAAACTCTACCTATGTCCAGACTGCTGCGGCCTATAAAGCAATTGGGCAGCTTGTTCAGGTTCTTGACATTTTTGAGGCTGCTGGTAAGTCCTATCAGGGAACCAGCCCAATGGCAAGAGAAGTCCGTAATAAGCTCATTGCTGCTGCTGGTAGTGAAGAGCAGGGAATTCTCTATGGAGATTCCACTATTGCCAGTACTGTTGTTGATGCTTATTGGGGTGGTGGGACTACCACTCAGTATCTTCAGTTTGATGGTCTGGATAAACAGATCACCACTAATGTGGTAGATGCTACCGGGCTTGCTCTGTCCCTTGCTATGCTAGATGATGCTATGCTTCTGTCCTTCAATAGTGGCGGATCTACTAGAGCATTCGTAATGGCTCCACAGGATATGATGAAGCTGGCACAACTTCTATTTGCGAAGGTTCAGATTATTCCCTCTACCTCTCCTAATACTATCGCTGCTGGTATGCATGTAACTGAGTATTTCGGTCCTTTCGGAGTTGCTGACATTATTCCTCACCGGAAAATTGTCCCTGCAAGCTCAGGTACTCAGTATACCAATGTAACCAGCATTTACTGTCTTGATGATCAGACAGTTCTTGGTGGCGATAGTTCAGGAGTTCCTATTACTATGGTTGATCTTCTGCCTATGGCAGTTCAGGATTTGGCACGAATCACTACTGGGGAAACTAAAGTGGTTTGGGAATCCAGTGTCCTGATTGTTCCCGGAGAGCCTTTCCAGTCCAAGATCATCAATGTCAAATCAACTCCTACTGTCTAGTTAGATAATAGATAGGTATAGGGGAGAATTAATTCTCCCCTATACCTCTAGAAAAACAATGAAAAAATAGAGGAAGATAAGAGGAAGTTATGGGTAAGAATGTTTTTGTTAAACACAAAGAATATAAAAATATCTGTATTTCCTTAGAGCCAGAACCAAAAAGATTTGTAAGTTATAAGTTTTCAGATGGAAAATGTGAAATGCCTATTGAAGATGCATATTTTTTAATTAGTAATCATTCTGGATATTATATAGAAGGGGAAACAGTTTCTAGTATAGAAGAAATATTAGCATTAAATCCATTTAAAGAAATTATTTTGGAGTAAAAAACATTGCTAACTGTCGGTATTCCTTTTATAGATAATGAAATATCAAAATTAGAAGTTTTGCCCTTTCTTCACTCTATTGCTAGAATAGAAAATTCATTGCCTATAGAGTTTGATATACTTACAAATTTTGATTCTATTATATTTAGAAAATATTCCTCAATTTTTGGAAAAGTAAAAGTACATCAATATGAGGGACAAAAATTTTCTGATAATTTTGTTAACTCTATTTTTAAAAAGAAATTACTTCAAATAGCAAAAAATAAAAACTCCAATCTTTTTCTAGTATCTCCTAAATATATACCGGAAAAAGATACTGTTAGTAAATTAAAAACTTTAAATGAAACAATAGTTTCTTGTGGTATTACTGAGGCCCCAAAATATGAAATTAAAAGGTTTAGAAAATTACTTCCAAAGAATAGTAATATACTTAGAGGTTATTTTGGATTTGAAGCATCTTGGGTTCCATTTAATGCCTGCTATTTTAACAAAGATTATATATTCCCCGAACTGTTTAATG
>JALNYV010000010.1 GCA_023229785.1 Candidatus Dojkabacteria bacterium | reverse complement strand
CCATTCCCTCTTTCACCATTGGGATATTGCCATTTGAATATGCCCTATCTTTGGTAAAGATATATTTTGCCCTTGCTCTTTCAGCTATTAATTCATCTTTCTTTTTTGCTGCTTCATCAAAGACTTCCATAGGTTTAGGGATATATCCATCGGCTGATAGTTGTTCTACCATTTGACGCTTAGTTACAGATTTACCTTCAAGCCTAATATATTTATCTAAGGATTTTTCTGCCCTAGCCTGTTGAGCCTTTTGGATGCCTGTTAATTCTTTCTTTGATTCAACCGCTGTTTCCTTTAACTTCAAAGGTGTGCGCTTTGGCTCAACAATGACTTCAGGCTGTTTAACAGGTGCTTCTTCTTGTATTAAAGGTTTGGCTGTTTCTTTAACTTGTGTCTCATTTGTTAATGACAACGGAGTTTGTATCTCACTTTTAGGCTTTTGTGAGACAGAAAATTCTTTAGGAGTCATATTTGATGGTTCCTGCTTCAGGGAATTAAAATAATCATATTCCGTCTTAGACAATTTGTAATACTTATCACCCAATTTAGCAGTGTAACTATAACTTATGGGAAGGTCCTGTTTTGCCTTGTTGGTTAATTCGTCTATTCTTTTTTGGTCGGCCTTTCCAGGTTCTCTCATCTTTACCAGCATACCTAACTCGTACTTATCAATGCTGGTTAAGCCTGATCTTTCAACAGAAGAATCAAGAGTAGCACCCTTCTTGAATAAATCATTTATCCTCTCTCTCTTAGTAACAGATGTAGGACCATATTTAATCTTCATGTCCAACTTCTTATTTGTTTCTGCATCTAATGTAGGTGCTTCCTTTGAAACCATAGATGGTTCCGGCACTGCTTTCTGTTCTGTTACAGGTTTACGCATCTCTGCTGTTCTAAATTTAGTAATAGCTTTCTGCGCCCATTTCTCATCTTTATAATCAGCAAGAACTTCTATGGGAACATCCTTACCCTCAATTAATGCTTCTTCAACATCTTTAGCATGATTGAACTTCCTGAAAGCAATCTCTTCACTTCTTTGCTTTCCGGTTAAATTACCGACATCACCAATATAATCATTTAAAGTTACTTCATGTGGTTGTTTATCAGTGGTTGCCTTTTCTGCAACAACTGGTTTTTCTATCTTCTGATTTAATTCTCGTGTAACATCAGGTATAGGCATTACTGCCTCTGAAATTGCTGTAGGTGCATTTATTTGTTCTGGTTGAGGTGTCGGTGCAACAGACTGTTCAACAACAGGAACAGGGGCTTCTGTGTCTGTCTCTTCTCCAAACCCTATAACCTTTCCTGTAGATTGTTTAACTGGTATACCAGGTGCTTGAGTCTGAGCAATCAGAGGCTGTACTATCTGCTCATTAGTCGGCATTCCTTCTGTGCTGAATCCTTCTTGTGCCTTTTCGTTAAGCATTTGTCGAAGCACATTCTTAGCATGTTCTCTTGGTAAATTAGTTGGTTGAATAATCTGTTCGTTAGTCGGCATCCCCTGTGTTGAGAAACCTTCTGCTGCCGGTGTCGGTGCTGTTTGTGGTTCAACAATAGGAGGCGTAGGAGGTGCTTGTTCTGCGTTCCTGTTTAATAATTGCGCTCCACCTGTCATAACTCCTGCTGCCATTGCTGTCTGCTTTGTGGTAGACCATGCTGCGTTCTTTAATCTTTCAGCATTGATAAACTCACCCCAGGTCATTTCCTGATTAGCCGCATCAATAGCATCTTGGAAAAATGTAGCCGCATTTTCTCCAATGATCTCAGACTTTAATTCTGCTGCTAATCTCTTAAAGAAAGGTGTTCCCTTCTTTAACAAAACATTCATTGGTGTAAGTTCTGTGATTATTTCCACTCCACCAGTTGCTAAAGATGCCACAGCAGATTGACCTATCGGTTTATCTTTGCCCCTGTAATCAGCATACTTCTGTAATCCTGACTGTGTTCCCATTGCTATTAAAGGAACAGCACTTCCTCCTGTCAACGTACCAACCACCATAAAAGGTATATTGGTAGCTAATGAAGAAGCAGCACCAACAACATCTTCCTGTGTTGTGGAAAGTTCATACTTTTCCCTTAACGCCTTATCTCCTGACTTGATTCCTTCCAAAGCATACTTAACATCTTCTTGAAGTTTCTTGTTTCCGGTAACATCGGCATATGTCTGTACTCCACCGGCTACAGCCTTTGCTAATCCACCTTTAACAGCTTCGGGTAAAGATTCAGTTAATGTCTGTTTCCATGTGGCTGGTTTTAATTCCTTTTCAGGGGCAACATAAGCAGGATCGTTTTCATCCCACGATCCAGTAAATCCTCTTTGTGGCTTACTCTCTAATCCTTCCATCGATTTAGTAGGTTTAGATATCGGTTGAGTCTTTAAATCAACCCATTCATCTGTAGTAGTGGCAGGAATATCAACCCAACCATCATTATTCATAAAAACCTCGCAAGGAAACCGATGCCTTTAGGCGTCGGAGGAATTGCGCTCTTGACTTTTACACGGTTTAGGTTTATTGTGTGATTATGAATATCAAGAGGGCATATTCGTTTAGATTCTATCCAACCCCCGAACAGGTTGACAATCTTGCTCAAACCTTCGGATGCACCCGCTTTGCCTATAACTATATGCTCAGGCAAAGAACCGATGCTTGGTACGAAAGAAAAGAAAGAGTTGGCTACCATGAAACCTCCGCTATGTTGACTGTCCTAAAGAAGCAGCCTGAATTGAATTGGATGAATGATGTTTCCTGTGTTCCGGTACAGCAATCCTTGAGGCATCTACAGACAGCCTTTGTAAACTTCTTTGCCAAACGAACTGCATACCCTTCTTTCAAATCAAAGCATGGCAAGCAGTCAGCGGCATATACAACGAGTGCTTTTAAATGGAACGGCAAAGCCTTAACGCTTGCTAAGATGAAAGAACCGCTTACAATCAGGTTTTCCCGAACAATACCCAAAGCTGCCAAGGTAACAACTGTTACCGTTTCTAAAGACACGGCAAATCGATACTTTGTTTCCATGCTCTGTGATGATGCCATTGCAGCATTACCCGTCAGAACCGAAGCAATAGGAATTGATTTAGGACTTACCCATTTTGCGGTATTATCAACAGGTGAGAAGATAGCCGCACCTAATGCCTTTCGTAAGGCTGAAAAGAAACTTGCTAAAGCACAGAGAGTCCTTGCCAAGAAACAGAAAGGTTCAAAGAATCGTGAAAAGGCAAAGCTGAAAGTTGCCAGAATACATGCAAAGGTAGCAGATACAAGGAAAGACTTTTCGCATAAATTAAGCACAAGGCTTATCCGTGAAAACCAAACGATAGCCATAGAAACACTTGCAGTAAAGAACATGCAACGTAACAGACACCTTTCAAAATCAATAGCGGATGCAGGTTGGAGCGAGTTTGTAAGACAGCTTGAGTATAAAGCAAACTGGTACGGAAGAACCATTGTCGGAATCGACAAATGGTATCCGTCAAGTAAGCGATGCTCTAATTGTGGCTTTACTCTTTCCAAACTTAACCTCTCTGTTCGTGAATGGTGTTGCCCTGAATGTGGAACTTTACTTGATAGAGACCACAACGCTGCCCGTAACATATTAGCCGTCGGGCTGACGGTTTTAGCCAATGGAGAATCTGCAATTCCTTCTCTCGCGTATGCCTGAGAGGGCTGGATTCCGTGAAGTTGGAATCCATCGACTTTAGTCGTTGGAGCAGTCAATTAACAATCTCCACTGTACCATCAGAATAAACATTTCTTATTTGTCCTGTTGCAGTATTCCTCTGTTGCTTGACAAGGGTTTTGTTTTTAGCAGTTGATTGTGGTTTCATTGTTCGTGCTGCTTTGGGAGTAGGTTTGTTGGTACTTCCAACAGTTCTTGTACCCCATGGAGTATCCCCTGGTTCACCCTGCACTACATTTACATATGTTCCATTGCCAATAAGCCCTGGAAGTGTTGTAGTTTTACCATCCACTGTTATCTCACCCCCAATAGCTTCTTGAGGTTTTTTAAACTCCATTTTCTTTGTTTTTGTATTCCATATAGGCGTAGTTTGACCGTCTGCAATATATTGTTTTGCCAAAGCCGGAGAAACAAACTGTGCAGGCATTTTATCACTTTTATTATAATATGCTGTCTCACCAGTAATCATATTGTAATAAGGGGCTGTATTCGCTGCTTTAGGATTAGCAGGTTTTAGTGTTTTAATCCTATAAATATCTGCTCGCTCTGCATTGGTTTGAGCGTTCCTTTGATTTGTCTTTACATTTTCCCAACCCTGCGCCGTAGTTTCTTCACCCTTTTTAATATCAGCATTTGTTTTCTTTACGTCTAATTCTTGTGTCACGGCTTTATTTTCTACTGGATAAGGTTCACCATTGGGAACGGTTTTTCCATCTTGCCATGTAAAATCTTGCCTTTTATAAAGATTATCTTTAGGGTCTTTAAATATCGTATAAGATGGAGTTCCATTAGCTAAAACCTTATTAGTTTTAGCACTACCAATTGCAATCAACTTAAGATCAGTATCTGCTGCCTCCTGATTAAATCCAATAACAGCTCCGGTTGTGGGGTCTTTAATATCATATGATTCAGGAACAGGTAATCTCATACCAACACTGCTACCCAACTTATAATAACTATCAATATGTTGTCGTTTTAAAATTGGGTCTTTAGTATTTATAATTGCATTAGTATCAGATGGAGCAAGTTCATTAAATTCTTTTCTTGCAGCAAGGATTTCCCTCTGTGTTTGCATCTTTGCAAGCTCATTTTGTGCTGGCTGGTTTGCAATCTGCCCTCTTATGACTTCATTTTGCAATCCTCTGGTTTCAGCAAGAGCAGCATCCTGTTCTCTTTGACGCTTCATTACTGCCATATTCTGAAGAGCATTGGAAAAGTCTAAATTGTTCGTTTGTAATGCAGGTATTTCGGGCATTGTCATTCTCCTTTAATTTCCCATTATAACTGGTGCAGCCGGGTTAGCAGTTGGGATCGTAGTTGCAGGTGTCACCGCTGCTTGTTGTAATGACTTCCAATTTAAATAGTTATTAATCCCAGAACCAATACCACTAGTGATAGCATTAGCCTGATTGATATAACCGGCAGCTTGAGCATTACCTGCACCAACCATTGTATTTCCAACATTTTGACCTAACTGCGTGGAGGTTGCTGCCTGTCGTGCAGCTGAAGCCTGACCAGTATTAGATAAATTCTGATATGGATTTAAACTGGCATAATACTGATTAAGGAAATTCTGATACTCACCAGAAGCATAATCCTGTCCATATCGCTGAAGGGCTTTGGACATTGCACCACCACCTATCCCCCCTCTTGCTGCCCGATTACGCTCAATGGCTTTCTGGTTTTCATCTAATCTGAACTGGTATCCAGGCGATTTCGTAAACTGACCAGGACCCGCCAAAGTTTTCTGTGTTAATACATTTAAAGCAGTCTCGCCAGATTTTCTCCATGGAGCTAAATCTTCTCTGGCAATCTTAGACTGTTCTTTCTGAAAAGCTATAGATTCTCTGGCAGCTGCCATCTGTGCATCTGCTGCATCTCCTGCCGCCCCTGCGCCTATAATAGAACCTACTAAACCCAATCCGCCAGATATTGCTGATTCTATTACTGCCATATATCCTCCTTAACCTCTGCATCTACAATATTGAAATATGAATAATTATTTGTAAACAAATCATCTTCTAGCTTGTTTAATTCCTCATCTGTTTCTGGAACCTTACCAGTATATTTATGAACTGTAACCCACTGAGTATCTTCCAAGGCAAACCCGATCCTCTTCGTTCCAGGCATAGCAACAAGAGTATTAAACCCCTGTAAATTCTTTAATCCATCAGGAGTTACTATCGATATATTTCCGTTTATCATTAAATCTATAGTTTCGGTCTTATGATAAAGATTTGTTAATAATGTACCCTTCTTGATGGTTATTTCTCTAACATAAACACCATCACAGAAGGTATGTTTGACAGGAATCTGAACCTGATCGAAATAAAATAATATAAACTCTATCTTTTCAATCTTCTCCCTAAATGGAATCGTCATATCTCCTGCTATTTCGATAATATTCTCAGCGGCCATATCACATTTTAACTGATATTCTTCAGGGGTTAATTCGGAATCTTTTTTAATTATATCATTCATTATTAATATCACCATTATATGACAACCGAAGATCTTCCCATTCACTGATTGCAAAAGTTAATATATCAATCTTCTTTTGTTGTATCTTATTAAATAATATAGTTTTATCCATTAATCGTTGTCTCTCTTGTTCTAAGAAAGATCGGACATCAACTCTTGTTTCTTTAATTTCTTTCATTTTCATTAAGCAGTTAAACTAATATGTTCGTACCAATTTAAAATACATGACACATAAACATCTGCGTAAGTAGTAATCGATACAACATATTTAGTATTAGGTTTTAATATCCATTCATTAACACCCCTAGAACTACCAGTTTCAACACTTTTCCCTCCTACACCAGTAATACCTGTTCTAGTATTCAGTAAGGTTACAGCACCATCCGTAGTGCCATCAGTAGGTGTTCTGGTAACAATTGTTGCAGCTGTATTAGGTGTGCCTACTCGGTTTCTATTTACCTCCACTAAAGTTGTTCCATCCGTTCTATCTGACCCTTCAGTAATTAAAAATGTTGCTTCTCCGGTACAAGATAAATCAAAAATCATATGTGCATATGTCGTAGAATCAGGCGTTGTAACTTGCCACTTTACAGTAGTAGTATTTACAGCAACAGAATCACTTACTGTATACGAATTCCCTTCATGAATTTCATGATGATCGGCAGGAAGGTTTATTAGTTCATGCGTTATTACGTCTATTCGTGGAGATTGATATGTTGATGTTCCTGTTTTTCCATAAACAAGAATATTATCTGTTGAATATATTATTGGTCTAATATCTAAATCAGTTGCAGATACAGGAACAGGTGTGGCTCTAAGCTCGGTATCTGTTAGGGGTTGTAATATTTCTACCCCTGTTGAATCGAAAGCTGTAACATTTAATTGACTATTACTATTTGAACTAATTCCCGATTCAAGTTCTTCTATAGAGCATTTAAGATTTCCACCAGCAGTAGCATTAATAGCAGTAAAAGTACCGCCAGGCATTTCAGCAGCTAAAACCGCTTTAACCAATTCAGCATCATCTTGAGAGCTAATATTATCTGCAATTCTATGGCTGGATGGTTTTACATAATATGGTTTTAAACTGGTTTGCAGCCTAAAATATGTTTGTAATGTTGCCCCATTAGTATATGATACTCTGTAATATTGAGCTGCTGGTTGAAAAGAAAATACTTTTCCAACATTAGCAGTTATAGTATACATATCGTTTGAATCCCAGTTAGTACCATCCGGAGAAAACTCTACTACTAAACCGTTCGTTGCTGAATCATGAGAAGCTTTAACAATAACTTGTATTACTCCATAATTATCAGTAATCTCAGCTGTACCTGTCCATGTAGCACCACCAGCCAATACAACATTAGTACTATTTAATATGGAAACATGACCAGGAGAAATAGTTACAAGACCCAAACACCCATTACATGCAATAACATCAGCTGTATCTACTCCATCTGTAATTTTCACAGAACCTATAATAGATGACCCTTCACTAAGAATTACATTATCTGTATCACAAGTAACAATGTTATTATCTATAGAAGATAATGTCACTTCTGTAGCTGCACCAGAGGGAAGTGCTGATTCTGTAACTATAACATCAACATCGGTTGCCCTTAATTGGGTATCTGTTAAAGGTCCAGATACATTAATCGCACTGGAACGCAATTCAACATTTGTTATAGGTCCACTTACCGGAACTGGATCAGCCCTTAATTCGTCATTCGTTAATGATCTCAAAACAGCCATATATTATCCTTTAAAAAATAAACCAATTACTTCCATCTGAAAGAACTGGTATGCTTTCCCATTGCCTTAAACTAAACCTAGCATCACCTTGTATTGTTTCTGTACCATATGGACTGACTAAACAATCTCCGATTCCCTTATTATAAATAACAAAGAATTTATTTTGCATTGTAGAGGCTTGTGGCAGATTTAAAATAATATTAGATGCACTGTCACATATAGTTATAAAAGTATCAGTGGTGAGCGTTGTAGTGGAATTAACAGTGGTTGCAACCTGGTTTATATATGTGTTCTTGGTAACTTCCCCTAAATCTGTATAGTTATTAAGAAAGAATTTTATCCAAGCATTTGCCATAACTCCTGGTGCTGGATACATAGCTTCTTTAATTGGAGCTTGAACTAAATTCATTTCAATCCTTCTATTTCTGCAAAAGCATCAAGTAGAACGACTTTCACAGGCTCAGTAATAGTTGCCCTGAAAATTCGAGTTCTGGATTTACCTAATCTTCTCCATATTGTTCTAAAGGCATATTCTCCAATTCTGCCAATAGATTTAAAATATCTATTAGACCATGTATGACCACCATCATTAGACCAATCCAACCCAACAACCGGAGAAGAAACAACATTATGAATTGTTATAACACCAGAATAAAAACCACTCGTTGCAATTGGAGTTCCTTCTTCATCTAAAGATATTTCAAACGAATTAGCAGTATATCCTTCTGTAATAATATAGTATTCAACCGTTTCAGTTATCGGATAAGGCAACACACCAGTACTGGTAAACGTACACTTACTACCAATAGGAATACCATGATTAGTTTTATAAACTATAAGTGGATTAGACATTTATTGGCCTCACTGTTCGTGTAATCCCTTCCATGCAGTACCATTATACCACGTTAAATATGATGTTCCCGACCCCTTAGATAATGGGTCCCATGTAGCTCTATCAGCCCTAACAACCATTCCAGCTTTCTTATCAGAAGGTTCAGCATTTAAAGAAGCAAATGTCGCTGCCCTCTCAATATTTAATCCTGTAGAATCAACAATAGCCTGAGTAACACCAACAGCATTTAAATATGTAGCTCCTAATTTAAAAAATGTAATCCCTGCTCCATTACCGATTTTAATTTCTACTCTATCAGACAATCCATTTATATCAATAACAGTAGATTTAGATGTTGAAATAGTAGCAATAGCAGTACCAGTATCAGAATTTTGATTGCTTAAATAAACATTATTAAGTTCTATATTTGCAGTTTCAGTTATACCACTTCCCCAATTAGACCCTTGAATGTTATTCAAAGCAATAAGGGAATTAGTTGTATCTAGCAAAGCAATAGCATATGGACTACCAGTACTTGCTAACGGATTTGAAAAGACATTATTTATTACTTGAACTGCATCACAATACACTAAATAACAGCCATAATCAGCAGATGTAGGAGTATAATTATGAACCTGATTGTTGGAAATAGTAATATCATGAATATTACCTATATCGGTCGCTGCCCCAATAAATAAAAATGCACCACTTACATTTACACAAGTTCCACTTGCACAAAGATCAATAATATTGTCAGAAACTATAATATTACAACATTCATTGCCAGCGGTAACTTGCGCTCCAATAGCAATGAAAGAGTTAGTCGCAGAATAAGTAGCTACCGTTCCATTAGTAATTTTATTGCCTCTAATCAATCCATTTGTAAAAAGTGTCCCGGAGGCAGGATTATGTGATTCAAGTTCTATAGGCTTTGAAATTTTATTAAAATGATTATTCTCAACCCAAAAACCATCTATATTAAATACTGTAATACCAGTAAAAGCCACAACACCCGAACCATTAATATAGTTATCGTGAAACTTTAAATTAGTGGATATTTCAGTTGCCCCCAATCCATTAGCACCATGAAAGCCACCAATCAAACCAAACCCTTCAAAGATACAATTACTTACTTCTATATTATGAAACCTATAAAAAAATAATGGCGACGGAGAACCAGACCCAATATTATAAAGGGTTGAATCAGTATTAAAATATAAATTATCAAATTTAATATTTTCACTCCATAACCCATCACCGACATCATGCGGTTCTCCTCTAAAGGTATTACCAGGCAATGATCCTATCTGAACAAAACCACTTGTAACCTTGTTAACCCCTTGAATTGTAATATCCGTAATTGCTGCCGGTATAGTAACACCATTAAAAAAATCACCAGCCGAAGTACCTTCTATAGCGTGAAGCTTGGAAACTTCTATAATTCCACCAGCAATTAACGATGAAACAGCGTTGGTAAAAGCTGTTGTGTCATCTGTTCCGGTAAATAATGTGGCACTAGCATCACCTTTGGCTCCGAACCATTCAGGAAAAATAGTTATACTTTTACCAAAATTTACAGTTCCAGTGCCACTAAAAATAGCATACTTATCAGCATGGAAATCTCCATTGCATAAAAAAGTAAATCCTGTCGTAACAATGTTTGCCCCTGTTAAAACATACAAGACCTTATTGGATGGAATAGTTATATCTGCTGTTAAGGTGTATGTACCAGGAGCAGCGATTATGGTTTTTGATCCAGAAATACCAGCCACATCAAATAATTCATCAAAAGTGGTAACAAATACATAAGCATATTCATCTGAGTTTAATATCGATAACTCCGCTGCTGTCGTTGTAACCAGAGTAGAATCATTGGAAAGTACGCATTTATAAAAACCAGATTCAAAATCCTGTAAAGAAGTTAAAACCAGATCACTTTCTGTTGCATTGGGAATAGGTCTATATTTAATCGCCATTCAATCCTCCTGTTTTAATCAACATCAACACCATGATACCACTGATAAAATAATGTTCCAGTACTACATCCCAAAGTAGTAAAGGTAGCATCTTCACCTTCATTTACACTAACTGATACAGGCTGTAGTAAAATTTCAGGAGCTAAATCAACATCATAGTCATATGTAACCCCTGAAATACCCACACCGGATTCAAATTCTAATTGTAATTCATGAAAAATTATATTTTTGTTTTCATTGCTAATAACCTGGGAAGTCCTATATCTTCTAATCTCATTAGTATTATCTGTATATGAATCCATATCCAAATAAAATAAATCACCACTAGCGTAATCACCAATAATCTGTTTATTGGCAAATGTAATACTACAATTAATCCTATGTCTACCAAATGGATTAATAATATTACTGTTGTAACTTTCCCACTCGAACCAATAATCAGTACTTAAATCATATACCCATGTCTTATTCTCTGTTGGAAAAGACAAAACATACCAATCATGACCTTCTATTGAACAAGAACACCCAATAGCATCATCAACTTTAGAATAAGTTGATATCTGATAATCTATCGTAGGAGAAGAAATATATTGAACTTGATAACCAGTATTTTTAGCAACTCTTTTTTTATCTGATAACCATAGAAAAATTCCTTCAATCCTTGTAATTGAAGCTGGAGCAATAGTTCCTAACTCTAAAACACTGCCCTGAATTCTTTCAAAAGGAAAATCAACATTACCAGAATTATAATAAGGTTCAATTGTGTTATTACCAAAGACCCAAAGCTCTCTATTGCTAGACATAATCCTTAAAGCATAATCAGGATTACTATCAGCAATGGTCATATCAGTAAGGTCCCATACAGTTATATCATTAGGATGCGTACTGATATATATTTCACCAGTGTTAAGTTTAGAAACAATAAAGTAACCATCCTGATAAGCTACAGAATTAATATTAGAGGGTAAATTAAATTTATCATCAACACCACCAGATAAAGTACCAGAACCACTTACAGCAATACCAGTAGCAGCCTCAGTAAGTATAATAGAGTTCCCATCTATTCCATATTCCTTAGCTGTTAAACTAACAACTGCCATTGTCTTTTCAGCAGTTACAGTATTACTTATATCAGTATTAATCGCAAAATTGATATTAGTAGCTTGATCTGTATTATTAGCGGAAATAGTAACTTCTCCGGTATTTACTCTGGATGCTACAAACTTAAACGTCTGTGTACCAACAACAAAAGTTTCATCAGCAACAGGGATACCACTAACCGTAATAGTCCCTGTAGCATAAGCCCCTTCAACATAAACCATTTTTATTAATGTATTATTATAAATATAATAAGAAAATTCAGAGCCATCTACAATCATAATCTCAGACCCTAAAGGATCGTTGTCTCTCATATTACTTGACATATAAACAAATCCAACAGAGGTATCTATATTACCCGAAATGGCAGTTCTAATACCGGCACTGGTTACATAATATACTTTGTTGCCACAAATTACATATAAATATGATACACCACTTGGACCTGTAGCAATGTGCATTGCCCTAACACTCGTATAAGTTCCTTGAGTAATTAAAGCAGAAAAAAGACCAAATCCTGGGGTTCCATATAAAGATACTTCGGATTTAGCTTGATTAGGATCAATGGCAGGAAAAAGATTTATACATCTTTGAGCGTTAATATTTGTGCTGCGACCTGTATTACTCCCTAAAATAAATGGTATCTGTGACATAACTTAATCCCTTGCCGCTATAATCCACTGTTTTTTATCAACAGTTACTGCTGCTGATCCTTCACAAACCAGAGATGTAACAACATCAGAAGCAGTAGCAGAATAAATTTTATACCATGTTGAATTAGCCCCCCATGTTCCACCATTATATATAGAATTAAGTGTTGTTGTCATTCCGATTGGTGCTGTAGTAAGTGTCTCGGCAGCTGGTCCAAAGAAAAATGTACTTAACAATATGGACTTATCAGGAATATCAATAGATGCTGTGGAATATGTATGTTCACCAGATGTTTCACCTTTTACTTCAGATGAAGAACTTATAAAATCTATAGTTCCAGGTTCTACCCATGTTCCACCAGCCTTAGTAAAAGAAACAAGTTGAATGTTACCACTACAGGAAGTCCCCCATGACCATGTTGCTGAAGCTGGTTCTGATCCCGAAGATATCTTGTAAGATGCTACAAAAGAAAATCCTGACGGCGTAGGTACTGAGATAGTTGTCCACCCCGAAGGTGGAGTCAATGTCAATCCTTCAGTAGAGAGAAAAGAAAGATATAACATAAGACTACCCGCAGAATTTGTAGGAAAACCTGTTTCCCTAAAAGATAAACCAGAAAAATTCCTATTAACAGTACCACCGCCAAAACCTATATCATAATAGGTATATGCTGGTGCAGACGCATTTCTCATTAAATTACCTAATATTGCTGGCTGGATCATCTTATGCCGCCGCTGTCCAGGTTCCACTACCTGTCTTAGCTAACCAATCGTATGTCGATGCCCCTGTTTTAAATGATATCAATGTAATATAATCTCCAACAACAGGGGTTACAACAACACTCTGACCATCAGTTCCAGCCACACCATCAAGGTAAATCTTATCACCTGGGAAAGCCGTCAATTTCCATGTATTACCTGCTTGAGCCGTACCAACAGTAGCTATCAAACTATACCCTACCGCTGCTTGAGGTAAGGCTAAAGCTACATCTGAAGCACCTTGACCGACATTGGAAATAATAGTCCCTGCAACATCAGGAATACTTAGTATTCCAGAAGTAGACCCATCAATCTCTGTAATGGTAGAATAATGATTGATTTTACTTTTTTCCCAATTACTGTCAGAAATCGTGTTAGCAGCAGTTGAAATATAAATATAATTAGTATCGGCACATATTTCATTTAGCAATCCTATGGTTCCATCTATTCCGCCAGTTAAAAAACCAATACCGGTTATAGTAATATTAGCACAACTCTTAGATAAAACTAAAGAATTACCCGTCACACCTTTTGTTGCAGCAGCAAGATAAACAACACCCAGTATGCTTGTGGCATCTACTGTCGCCAAATCTCTATTTATAGAAGTAACTATATTAGCAGCTTGGGCTGTACTATTGCCATCAACAACGATGTCACCCAAAGATGTTCCGGAAGGTTTAAATGTAAATAGTTGATCTCCAACCGTCAGTGTATCACCAACAACTGCATCCACTCCACCGGTAAGTTTGGGTCCACTTACTGCAATTCCTGTAGCTGTTTCTGATAAATCTGTGTCATTTCCTGTTGTACCTAATTCTGTCGAAACAAGATTAACCACACCAGCATTACCGGTAGCGTCTACAGTCGTAATGTCTGCATTGATAGCAAAAGCAATATTAGATGCCTGAGTTGTATTATCCGCATCAATAGTAACTTCACCAACTCCTGATCTTGTAGCCTTAAAAGTAAAGGTCTGTGTATCAACAAGGAAAACTTCTTCAGCAACAGGAGTTCCGTTAACAGTAATTGTACCTGTAGCATATACATTATCAACTTCTGCTACTGGTAATCCTGTAACTGTAATAGTTCCTGTCGCAGCAACAGCATTAACAGGAGTTTTTTGAGGAATACTCATTGTACCTGCTGAAGAAACTAAAGTTGTTGAAGCATCAATAGTTATATCGGTAGAATCAATAGTTCCATTGTTTATATCCACCTTGGACATAACAACCGAACCCGTACCTTTAGGAGTAATATTAATATTTATATCAGCATCTGTACCGTCTGCTGATAAGGTAATGCCACTTAATGTAACACCTGCAGCCGCCACATTGGTATCAAAAGTGGTAGCACTGGCAACCCCATCAACCAATAAATTATCATCACCGGCATCAGAAGTTCCACCTACATGAACACCGCCATTAATGCACAATTTAGAACTAGGTGCTGTTGTACCAATACCAACATTTCCAGCAAAATAATTTTTAGAGGTAGCAGAACTGGCATATACATCATAAGCTGTTGTAATTGTACCCGTTTTAACGGATTCAATATACAAGGCATAACCCGTTCCAATAGTAGTACCAGCCCTAAGATTATATAATCCGATTGATACACCATAAACTTCAGTAATAGCAGCTGTAGCCGCACAAGAACCACCAATACCAGCTGTAACATTAATCCCATAATTATTGGTCAAAGTTCCAGCAAAAGAAGCACTATTAATAAAAGCTGAATTTGCTATTCCTGTAACAGTACTATTACATAATTTATCAACGGGTAATCGTGTGTCTCCAAGATTTATAGAAATACCTCTGGATGCGTTTGTATTATTATCTGTATTAATAATGCTTGGAGCAATATATAACATTCGTGTGTCGGCTTGATCTGTCACAGTATCAGCAATATGAGTTTTATAACTAGGTGACGATGTTCCTATACCAACAAAACCTCCACCTGTTGCTTGAAGCAATACATTTCCGGTTGTACCTGACCCTTGTTTAACACCACCAACAAGAACAATATCACCACCATTATTATTTCCTGCACCACCACTACCAGCGGCTTCACCGGTTAGAATAATATTAACGCCATTTGCATCATCTGTTCCCTGAGTTATAATACCAATATTTAGTGGTTCATTTTTAAGGCTGGTAATTGTAGATGTTGCTGGCAAACTAGAAATTATTGGAGTTGTAATTGTTGGGGATGTAGCTCTAACAGGAGCGTCAGTACCAGTAGCAGTTGTATAAACTGGATTTAACCCATTACCACCACCCACAAGAATTTCTGTTATAGCACCAGTTAACAAACCACCATCAATATGTGAAAAACTCGCTCCTGTAGTGGTTGGTGTTGTTGCCATGATTGATTTATAACTTACTCCATCAACATAAATAATAGCTGAAGAAGCACCAACTTGAGGGATTATAGAAACTGTTGAAGCAAATATGCAATGAGCAAATCTACTTTCATACCAAGGAGTTGTGTTTATTGCACAATAAAAATCAGAATCATGACAATTATAAAAACTAACTATTCCTGAAATTGTTCCAACAAATTCATTGAAACCATAAGACTCTATAAGAATTGTATTATCAAGTTGAGTATTAACAGCTAATGTTCCTGTGATAGCTCCATTAACTCTACAATTTCTATACTGTAAAACCCATGTTCCAGATGTTGTGGCTTCAAATTCTCCGGATATTAAACAACCATCAAAAGTAACATAAATCAGAGAATCATTGGTTCTCTCGGCTGTAATCTTTCCACTTAATGTTAGAGATGGACCCTTTTCAGCACGTAACCCATTTATTCCAACGAATTCAATCCTATCATAAGATCCTACACCCGAATTAATAAGTATAGTACCACTTATAACCACTCCACCAGAACCTTCTATTCTAAGATATCTTGGACCTGTAATAGTCAAGTTATCAGCATATGTTCCAGGTTGAATTTTAATACAAAAACTTTCGCCAACATTCGCATTTACAACTGCCAGTGCTGCAAGTACTGTCTTAAATGGAAGAAGCATTGAACCATCAGCAGTATAGGTATCTGCCCTTGACCCATCTACAAAGAGATAATTGTTGGCAAGAGAAGAAGCCCCTAAAGTTGTAAAACTCCCAGTAGCAGGAGCAGTATTACCAATAGCACCAGGTGAACTCATTTTACTTGTTAATGTTGATGGAGTAACAACCTTTAACGGATCAGAGCCACTAACAACCTCTGCTTCAGTAGCAAGTGTAACCATTCCTGAAGATGTAGTCGTGGCATAAATCATCTCTACCGCAATCCATACTGTTCCATCCCATACAAATATCTGAGCATCACCAGCAGCAAGAACAATAGAATTTACAGAAATAGAATGAGTACTTGTATCATTGTTAATAACAACAAACCGTTTACCGGCAGTCGTTATTGTAGGACTTGCCATGGTCTGAGCATTTCCAGCCGCTGTAAGTGTTATAATAACACCATTGTAAGCATCAAGAATAGTTGCTGTAACAGCTGCACTAGACACAGGATTAGTGGAAGTGGCATACAAGTCTGTTCCCGATCCACCTGAACTACCAGAAGGCATCTGTGACCATGTAGACCCGTCATAAATAAACCATGTTCTTGTGTCGGTAGCAAAATATCTATCATTGCCTTTTGCATCAAGAGGTTTTGTGTCTGTGGAAAGTCCTGTGTAACCATGACTTATTTCGTAAGGCCCTGTAATTGCCATATTCTTTCTCCTTATTCAACTATCCAGGCTGTACCTGAATATATATACTGTAATCCAGTGTCTTTCTCATAAAACTTAGTTCCAGGTAATATCCCTATTGTTGGTTTAGTATCGGTACTTAATCCAAGATATGTTAAAAAGTGATCGAATGGACCATGTACTGCCATAAATCCTCCCTTACCCCTGGTTAATATCGTATCTGCAATTAACATTATTGTACGGCAAATTAGCACTAACCGTTTCCACTTGATTATTTGCATTAAGATTTATCATCGTATTGTAACTTGTCTCTGCTATTACGGCTACTTCGGCTGGTACAGACTTGCCATATTCAGGAGCCATCCTGATTGCTAGATTATAGATAATAGCCTCTTCATAATCAGGAGGAAGCTGTATTGTGCTGGCAAGGACATCAAAGGAACCAGTTTCAGTCAAAGGTTTAATCGTATCAATATATAAAGTATATGCTGTGTCAGGCACAGGATATAAATATAAATAACCCAAAGGGAAAAGAGGATTATAATATAAAAATCCTGGTTTACCTTGAATATATTTTGATGCCTGATCGTTATATTGACCCTTGGTAACAGATACAATATTACTATCAATATTACTGGAATCCCTTACGAAAGCATTGACGACCTCATAAGGTCTTACGGTAGCAATATTACCGGCAGAAATACCCCATGTATATAATGCCTGGCCTGCCGTAAGAACCTTTGTTTCTGATACGGTTGCGTTAAGATTTATCTTCTTTGATGACCACGCCCGCAACATATTTTGGCAGGCAAGCAAGCTATCACTTAATTCTGCTGGTGTAGGAACTTCACCAGAAGCAATAACCCCCAGCTTCCGCATCGAAGCCTTAATAATATCTTCTAAAGTCATTATTTACCCCTGTGCATCTTTGTCATATGCAGTCTTAAACCCTGTGCAGAATCAAAGGCTTTATCACATAAAGGACAAACGGTTGCATGTTTATCAAGTGCTGCTTTAGTTAATTTATCTTTATCTTCTTTTGCTTTTATAGCATCAGATTCAGCTTTTAATTTCTCGGCAATCCTTGCGTCTTCAATCATTTCTGGTGTTAGAACCGGTTTAACAGGTTCAATCGGCTTAATGACAGGAGGAATATATTGTTTCCCTATATTCTTGGGATGAGAAACCCATCCTTCTTTTTCTAATTTATCAAGCTCAACATCTGTCTTTATAATTTTACCTTCACGACAGCTTGTATGCCATCTCCATGCAGGTGTTCTCTCCTGTTTAATAACTACAACAGGGAGGGTCTCAACCAAAGCAATACCATTTAATAACGTATTAGATGACATCTTTACCATCCTCTAGTTCAGTTATAACCTTTAACTTTTGTAACTCAGCAATCAAAACAAATGTTTCTTTATACGGTTTTTCTGCAAGGTAATTTAATACACCTTGTGCTAATTCCTGTGATATTTCATATTTCATATTTTTCTCCGTTTTGGTAAGCAGGGAGGATTTCTCCCCCCTGATTTTATTGATTAATAAGTTGCGTAAGCGTCAGCAAAAACAGTAAATACATTAGGGTTGGCATCTGTTTCATACCAACAGTGAACATTTGTAAGTTTGTTGGCTCCATCAACCGTTAAACCGGAAGTCAAAATACCTGAATTAATCAGGGTTACTTCACAGGCAACAGCACCTACGACTGTCAATCCACCGATAAGACGATAACCCTTAAACCTAAATCTATCATCCGTGGATTCTGTAATTACAGTTACAAGTCCTTCAATGGTTGTACCTTCTCCATCGGCATAGACTCTGATAGCGTTGCTTGATGCACCAGCCCTATTAATATCAATAGAACTACCTACACTATCTCCACCAGCTTCAAACGTGGTCTTTGTAAGGAACAGATTTATTCTCTTACCAACATTAGTATTATTAACCTGCAATCCAACCTGATCTTCGGCAGATATGGTAATATTGCTAAGAATAGCTGTCCATGTTCCGGATGCAGCAAGAGGATCAATACTGATAATCTGAGTTGCCCCAGGTGCAGTTACGATACATTCACCAGCACCGTTCCCGTTTAATGATGTACCATTGACGCTAGGCCAGGTTAAAGAAGCTGTTTCCACATAAGTACCAGGAGCAAGAATCACCCTAGACCTTGAAGTAGTTACAGCCTTAAATGCCTTTGCAATACTCTTAAACGGTGAAAGAAGAGTTCCATTGTTGGTATCGCTACCATTAGGTGAAACGAATATATTAGCTGCTCCACCAACTGCTTTTTCTTCTGCAATTCCTTCAAAAATTCTATCAAGCATACTCATAAGTTTTTTCTCCCTATGTGTTTGTACCCATTATAAATGGGTTAAAGTAAGTGTTTCCACAACTTACCTGCCCTTATTCTCCATATTGATCCAGGACTCATTTTATATTGTTTACCTAGAACAATATCCGATTCTTTACTAGCTCTTATTGCTAAAACATCTGCTTCGGTTAATCTACTTCTACCGTGCATTACTCCTTGATTTCTTCTTGGAACTAAAGCCTTCCTATTAGGAGCAATGTGTTTAAATGATTGACCATTCCTAATTTTCAAAATAGAACTTGGGCTAATCTTATACTTAGCAACAAGTTCAGCACTAGAAGCATTACTTACTCTAATGGATACAATTTCCTGTTCAGTCAAACTTGTCCATCCTGGATTTCTTTTTTTCTTATAACAATCCACCATGTTGTCAGATTGAGTCCCAAGAAATAAATGGTCAATTCTAATACATTTCTTGTTATCGCATTTATGCAGTACGCTCATTCCTTCGGGAATGGAGCCATTCGCAATTTCCCATGCAATTCTATGAACTGAAACTGGAACTTGATTTATATTCATAACTCCATACCCATTACGAAAGCACCCCGACCATTCAATACATTGACCGACCTTGACAGTTCTTGAGTAAAGCCTGTCATGCAAGGTAAGTCCATGTAGCTGCTTAACTTTGATGAAATTGGGGTCGCCATATTTGAGCCAACGTACATAATGCGTTTGACACCATCCTCTACTTCTTGCTTCCTTATTGCATCCATCGATTGAACATTTTGACATAAAACTCCCCTTTGTTTTTTTGTTTCAATGTAATCCAAAGAGGAGTATATGTCAAACATGGAGTATCCTATTACTCTCCCCAGACTCGGCATGCGAGTTCACGGTAAAGGGTTTTCACGCCGAAGAGAATATCAACACGTGCCACTTCTTTATCCGTATCGATATCATACTGCTTTATGACGCGCACAGACAATCCCAAATCAGGATCGGACTCTCTTGCGCCCCATACGCCTGACGGAAGTTCAAGAGGAAGAACAACCAGACCGAAAGCGTTTGGATGGAAAACAAGGTTCTGTGAATATCTTGTTGCTGCTGTACCTACAAACGTAAGTAGGGCATCAACGGCTGGAAGAGAGTCAACTGTCTGATACGCACCACTTGATATAATGGAAGGAGCTACAGGGATTGTCATAGCTGCGCCATCATCTGACGTATCTGCTGTTACTGTAAATCTGCGAAGTTCGCCAGTTGAAGCACCAGACATAGGATTGACAGCATATACACCGGCGATTGTGAATACATCACCTTTCTTCACTGTACTTGAACCACCCCAATTCTTTGTGACAAGAGTAGTTGCTCCCGATACCGGTTCAGATGTAACCTGAATATCGGCCTCAAATGCACCGTTAAGATGCCTGACTATATTCTGATCCATATACATATCAAGGTTAGCAATCTGACCAAGATACCCACGAGTCATAATGTCTTTGGCAACATTCTGTGCAAATGTACCTTTAAGACCGTCTGCTAAAGCCCAGTTTGCTTTAGGATTAAAGATACCGATCCTTTTGTCTGAAGGAGCATCTTCATCGTCAAGGATTCTCTGTGCTTCGCCAAGTGCTGCAAATGTAGCCGGTGTCGTGCCAGGTGTTCCTGCATAGTTGTAAACATCTGCATAAAGCTCACAAAGTTTAACATCAACCTTGTTGGCAAGTGCTAATGCTGCTGGCTGAATATAGCGTTTGCTATAATCTTCAATTGTGGTTGTCAGTTCTGCACTGGTAAATTCCCATGCAACATGAGACTGTGTATCAACCGTAATTGAAGTACTGGGTTCAACGATGGTTGTTTTAGAAATAGATGCCGTATCTGTAGCCCTGAACTTATTGGGTTTACGAATAGTTACTGTAGCACCGACTTTCTGAAACTCATTCTTGAACTGAGTATAAACATGTTTTCCCATTGCCAGGGAATTGCTTAACTGCATAAGAGTTTCTTTTGCAATTATTGTTGGGGTTAGTAATGTTGCCATATCTTTATCTCCTTAGTTTTTTTAGTTTCCCGCTTGTCGCCATTTGACATATTCCTTAAACGGCATTGTGCTGGGGTCTTTTGTGATTATTCCGTTTGATTCAACAGGACTGATTGGTTCAGGAGCCTGTGATACCTTTTTAGCTGGTTTTGGAGCATTAAGAACCAAGTCAATCTTTGCCAAAGATGCAGCCATTCTAGGAATGGACATCTCGGATATCTTCTTGGACTCTTCAGGATGTTTGCCTAGATAATACAGGACTTCATGCGGAGTCTGTAATTCAAGAGTCGCATCAACCATAGCATCGGTCAGTTTAAGTTTTTCATTCAGGACTACTTCTTCAAAATCGGTATATTTTTCATATCCGACTTTAAGTTTTTCATCCAGTTCAGCATAAGGTTTCTCTGCCTGTTCAATAGCCAGCTTATCCTTATCAGGTTTAGAAGTTTCGGCTAACTTTAGCTCTGCTGCTTTAAACTTCTGCTCAACCTTCCAATCGGTTAATGCCTCAAGATATTCTTCCTCTGTTTCAAAATTTTCTGAGGCAGGCTTTCCTTCAACCGGAACTCTTGCTTCAAGTTCTTTTAGTTTAGAAGCTAATTCCTGCTCTCTCTGTTTAGCCTGTTCTAGTTCTCTTTCTGTCACCCTGTACTTCTTGGTTATTTCATCGATACGTTTCTGGACAGCATCTTTAGGTTTAGGCGGTGCTTCTTCCTTTGGTGTTACTTCAACGATGGGTTCATCAAGGTTAATAACATCATCTTCTACCTTGGATGCTGGTGCTTCCTCACTCTTTGGTACAAAGACCTCAGATAAAGAAACAGGGGGTTTTCTTTCGTCATTATGTTTTGGATCAGGTTTATCGGATTTCTCCGGTAAAGGTGCTACAAAACTTGCTGACAGATTCGCAGAGTCATCAATTTCATTGAATATCTGTGGGATAGCTACTACTGATTCAGGTGTTGCTACGTCCATGAGCATCCTCCCAGGATGATGTTAAGTGCAGGAATAAATTCCTGATTTTTGGATACTATTTGCATCCTTTTCCCTTTCCTTTTTTTGCCATAATTCACCTCTTACTTTTTATTCTTACCGGCCTCGGTCATGGCTATGGCAATTGCTTGCCTATTTGCCACTTCCTTACCGAACTTCTTCTTGGTGTGTGCGTAGGTTTTTCCAGTGTGTAATTCGGCAATGTTGTTTGCTATGACATTGGAAGATTTACCTTTCTTAAGTGGCATTACATACCCCTTGATTTTGCATATTCTTTCATATTCATTTCTTCAGGTTTTTTCTTTTTAACAGGTGACACAGCAATCTTTTCTATCTGCATCCCTATTGAATGATCTTCTGTTCCACTCTGTCTTTCTGACATCCGAATATCAATCACACAGGCTTCAGCCATGACCATTACTCTATCTCCAACCTTATAATCCTTAAGACTAGGCAATGATTTAACCTGATCTGATTCAAAGTGAAGCTTTAATCCATAAGGCCAACGATCCCTATCCTCATAATTAGAAGGAACAGGATTCTTTGTAATGCTATCCTTAGATATTTTGGGAAGTTTCATATCTGTTAATTCCATTACTTTTTCCCCTTCTTCTTTTTATTGGCAGCAACCGTGGCCTTTACCTATGCAACCTTTTTAACTTTTGCTTTCTTCTTAGCCATTACACTTCTCCTTCCGGTGGATTCATTTCGTTCTGGATAGCAGTCTGTTCAAAGCCTTCTGATTGCATAGGTTGCCCCTGTTGCTGTGCTTGCCATGCCTGACCCTGTGGAGATTGAAGAAACTGCTGAAACTCTTCAGGTGACGGAGGTGGTGTTTCCTGCCCCTGAGATGGCTGTGGTTGAATAGTTTGAGGTTGAGTGGCCTGTTGTTTATCTTCGGCAATAATCTCGTCAATCATTGCCTTCATTGTGCCTTTACTCTCAGCGGCTTTAAGTTGAAGTTCTACTTGTAATTGTTCAAGTTTAACCTTCTCTTGTTCGATCTCAATCTGCTTTAACTGAAGGTTAAGTTTCTCTTCTTCAAGTTTAGCCATAACCATAGGGTCAGGAGGTTGCTGTGGTGGAGGAGTGGGAGGCAACCCTTTCGCAGCAGCCTCTTTTGCATCTCTCTTGGCTTTGATCTCTGGTGGCAACATGGTTGCTAATCTCTCGGAAAATTCTGCCGCACCAGGCCAGTCCATGTTCTTAGCAAACAAATCACCGATAAGAGGTGCAGATTGAGGAACGTATTGCATAAATTCCTGCATGGATTGACGTGCTTCTGATCTCTGAGTTGTGAAAGATGGACCCACGGTTACGACAACATCGTATGTTCCCAAGGAAAGATCGTTTAGAATCTTTCCTGTTTCAGTCTGAATATTTATTGCTTCAAACCTTTGTGTACCATCTTCCAAACCGAGTCTTATAATGCGTTCTGTATCAAGTATGGCAGGAGCTATATCAACAAGGACTCTTCCCATGTACGCAATAGACCTTGCCAGATTATCTATAAATGCAAATGTTCCTGTATCACCCTCTCTCTGACGCTCTCTTATGGCAGTTCCAGACCTTTCATTTGACTGCATACCAAGAGAGGCTTTCTGTAGTCCTGTAGTGTCTCTTATTTCCTGATCTGCTTGTGCAATCTGTTCTGCCATTGCTGAAGATGCTTGAGGTGGTGCTTCCCTGTGAGGCCAACCAGGAGCTTTCTCGTCAGGATTAACCAGAAGATAAGCATAATTCTTTCTATGTGCTTCATTCCATTGGTTTTCATGACCGGCAATCTGTTTGGCCGTAGCAATATAAGGAGTCTTGGGTGCAAGAGCGACTAATTCAGCATTACAAGATTTAAAGTAATTATAAAGTCTCTGTGGGTCTTTAGCATTTCTAATTAAACCACGAAGGACTCTCCTTCCTCCAACATTTAATTCTTTTCCCCATATAGGAATAATAGGAATGTACTTCTTTCCAGGCCAATCTTTTTCATCAAGAACCTTGTTTCCAGAAAGAAGATACCACTTGATTTTATAAGTAGAAACTTTCCTTTTCTTAATGGAAACATCACCAGGTTGAAGTTTATCTACAACTCTTCCATCTTCTAAAAGATGTATGGTTTTAATAACCGGTTCTTTAACGAAGTATTCACATACCCTGACAGTATCTTCCGTACACCAGTTTTCAATAAACTGACTATCAGCACTGTTAAACGGCATAGGGTTATCATCATATTTATCCTTGTATTCATCACGACTTATATCTGAAACTACAAAACAATACTGTGCATCTGAGCAATCATATTCCGAATGTCTACCCCAATAAACAGATAAGGCATTATCAATCTTACGGATAAAGACATCTTGATCGAACGAATCATCAGTAGAATACTCGGTTACAACACGCATAGCCCCATAACCACACGCTACAGCATGTTCAAATCCATGGTCTACGGCCGTATCTGAGTTGGAAGTCTGCTCAACATTCTTAATCCAACCTGATAATATGTCAGCAATTATAGGATCGGCCTTGCTATCAACAGGAATTACCTTAACTGAAGGTCTATTCTGCCTTTCATCTCCCACAACCTGGTCAATGAAAGTAGGGAGTTTATTGGTTGTAATACAGGGTCTGCCTTCTGATTCTCTCTCAGCACGGATAGAATCAGGCCACTGCGCTCCTTCTATACTGATAAACCTCAGATCATCATATGCAGCCTGTCTATTCTCGTTGTCTTCATCAATACATAGTTTGAGTCTATCTCTGGCTTCTGACAACAACTTTTGCTCTTTGGAGTATTCCAAGTATAGTGCCTCCACTATCAGTAACAGTTACTATTACCTTAATAAATCGACAGATATGGCTCGAAAAACAAGGATATTATTGACATTGTATTATAATCAAATTACTCTGGTTATATTAGTAACCTATTATAAAAGGAGGGTTTATGATATTTCCGCTTCACATTGTAGATCAACAGGAAACATGGAAAAAAGCAAAGCATGTAGCAATTGAGGAAGGTATCACAATGAGGGTTTTAATACTCCGGGCAATCAAGGAATACATCAAAACTAGACCACCATTAAGTTATCAACAGGCAGGAAACATACCAGAGAACCTTGAAGAAGCACAACAAATGGCAAAAGATGCTTTAAACACTTTAAAAGGAGAATAAAATGGCAAGAATCTTAAACCATAACACTCAGGAAAGGAATCCATTTAGAATACCAGGCACAACAAGCAGAAAACAACGCAGACAAGACTATGCAATTCAAAAAGCTGCGGAAAGAAAAGAACGCATAAATAAGAATCGTAATAATGCCATGTTTATCCTAAGACAGTTATCCAAACAAAACTCTCAAGACATAGACCTTAAATCTCTTCATTATCTTATGTCTGTAGCGAATCAACCATATTTGAGGTGATATATGTTTAGCATAGGTGTATTTCTCGCTGGTTTGTTCATAGGTGCAATCTTTGGGTTCGGATTAGGTGTTGTTATGGCTCAATCATCAGAGTTGAGCAGGAGGGAAGAAAACCGTGAAAATAAACTTGACAATCAGGGGTAAGTATTTTATTATATAGACCTGATGCTTTTAGCCCTTGTAGCTTTTTCACAAAAATCCTTCAGAATAGTCTGAGGGATTTTCTTTTATCCGGATGCTAAGATAATCCTTTCCAATAGATCACGAATATCTTCTGACATATTAATATATCTCTTTTTGGAATTTACCCTTCTCATAAACTCGGTAAATAATAATCTAGTTTCATTCAATAAAGAGGAAGCTACTGTTTCTTCCAGATTACATAAATCTGATCTTATATATACCCATTCAGTACCACCGGTTGTATCTTTACTGGCAAGTAGAAAATCACGCATTTTCGTAAGCTGAGGATTCCTTGTCTGCATTACATATAATCTGTCAGGAGCATTGTTCACTATCCAGTTCCTCTCTTGCATTATTCTGTTCTTCTTCCATATCATCAACTATATTCTGAACAATCTCATCATTCTTTCTACGCACTGGGACCCAATGACAATAAAGATTAGGACAATAAAGAATATTCTTTCTGATATTAAGTTTCTTACCACATAACGGACAATCCATTTATCCCCCCAAATAACCATGGCTACCTGAAGATTTATTGGAATAATTAGATTTTGGTTTAGCGATAAACCTTTTGGGTTTATATCCTTCAACAAAGGTTCTAAAACCATCTGCACCATGTATAGCCCAGTTATCTTCAGGTTTATTTGATAGTTTATCTTTCTCTTCATCGTATTTAGCTCTGTAATTCATTAAACACATTATTCCATTATGACATTTTGTTTTATCAAACACACATTGCCCAAAGATATTTCTTCCATTTTCTATAGAGTTTAAAACAGCTTGACTATCTTTAGGTTTTGCAACAAGTTCTATTGGATATATTCCAAGGTTTTCAGCAATGTCTTTTTTGCTTAATGCTATCTCCGAATCGCCACCCCCAAGATGTCTCTGTTGTGCATCGTGAGGCATATAATGTTCACCATATATGTAATTCTTTTCTTTTAATATCTTTGCATAATGAACAAAACTCATTCCTGTATTCTCATAATAATCAATAAATCTATATTGAAGTCCAATCTGTTGCATAAACCAGATGGTTGTTGAATCATCTACACCTAAATCCCAGAATGTATAAACCTCATGACCTTCAGCATAAGGGACAGAACATATCCTTCCCTGGCTCTGCGCTTCTGCTAGTTGCCTCCCATAGTAAACACCCTTGATATTCCTATCTGCAATGGCATCGTCTTCTGTAGCACAATAATTTTCATCAATATCTCTTTGAGACATTCCAGACATAAGCATATCCTGAAGAAATGTTTCAGGTCTATTCGGATTGGCTGTCCATGAAAGAAAGATTCTCTTAAATTTGTTTGTTCCATGCTGCGACCCAATAAACATATCTCTTGTCCAATACCAGCCAGCACCTTCCTTAATGGCATTTGATATAACTATAACCTGTCCTTTAGCAGCTTCAACACCCGGGAACGTAGCATTAAAGATGGACTTGATTAATCTGTTCTTACAGGTTTCATCCAATATCAACAAGGAAGGAGTCTTTGACTGACCTCCCATCTCCGTAGAAGGCATACTCTTTATAGTCGAGATCAAACCATTCTGATGCTGGAACTCTATAGCCTGTTTCGTCTTGGACTTAACTGCAACCTTTAACCATATTGGTAATCGGTCAAGAACGAACACGATCCTGTCAAGGAACTCTATGGATAAATCTTCATTAACAGAAATAATCAAAGCCAAAAACAAAGGTTTGGTAAGAGCCAACCATAAAACAAAACATGCTGTAATCCACGTTAACCCCAACTGTCTTGCTTTTAATATCATTAGTAACTTAGAATTAAGAAACTCTGGAAGTATTCTCCTCTGTTCAGGCCATAACTTGAACCTTACAGCAATGTTATTCTCTTTATCCTCAATGAAACAATAGTTATCCAGAAAATATTCAAAGGATTTTGCAACTTCTTTACATTCTATTATCTTCTGTTCTAAGGACATACCTAATGGATTCAACAAGTATACTCCCCCTGTGATTCTAAAAACTCTACACCATGATCTAAATATCGGATAAGGGATTCATAAGGTTTAATCTCAGTTAGAAAAGTGGATATTAGAGTATCTAAAACAGACAGGTCCATTCCAAACAACCTGTCTCCATCAAGACCATAAACAGAAATAGTTCCATCAGCATCTGCTTTAATAAGAAAGGACTCGGTTCTAATATCGGTCATAATTTACATCTTATACTTAATGATTTATAACTTACAAGTCTTTATTTTTCTCCCCAGAAGATTCGGATACATAAACTATTAATCCTTCCAGGCAAATAATAAACAATATAGCACCTAATCCAGCCAATATATTTAACATTAATATCTCCTTCCCCGACTACCAGGTAATCTAACTAGGTTAAATAAAGATAAAATAAAACCACCAAAAAGAAAACACTGAAACCCTACACAAACAACCGTAAGAACATCTGTTAAAAAATGTATCATATATACCCCCTGTAAGTTTTATCCTTCTTTATATTATTCTTATCGGCAATACAACATTTTTAATAATAAACTATTTTACATATTGGACGCCTCGTGGGGGTTTCCATGCAGATAAACCATATTTAGAATTAACTCTACCTTCTATGGTCTTATAATCAACAACAGGTTTCGGCTTGTCAAACTCTTTCCAATAACAATTACCTGGAATAAAACCTTTTTCTTTATCAATCAAAGTTAGTTTACACCCCACAGGTTTCTTTCCCATATCAGAGAAGAAATTCTCAAACTTATTCCAACTATAACTCATTTTAACATTAGACCCCACAGCATTACACTTGTTCTTCATATTACACCAACACAGATAAATGTCTGTTCCACACATCCCATGTTTTTTATCACCTGTATATTTAATAAATGTTTTCATTAGATTCTCCGTTAACCCGATCATAATTCTACTTTTCATAAAAAAACAATAACAATATTAAACACTAAAGACAAGAAAATAATTGTGTTGACTTTTCTAGGAAAAGGATTAGAAGTTACTTCACAACCTGCGTTCATCGAAACTATACACAACAATGATAGCGCAACCAATTCACTTCGGTTGTTCAGTTTTGATCGTAACCCTCATAAAAAAGGTTTACAGATATTCCATATAAAAAAGGGTTCGGGTTACTAAGTAAGTCCGGTGTCCAGAAGGACAGCCCACCCAAAAGGGCTGGCCACCTTATTACAAGTGTTCAAAGTCTTTCAAGGGTTTTATATATATTCCAAACTAAAATAAAATATATATATAAAAAGTATTTTGACTTTGAACTCTGGTCTTGACCAGGGATCAGTGAATATTGTTGAATTGTCAATATTACCAATTGTTGTAGTCAGAGTTATGTCTATATTTTATTTCGACTCTTCTTTAAATATTTAATCAAACTTATCCTCAGCATCTTGAGCTTTTCCCAACATTAACCTTAACTCACTTAGTGTTTTACCAGCATCCTTATTTGCTGTTCCCTTATTCTTAACCTCTTTAGTTAAAACCCTCTCCTCTTCCAGTACATTTCCTAGCTCCTTTATCAATATTCTCTTTCTCTCCCTTAAACTTAAATTGCTGTTACTGTCAGGAACCGGACTTAAACTGGGTCTGTAAAGCATCGACCCAACCCTTAATAAATATCTTAAATACTCACTATGATTCATACCATACTTCTTACTATCCCTTTTTAATATCTCCCGATCTTCGTAACTTAACCTAATTGCTGTATGTTGCATACACCCTCCCTTAAACTGGTATTACCAGTATGCCCGTAAATGGCACATATTGCAATATCCACTTTTGGGAATTGAAAAAATGCAAAAGCTGTAGGAGGGCGTTATATCGTCAACGACAGGGCGATCGCTTGAACCGGCTACCCCCCCCCATATAAACATCCACCATCAGACCTACGATCAGACATATATATCTACTATCCACCTATAAACAATCGCACCTCACCAGCTACAGGGCAGGGAATTGGTATGCTGTTGATAGGGATATCCTCTCTATATATTGGATAGATCATATGGATTATGGAGAGATAAAAAATAATTGCTGGTTAGATATGGGTTAGATAGTTTTATCGATAAAATGCTAACCTGGTGTTATTGCTGGTTAAATTGAGATAAACCCTTGGATTGGTAATCCTGAGGCCAGAAAATACTGCTATTATTAGATAATTTTAATGAAATTTATCTGTAATTATATCCGATGGTTGGAAAATATTATTATCCCTGGATTAATACTGGCATGGGAATTGTTGCGTACACTTATGTTAGGAAAGGGAATAACTGAACGGTGTTCAGCTAATGATTTAAAGATGTATAAGTTAATAAAAACAACTACTTAAGGGGGGAATAACAATGAAAAACATGGCAAGTAAAAAGCAAATAGCTATTATATGTGATAATGGTGGAGGTTATACGGTGATGATCTACGCATCTAATTACGCCTACTGTAACGAGGGTTATCCTGGGCCTGTAGCTGATATCCTAGAGAGTCTTGTAACTGGCGACGATGATCCTAGTTGTTGGGATGGCAATAATAACGATGCCTGGATGGGATACAATTATCAGGATGAGGCTAATGGCGGGTATAGATGGTACACTGGTACAGCCCGACAAATTATAAAGCGGCTAAAAAAAGAATTAAGGGAAGAATATTGCTGGGGTAGGAACGTAGAAATGCTCGCAAAAGAATTGAAGGATAGAGGATTATAAGCTTAACAAAAACAACTACTTAAAGGAGAATTGAGATGAAAAACTATGAAAAACAAGCGCAGGATTTTTTAAAAAAGACAAAAACGACCATGACAGCGAGGATTACAGGGCATGATAAATATTTTCCTGGTGATAAACAGGCCAGAAATATTTACGAGATTACATTACGTAGGAATAACAACGAATATATATTCACATTTGGGCAGGGTATAAATGATACAGAGGCAGGGAATGAACCAACTGCGTATGATATTTTAAGTTGCCTAACAAAGTATGAGGTTGGGGATTTTAAGGGGTTCTGTGCTGATTACGGATATAATGACGATAGTATATCAGCATATGATATCTATAAAAAGGTGTTAGATGAATGGGAAAATGTAAATAGATTATTCTCAGATGTACTGGAAGAATTGAGAGAGATTGAATAATAATATAAAACAATAAAGGAGAGCTAAGCCATGAAAACAAACGATAATGACAATTGGTTAAGTAAACTAAATCAAAAAGAATTAATACATTTACTGGAAAATAATATAACAACCCTAGACGCATTAAAAAGAACCAGGGAACAACAAAGAAAAAGCTTACTATACAGTGGAATAGAAACCTGTTGGAAGTGTAAGTTTATAGCCAGGAAGCTAAAGATAGAAGCTTGAAGAATACACAAGGATGCCTCTATTTGCTCGCTAGAGGCTTACCATTTAATTCTTTTATGTTAAATGATAGAAGGATATAGACATGAAGAAAATGAACCCAGGTGATTATAAATGCCCTTGTTGTAATAAGATCATTAAAAGGGCTGAAATAGTACAGTACTTTAACAATAAAAAAGCTATAGAGAAATGGACAGGAACAGAGAAAGACACACCTGTCTTTATTTCTCTTTGGAATACCAGAAACATGATTAGAAATTTCCTGGTGTATGATTTAATGAGACAAAGAAGAAGATATTGGTTAAGAAGAGAGTATAATAATTTATTAATATGGAAAACCCTACAAGAACAAAAACAAGAACAAAAAAAAGAGGAATTAAAACAGTTATATCGATATCAATTATTGCAATGCTTAAAGGGTAGATTGCATAAATTAGAAGCTATCTTTAGTAGAGAAGATAATAAGAAAGCTCAGAAACTATTAATAATAAAAAGACGGTTAAAACTTTGGCAATCCAAAGACAAACAAACACCGGCAGTAAAGACAAACATAAAAACACTACTCCGATATATTAAAAAGGAAGAAAAAAAACATGCTGTGTCCTCATTGTAAAACATTGCTGAATGATACAACATTATGGACCGGATTAATAGGTTCGGGCCATACATATCAACATGGAAAAAACAAAGAACCAAAAACACGCATAGAAAAAACCATAATTGCTGAAAAGTGCAGAAAAACAAAGCAAAAAAAACAGATCAAACGTGCAGGCTCCTGGCAAGCAAGAATATGGATATACGATTTACAGGAAAACGGTACAGAAATGAAAATTATAGACACACACCCTACGGAATACACATGCACAATAACACCAGGGTTTACAGACTATCAATACATCAATGCTGTAATCAGATCGGGATATCTACCAGCTGCATTTAGGAATAGAAACTATACGATAATAAAAGATCATGTATACAGCATTGTCAGTATAGCACTGGAAGATTATCCTATTTGTGAGATAAGGCCGGATTAGAAACCGGCCTTGATTAATCCATCTTCAACCATATCCAACAGGTCTTTAAGTTCTGCATCTCTGTAAACCTCAACAGATACATCATGATAATAATAACACAAGGAACAATCCGATCTTATACCCTTATTCTGATCTACGACAAAACCTGAACAATAATCATCAAAATTCCAATCAGGAAACAGACAACATCTAGGCTGAATATATGTCCTGCTACTATTAAAGGTAATGCTTTTAGTCTTCATTGATAGGTATCTCCGCATTTGCTATCTGTTTCATGAGGACTAAAATAGCTTCTTTTTCTGTTATAAGCAGGTACATCAATTTATAAAATAAACTTTCTCTTTTAAAACAATTAGGATTATTTAATAGGCAACCAATACATTGATTTATACGATATTCATCGCATAAATAACAATTATCATTATAAGGGTATGGAATATCTAATTCAGCTAAAGCTGTGTATTTTAAGTCAGATAGCCAATCCAAATCTGAATCATGTAAATATAAATCTTTTCCTTCCTCTGCAAACATAGGAAAGATTTCAATCATTTTATTCCACATGATTCTATGTTTTTCAATGTTAGATAATATCATTTTACCTCCGGCTTATAGTAAGTTTTACGGATGTAGTTTATAGAATTGCTGTCCATGCCAAGCTTCTCAGCAATTAAAACATTGTCTTCACCTTTGGCAATACAGGCTAGAATCCTATCTCTTTTATCTAACCTGTTTTTTATTTTAATTTCATCTTTACAGGAACTCATTATATGCTTCCCAGTTCTTTTTCTAAAATTTGTATTTGTATTTCTAAATCATAAATAATTATTTCTCGAATTTGATTAAACGCTTCTTTAGACATAATTAAATCCAAATACCAGCTAGTGTTTATAGGCATAATTCTTATGCCTTGATTTTTTATCAATCTTTTAGACTCATTCAGACTTATTAATTTATTTTGAATTACCCTTCCTGCTTCAAGTTGTTCTTTTGTCATCTTGGTTCTCCTTCACCTTGGTTTAGTTCCACGTGTTTTAACACACATGGGGCTTCTCTTACACTTGTCATATTGCTGTTCCTTGATTAAATCAGTTTTATATAGAATACACCTTGGTTGTCCTATGAGTTGTAACCATTTGCAGTTCTTGGAGCAAAACTCTGTTACTGGATGCTTCATTGGATTCTCCTTTCTAGTTCTTATAACCTATTGCTGAAAGTTATTCAATCACTTCATAATCTTTATCTATTATACCTAAATCTTTGTTACCTCTTACCGTTGGATTCCACCAATATAAGCCTGTTATTTTGCCAAATAAAGGCTTTTCTTTATATAATTTCCAATGTCCCCGACACATATGTAGACGATTTTCTGCATCCAGTTTATCTAATTGAATGATATTTTCTGTGTTAGTTTTTTTGTTAAATGCTTTAATAGTTAAAACCCTATACTCTGAATGAGGTATCTTATTTTTTCTAATTCTTTTTTTGTTCAATTTTTCTGATGGTTTAATCGTCTGAATATAGACAGATGGAGAATTAATTAATAACATTGAACCTACTAAATTGTATGTAGCTAACTTAAACGCATCGGTCATCATTTGATGATCCTCCTCATTAATAGTATCGGGATCATATAAAGGTTCAAAGATCATACGATGAAGGGGCGCATCCTCAAAACATTTGTATTCCTTTGTTTCTCCTGTTTTTAATGGTGTTAAAATTATATCAGCTTTGTTTGATTCATCTTTTGTTTTAACCCAACCCCTAATCGGAATAGGAAACCAAAAATCATTATTTACAGTCATCAATAAATCAAAAGACCAATAACCATCATATTGACAAAGTATTAAAATTGCTCGTGCTTTTATATTTATTTTATAAAATATATCAGCCACTTGTATTGTAATTTTATTATATGGAAATTTTAATATAGAAAAATAATCACTTGGTATTGCGTTTGGGTCTATCTGCTTCATAACACTACTCGAATATCCTAAATAAAAATTAATTGATGTTTTTAAAGTATCACAATAAAAATTAAGCCTATCACCAGCTTCAGAATTATATGGTTTTATTTCCTTTAAATCCTTGATAACTTCATGGTTCCACATTATTCAACTCCAATTCTCTTATCTTCATCCTCAGCATTGAAATACTGCCCTGCTTTCCTTTGGGAAAAAGTAAACTCAAGCTCTGCAAGATTGGCAACATCAATAAGATGTTCTGCATTACCTGTCTTTTCATATTGTTTAATACGCCGTTTAATGCTCTCTACGTAGTCAAGGTGCGAATTGTCTACCTCAACCCTACTCCCGTATCGGAAACACCCCATAAGCATCCTGTTAAGCCTTAGAGTCTCAAATTCAGTGTTCCATTGTAAATGCTGTGCAATGCTGAGTTCTGTTTTAAGCGTGTGGATGTCAGGAACAAACTCTAATAACCTGGTGCGGATGAGCTTTCTGTGTTCATCGTCAGGGTTCATTTTAGACTTCCTGCTGACTTGGTAACATTAGACTTTTGGCAAATGTCTCTATATCTGTTTTTACCAAATCAAAAATTTCCTTATAATGAACGCCTTCGATCATCCATTTTTTCAATGACCGCTCTGCTACAACCTCAGCAAGCATTAACTGATTTAATTGCATTAAATTAAGCGTATCTCTTAGTTTAGGTTTCTTGGCCTCTATGAGATTCAAACAACGATAACAAGCAACAGTTATATGTTTAAAATAAAATTGTGCATGTTGACTTCCTTGTTTTATGGCATAATTAACAAAATCCTGAATAGCATCTGTTTCTTCTTTTCTAATTAGCTTACCCTGACTTCGCTGTTGGACCCATTGAATATTATTTTTATTTGTCAATTCAACAAGAAGGTTTTTTTCCATTAAATAAAACGCATCATTAAATTTAATTTGCCATTCAAGTGCATTTTTACCTTTAAATCTCATAGCCAAAAGAGAAAAGGTTCTTCGATCCATAAAATATGCTTTAAATGTCTGTCCTCTATATTCTTTTTCTATCTCTTGAAATTTAAGGGGTGCATCAGTGCTACCCTTAATTTTAGAATATCCTTTCAATAAATTGGCAATTATAATTAAAACCCTTGCGTGTTTAATGTTAAACTTTTCAGCTACCATTAAACTATCACAAAAAACTTCTCCACTTTTTACTTCAACCAAATCTTTCACAGTTTAATCCTCCTGCTTATTAAGTGCAGCAACAACAGCACTCATTATCTGAGTATCGATGTTAATTGTGGTTGATTTATCCTCTTTAAGATGGCCTTTTACTTGCAGGATTGTGTTTAATATTTTTTGCTGGATTTCCAGGGATTCAACTTCCCTTTCATCTGTAACTATACCATCTTTCTGGAAAAAGAGTGTCTTTTTAGCTTCGGACAATTTCTTGAGCTTACTGGCTAGATAATCATCATCAAGCCCATGATCTTCAAGTATTTTAGTAAATATCTTCTGTGTTGCTGGTTCTGCTAATAAATCCTTTGCCTGAGATGTAGTAATATTGCAGGATTCAGCAGCTTGAGAGATGGGTTTAGCATCGAATACAGCCTGTATCATCTTTCTTCTGGCAATCTCGGCTTTGAGTGCTATCTCAGGATCGGGAAAAATGTTATCAAAATCATCTTCAGCCATCACTTCACCTGTTTTCTTTTCTTCTTAATCTCTTCCAATCTTTCTTTCGCCATCCTTATACAAACAGACATATCCAGATACCGTGTGGACTCCCTCATTTCTGCACCCTTGATATACCCTTCCAGACATTCAATGATGTAATGTATCGATGCTGTTGGATAACAGATAGTACCAAGTTTGCGTATAAAATTAATCTCGTGAGCTGTGGAATAAAGACTGTTATCTAATATATTTGATCGTTTCAATGATTCAGCATATGGATGCAATGCAACAAGAGATATATCCAACTCTTCAGCAGTTTGAGGCAATTTTTCCTTTTCTTCCTGATATGCCTTTAATTCAGCAAGAAATTCTGATCCCGTACTTAACCCTACCATGGCAACACCTCTTCCTGTTCATCCCTGACCTTTACAGGAGGAATAACAGGGTTTTTAGCTGCTTCCATCTGTGCCTTGGTTCTTCTCTTTCTCTTGGGTTTAGGTTCTTCTTTCTTTGTTGGTATTGATATAATATCTGTTATTGATATAACATCTGATAAAGTTTCACAGCCCATGAAGAAAGGAAATAAAGAACAACCGGAGGATGCATCACATGAAGCATCTTCTTCTATTCCTATGCAATCAATGCACTTTTCTTTTATTGCTGTTAATAATATTTTCTTGGTTATTTGTGTACTCATATCAACTCCTTTGTGATCTTCTTAAATATTCAGCAATCAGGATCGAATCTGCATTTCCATGCGTTATCTTAATCCCTGGAAACAACTGCTGTGCTTTCTGTTTACTAACATTTTTGTCACCTTTAGTTAAACATCCCAATGCTTTCTGCCATACTTGAGGCCGTACAAAATCAAAAGATATATTTAACCCTGTTAATAATCCAAGAATAAAACCAAAGGATTGACCAAAACTAAAACTACTTACCACGCCCATTTGCGGTGAAGCAGAAACCCTCTCAACCATTGCCATAACACGCCCATCAAACATTATATCGGGATTGATACTGATATTAGATAAAAAATCAGCAACATCTTTTTCTGTTGAATTATTAAAACATAGGCAGTCAACATATTCATCGTCTGTGAATACTGCAATAGCACCATTCTTACCAATATCAATTCCCAAATAATAAGTCATAGAACCTCCTGAAAAGGAGGGTTTCCCCTCCGTGTAATTAAAACGGTGTGCGTTCCTGTTTCTCTCCAATTTTACCGGTGTAATATATTTTCCCTTTTTTATCTGTTCTTTCCCATACAGCAATTTCCATTTCTACACCATTCATTAACGCTGTACCTTTATAATCCGGCTTCTTTAGATTATCCTCTTTCTGGTTTGCAAATAATACAACATCACCATCTTTGCGTTCGTACATATCTAATCCCTCCTTTTACTTTTTAATTAACGTATTTAACTGCTTAACTAATGTTGTATATTTATCTTCTGCAAGTTCTGCAAATTCTTTAATCTTGTAAAACGCCAGTATTTTACCGATTCTATCCTTGTCCAGCTTTGCCAGTTCAATTAGCCTGAATATATCATCAATCTGATTAGGAGTTACAAGACCTGGAATCTGGTCAGCAATCTCGGCAGGTTGACCAATAGGAGTTTCAGGTGGTTTTACATCTGTTACCATTGCTGAAGGAAATGCTTTCTTAACTTCCTGTACTGCCGGATTCTGTTCAGCGTCTGCAATCTTTGTCTGTCCTGAAGGCTCACTCTTGTTGCCAACCGGTGCTGTAGGTGTGGGTTTATTCGCTACAGGAGGCTTAACAGTCGATTCTTTGGGTGCGGGTGATATCTTGGACTCATTCCCCATACCTGCATCCAAGGCATCTACTTCAACAATCTCTAATGCCAGCATGTAAAGGTATCTACGAATGTAACTTATTACCGCACCCTCATTCTGCACATCATGCGCTCCTTTCAATGCTGCGCTAGACATAGGTGCTGTAAAAATAATAGAGTTTTCTCTGTCCGGTTTGTCAGCATCTATAATAGTCAACGTACCCAAATTAACATCAAAAGAAACAGTGCTACATAACCCATGAACTATAAATAATTCATTCATTGCAGGAATAAAATCTGACAGTTCAAAATATTTGAACCCAACAAATTTATTGTTACCTGACTTCTCAAGCCCCTTCCTTTGTAATTCAACCCTTACTGTTTGTAATTTTTGATAAACATTCATTCTTTCCTCCTATATTGATTTATCTTATTTAATCAAAAGCTTTTTTAAGTTGTGTAACGCCAATAAATGTTCAAATGCTTCCCACGCCTTTAAAATGGTTTCGCCTGTATAGATGTGTTCCAGGAGATTGCCTGTCTTTTTATCCAATCCAATAGCATGATAATCAGGCCATGTTAAAGGATTATTCCAATCGAATACATCGGGATATTGTTCCCATACTAATCTGGTTAATGCACCACCCTGAATAAGATGTTCCTGATATATACTACCGGACTTCCAATCCACTAAAACAGGTCTATTGTTGATGTTGCAAACCAGGTCCACAGTTCCACCAAAGCGGTATTCATCAGACACCATCTGTAATTCAACAGCAATTACTTCAGGCTGATTCTCTGTCTTCCATTTATGGAAGGCTTGCATTGCAACCTCAGCAATTGCTAACTCAGCAGGACTGTATGTAGTCACATCACAGACTTTACCAAGGAGGTTATGCTCCACGAGCGTGTGAATCAGGCTACCAATATTAGCCGCCGAATCTCTTATCAAATCAGGATCATTGCCTAAAAGTGCCTCTCTTCTAGCCCATGCAACCAAAACTTGGGTATTCCAGCCTAAATTAGCGGATAAAATGCCGGTTACACTAGGTAACTTTTCACCACTAGAAGAATAATATGATTGGTGTGCCTTATTCTTCTTTTTTATTGCTGCTTCGGCTTTTTTAGCTGTTAATTTTGACATATTGATTCCCCTGAAAAATATGTAATTTATCGTGACAGATATCACATAGTGTTATTCCATTATTAATATCAAAACGCAATTCTGGATGTGTATTAAAAGATTTAATATGATGAACATGAGTATTGGGAGGACTAGTCCACTCGCCGCAATGCTGACAAATCCATTCATCTCGTATAATAATAGAAGTACGCCATTTGGAGTATTTTTTACTTGTTCTTATTTTATGATTAATTGGAGTAATTCCACCTTTCCAATTACAATTATTCTCTCCGCTTGTTTTTTGACCATAAACTATTCCTTTACATGCCCTAGAGCAATAAGAACCACGACCATTACCTACTTTCTCAAAACACGGAGTAACAAAAAATTCTTTTTCACAAACTATACATATTCTTGATACTTTTTTTTCTTTAGATTTAGCAAGACAGGTATATGAACAATAATGACCCCTAGCTTCTTTTTCACTTTCGCATTTCATAATATAAAAATTTTTCCCACAAACCTTACAAACCCTATACGCTCTCTTAGCATCATATTGGCATTTCGGTGAACAATATTTACCTTTGCCATATCTGGTTCTGGATTCATAATAAACCATATCTGCACCACAATAGTCACATTGTCTTATTAATTTACCCCCGTGTGCCTTGGTTGCCTTTGCTAAAGCCTTTTCTGCCTGTTTAACGGTTGGTGCTTTCTTAGGTCTTGCCATTATTTAACTCTTTCAAGTTTATGCCATATGTGCATACAGTACGGATGAACATTAATATACTCGCTCTCTTTAGGTAATACCTGGAAAGCTTCTGCTTCTTTGCCAATGAATATATTTTTAATATCTCTTAGATCGCTGTATGTTGGGGCATGACTAGGGAATGAAGCAGAGATGTGTAAGTATCGTTCATTGTTTTCCAATGTATCTACGGAAAGTAAAACTGATAATTCCATTATGGGATGATAGTACCCAATCATTAGCTCTGCTGAAAATTCACTCCATGGTGCTGGGGGTTCTTTATACTCTGTTGATCGATTAGGATATTCCATATTGATAATACGGCTTAACATTTGATTCCTCCCTGTAAGTTTTATTTATCTTATGCCTGTCATTTAAGGCTGTCAATGGGAAATGTTATTATTTTGTTCGGCATAATTCGTTGCTTAAGGTTTCATAGGCCAGATCATAACTTCCCATAAGAATTGGATTTTGGGTATGCTGAACACGCCACCCTGTTTCTTTTGTAACTACTGGTTTGACAATATTACTCCATTTATTATCAGCAAGACCATTTGCATTATCTCGTTGCCACATACAATATAACATGGCTTCAAAAATTTCATAAGATTCTTTGCATAATTTTAAGAACGCATCATTCTCACGTTCTTCATAAAACCTTCTTACAAATTCCTGGTAATAATAAAACTTAGCCTCATAACTCATGTCTTCAATTTTCGATAATTCCATAAATATCCTCCTAGTTTTTTTAGTTTTTAGTAAACCATGATGTTATCATTGATATGGTACTACCTTTTTTAGATACTCTATATTTACATATCATATTTTTAACTGAGTTCTCTTCATCCGGTGGTCTTTTAACATCCCACACTTGCGCCCATGCTACATGAGGTTCTTTGTCAGTTTTCATAATGACACATAGATCAGCTTTGTGAAATGCTGAAGCACCGCCTTCTGGTAATCCGGTTGTTGATGTTACCTGAACAGCAGTTAAAACGATTGATTTACCAGCCCTATCATGCAGATATTTCATCATGTCTTTAACACCATAAGGATTGGCAGCTGGAGGTTCTATATAATCTACAACCACCAAACCTCCATTATCGTGACAAGATAATTCGTCTTTATACTGATAGAAATTAATTTTACAATTAGCCTGGTCAACTCCTAATTCCGCTAACCTAGTCTTTATGTCAGCAGGTTTTATCTCTGATGTATAATATGAAACTGGCATCTTATCCTGATTCATCACAGCAGTTTTTAATAGGATCGCACTCTTTCCTGTGGATTTTTGTCCACTCAAGACAATTAAGCTTCCTTGTGTAAATAATGCTTTATCGGTTAAATCTAATGCCATGTCTAAATTAAAAAAAGAATAATCAGTGTTGAAGATATCAATACTTTCACTTGCAGAAGATATCCCAAATAACCCACGACCCAGTTTAATGATTTCACCGGAAGCTACATAACGCTCTAATCTTTTGGTTAGGTTTTTTTTAGCTTTAAACCCAACCGTATTTAATTCCCGATAAAGTTCCCTTAAATATAATGGCTTTCCTTCTAAAGCCAATAACACTTGTTCTTTTGTATAAGTATCAATTTTACCATTATGTCTTTCAAGTGCAGAATAAAAAATAACCTCCGACTCCTTTTTAGTTAAACCGGATGCAACACCAGAACGTACCACCCAATCATAAACATATTGTTCAGATTTATTTTGATATAATAAATTTAACGCACCATTGAAAAATGTATCATTCCTAGCATGACAATCTTCAGGCAGTAATGTTATGTCGCAAATGTCTCCTTTGTCGCAAATGTCTCCTTTGTCTTTTAGTGTCGTAGTAGTGTCGCAATCTTGTCTCAATAAAGGGGTATTTGAATGTCGCAATTCATTTTTAGCTATGGCATCATCTTTGCTATTAATATTTATATTTGAATATGCTCTTTTAGATTCTAAAGATTCTAAAGAAGAGTCTAAAGAAGCATTTATATTGCTGTAAGATAAAGACGTATATGTAGAAGAACTATTGTTAGTATTATCTTTAACACTTTTTTTAAATCCCATTTCTTCATTCTGATAAAATAACTCCTGCATCTTTTTTAATTGTTCCTGTGTAAGTTTAGGAATCTCATCATCAAATAAATTATTAAAAGGATTGCTGACATATTTTTTCCCATTGCCATTACCGGAAGGCGATGTCACAACATAATAACCATCTGCCATTACTTCTATTGAATTTACATGGTCCTTAAAAGAAACTAAAGATTCGTGATATTGACAGTATTTATGATTGCCGTTGTTCGGTGTATCTTCAGAAGGAAGTAAACCTTCATCAAAAGCAGAATTAAATAACTTGTATGCGTTAGGACTTTTATAAATATCAAAATCAAAACAAACAATATTGCTGAATTTTCCACATACAATTCCAAGATAAAAAGGTTTCTTATTACCAAACCATCTTTGTAGTTCTTCATCTGTTGCTAGTCTGGATCGGTATTGAATGACATCTGATACAGCAGGTTTTTTTGTGTTGTCATGTAGTTTGCCGTCTTTATCTGTATAAATATCAGTTCTAATCGGAATTACAGATATTCCCTTATCTCTTAAAATTGTTGCAGCCTTCAACATATCCATTATAAACTCTCCTTTACAAACTTCAGATTCCAAACCTTCTGGTTATGATCGAATGAAATAACACCCTCTTTGCTCAACTCGTACAATGCCCTAGAAGCAAAGGAAGGGATAACATCTTTAATTTCTTTTGTAGTCAGGTTGTGTCTTTCCATTAAAAGGCTGATAATGTTGGTCTTGATTTTAGCTGGTACGGGATACTGCATACGCATATGAATACTAACCTCCTGTTTTTATTCGCTCCTGTTTACAAAGGTAAGTAAGGGGCATCCTCAACAGGAGAAACCGGATTCATCAGGTCTGCAATCCCTGACTAACCCCATTAACAAAGAACAGTAATATATCGGAAAACCTTTGTAAACACATAAATAATTATTTATTGAAAATAATAATGTTGACTGTTTTCCTGATAATGTTTATCCTTTTTCTCAAGAGCATATCTCACATCCCTGTAAGTATTGCTCCTTGGGGTCGGGTAAGAAGTGGTTCTCCTGCCCGATCCCATTAAATATTTATTTCCTCTTGCAATTCATTTTCCCCTGCTTTATAATTGTTTCATCAAACTTACAGGGAGAACCAGATGAAATGTTCAATATGTTACAACTTTACTGTCTGTACTGCCAAACCAATCAAACCTGAATCACCATGTAACTCTTGTCGAGACAAACCTATGAGTGGTAACGGGTCATCTATTCGTTATTGCTCTTCTAGCTGCAAATACGCTTTTCAGGAGATCAGCAATGGCAAGTTGTGAACGATGCTGGAAAGAAGCTGAAGGCAGTATGGTTCGTTACCGTTATCTACTAAAAATTAATAACTGCACACCAGAACAACAAGCAGGAGAGGGCATATTGTGCGTAAGCTGTGGCAGAAAAACCATACATCAATATGCTAAAGTCTGTATGAACCCTGATTGTAAGAGCCATATACAGGAGGTCAGCAAATGAAAGAATATACCCAGATAATAAATGAGACATTTAAAGCTAAATGCAAGAATTGGGACTTAACTAAGATAGACCGAGTTCTTTGTGAGTACATGATTCTCGTTATTGAAGACCTTGTTCAGAAGGTAGAGATGTATCGCCTTGGTAGCAACATATCCGATCTTAATGTCCTGTCCGATGCCATGCTTTACGATGTTATCAGAAATTGTGCTGATATTCTTATAGCCAGAACCCAGGGAGACTACTAATGACAAACCTTGAGAAACACAAATTAATGTGGGATAAAATGATCGAACTGCTCACCGATGAATGGCTGGTGGACAATGGTTTTAAAATTAAGGGCTTTTCTGGAATTACCATGCTTAATGAACTGAAAGAACAAGCATTATATAAACTGGATATAGGGTTTCCCCGTTCAGCAGATAACTGTTTCCTTTGTGATGCTTATGGATATTTTTCAGGATATATCGGTTGTTTAAAATGTCCATTGGACCCTAGATGTTCGATGTCTAATAGTTTATACAAAAAGATGCTGAGGTCTACCACCAAAGATAAGTTTCTTTCGTTTATGAAGCAGATCGCAAGCATTGGGAAGGACAAATGAGTTACTATTCTACACCCTGGGATGATGCAATAATAATGCTGACAGCAATGTTTGTATATCTGTTCCCAACCTTCATGTTCTCATGGTTTGTTGTAGCAATTATAGAGTTCTTTCAAAGGAAGTTTAAACCCCGAAAGGTGAGGCAAATATGGCTAGGATAGAGAATGGTACATTTTACACAAAAGAATGTAGCCTTGAGGCTTACACGGCAAATAAAGGAGATATAAATGGCGAACTTAAATGAAACATTCTATCAGGTATGGCTAGACACTAATATATCACCAACCACGCAATTTCTTGACCGAGAATTAGCAAAAAAAGAGGCGGAAAGAGTATGCAGGGAATATAAGTCAACAGTTTATCTTGTAGAAAGTAAAATCATAGGTGCATGTGAGTCTATAGTTACAGCGCAATGGTCTGCTGATAGTTTGTTTGAAAACGTACAAGGTAGCGGTTCAGCATCAAAATCCTTGTAAGATATTTATAAATTTTAAATTAATGTATCAAATCGCAGTTGCGGAAAAGGATGAAAATTTATGAATAGGTATACGGGAATATATAAGCAAGCAATAGGCAGCCTAGGTATAATGTTTGATTATACTGATTATATTGACTTCCTGACAGTACGATTAGAAAAAATAGAAGCAGAACTCTCCGCACTCAAGGCGAGGAAAAGCAGGGGGTTTATCATAGTTCAATCAGATTACAAACCCTCCATTGAACAGATTCAAAAGATTTATGACACCGAGATGTCATTTGGTAAGTGGAAGGAAGGGGATTTAGTAATCTGCGAGCTGATCGAAGTGGAGGCTACAGAAAAAGAGGTAGAGAGGATTATATGATAAACAGAATAGCAGAGTTACGAGAAAACTTAAAAAAACATGAAGTATCTTCAGCTGATTATCAGAACAAGCTTGAAGATAGAATTGTCTACTTAGAACGCAAACTGGAAGGCATAGTTGAGAGTTTTGAAGATCAGGAACGTTACTACGAAAAAAGAGAGCTATGGGATTATAAAGATGCCTACAGGCTGGTGGCCAGATTTGTAGTTCTTGCTCTTAATGATGTGGGGAGGCCAAAGCCATGATCAAAACAAAACTAAAACTATGTATCGACTGTGCACACTTCATAAGAAGTTCACAAAAGGGTGGTCATACATGTAGGGTAGTCTTCATAGAAGACCCTGTGGATGGAGAGAAGATACTATCGTATTGCTCGACAGCTAGAAGCCATAAAGTATGCGGGCTAGAAGGCAAACTTTGGGTTGCCGCAGTTGAGAAGGAGGATAAGCCATGAGCGCACCGGAAAAGATTTACGATGAAATAGTAACAAGATGGAACAAACAAGCAGATGAATTTAATCAATGGGATAATCTAAGTATCGATGAAAAAGTTGAATTTGCATACCAATGCGGAACAGAGCTTGCCGAATGCAAAGCGGAGGGGGAAATTAAAAGACTAAATCGTGAACTTGACCGATTTGCCGATTTAAAGGCGGGGGTGAACAATGAGTGATAAAAAGAAACCTAGGCTTTTCTATTATGAGGAAGGTGTTGATGGATGGGTTCCGGCGCCAACTGATATGGAATGGTTGGTTTCATTGGATGGATTACAAGACGGTGAAGTTCAGACGTTTTCATTTAAACGAAAAGATATGACTGATTATGAGTTTAAATATCTTCCTGAATCATGAGTAAAATCAAAATGCTAGACTGTTTATATGTTAATGAAAAATACTTAGAGCCATCTGAATCTCAAGCAATACAGAAAAAAAGAGGTAAGATTGTAAGAGTGGCGCCACTAGAAAGCCCTGCGACCGACTGCTTGTCTTATGATGTTTGCAACAAGGAAAGAAGTTTGTGCCCTTGTGTCAGATATACAAAGGATATCACCCTCCGAAGTAAGCTAAATAATGTTCAACCTTTTATCTGCACCTGCTTAGTTGAATTTGAAATGGAAAATGGCAAGATTATAAATAAGAGTAAGCCTAGACATTGCGAAGCAAAGGAAAATATAATTGACCTCCAAGCCGCCCTGTCTGCGGCGGAGGGGGATATTGCCACACTCAAAGCAAGGAAAAAGCATGGCCAGCTGTATGTTGCTTTTGATTCAGGGGGTGGAAAAACATATTTAAGCATTAATTTTCCTGAACTTATTGAAAAATATAAAAGAAAAAATTTATGGGAAAATATAATCTTATGTGAACTCATAGAAGTGGAGGATAAATGATTAATCGAATCATAAAATTCAGGGCTTTAGGTAAATATCAGGATGAGTGGTTTTATGGGTTTTATGTTTCTATGGCAGGAGAGCATAAAACCCTTCATTTTATTTATTCTGGTCAGATTGATACAGGCGTAAACGGCTTTTTACATAGAACAAGGGTTCAATCAGAAACGGTTAGTGAATTCACTGGCCTCCAAGACAAAAACGGAAAGGATATTTTTGAGGGGGATATTATCCAAACAGAAATGAGCAACAGGCCTTTTTCCCAAAAAGCAAAATTCAAAAAAATTAATTTTATTGTTGAATGGGAGGCTGGCAGAAATGAGGCAAATATAAAATTCAATCCCATTATGGGGGCTAATTCAACATGGTTTAATTCTTATCCTCAATTTATAGCTCGGGAAATAGGTCGGTCGAATTTTGCTTGTTGCGCTTGGAGTCAGTTTCATAATTGTGAAATCATCGGAAATATTCATCAGAACCCCGAGCTATTGGAGCCAAGGTCATGATTGCGCCTGACACAATAATGATGTTTGACAGAAAAGAATACTTCCGAGCAGATATCCATCTTGGAGTTAAAGCTGAGCTAGAAAGAACCAAAGCTACCCTTGCCAAAGCGGAGGCAGAACTCTCCGCACTCAAGGCAAGGAAAAGCCGGGGGTTTGTTAAATTTACTCCTGATTATTATCAGGCGGCTGTTCTTTATGAAACATTAGAAGAAGCAAAAAAGCATACATTATATACATTACCCGACACAGTAATCTGCGAACTCATCGAATAATGACTGAAGGCGAAGTTGTTAAAATTAGAAAAAGATTGCTTAAGTAAATATTAGAAACATGCAGGATAGAGGGATAAGATTATGCTACATATTACTATACTAAACGACTCAACCGGAACCAAGGAGGTTGGCAATTACATCTACAAGGTTTTTGTCAATAAAGAGCAAATAGACGAAGGAGTTGTCAAAGGACATATCAGGAAGAACCCTTGGTACGAACTTGTTGACCTTATCGTTTGTGACGTATTGGATAGAAACTATGAAAGAATGTGGGGAATTGCAGATGGAGAATAGCGAAATTAAGCGCAGGTTTTTACAGGCAATAAAAAGTAATTATCAGGCCGAGCATGAATTATTGAAACATTATGAAAGTTCTCTGAATTGTCCTGTTTGTGTTGAACCTTCACTCAGAGGACAAAAAACCAATTTATGTGAGTATTGCTTTGACATATTTGCTACAGGCGATTGTCCATGCCATGATTTTTCTACAGAAGCAATAATAGAAATGGTTACTGAATATTTTAAGGAGGAAAACTTTGGACAATAGTTTATTTGTTTTAGCAACAAAAATCAAGGAACGTATTGAGGAAGTGAGGGAAGAGTTGAGATTGCTTACCAGTGAAAAGATTGTATGTGAGTTTAAAATCCTACTTAATGGTTCTGGAACATACAGATGCTTTACTAAGACTACTCAAGATAAAATCATTGAACAAACCATTGCTTTTCTTTCTAAGGAATTATTGGCGTTAGAAAAACAATTTAAAGAATTATAGGAGGAGATATGACAATTTTTGAACTAGAAGAGTTTTGCAGTAAGGAAGAAGATAAAAATAACAAACTTTTTTATGATTCCGATTATGTCTATGCTACAGATAATTGTATTGTAATTAAGTTGCCATGCAAATCATCCAATCCACATGAATTTCAAATTCTTCTTAATGGTTCTGGTCAATATAAATATTTTTCTCAAGCCACTTACAATAAAATCATTGAACAAACCATTGCTTTTCTTTCTAAGGAGTTATTAGCATTGGAAAAACAATTTAAAGAATTATAGGAGGTTCTTCTAAACCTATGGATAATACAACACAGAATTTAGAACCAGAACAACTTAGAACAATCATTAAAGACTTACTTAAGGAAATAAAAAATAGCCCTGAATAACAGGGCTTCTTTTGTTTGAGATGTATTAGATTTTCTGATTACCCAAACAATTTTTTCAGAAAATCATTTATTTTTTTAATAATCCCTTTAAACCTGTAGGTGTAACCGGTGAAGTTAAATCAACCTTAATCGATACTTCATCACTAAATCCACTTTCATTTCCAGAAGTATCAACAGCAGTGACAACAAAGTAATACATCTCATCGGCGGGGTTAAGTAAAGAGTATGTAACAGTTCCCTTTACGATCACAGCTAATGGTTGGCCTTTAGTATATGCCCCCGAAGTTGAAGCCTTATAAATATTATAACTTGCTAAATCTGCGTCTGTGGTATTAGGATTCCAACTCAACTCCAAACTTGCAGCCTTGAGGACTACAGAGCAAAACAACACCATGCAAACAATACATATCCCTCTCAATATCTTTCTCATGATTTCCTCCTTAACTGTTTTCGCCTTTTTTTGACATGGAATCTATAATGTCAGCAATGGCTTTCTTTGCCGATACATTAGATGTCGGCTTTACAGGGTGGGTAGGCTCAACCGAAGCATTTTCTGTAACTGTTTTCTCTATTGATACAGTCTCTGCTTTCATTCCTGAACGAAGGAAGATACCAGACAAAGATGCAATAACAGCATATATTGCATTTATCAGTGAAACTTCGCCCATAAAATACGCTGCTATGGTTCCCAGGATAGTCAGGGAAAGTGTAACATATGTTTTATTGCCTTTGAAAAAAGTTTCTACGCTGTTCATAAATCCTCCTTATTTTACATTCTTTAAGAATTGAATCATATGTTCATCCCATATGTCAATTCTTTGCTTGATTTCAGCAATGTCTTTTCCGATCCCCTCTGCCAACATCTCCGTTGTATGTCTTAAATTCTGTGCAAGCAACTCTGTGTTCTGTTGATGCAACACAAATTCATTGCGGGACATATAACGCCCATTATGGTCATGTTCTACGAGCGCATGTCTACGTTCTTCAGCAGACTTAGTAGAAGCAGCAGGAGGAAGTAATCTGAAGATAGCCATTGTTATTGGCGCAGCAGCTGCCAGAGAAATACCTATAATAGCTTCCGGTGTCATAAGCAGAACTCCTTTTTATTATACATATTGATATTGTTCCATAGTTGTGTTATTGATTCAAGATGAAAAACCGTACTGGTAAACTTATGATCTGTACTTATTGTGGTAAAGAAATTTATATGTCTCCTGCTCGACAAGCCGGTTTTAAATATTGTTGCGCTAGTTGCAGAACATCGGGAAATAATAAAGCAAGGGCCGGCAAACCTAGCCACAATAGAAATGGAACAATGCTGCCATGTGCATATTGCGGAAAACCAATATATGTTATAAAAAGCAAGCAACATATCCCTCGATGTTGTTCTAAGGAATGTACCTATTCTTTGAGAAAAACAGGAACCATTAAATCTTGCTTGCATTGTGGACAGGATATATACACTACTAAATACAATACCAATAAAAAATATTGTTCTAATAAATGTTATCGTGCCTCCTCTACTTCCCCAAACCCTTATATTAGAATTAAAGAAGTATTGGAGCATAGACTGATAATTGAAAATGTTTTGCAAAGAAAGCTTCTTTCCACTGAAGTAGTCCATCACATTAATAAAAATACTAAAGATAACAGAATAGAAAATTTGCAAGTAATGATAAGTTCTGAACATACTCGTTTGCATAATCTTAAATATAAAATAGAAGACGGACACAAACAATGCTCTGTATGTAAACAATATAAAGATATAAGTCTTTTTTATAAAAACAAATTTTTCAAAACAGGTTTCAGTTATCTTTGTAAAGAATGTGATAAAAAACGTAATTATAAAAATCATATTAATTCAAAATGTGCGGAATCAAAAAAATCTTGATCGCTAGCTATATTATTCATATTAAAATCACCACCCCATCGTAAATTTATATTCATTGTTTTTGCTATCATCATTATGTATCCAGCCAAATAACTAGCGGTTTTTGGATCGTCATACCTTATGTGTGGTGGTGTCGGATAATAAAAAGCTATATCTACGGCTAAACTAGGTTTTTGATTATGTTTGGATTTAGGATACTTAAGTTTTGATCTTCCTTCACTGTATGCTTGGTCCTGATCTGCCTGGTTCCTGTAAGTGCATATAGCTGTAAAATCTATATGCTTAATTGCTTCATTCATAATTACCTGTAAATCTGGATGTGCATTTCTCAATAACTTTAATGAATTTTCACTAAACTTTGGCATTAGCTTAAAACCTCCTTTATATGAAAAGAAACCCATGGAATGTCATAAACTTCGTCTGTTTGCCAATCGGGAAGATTACCAATTTGATATAAACCAGCCCCATCCCTCATGCCAACATGATTAACTGTTACCGTAGTTTTTATATCAATATAAGTTGTAGTAATATCAACGATTCTACATATTACTCCTGGTTGATAAGTTCTATATAATAAATCAGGAGGTGCTTCTAAATGTCCTCCCATTGCAGGATAATCTGTTAAAGTAAAACAAGGAGTATTGTAACTATCTACATATGGTGTCATTAATGTTCCAAAATATCCTGTAGGTTCAGCTGTGCTAGGTCTAAGAATAGATGGATTAACAGGTGTATAAAATCCAGCCATATTAATAACAGCATTTGTTAAAGGATTAACCAATGTATCATCAATAGTAATTCTATATGTACCTAAAGCAGTCCTTGAAACACCAGTGATAATTGTCCCTGCCGTTGCTATGGCAATTCCTGTTTCCCCATCAAATAAAAGCTTTCCTTCTCTGTAGCCACCAGATTCATCTGAGATAATACCCTTACAATGAAGATCAGCATAGGCAACACCATCATTATTCATTATACTGATATCATCAGCAGATGTACCCTTGATAATAGGCTGTCCTGTTCCAACCAGAATATCTCCCGTCACAGAAAGATCATCACCTATAATAAAATCTCCCGTTATAGTAAGATCAGCAAATGTTCCATCTTTAGCTTCAAGATCAGCATAAGTAGCACCACCTTCAACAAGAATATCTAACTTACTAATACTCACACCATCAAGTGTAATACCATTGTTTAATATCACCCCTCCGGTTGTTATAACTGTATCTGCACCACCTTTAATTGCTACACCGCCCACATCATTAAAGACAGCCACTTCTCCAACAGCCACAGTACCACCAGCAAAGGTTACACCACCACCACCACCTACGCCATCCATTGTCCATATTTGAACATCGTCAGCATCAGTAAGGATAATGTCATATAACCCATCAAAATAAATGGTAGCTTCTCCGCTTGCATCCATGATCACAGGGTTTGTATGCGGTGTAGTTAGGTCTGAATCAAAATATGTAGCTTTCTGAGTTACGGTATCGGGAACAAATGTATAAAGTTTCCCCCCAACAAGAAGATTACCATTGCTGTCAAAAGCCTTGAATTTTGGGTAGTTGAAAAGTGTTCCCATGTATCCTCCTAATCTTCTCTGGAAGGTTTAAAACCAAAAGTATCAAATGCTTCCTTTTTAAACTCTTCTCGTTTCTTGGTTATATATTTCATCTTCTTTTCTGCTGTTCCAGCTTCTAGGAAATCAAAATCCGCATTTCTTGTTTTATACCATTCCTGAAATAACATATTAGCTTTCTTGTTAGCCAATTCAAACATTTCTTTTGGGACAGTTGATTTAAACTCTCTCATTTCCTTGCTGGACTTGGTTTCCCATTTCTGATTCATAACATCATACGTGTTAGCTGAAATACCAAAGAAGTCTGCAACAACACCACCTACAGAACTTGGTGTAAATTCATCTTTCAATTTGTATATATTTGCACCAATAATCGGAATAGGTAAACTTCCCTCCCATGTAGGTTTATCACCAGCAAAGGTTTTCCCTGTTAAGAATCTTTCTACAAATACTTGCGTTAGAGGATTGGTTTTTTGTATTATAAACTGAGTTACAAGACCTATTCCTGTTGTTCCAATAAAACTATTATGTTCAGGATTATACCAACTATAATCCTCCATTATTCCATATTTGTTCTTGACTTTCATGGTTAAAATTCTTGAAATAAGTGTAATGTATGAAGCTAAACCGCCTGTAATATCAAATCGAGTATTCCCAATCTTTAACTTTCCAAAATTGGTACTTCTAGGATCACGCTCAACAGCATCATCATCTCCACCTAAAGCCGCATTTAATCCAGAAAGGACAGATAATATTGTTGTAATGGCTACAGTTTTGGCTACCAGATGTTCTTGTGCAATAGATACAGCATACTTTGAAGGGGTTTTCCCGTTAATACCAAACCCAAATGCCTGTCGAACCAGGTCCAGATTACCCTGTATCATCTTTGGAGCCCAAAATATAAATCTGGCTATACCAGAGTTCGTCCAATCTGCTCCACCCCTGCCAGTAAAAGAGTTGATGATGGCTCCCAGTGCTTTTCTGTTCTGTTTGTCGGTCATGTCTGTGCCTGTACGACCAAACCATTCAGACATGAATTTATATAAAGCCATTTTTTGTAAAAGAGTAGACAGGTATTTATGAGAAGCTAAAAACGGAGCGTTAGCAGCATCTGCTCTCTGGGTATATATTTTAGTTCTGGCTAAAATAGCACTGGTAGCATAAGAGCTTTCAGATGCTTTAAATCCTCTTCCCAATACAGGTATTCTTCCGAGAAGAGATGTTCGATACATTTCTTCATGTTTTGGTATTAAATTAGCATCTTTGAATGATCCATCCATAAAATAAGGATTAGAATAAACATTAGCCATGATTGCCGATTGTGCATCTATTCCCTTTAATTCTTTTGCAATAGTATCAAAGGATTTAATGAAATTCTGCGCCCATATTTTAGGATAACGATATAAAACGCCTATACCTTGTCTGCCATGGAAACTGTTATCGTAAGATGCTTTAGATGCAACCCATAGATCAGATGCCAATTGATAACCAGAAACAAATACATCCCAAGCTGATCTTGCCCTGTAACCTTCTTTCCAAGTAGTTGCTATTTCATTACGTTTAGCATTAATTTGCGTAGTAATTTTAGAAAACTCGATGTTGCTAATATTGTCGATATATTTATGGAAGTCGAATAATGCCAGACCAAAGGCAATCCCATCTTCCTTGGTTTCCCATGTTCGGGTTGCAGGATTATACTTTTCCTTTAATACTCGTAACTGATTGGTCTGTTCCATAATGGTTTGTATTTGTTCGTCTGTAATCTGATCCCCTATACGTTTAGAAGCATCAAATGCCATCTGTGCAGCCAATTTACGTTCAAGAAGTTTATTGCCTTCAGCATCAAGAGTTCTTTCCACTTTAACCTTGGCTTCAAAATCCCTGCTCTGTATTTTAGCTTCAAGCTGCTTAATCCGATTCTCAGTTCGGGTCTTGTATGCCTGTAAAGCAATCTCTGCTGCTGTTTTCTTGGGATTAGCTAAGTCCTTTAATACCTTATATTCCTTCCTGAGGGCATCCAATTCAGTATTTAAATTTGTTAGTTTAGCAGAAGGCAATAAAGTTCTAGCCTTTTTAAAGAGAGATAAATCACCTTCTTTAATTCTTCTGGTGTATTCTTTAATCATTCTTTCTTTAACATTGATTGCCATCTGCAATCTTTGAGCATCAGTCATTACCGGTTTGCCAAAGACAGAATCAAACTGTTCTTTTAACATATCACGATGTTTCTTTAATGCTGTTGTTTCAGCATCATAAGCAACACTATGACGCTCTTTAATTAATTTCTGCCTGGAAACAATCTGAGCTTCAAGGTCTGAAATGTCATGTCTTAATCTTGTTTTAATAGCATCAAGGGCTGTTTTTAACTGCTTGTCTTTGTCTACTGTTTCTTTTCCATATTTTTTCTTATAGTTTTCTACAATCTTCTGTAGACCCCTTTCCTTATCATCAAGTGTACGTCTTTCCTGTCCGGTCTTGGAAGCAGTACCTTTCTCAAGAATATCCCATATCTTCGCTATCTGCTGCATCTCCCCTTTATAGGCTCTGAGTTCAGCGTCAGCAGCTTCTTTGCTGAGTTCTGTATACTGACTATACCCTGAGATAATATCCATCGTAGTGCGCTTATCAAGCCATGGATTCTCTTGAACCATAACATCATGAACAGCATTAAGAATATTGTCTCTTCCGTGTACGCCTTCAAGGATAAAGGTCTTGGCAAGTTCCTGTGCAGAATTGGTTAGCTGTTTCTTCTGCTTCTTGGTGAGCTTGGAAACTCCATCTACGTTTTCCAATACAATATTGATCTTATCTGTAATCTTGCCTTTTATTGCAACTTTGTATTCATCGGATGCTTTTTTCCAGACATCTTCAAGGTGAGGCGTAATGTCCTTTCCCATGAAGTCTAACATCTTTTTAGACCAATCCACGAAGTTTATGGCTCCATGCTCAAGGAAGTTTCCCCCGATAATAACAGCATCAAGAATATCTTGAGGGTTTATTAGTGCATTGGTTGTAGTGGCATGTCTGGATTGCCAACGTGCATGTGCTGCCGCTGCTGCTTCATCGGTAAAGACTGTGGCTTTTTTCTTTAAAGGCAGTTTCTTCTTTTCCTTGCTTATTGTTTCTTGTTCAAGGTTTTCTAACGAGTCTTTATTATATTTTTCTCTGTACGTTTCAAATTCTTTGTTTATATCATCCAACTTTTGTTGAAGTTCCTTGTTAGCTTTGGTCTGTTCTTCTATAACTTTATTTTTATTGGACTTCTTGGTTTGTTTTTCAAACTGCTCGGTAAACCTTTTTTGAATTTCCTGTAAAGTTTTAAATGTATCAAATTCATCAATATTAAAATGTGCTGCTTTTAATTGCTGTGCTATCTCTGTTCCCATTCTAATCATAGACTTAGGATTACTAAGATATTCTCTTAAAGTCTTAACATCATTTCTTCTGGCTAACTCCATACCGAACAATTTAACAAAAGCTAAAGGTTGAATGTCTAAAGGAAGTTCTTTGTTTCCCATGGCTATTTCTGTCGCATTATCAAAATCCTGGGTAATAAAGTCTAAGGCTTTCTGGTGTTCAGCAAGAAGATTCATCTGTTTCACAACCGGAATTGTTACGCCTTCTTTGTCCTCAAATTCTTCTGCTGTTAAACCAAAATAATTAACTGTATTCTCAGGGATTTTCTGATAGTTGCCTTCTTCCTGTTTTACGATCTTGATAGCTTCATCAATCATTTTCTTAACGTCAGCTTCTTCCACAGGTTCTTCCGGTGGTTCCATAGCTAATGTCATTTTAGATTGAAGTTCTAGAATTTTATCAACTTCAGAAGAAGAAAAACCTTCGGACTTTAAGAAATCAGAAAAAGATTGACCAACATCTTTAGCATCCTGCATCAGCCTTTCAAGTGCTTCTTTTCTTTCCTGTGTCAGTTCAACATCACCAATCGAACCCCTGGTAGAAGTCAAAATGGTTTTAATATCTTTACCAATATTCTTTAAAGTACGTTTATTATCCGCAAAGATTTCCTCAGCTTTTTCATCAAGAGTAGTACCTGTAAACTTTCTTCTGGGTGGAATAACTCTATCAAGTTTTGTTCCTGGTTTTGGTACTGAGGTATCTAATTTGCTAACTCTTTTATCTTTAAATTCCTGAAGTGCTGTCTTGTTATTAATAAGCGTGAATGTTCCATCACCTGGAACTTCAATTGTTACAGTTCCAAAGGTTTTTTTATTATCTTCCAAGTCACCTGGAACACTCATACCTTCAGGAGCATCCTTCAAGGCAACATCTATTTCAGCCAAGAGATACTTCTTCTGTTCTGCCAAAGTCGTAACCTTGGATGCTTTAGGAACAGTAATGGTGCTATCACCGGACTTAGTGGTTGTTATCTTGACTGCTTCTTTCGCCACCACAGGCTCACCAGTGGACTTTTTAGGCGTGGTTGGTATGTTGGCCTTCTCTTGTTCCTTTAGTGTCTTAAAGTAATCATATTGTGCTTTGCTGAGTTCATAAGTCATCTTCCCTTTATTGGCTACATACTCTGTCTTTTTATAATTATTCTGATCTAATCTATTTAATGCAGCCATTCCCTCTTTAACCATTGGGATATTGCCATTTGAATATGCCCTATCTTTGGTAAAGATATATTTTGCCCTTGCTCTTTCAGCTATTAATTCATCTTTCTTTTTTGCTGCTTCATCAAAGACTTCCATAGGTTTA
>JALNYV010000035.1 GCA_023229785.1 Candidatus Dojkabacteria bacterium | reverse complement strand
AGTTCCGAGAAAGCTGGTGGTCTCCCGCCATATCTGTACATCGACATTATCCCCGATATTGACAGTGTAATATTTCATAGGAGTTGTTATAGATAAGTTGCCATGTAAATCTTTGAAATATTCTATAAGATCAGTTCCTAATAATTGTGCATCAGAATAATAAGCAAATACTGTATTGAAATGCTTCAAGGTATCGATGCCATATTGGGAATATGTAGAAGCTTTATAAGAAGTATTAAGAGCCCACAGATATCCAATATCCATCTTTGACTTTATAGCAACATCAAGAGAACTATTTACCCAGTCATAATCAACTGTATAAAGTAAGCCATTGTATTTATCTAAAACAAATTCTGCTGGATTTTTAATAGCTCTTCGAATCAATGCTGGGACAATTGAATCTGCATTTATACTAGAAGCTTCTGCTATAAATAAACCATTGTTATAAACAGAATAATATAATCCGCCCCCAACATCAAAATCAATCTTCATAGCAAAATCTATATTGGCCAATGGAAAGTGGTAAAAGAATATAGGACTTGCAGAAATTTCATAGCTCGCAACTGTAGCATATGTTGCTTTATTATCTCTCGATATTTGAATGCTCATAGTGCTTAATGGAGAACCTCCATATGCAGAATGATCTACATATCCAACAACCAAATATTCTCCCCATACAGCTATCGCATGAGCAAATACTGATCCACTAGAATATGCAGTGGATACTGTTCGCAAAGTTGTCCAAGCACTACCTGTGGTCGAACGCATTACAGAAAATACTGTAGCCTGTGTCTCAAAACCATTACTATCTTGAGCAATAGCATAGATACAAGAATCTGTAGTAGAATAAACCATTTGGTAAATTAATTTGCCTGAAACTCCTGATGCAGCTATACCACTAAATGAACTTCCATTGTCCAAACTCTGCCATATCGCTGTTGAAGTTGCTGTAACTCCATCATTACCAGAATAAACAGCTATTATAGTTTCTATGCTTGTGTTGAATACCCCACATTTATGTCGAGCTAAAGTCTGTACATTCGACCATGATGACCCAGAGTCAGTTGATCGATATATAGATTCAGAACTAGCATCAGTTGTATTTGTTCTATTTGAAGTAAGAGCCAATACTGTTCCTGTTCGCAAGGGCACAAATTGATCAACTCCCTCAGCTCCAGCACCAAATGTTTTAACTACACTCCAAGAAGAAAATCTATCTGTTGATCTATATATGCCTCCTGGAGTCCCATAAGCGCCGCTTAATATATATCCATTACTAAGCACTACCATAATATTACCTATTGTGCTGGTGACTGTCCCTATTATACCCCATTCTTGTTTAGGACTTTCAACACTCACACTAGCTATTATTCCTGATTCATTATAATTGATAGAAGTATTGTTTATTATATCATATCTGTTTATTGTACTTACTGAAGTAGCTGCTGTATCCACCATCTTATAACTATATTTGCCTGTACCATCAATAAAGAAAAACCCCATAGTACTTTTGACACAGTCCTCGATAGCTGCATCCACCGTATCATTATCCGGGGCGATCCGTACCACATCATAAGCAAGCGCCTTTGCAGCAGTCATAGCAGTTACATCAAAATAGGTGCTTCCTGCGGTAATGGTATAGTTTCCAAGCAAAATATTTTCTATGCCTTGCACGGCATCAACGAAACTAATATCAGTACTATTACCTGTTTTCAATCTCTTTCGTGAATCAGAAATAGAAAATGATGCCTGATTCTCATTTATATTTATAGTCTCTACATATCCAGTATAAATATTGACATAAGTACTAATATCAATATTATCATATCCTATCCATACCCTGACTGTAGCACCTATCACATTATAATTTACTAATAATTGATCAAACTCTCCATCAGCATTATTTAGAGTAAATCCTGATGAACTAAAAACAAGTATTCCAAATTGATTTGAATCCCTATTAATACTTATTTTCGGAGCCGACAATAATCTACCTTCATAAGGAACGGCGCTTCCTATTGGAGTAAAAGCATCAAAAGAAAATCTACCTGCATATAAAGTATCCTTACTGTCAATTTGTATTAATATTCTGAATTGAGATACCGATTTAGATAATTCATCAGAAAAAGCCATTATACGGACTCCTTATAATATTGCCAATGATATCCACCAGCAGTTGCAGTCACTATCTTACAACATCGACATATTCCATGGATATTGTTTACTTTTTCTGCTTCTTTTATAGAGCCAAAAATAATACCAGTTTCTACACATATTATTTTTTATAATGAACTAACCCTTCATAATGCTTTCCTTTTTTAGCCAAACTCATTTTCTTTTTTGTTTCATTATTTCTTTTTAAACCTAATTGATTATTAGGTTTTCCTTTATGAGAATCTATTAATTTTTGTACATGTTCTTTTGTTAAGTGTTTGCCCTTATTCCAAGCAACATGTCCTTTATGAGCTTGTTTTATTTTTTCTCTGCCCTCTTCTGTTTCTCTTATTTTTTTTACTATACTACCTATATTTCTTTTTTCTTTTTCTTCATTTGTCATTTTATTCCACAATTCTTTATGAGTTTTGCTCATTTTTTCTATGGATTCCTTTTTAGTTTTATGTCCCATCATTCTTTCTGATTGCTCTTTAATAAGTTCTGGGTTTCTTTTTCTTCCTCTCAATTTATCTGCTCTTTTTTTAATAACTTCAGGATCAATTTCTCCTGAAATTCTACATACTTGTCCACCCAACATTATATTATATCCATTAGGACAAATACTATTATAATGTGCAATCATCTCTATTTCAAACCAATCTAACCAATCAATCCTAATATCTTTATATTCTTTTATTCCAAAATTTTCTTTTCCATATTTTCTCAAAGCATTTCCTATGGCGCTATTTGATATTAAATGATTTTTCAATCTTACTTTAACAGATTGTGTAGTTTGTCCTATATAATATTTATTGTTCTTCCTATTTTTCAATGCATAAATAACACCAATATTATCCATTATTTTTCCTCTTCCAATAATAAAGAATATTCATATTTAAACCTTTCAAGATGATTAAACCCTAAATCACCAATTATTGACACATAACAAGGTTCGGTTAAAGCCCACTCTCTCAAAACATCCAGATTGCAAAACAAGAATGAACTATGATTTCCTACAGCATCATATAATAACTGTATTAAATAAAGCATAGTTTCATTAGTAGGGGGGAAACTAAATTCAAACTTTCTCCATCCAATTCCTATGCTCGCCCACTTCTGCCGGTTTCTCCCATGGGATACATTATCCGATCTTTTTTTACTTACCTTGAAATCAAGTAATGAAGAGGGATCAATTGTAATATAACTTCCCAACCATAACCTGCCTATCTCTATAGATGCTTGACCGGTAGTAGAAAACTTCCAATATTTATAGACTGATTGAGTAGTTGCAAAATTAAGTATCATTGAATCATTTACAACCAATTGAGTATTTATTTCTGGGGAAGTCCAATCTGAATTGTTATTTGTAGCTTGAATCTTGGCAGTAGTGCCAGACAACAGATTGTGTCCTAATATGGCAGCAGTATTTATCTCTAATCCATCATCTACTTTCCAATGTCCAACAAGGCCAAAGGATTCCGAAACAAATCTTTCATTGTTATAAAGATTCAATATCTCGTTTGCCGACAACGCTCGTGAATACAACCTGCGGCGGTCGCAGACGCCGGCACAAGGATAGCTTGTGCCTTGGTATGATCCGAAGTACAAATAGCTTCCCGCTGTAGGCTTAACCGGGGTGGTCATTGTCGCGGTTCCAAAATAGGAACCGTTACGATAGATCAGTATTACCCCAGTGAGCCAATTGATGATTATATCTATGACAATGCGGGTGGAGGAAAATCCGGTGAAAAAGGAAGCCATATCAATAGTACCCGCTGTGCTTCCGTTGCAATAATTTAAATATATGTTGTCTGAGCTGGCTTTATGATAAACAACAAAATAGCCAAGAGTGGTTGAGGCTATTTTGTAATTCATGAACGCCTGATAGTCCGCCGTCTGCGCATGCCCATTCGGAAACTCTTCATGATAATGCCAAACATCCGGCACGCTCGCGAGAACGTTCGTGGTTCGCTCATAGTCGTTGATGCCGTCGCGCGAAAGAACAGTTCCACTACTTCCTGCTATTGGAGTACTGCCAAAAATATTTAAAGTATTCCCATTCCCTGATAGATCGGCTAAGGTAGAAGTATAAGCTCCGGTACCCGCATATGCCCAATCAATATCGAATACCGATCCAGAAGAGGCAGCATTATTCCCCACAATTGATAGAGTAGTTGCTGTTGCCCCTCCAGAAATTATTGCTTTCAATATTGTAAATGAAGTGGTCATTCCTGTTATCGTGGTTACTGTGGAGGCCCCTCGCAGTATTGTAAGCGTTGTGGCCAGCCCCGCCGATGATCTAGCTTTGATATAAATATCTGCTCCACTTGCTATTGTCAATCCACTATGTTGGATGCTCGAATTGGCAGTAGTTGCCGTCAATGAAATACACCCAATTATCGTAGTAGTTGTGGCGATTCCACCTGATGCTATAAATCCTTCTGTAGTACTTTCAAAATGATAAATAGCTGTGGTTCCTGTTGTGCTGTCAGGGTATTCTGATAATGTAGGCAATGTTATAGTTATACTTTGAGTAGTAGATGTACTACTTACCCATCTTGTAGATAATCTCTGATCCTGCACATCCATTACAGTATATCCAGTGGCAGTAGTCAAAGCTGTTATGGATGAAGCTAATAAATCATCTATTATATTGTCGTAGGCTATGCGCAAAACTACACCTTCCTTTTATACTACCGCTCCAGCATCTATCCTAACTGTTCTGTTTCTAGTGGCAGGAAATATCTTTTGCAATATGGGCTCTGAATCTATCTGAACAATTAGATTTATATTTCCCCCGCTATCACCAGAAACACCAGTATTGGTTGAAGGCACATCCCGTAAAAACTTGTTCAATTGATCTAATGGAAAAATAACTTCTGGCTGTCCTGCTTCTGCTACCCTCGCCACTGTTCCACCTATCGAAGGCATGACAATTCCACCTTGAGCCATTGGTAAAGGAGTTGCCTGAACTAAAGTAATTAAGTCATCATACATATTACCAACTTCTTTCGATTTACCTGTAATCCATCCAAGGAATCCCATATCAGCTATGGCTTTTTGTTTATCAATTTTTATTTGTGCAAGTGCTATATCTCGATCTAATATTGCTTTATCTTTTGCAAACTGTTTCATATCCTTATTAAATGCATTTTCTAATCTTATTTTTTCATCTGCATATTCTTGTTCTGATAATCCTAATTTATCTAAATTGGAAACAGCATTATCATATTCTTTTTGTCTATTATCCATTTTTGCATTTACTATCCTCAAATCAATTCCCATTATTTTATCTGCATATCCGCCTTGGGCTTCCAGTATATCAGCATTTATATTTCTTACAACCTCATTGAGTTTTTCTCCAAGATTCAAAAATGCTATAGCAATAGCCCCTTCCGGACCTAATGTACCGGCAATACTTTTTGCCATGGAATTGAATGCTTTGACTACATCACCATTTTCTGCAACAGAAGATAATGCATCGATCATCCGTACTGTCTGTGCAACTGTTACATCTCCAAGATTTTTAACTTCAGGAACCAGCGTTCTAAAAAGATCATTTCCTGTTTGTCCCACCATTTCAAATCCAGCATCTACATCCGATGCCCATTTAGGCAGGGCAAGATCATCTATAGCTTTATCAGTTTGTGTAACCATATCTTTCAATGCATTAGCCATATTATCCATGGATAGTATATTTTCATTTGTAACTTCAGTATTGGTTAGTACTTTATCATTCAATGAATCATAAGCGTCATTGGTTAATTGAAGTTCTCTAGTTTGTTTTTGTTGAAATGGGATTGTCTTAGTTATTGAAGTATTAGCAATTTTCTCTGCAACTTCTGCATGATCAACCAAGGAAGCATTTAAACTCCTCTCTGCATCTGCTTGTAATTTTAATACAGGAAGCATAATACTAGAAAGTTTGATCAATGCTTCTTGATCCCGTATTAACGAATTAGTTGCCTTAACATAACCAGCTTGCAAAATTGGATCATCAGAGACTACATCATTCAATTCTCTTTTATATATTATAAGTTTTTTCTCGGCATCCATTTGAATCTTCAATGCTTGATTGTATTTATCAACATCAGACAAAGGTTTTTTTGCATCTTCTGTCTTTTTTATCTCAGCATTCAATTGTGATTGTTTTACTTTAGCATCAAGCGCAGCAACACCTATCGCAGTTATTCCAGCAGCCACTGCGACTATTCCAAGTACCACTGGATTTTCAATCAAGAATAAAGAAGCTACTTTCAATGCCGACATTGCCTTGGTCAAAGTACCTAATGCAAAAGCCAATGGCCCTAAAGCGGCAGCAAACAAAGCTACATTCACTATTGTTTTTTTTGTTCCATCATCAAGATTTGTAAGATATTGAGCTAATGAACTTATATATTTAACAGTATCTTTTATAGCAGGAAGAAAACCATCCACCATCGATCTACCAAATGTAGAAATATCATCCTTTAAAGTTGAAATTAATCCTTCAAGGGTTTTTGACGCAATATTCATTCCATTGAAAAATCTGCCACCTTCGGAAGTTGCGGTCTTAAAAGCTTCTGCAACCTCTTTTGCTGAAACCCCACCCTTACTCATTCTCTCTTTTAAAACAGCCATTGATTCACCAGTTTTCTTACTTATTTCTTGTAATGGATTAAAACCAGCATTTATTAATTGTAATAAATCTTGCCCCATGAGTCTGCCCATGGATTGTATCTGCCCGAATACCAATGCCATAGAATTGAATCTATTATTATTGCCACCGGAAGCATCACCAAGCATTTTCAATGTAGGAAGTAAATCTTTTACATTAGTACCAAATTGTAATAAGGTTTTAGAAGCATTAGCAAGATCAGTAGTTTCAAATGGTGTTACCGCAGCCATTCTTTTCAAATCATTCATTAAAATTGTAGCTTGCTTTGCATTGCCAATCATTACTGCAAATGAAGCTTCAAGAGCTTCCATCGTAGCAGTAGATTTCAATGCAGCCCCGGCCAATCCTAATAATGGAGCAGTTACAAACATAGTCAAGGATTTACCAATACTGATGGCCTTAGCACTAAATCCTAAAAACCTTTTTTCAGATTTGTCTATAGCTGAATCAAATTGAGAATTTTCTCCAGTAATACTTACTACCATATCGCCAATGGTTTGAAAACCCATGTTATATATCCCCATATTTTTGCTGTAATTCTTCTTTGGTTTGTCTAGGCATTATTTCATCCCTTATTTTTCTAAGCTCATCCGCCGAGTAATTCAACAATGAAGGACCATTTGTCTTTTTAGGATCGGGATATTTTATGTCCATCCCTTTGTTATGATAAAGTATTATCTGCCCAATTGTCATTTCCCACAACAGATATTCTTTTGTAGCCCATGCATATAACAAACCCATTGAGGCAAAAAGGCGACCAAGATCAATTACGTCTGTTTCTTGGTCGCCTTCAAGTTTTTTGGGCTACTCTCCACTCCGGCATAAGCCCGCATTAAAGCATCTTTTATTGCAGAAGAAAAAGCCTGAATCTGTTTTGCATCAGTATTCTCATAAAACCAATTCTTATCCATCTCTGGATATTTATATGAACAAAAAGCAACACATAATTCTACCGATAATTCAAAAGCTCTTTTAGTCTCAACGCCATTTTCCAATAATTTATTCTGATCCATTTTTTGCAATTCCTGGATTATAGCATCGACCTCGAAAGTGATCCCACAAGGGATAAAGGATACATCAATATCCTTTTCTCCCAACTGGATAAACCTAGGTGCTGGTCTAAGAATATCCAAATTCTCTACTTTCATCATGCCACCGTCTTAGTGAAAATGGTCTGTGCAGTTAGATATTGCTTGGCAAGGATCGAGAAACTATAAAGATTAACTGGATCGGTATCATTATCAGATTTAGGACTAGTACTGAATCCACCATTAAGGAACACATAATTAAATACATATGTGGTTGTCTGCGTGGAACCAGTGGCTAGCTTTCTGGTATTTACTAATTTCAATCCCTTTCCAGCCATGACATTTGTTTGTCCACCGACAAGCAATGATCCAGAAGTACCTGATATGGAACCACCAGACAACACTGAGAAACTAGAACCATCATATTCAATCAAATCAATATCAATTGTGCAGGTTTCTCTTGCAATTCCCTGAATAGGATCAACGGAGTTCCCTGATTGGGAAGTATAAGGCTCGGAAGTATAATTAAGTGTTTTAACCATTCCCGCACCTAAATTAATCCATGATCCACCGACCGTAGTTCCCGCCGTGGAAGCTACATACATCGCATAGTTTCCAACTTCTACCTTTCCATCTGTAACCGTACTTTGCTGATAAATAGGCATAATTCTTTCTCCTTTCTAACTTACGCTTGACGTTGGATATACAATAAATATATCAACCGGGCAATTATAAAGATTATCGGCAGTTTCAGGAATGAGTCCTTGCTGTTGTCTTAAACTTGCCCTGGTTATTTCAAAATTATTCATATCACCATAAATACCTGTACCACTTGTCCCTTGAAATATATCAACTACTTTTCTCGCCAATTGTAGTGCCGTTTCCGCCGTGGTAGCCCTGCAATTTATAGAATAAGTAGATCGTTCGAATCCATTGAGCCTTTGTGTTCCTGCCATTTCAAAATAATTGATACAAGGTACTATAGTTCCAATAGGGCGCATTCCATTATATATTCTAGTTGAAGTAATGTTTGTCACTGAGGAAGTTTGAGCAAGACAATACCCGACAAGCTGACTTGGTGACATTTACTTTCTCCCTCTTAATAGATAATCACCAAAATAATATTTAGCCCCATCCCATAACAAGGTTAATACTTTTCCTCTTGCCAAATCCAATGCAGGCCGGAGAAAAGGTTGACTATTCATTTTCACGGTGCCGAATTCCACGTATGGTCCGTATGAAATCGCCGAACCTACCAATACTTCACTATCCTTTGTCGGTACTGTTATTTTTCTAAATCCCTCTACTTGTTTTCCATCCAAAAAATACAGTTCGGCAGTCTTAGAACTATAATCACTTGGTAATTCAATATCAGTTCCCATTTGACTCGATTGGGTATTTATAGATGCCTTCAAATATCCAAAATCTACGGGGCATAATTCTTTTGCTTGCCCTTCCACCACCAATCCAATTTCATATATTGATTTATTAATCGCTTTCTTTCCTTGTATCTTTACCTCAGAGCCATTCCATTTCATTTTGGTCGTTGTTTTCATATTCATGATAATCTTTCCAAACCAGTCATCATAATTTCTCCTTTCTCCATTATATCATCACTAGGAGAAACTATCTTGTATGACTTATTATTATAAGTAACTATTGAATCATTATCAGTAAACGTATAATCAGCAGGTTCGGTTATCAATATATGAGTCGATACCCTTGCCATTTTATCAGAGATATAACTTGCTGATTGACTAGGACTCCACAAAGCGGCTCTAGGTAAACCAGTTATAGTTGAAGTGGTTGTACTTCCTCCCATGCCATCAGGAGTCACAACACTTCGAGTCACTGTCACTACTGATCCTGTCAATTCCAAACAATCTCTAATTGGCATTTAAT
>JALNYV010000009.1 GCA_023229785.1 Candidatus Dojkabacteria bacterium | reverse complement strand
CCAATCAGAAACCAACTAAAACTTTCTGGTTCTTGATTCTTTTTCTTCTTTTCTTTTTTCATCCATATCTGATTATCCGCATATATTTAAATATTGCTGCAACATGAATATAAGGATGGATAGTTCAACGGGAGATCACTTGCCTGAAGTGCAAGAAACAGCAGTCCGACTCTGCTTCCTTCCAGTAGCATAGTTTTAAATAGAATAACTAATTTATTTCCAAATGCAAATGTGATTCATTCACCGTGCATCAAAAAACATGGAAACAAAAAGACTGATTGATAATGAAGCGAATGAAAGGAGGTATTCATACCTTGGCTGATATTTCTAACTGGACCAAAGCATCGGGAAGCTTTTTAAAACCGGATGATATAAAGAAGATGCCTGCAAGTTCGTTCATAATAAAGAACGAAGGAGAGTTCTCTAAATCTGAAAAGTTCGGAACAGAACAATTCCATATAGCCGGAGACTTTGCTGGAGAAGATAAGATATTCAATTGTAGCAAGACTAATGCAAGAGTGATAGAAAAATCATTAGGCAAAGACAGCAAACAGTGGATAGGACATTCTTTATCATTTGATCTCTATAAAACAAAGACTTCCGACGGTAAACTTGTAGACGCTTTAAATGTAGCATCTGTAAAGTGATAGGATTATTTTTTCTTTTCTTTTTTTTCTATATTTCTATAATCCAGAATAATTAAATATAAAAGGGCAATATTGTCTAAAATATGTATGAGACTAAAAAGCATTTTTGTAATACTCAAAGGTAACAAGCAAACTAATAGTGAATGGGTGAAGAGTTGGGAGAATGATAAAGAGTATGTAAGAATAATGCAAGAAGAATACAAGGATAATGATCCTTCAGGTATTGCATTGAAGATGATTGAACCGAATTCTACAGTGTTATCTGCAGGTTGCGGGCCCGGTAGAGAAGTATCCTACCTGATCAATAAACGAAACTGTAAAGTAATAGGCATTGATAACTCTGAAAAGATGATAAACCTTTCAAAGGTCAATGAACCGCGCGGGGAATACCATTATATAGATATTGAAAAATACAAGAACCCTAGACAGTTTGATTACATAGTCTGTCTTAATAATACTATCAATTGTCTTAATGGTTATGAACCTAGAAAAGAATTCATAGAGAATTGCTACAAGAACCTAAAAAAGAATGGCTCAGTGATAATAACCTCATCGAACGCGTTATCACACACGGGCGCGTTCCTTAGAAGACTTTTAACTAATAAAGATTTCTTTTATTTTCCAAACCAGATAAAAGAATGGTTCTCTGACACTGGTTTTAAATTCAGTAAGATTAAACTTGATGATAACTTATTAATAATCGCTACCAAATCCTAAATGAATGTTTTGGAGGGTTACACTAGCAAGATTTATATAACTCAAATGGTTAAGTTACATTGATTAAAATGAGACAAGATTATTATGATAAGGCTACAGGGTATTGGATGTCATGGGATGCTCATAGAGGATACTATCGACCTAAACATGAAATGGTAATGATAAAGAAAATACACCGACCTTTAAGACCCAAAGAAATAGTGCATCATAGAAATGAGATTAAAACAGATAATCGTCCTTCTAATTTAAAACTTGAACATAATTATCAGCAACATGCTAAAGATCATGGTTCACGCTGGGAAGGGAAAAAGAATCCTTCTTATAACATGACACGACAGCATAAACTATCTTTAAAGAAAGCCTGGAAGGTACGGAAAATAAAGTTTGGTTCAACAGGTGCTAAGAATCCTAATAAACTTAGAGAACTTGGACGAAGAGCAGGTTATAAAACTCCACACTAATGACATTGACATTATCTCCTCATACTACTTTGATTGCACAAATGAAACAAAAAAGCATAAATAGGCTATTGAATTATATTATGGGGATTCAAGATGATGTTCCAGAAAATAACGGAAATGGTAACGGTGACAGACAATATAGACACACGATATCCCAATTAAGATTAGAACAGTTTGAAGATGTGACAGACACATTCGCTGAATCTTGGAACAGGATATTAATGAAAGAAAATCGTATAGTCATATACGATCCAAGAATAGATAAGATAATAGCAATATATGATAAACAAAAAACAGATTATTAAAAAATGAGGCTTTCAAAAATAAGAAAACAGTTCAAGAATCCGCCTAAGATACAAAATGTCCCTTATAAAATCAAAGGACAATATATCGGATTCTCAGCATATAATGAAAATAAGATATACTTAAAGGATGATTTGAAAGGCCGGGAAAAGGCAACAACGCTCGCGCATGAACTCGGACATTATAAACTCAGAAGATTACATATCAAACAGTTTCCAAAACGCGTTGTACAACAGGCAAAGAAAACTAATATGTATAAGGTGCTTAAAGAAGAAGGTTATAGAACCGCTAAGATACCTGAAGAAATGTTTGCAGAGATATATGGTGAATATGAATCTGGAACATTACCAAAGAAAAGGTTCATTAGATTCAAAAAGAAATATCCAACATTGGCTAATACTTTTGTTAGATTGATAAAGAAAAGAGTTTAGTAAGTTATTTCTGTCAGTAGTAAAAATTTTCAAGTAGATACTCGGTCGAATGGGTTTATTAACCTATGATCCTAAACCCCAACCTGCAATGATTATAGTCGGAAAGAGGTAGTAGATAACCAAACCGACTCATAGGGAATTTGTATCCTATACTTGAATGTGATATTCTTCTTTGTAAGGTTATAAGGCATCTCTTTTTTCATGATAAAATATATGAATCAGATTATATAAATTTTACTCAAGAAACAAGAAATAAGAAGATTTATATAAGTGAGATTATTGATATTGCAAAAGGCTAGATGCGAATAAAATGGATGATCCTGTATTAAAAAATCAAATTGAATCATTGATATTGAAAGGTTTCAATAAAGAAGAAATAAAATCATTGTTAAAAATAACTGACGATAAACTGATAAATAAATGCATAAAGGATTCTATCAATGCGAACATCGACGATAATTCTATAAAATTATATTCTGAATTACAAAAGGATCTAAGCAAGTTAGTGTTTACAGAAATGCAAGGAAAAGAGAAACGGGATCCTAATGTGATACTTAATGCAGTAAAACTTCAAGCAGAACTCCAGGAAAAGAAATTAGTACTGAACAAGAATTCTATCAAAGTCAAAGGTAGTTTCAATCCTTCAAAAATCAGCAAGGACTATATCTATGAAAGAGATGCAGAGATTGTTAAGTTAAAAGAACAAGGTATTCCTAATAAAGATATTGCTGATAAATTTTCTATAAGTGAAATGAGTATATTATGGGCAACAGACAGGCATAGTCTAAATTTGCCAGAACATCTAAAAACTTTAAGCCCAAGCATAGTAACCGAAACAAAAGGATTATCAAGAGATGAACGTATAAGATTACTCCAGAAAGCATACGATGATAAATTAACAAAAATGAATGTCCGTGAATTAGTAAATTCAATAAAAAATAACAGTGAAAGGCATAGACCTCCATTGATAGTAAACAAAACTAACAAAACTAAACAGGAAAAATTAAATGGAAATTAAAGAAATCAATATAGATACTGTAAAAGGGATGGAAAATAATCCGCGAAAGATAAGCGATTTTGATTTTAATAATCTGAAAAATAACCTTAAAGAGTTTGGAACAGTACAACCAATAATAGTCAATAAAGATTTAACAATCATTTCAGGTCATCAAAGATGCAAAGCATTGAAAGAAATGGGGGTGAATATGGTCCCAGTTATTATTTTAAATTTGGATACTGCTAAGGCTAAAGCCTTAAGTTTATCATTGAATAGAATATCCGGAGAATTTGATTATGTATTACTTGATAAGTTCCTTAAAGATATGGATGAATCAGTATTGAGTCTTAGCGGATTCTCAGAAAAAGAATTATCTAATTTCAAAGTAAAATATGATTTCACTGACATTGCAGAAGAAATGAAAGGATTAGAAGAAGAAAAGAAAGAAGAACTAGATTGGAAAGCCAAGGTAGAAAAGAAAGATTATGAAAGAGTTAAGAGCGTGTTTGAAGAAATCAAGCACAATAAAGGCCTGGGTAAATATTATAGCGAATATGCAAACGGTGAAGTCCTGTTAGGTCTAGTAGAAGAAATATTATCAAAGTTCAAAGATCCTAGCGAAGTCGCGGAATACTTTGAAATCTATGAACAAGGGAACCTTAAAAAGAATGGTGAAGCATTAATAAATTTGGCAGAAGAACATAAAAAGAATGAACATCCTATTAGTTGAACCAAACTACGAGACTAAATTCAAACCTCTCGGATTGATGAGGATTAGTTCTATGCATAAAGCGCGCGGAGATACTGTAATTTTCACGAAAGGTTTAGGTAGCATAGGTAGTTTTCAACCGGATAAAATCTATATTACTAGCCTGTTCACATATGAATTCAATGAGACAATAAAGACTGTTCGTTATTATATATCTAAATATCCAAATGCAGATACCTGGATTGGAGGAATATTAGCATCAACAAGGCCTGATTTATTTTTTAATGAAGGTGTTAAGATACATCACGGTCTTCTTCTTGAAGCAGAACAATTCCCTCCAGATTATACTTTGTTCCCAGATATTGATTATTCATTATCATTTACATCACGCGGATGTATAAGAAGTTGTAATTTCTGTGTGGTTCCACAATTAGAAGGAAAAATATGTCATAGAGATAATTGGCCTCAAGATATCAATCCTAAGTTCAAGAAGATAATATTCATCGACAATAATTGGCTAGCCAAAGATAAAAAAGATTGGCTAGGAGATGTAAAAATATTAAAAAAGTTAGTAAGCAAAGGTGAAGTCACTCAGATAGATTTTAATCAAAGCCTTGATGCAAGATTATTTACAGAAGATAAAGCAAAAATATTACAAGGATTACCAATAATACCATTACGATTTTCATTCGACCATATGGGGCAAGATAAACATTTCCAAAATGCAATCACACTTGCAAAAAAATATAAGTTCAGAGATTTTAGAGTAGATGTATTATACAATTGGATGGATACTATTGAAGATTTCTATTACCGTTTAAAAATAACTTCGCTATTGACGTGTAAATCTGGAGGAGCCGCAGTATTGATGAGATATGCACCACTTGACCAAATCAATCGTATGGACCATGTAGGAAAACACTGGACAAAACAAGAAGTAGATGCTGTCCATAAAATCAATCCATATCCTTATGGTCAGATTTCAAGCAAGTCTATAGAAGAGTTTGAATATTATTTTGGTAAGGATGGAAAAGAGTTTAAAAGATTATTAAATTTCCCAGATATTAAAAGATTAGCAACGTTAAAACGTAATAAGTTCAATAAAGGAAAAATAAAAAGGATCCTAAACAACAATGTTACTGCATTATAATAAGATTTATAAATGATATATTTCTATAGTTCTATTATGAAAGAAAAAAAGTATAATAAAAATGAAACGATTATCTGGGAAAACCCTACAAAATTGGTGATTGATAAAAACAGCAGGTTCAGGATTGATGAAAATCTAAGCGAGTTAATGGAAAGTATTAAACAAAATGGTGTTTTACAACCTATCTCTGTAAGATCAGAAGATAAGCATGTAATCTGTGGTAACCGAAGATTAGGTGCTTCATTAAAATTAGGCTTGAATGAAGTCCCAGTCAGATACATAGAAGGTATAGATGACAAACAATTATTGATACTTAACCTTATGGAAAACATGCAAAGAAAAGATATCACTTCTATTGAGATAGGAAGACAATGTGATTTAATGTTAAAGGACTCTTCATTCAAACTAAGTGTTGCAGAATTAGCAACAAAGATTGGAGTAAGTCATAGTCGGATAAAGAATTGTGTTAATATATTCAAAAGGCTACCACCAGAGTTCAGAAAGAATGTAGTCCATGAAGTAAGTTCTGCTGAAAGAAAATATGGTGACCTTCCAGAAAATATTGTGACCACTATCTTAAACTTCAGTACATCATTCAAAAAGATCAATGATACTGAAATGAAACTATTATTAACGAAAACTGCTAATGATAAAATAACTATCAGTGAACTTAATTTGATTGGTTGGATGTATATGTTCGGAATCCCTTTCAGAAAGGTATTGAAACAATATAAACTATACAAAATCATGAGAGTTAATCTATTTGCTTTAAGGACAGAATTAGGCAGCGTAATGAAGAAAGAAAAGACTAATAATCAGAATGAACTTGTTAATAAGATTGTTGCTGAAAAGTACCCTAATCTATTATATTTTAAAAACGAAGAGGATGAAGATGCCAATGCCTGAAGATATTTCAAGACCTGAAAGATTCCCACGCGAAGTTAAGATGGTAATCAGATTTGTTATATTTTTAATAATCGGCGTGTTTATCTTAATATTATTATTCGGAACATTTTATACTATTCCTGCAGGTTATAGGGGAGTTGTATTAACCTTGGGAAAACCAAGCCCTGTCGCTACAGGTGAAGGTCTTAATTTTAAAGTACCATTAGTTCAATCAGTTGTAAAGATGGATACAAGAACCCAAAAATATGAATCAGACCTGAGCGCAGCAAGTTCAGACCTTCAAGACGTGTTCACTAAAATTGCAATTAACTACCATCTGTCACCAGACAGTGCCGTAGAAGTTTATCGTGGTATTGGAACAAACTATGCAGAAAAAATAATTTTCCCATTAGAACAAGAAAGTAACAAGGCTTCCACAGCACAGTATGTTGCTGCAGATTTAGTAAAGAAAAGAGAAGAAGTAAGAACTAAGATGGAGAACCTGTTAAGAGAAAAATTAGCACCAAGAGGAATAGTTATTGAAAGTATTTCTATTGTAGATTTTAAGTATAGTCCAATATTCTCTGCCGCTGTGGAAAATAAAGTAACTGCAGAACAGAACGCTTTGGCTGCAAAGAATAAACTTGAACAAATCAAGTATGAAGCAGAACAAAGAGTTGCTCAGGCTAAAGGAGAAGCAGATGCAATCGCAATCCAAGCAAGCGCAATAAATTCGCAAGGTGGAAAAGATTATGTTCAATTACAAGCAATAAGCAAGTGGGACGGAAAACTGCCAACTTATATGATGAACGGAAACGGAGTCACACCGTTTTTAGACATAACTCCTGCTGCAAAATAAAACAATGATAAATAAAAAAGGGTTTTTTGGTTTCATAATATTCTTAATAATAATATTAGTCTTAGGTTTCTTAGCCTATACATTATACGGGATGGTGAAACAGACAGGAAATTCTACAGATTATATTTATACCATCGAACATGGAGACTTTTCTGGATGGAATAAAATATGGTTAAAAGATGACCATACAACAATGTACTGTTATGACAATGATAATCTTACAAGCATACTAACACAAGCACAGATTGATAATAAGAAAGTAAAAGTTTATTATGCCGAGTATATTGGTAGAGGATGGTTATGTTCTACAGGTTCGGATAATATCAAACAAGTCATAATAACTAAGATAGAAGTATTATCATAATCATATTTAGTCGAGTGCTGTAGAGTGTTGTAATGTAGAGTGTTGTAATGTAGAGTGTTGTGTTGCAATGCAAGGTAAAGCGAGGATTAAAATTTAAAATGGTGATAAAAGAAGTGCTTAATGAGACGAGAAGACCGCATTATTCAAGCGGAAAATTTTCAATAAATAGTGTAGGCTCTTGCTGGAGAAAAAAGTACATGGAGATCAAAGGTTTATACAAACAAGAATATGATGCACGAATGCAAAGGATATTTGATATTGGAGACGCGTTCCATAGACAGACTGTCAGAGAATTCTTTGAAAAGGGTGATAGTGCTGGCGTAAGAGTCATCGCTGCAGAAGTGATGATACCTGAACACTTATATATCTCTGGAAGGACAGACCTTATCTTATTCCATAATGCATTGAATGAAAAGATCATTGTAGATATAAAGTCTGCTTCAGACTGGACGTTCAATAAAGTACAGGACGGTGACTATTCTGAAATAGGACATTATATTCACCAAGTCCAATTATACTTGCATTTTTTCAATATCAATAGAGGTTATCTGTTATTTGTTTCAAAAAATAAAGCATATGTTGAAGAAGTAGAAATGATATATGATAAAGCACTATGCGAAAAATTAATAAAAGACATTGAATACTTCATGATAGAACAAGTTGGTAAAGACTTAATCCCGCCTCAATGTGATGGTGGACAATGGGGTTGCGAAGCCTGCGGAGTGCGTGGAACGTTCAAGAAAGATGTACCAACAGGAATTGATAAGGAGATTGATGAATGATGATAGATGTAAAGAAAAATGCACAGGAAACTTATAATAAAAGAATGGAAGAGATGTATAAAAATATAAAGGAAAAGAGGGATAAACAAAAAGAACAGAAAAGGCGTTTGATAAAATTGACTGAATCAACATCATTGAAACCTGAACCTGATACAATCAATAAATCTCCGCGTGATATACTCCTTAAGGAATATGAATCTCTAAAGAAACAATTTTATAAGATTGATACAGATGAGACATTGAAAAAATATTATATATTATCCAAGGCGCATAAACTTGGCAAGAAAATATACGGGGCTCATTATAGCATTGCTGCAATGGCTGTCCATTTTGATATACCATATGAAACCTGCAGAAGAATAATGTCATTGGAAAGGGCCAGTAAAAAGATATGGAAGAAAATAAACAGTGGAGAATTGTCTGCATTCAAAGCAGCACAGATATGTTTGACAATAAATAAGGATATGCGAGAAGAGATAGTTGACACTGTTGTCAAAGATAACCTTTCTACTTACCAGATAAAAAGGATTGATCTTCCTAATAAGGGCAAGATAAAGAAAGAACGGTTAAAGATATCAGTCGAGAAAGGATTCTCAAGACAAGATTCTGCTTACCGAAGCATCAGTGATACAATAGAAAGGATGAACATCTTATTAGAATCTAAAAAAGAAAATTTTCCGGAGAATAAGATACCTGAACTTATACTTAAACTCAAAAAATTAAGCAACCATATTGAAGATAAGATTAAAGAATGGAAATAGATAATCAACAGAAAGTTTTAAGCACAATGTTCTTAGTCTTAGGAGTATTAGGACTAATGATATACTTTTATATTTCTATAACAGATATATTCCAAAAGAATCTTACAGCAGAAATTTTGATAATAGTGTTATTACTTACAAGTTTATCTTTAATAGTAAATGGTATATGGGGTTTAATGAATTCATGGGAACGGAAAAAGAAACAGAGACGTTGAAAGAAGAACTAAACGATGAAAGAAGTTTCAGTAATAGATTAGTGATATACATATTAGTATTTGTTTTCATATCTTCAACGTTTGAAATATCATTATTATTGATAGCATATTTCTATTCAGACCGGGTTGAGTGTAACCTTCTATGGTGCACGTTCACAATAAAAGAAGGTTCAGAACATATAATATCTAATTCGATAGTCAATGTAACCTCAGTATCTACATCTACTTGTTATCTAAACGGTAACCTTATAAATTGCAGTGATTTAGATAATTATTATCCATAATGTCCAGTAATGTGATGTAAAGTAGTGTGGTGTGGTGTCGTGTTTAGTTTGGTTGAGTGAGGTTATGCAATGCAAGGAATAAAAATGAGCGTGATAAATAATAAAAAAACAACATTGGTGCAATTGATAAACATGATATCATTACTTCAAACAAAAGGGTTTGAAGTACATATCGAAGGTATTGGAGATACTAATGTTCAATTAGTGTTTGATAATTATCTGGTATTGAAAAACTATTCTATACCATTAAATAATATTTAAATACTCTAGAAGCATAGAACTATAATGGAAAAAATAAAACAAATATACTGTATTCATTTCAGGAAGGAAAATGAGACTGATGGAGGATATAGTTATGATTTGATAGGAGCAGAATTGAACCTTTGTATAAAATGCGAAACCAAATTAGCAAAACAGATAATTCTACAAGCGAAAGAAGAGAAAAGTGTTAATAAGATGATGATCAAGAGAGGATGGAAGGCTGCTAAGAAATGGACCAAGATTATAGATGAAAAGTTTTCTCCAGTAGTTGATAAGGAAAGGATTGAACCTTACAAGAATAAAAGTTATAAAAAACTAAAACCTCTATGGAGAGCATGATGGCTAAAGAAAAAAAGATAACCAAAAAAGAAAAAGAATCTTATGTCCAGGCATTGAAAGATGTACAGAAACTTCTAGATGATTTTAATGAGCATTATGTTTGTATACTAATGAAAGAGTTTGAATACAAGTTCACTGGATTGAAAAAGGAAAAGGCTAAAGCATGGAAAATGAAGATAAAAATATAAACGCTGCTAAAGAACTTATTGAAAAGGATAAAAAAAGTACCCGATGGATGATAATAACCAGTTGGATATTAAAAATTCCTTTTATAGTACTGATACTAGGTTCATGGATGTATAGTTTTTATGCAGATATGACAATCACAATCATATTCAGTCTAGTCATTGTCTTCTATATGATTGGAGTATTCCTTAAAAAACTGTACGAAAGTGAATAGAAAACTTATAATTACAGCATAATTAATTTTATAAAGTATATTTCTATATTAATATAGAGGTGATACATGTCAAGCACAATACAGATTGAAGACAAACAACTAAAAAGGTTGATGATGGATAAGGTCAAATACCGAAAATCCTATTATGAAATAATAGAAGGATATCAAAGACTAATAGATAAACTAAGATTAAGGCCTGATCTTGATATCGTCATGGAAGAAATGTCTAAAAAAGAGGATACAAAAGAATAATGGCTAAGACATTATTTGACAATATGAAAAAGGTTTATCGGATTAATGTTCGATGCACAAACTGTGGCGAGTTCTCAGAATTAACAATACCTAAAGGGGTAACAATAGAAAGTTATCTTAAAAGTGAAATAGCCCGTTGTTCCAATTGTGGAGTAAACTCATTAGTAAAATATAGTTATCCTCAACCAGACTCAAGACCGCAATCGCAACCACAGCCTAAAATAGTATTTGGAAATGATTTTAATAAATCAAGAACAAACAGAAGATGAATAAATTATTGATATTCTTATTGATAACAATGATGATACCTACAGTATTATCATATAACCTAACAATCACTCCTACAAATTATGATTTCAAGTATAGTGGAGAAGACAAGACATTAACATTCAGGATATGTCAAGATTCAGGATCAGAAAAAACTATTGCTTTAGTAACTGAAGCAAGTGCCGATGTATTAAACAATCTTGCAAAGATGCGTATTAAATCTGCTGCAAACATTAAAGTCACTAAATGTTCGGACTTCCCAGTATTATTAAGTTCATCGTCAGGGTACACTGCAACTTTTATATCTTTAAGAGTTAAAGCATACAACACCACTACTTATCCTAAAATAAATAATACCATCAGCAACGTTGATATAGTAAAAAATATAGTATTAAATAATCTAAGTAATACCAATGTCACAGATAATTCAACAATAACTAAAAAACCAAATAAGACTGTTCAAATGATTGCAGTCATAGTGATAGTTATTGGAGTATTGATTGCAATAGGAATATATTTCTATAACAGGTCTAGTTCTCAAGAACAAAGTTTTTAAATAGACATGTCATTAATATTATGGAGCGTGGTTTACACACCAATTTGATCCACGCTCTTTCTTTTAATTTAATAATATTTTTTTTCTATCTTGATGAATTGTTTTGCTGGAGAATCTGAAATCAAATGTTTAGTGAACCAAATGAATAAGACCACCATCATGAACATTGCAATAGCACTCAACAAAGATAAATAGTTATAACCAATTATCTCATTATAATTATGCTCTTGATTACAAATCTCATTACATCTTTCAGACGCTAAAGTATAATTATAAGGGACTGTCTCACCAATGTTTCCACTATTAATTGGGAACAAGTAATTATAAGTAACATATGAATCAATGCCATAATCTCTGAAAATTATCTGATGCACGTGCTCGTGTGAATACACTGCGCTCATAGTTGATACATACCATGCAACTACTATTAATAATAAATAGAATGAAAAAATTAATCCTCTAAGTATGCTTTTTTTTAATATTCCCATTGTATCTTTTTTAATTGTTATTTATTTATTATTTATAACATTACCTATGATACTCAATGATGTAGTGGCAATAGCCAAACTAAACATCAAAGGTACCAAATCTTTTATCACTGTTGCCCATCTCTTTTCCCCTGAAATTGCATCCGCTAGACACCCTCTAAACTCTATATCATCTTTAAATATTATTTTTCTAGTGCCGTCTATATCTATATATTCTTCCATGCTTTTTTAATCAGATAATATTCTTCTTAGTTTGCTTACAGGAACATTACTTTTACCATTGCATTCAAACCTTATCTCTTCAATTATCTTATTCCTTGATGCTAATAGATTGATCAATTCATTATATTCTCTAGAACTAATTTGATTATTGTTATTATTTAAATTATTAAAATCCTGGGAAGACATAGACAACTGAGAAGATATGGTGTTCCTTCTTTTGAATGGTCGGTCTTCCATGATAAAAATAATAATTAAGGATATATAAAAGTTGTGTTATTATAATAAATACCGTCGATGAACGGTTCACCAGAAAGCGAATGGTTTATATTTTTTGGCTCTTTTAATAGACTGATTACATTCAAAAGTGCCCCGGCATATAAAATAACTTTGATGGTTTATCCGTTTAACAAAACCACAAGTCTCTAATTCTTTCAATATCACATGATCCATTGTCTTCGGTATCCTTACTACGTTCTTTATCAAATATAAAAGTTGAGCCACAGGTATATGACTATTCTTATATTTATCTCTAATATGACAATACAAAAAATCGTATAGCACCGAGTTAGGAGGAGTTTTGATTGAGCGCATTATCATCTATCAATGGATTTAATTGATTCGCCGCTTCACTCAATCCATTCAATTCGCTATCATTCAATTGATTAATCGTATTATGGGACGCAGCCCAAGCCATACAATTATAATCAATATCCTTCAAAAAATCTCTACAAGACTTAGTATCATGATAATATGCCCAGGTAATGAAAAGTATCAATATCAACATAAATAATACTATAAAATCGCTCATGCGAAGTTTAAGACCTATCAATCGTTTAACATTCTGTCTAGTCAATCCTTTTGATATCTTTGTGACCTGTCCACAATGCGGACAAGTTTCATCCTCAGTATTCCACTTGTCTTTAAATTTACTTTTCTTAGGCTCTTCTTTCACTTCCTTATCTCTTAATTCGTCCCGTTCATTAGAATCATAATCAGGATCATAATCATCAGACATTTTTATTCCCCCTTTCAAAAAGAATTTGGTTTAAAATCATCTGTAAGCAATGTCAGTAGAATCCATTCCAAACGGGTTACGTTTTGTTCTTCCGCTATAACCACCGCTTCCATAGCCTCCACTGTAGCCTCCTTGTTCTTGTTGTACATTCCCGCCACCGCCAGTAAATAATCCTTTTATCCAACCTAAAAAATCGTCAATAGGGTCTTTGAAACCTTTATAGATAACAAACCCTAAAAATATGAATGCTCCGATTGGAACAACTATATTCAATATCTGGTCAAGCGTGTTGGTTACCATATTCTGCTCTCTTGATTATATCATCAAGTAAAAGGTTTATTTCTATATCATTCTCTAGACTTGCTAGTTTTCTTATCTGTTTTATTTCTTTATCAGTTATCTTATATTCTTTATATTTTTTCATTCTCTAAAAAGACTTCCTCTTCTTTACCTTCATTATTTATTATGACATATTGTTTCTTTCTGAACACGCACCCTTTATTCGCGCAATCATTGGTTACTATTTTTGCAATATCTTCATCGTCCTTTGCATTATTATATTCTTCTAGATTCTTTCCGCTATTAGCATCATTAATCCAATTGATCATTTCCTTCCGTATCTTGTTCCTTGAAAGGATTATTGCTTTAACAATCTTAGGATCCCTTGGCATGAACTGAAAACCGTTCGGCCATTTTCTGTCCTTATAGATTATTATCTTATTACATATCTCAAATAAGATTATCTCTCGTTCATATGTGAATGCTAACCTTATTATTATTGAATTTTCCATGAGTTAATAAAATTAAAATAAAAATAAAATGTTCCTTATAATCTTCCTGCATAATAATCATCTATAAAATTTTTAATCAGAACTGCTTCATAAACAAAAAACATTATCTTTAAAAAAAGATCTCCTACTAATCCTATCATTGCTAACAAAAGCACCGGGAAAAGTAAAATGAATATTGTTAGTATCGCTTGATTCTTTGTTCTAGGCCTGCCATTAGCATTGTTAGATTTCAAATCAATAGTTTCTGTTTTAGATTTTCTTGCCATATTAAAAACCTCCAGAGATTATTATGTTATTTAGATCGTTAAGTACTCTTGCCATGGCTTGTGCATTACCTTCATCCTTGAATCCTTCAATCTTCTCACCGGTTTGAGTGTTCACAATACCTGTAGCCTCTGGTTGATAATATGCTAACCATAAAGGTTGCGGTGCTGCTGGTTCTTGAGGCTGTGCTGCCTGTTGAACCTGCTGTGGTCTCTGTCTCTGCGGTGGTGGCGATCTAGCAATATTAGGATTTGGTTGACCAGGTCTTGCAACACCTTTCATCGGTATTGGTGGACCTTGCCTTGGCGGGTTATTAACTGCAGCTGCTTCTGCCTCTGCTTCCATTGCTTCAAATTCGTCTAAATCTATATCTTCCATTATTTTTCATAACCCCCTTTCATAATTATATCATTATCCATAATATATCCTTCCATCCTTGCCTTTAAACTTTCTGGTAGGTTGCTGAGTGTATTGAGTATAATCAACATACTGAGTATCTTTTCCTTTCGGTTCTTGTTCTAATTGTGTTACTTCATCTTCATAAGGAAATGGTGTTTCTTCTTGTTTTGTATTATAACCTTGTTCTTGTTGGTCAAGTTCGTTCTGTAATTCTTTTTCTTTCAATTCCAGGTTATACTTTTCTAATAATCTATCCTGAGTCTTCTTATCATTTGGTAGTTTTCTAAACCTTTTTTTAAATCTTTCATAACCTTCTGATTGTGGTTTATCTTTATCTTCTTTATCTTTAGGTTTATCTTTAGGTTTCCTGAAAAAAACTATTATCATCATAAAAAGGCCCAAGACAGATAACCCAAAAATCCAATAACTGATGTCAAACAAAAAATATGATGATATTGAACCTATTAAAAGTATCAATCCAAAAAAGAATAAAAATTGGTTCAATCTGTTCTTTTTACGCTTAGGTGGTATAGTCTCAGGGTTCATCTGTTGCTGTATCTCTACAGCGTCAAGGTAACTCACATATTGTTGATAAGTTGTTACAAGATAACTTGACATGAACATGAATCCTGCTAAAATATTGAATACAACTAGACCTTTAAAGAACCAGCCTTGTGTCAGATATATAATACTATATATCCCCATAAGGATCATTCCAATAAGAAGCAAAGCCATGCTTAACATTGCAGATTGTAACTGCGTCTTCATTTCCGTATTCTTCATTGCTACTGCTAAGAAGTTAGGAAATATGTATTTGTTATTTGTCTTTTGCTTCATGTTAAATTAAGTTCTTCCGTTCTTCCTTTAAAATTATTTTTTCTTTTTCTTTACAGTCTTTTTTTTAGACTTGCTAACTTTCTTCACTTTCTTCACTTTAAGTTTTTTCTTTTTAGTTTTCTTTGTATCATCTTTTAGTATTATTTCTCCCATGTTGTTTACCTCCTTTTAATTTATTAGAATTAGTTGGTCTCTTGAATTTCATTTGGTTGTTCCTCCGTCGCTTCAAGTTCTTTCTTTTCTTCAACAATCACTTCTTGAGTTTTCTGTACTGTTTTGTTTTCGGTTGCCCTTGGACTTTCTTCACCAATATAGATTACACGGGCCCTTTTCTTTCTCAGGACATCCTTCTGCATATTTCTTATCTTCTCTCTTGTGTATAATATCTCAGATTCATATTTCTTGATAGAATTGATTTCATTCTTGATTGCTTTTTCAGAAGATTCAATATCCTTATCAATCTCATTCAATAACAATTTATTGATTACCATTATCCGCCTCCGAATGTTGGTTCTTCATACATATAAGGTGTCAGGTATCCTGCAGCAACAACTGCCACAAGACCAACAAGAAGAGACCATTTAGCTGAACCTAAAAATGTTATTGCAACAAAATATCCTACAAAACCAGAAACTAAAGAAGATATAAAATTGAAAGGTATATCCATTTCTTCACCGCCCCATTTCCTTAACGCTGCAGCAACGAAGAATAATAATACTAATCCCATCCAGGCCATACCACAGCCTCCTAAAAAACCTTGATCAAAACCCTTGCAGTTCATCAAATTGTGTAATGCCATTCTTTCACTTCTTTTTAATATAGATATATGGAACTATAACAGATTTATAAATTTAATTGTTTTACTTTGCTACTTTCACTTTCCTATCTTCTTCTTGTGTTAATTTAATCAATTCATCTTCAATAGTATTATCAGAATTACCCTGGAACGAATCTTCAAAACCTTCAGGGTCCCAATTCCCGTCGGTGGGTTCAACTTCAACAAATGGTTTATATCTATCTTGTTTAATGATTTGTTTTTGTGTAGTACTTAACATATTCATCCTTCCAACCTTCAATCCTTGTTTATATGAATGCAATATCCTTGCACGAGAATGTGATGCGAACGAAGCCATTATCCTATTAAGAAAATTATAAAACTCTTCTGATTGTACAGGATCAATCAAACCATCAAAACCTAATCCTTTTAACTGATTACATTTATCTTCAGCATTGACATTATCAGATATCTTGAGATATTTATCCCAGAAGTTTGTCATGTCCATAAATAAATCTAGAATTATAACTTTTTAAATTTTATTCTGATTCAACTATATTTTCTTTAATCCAAGTATTACAATAAATACAAAAATAATAACAATCTTCTTCTAGAGAATCCTCTAAAGGCTCTTTACATATTGGACATATCTTTTGCATATTTTAATCCTTACTTCTTTTTATATGTGCTCTTTGCTAACTTTGCTAGTTTAGCAACGTCTTTAATCTTAGGATTTTGTTTTCTTATCTTTGCTAGATGTTCTAGCCATGCGTTTTTTGCCATAACTTTCACCTCCTTTTTGATTTAGATTACCAAAAGAGAGATGGTTGTTTAGATATTTTTGTTACGGTTGTAGTCTTGTTTCTAATTGGTTTAGATTTTATAAATTTGTGTTTGACTGGTCTAGTAACATACTTAGTCTTAGTTATAGTTCTAGTTGTATTACTCCTGTTCTGATTATTATTCATCATACCTAAAAGCGCGCCTGCTACCACAACGGTTCCTAATGTTCCTATTAATTCATCGTCTGTCATTTTTTTGCCTCCTTCAATCGTTTTTGATTAAACAATATAAGTTTCTAAAGTATTTGTATGTTTGTATTTAAAATTTTCTTAAACTTCTTGCAAGTACTGCCCTCTTCTTTAAAAGCAGAGTGACTTTATGTCCTCGAACTTTAGTTCCTAACCTGGCACCAGAAATTTCATTAAGCATCTTAGTTGAGATAGTACCTTTAATACCTAATTGTTTTCTAAGAGCACCTTTATGTTTCTTGATACCAGTTCCTTGTATCCAATTTTCTTTCATGGTTACCTCCTTTTATCCTTTTACTTCATGAGGATACCAAAGACTTGTACAAATCTTTTTACCTCTTACAGGTTTAATTCTTTTCTTCATTCTTTCAGTACCTTCGTCTTCGATTATTCTTTTAGGCGTGAATTCTATTATTATTTTCTTATGTTTTGTTTTCATTATTGAACCTCCTTTTATTTATTTGATAAGAAAGGGTCTCGGGGAAAAAGCATAACCCGAGACCCCCGGGTTGTTAATTTATGAAAATATTATACCCCATCCTATCCTTATCCCTCTCTTTCCCAGCCAACTTAAATTTGAATATCATTTTTTATTGAAAGCGCCTGTAGCCGCTTGTATCGCTGATGGTGCAACTATTGCTGCACCAACAAACATCAATCCTTTACCAACTGATTTAGCAATCTCTACAGTTGTCTCTTTACCTCCGAAAAAGTTTATTTCTTTTATCTTTGACATTTTAGCCTCCTATTATTTAATCATGCTTGATGCTGCGCTTAATAAAGGAACTCCAACCATTATACCCATTGTCCCTTGCATAAATCGTTTATTTTGTTTTCTGTAATCTATTCTGCCACTGCCCATCATTTTTTTCATAGGCTGACCTTTTAAAATAAATCTCTTATGTGGAACTTTACTAATAGGTCTCATTTGTCTGATTGGTCTTGGTCTTGCTCTAGGAACTTGCATCATATCTGTTGGTATCATCTTCATTGATTGCCCAAGCAGTGCTATGCTTCCAAGCCCGACTGCTGTCCCTGCCATTGTTTTTGAAAAATCATCCATTTTTGTTTACCTCCTTTTATTTTTTAAATTTAGCATTATCTTCCTGAACTTCTCTTTCTGAGTTTGTTTCATTTTATCACGGGATACTTTGTTGGATATATGTACGTTTACTTTCACATGATCAGGTTTACCGGAGCTGAAACGTTTCATCCTGCCAATGACTTGACCAACATTTAAATCTGGTATCTTATCATGATTTATGTCAATAGAATGTATCATACGGATATATCTAGTATTATCACTAATCCTTCTTGGAACATTACTATACCTTCCAAGGAATCTTCCAGTGACAGGATTACGTTTATATAAAGTATATTTTTTCTGTTCAGAGTTAACAACATAATCTCTGCCAGAAATTGTTCTTAGTTCTACTTTCCGGCCATACTTGTCTTTCTTCATGCAAGCATCCCCTCCTCTTCTTTATTCTGATATTGAGGTTGAGACTGGTTTTGATTTGGAATCTTCCTTGACCTCATTGCGGCCATTGAAGTTGAACTTAAAGTAGTATTAGATGTTGTTGGCGCAGAAGTGATTATACTTCCAGGAGATATCAAAGGGTTTGTTACTGCAGGCCTTAATACTGGTTGTGCTGTAGCACGACCTGTTGGTTTCAATACTGTATTCTGGAACTTTAACGGTTGAGTGGTTATAGTCTTGAAGATATTCATTGCAAGGTTAGGCCTCCATTTTGCTCGTAATCTCCAAGGGTTAGGTCTGTTAGGTTGTCCGATCTTTGATTGTTCTGGTATCAACATTCCAGGAACGGCTTGTGGTGCAGTCCTTGCATTGAACTTCGACGCTGCCTGTTCTTCAACAGACATTGCAACTGCTGCTTCTTGCATTGTAGGATTAGGAGTTTGCATCTGTGACGGTGTTTGTGAATATACATTTTGTTGTTCAATCAATTCAGGTGTTACAAAACCGCTTGATGTTGCTTCACCCATTGTCTGCATCATTTGATTATCATTCAAAGGTTGTTCCATCTGCATTTGAGGTTGTTGAGGCATCCTTGCTGCTTGTATTTGTCTTTGTGATTCTGCTTCTATAGCAGCCTGTTCAGCAACGAACTTTTGTACCTCAGCCTGTCTTTTCTGTTCACGTTGCATCTTTTCTATTTCTTTAATAGGAAGACCCAACTTATACGAACCTTTAGGTCTTCCCGGACCTTTTTGTTTTACTTCTACCCTGCCATCACCATACCCGGATAATCCTCCATACCTTCCAATTGGTATTGCAGATTTCCCGCTAGTAGTTACTGATAATGCGTTGAGAAGTCCAAGCGTCCCGGTTTTTACTTTACTAGATATTCTTTGAGATTTATCAGAATATCTTTCAGTCAACATCTTTTTTGCGCCTTTGGTCAGTGCATGTTCTTTGAATGCTTTTTTACGTTCTTCTATTGCAGACAATGCTCCATAAACCGGAGTCTGTCTTAACCGTTCATATCTTTCTCCTCTTCTTAATGATTTGTCATATTCTTTAAGTGCCTTCTGTGACTCTCTTTCACTCCTCGCTTTAGATAATGCAGCACGTCTAGGTTCTCTCAAATCAGTTTCAGAAGCAGATATTAAATTCTGTGCACCACCTTCACCGCCATAATATCCTTCACTATTATATTCTTTAACTTTATCTCTTGCAGAAATCCATTTTTCAGTATCTTTTGATAATTGCTTTTGTAGCTTTTCTGATTTGAACCTTGCTTTTTCTAATGCTCCATGTGGTTCTTGTTCTATCTCAAAACCATTTTTTTTCATCACTCTTCTTCTGAATCTTTCAAATTCTTTTTGTTTTTTGTTGAATTCTTGTATAGACGGAGATAAAGATTTGTAACCATCACCTTTCTTAATCTTTGAAGGTTTTGACCAGATACTGAAACCGTACTTTTTAGATTTAGATTTTCTTAAGAATAGTTTACAGCCGTCTCCTCTAAAAGGATTAACCATTGAATTATGACCAAGACTAGAAAAGAAGACTTGTTTCCTTGGGACATAAACTAAATTAGCACCGAATGAATAATTCTTTTTTGTAACAAAAGGATTATCGCCTGTATAAATCATAGAATTATAAGTTGGTAAAACTTCTGGTTTCATTTTCCTTTGTTCAGTATAATAATATTGTTTCTTTTGTTTTCTATGTCTTTTCTTTGCCATTATCTCTTTCCCCTCCGAATCCTTATCCTTCCATCGCCAAGGTCTTCTACCATCAGTAATGATCTTCCATCACCATCCAACAAGTCTTGTGCTGAACCATGATATGTTTCTTTCTTTCCGTATAAAATATCCTCAGGTGTAGGATTATATTCATAAGAAGAATAATCTTCAGGATTTTTATGTTTAACATTTTTCATGAACTCTTCTGCTTCTTCATAAGACATTTTTATCTCTCCTTTCGGAAGTGTTCCATATTTCTTTTCACGTTTGATTGTTTCTATAAGATTTTCTGTATCTTCTTCTTGTCTTTCCCAAACTGGTTGTTTTAATTTTTCTGATTTAAATAAAGAAGAAACAGGTTCAATAGATTCTGGAAGATGTTTACCAATTCTTTTAAGTTTTTCTTTTCTTAACCTTTTTCTTAACTCTTCTTTAGGTTCTAATCCTCTATCTAATACTTCTTGTACAGGAAACTTACTATAGATTTTTTTACTTCTAAGATAAAGTCTTTTACTAAATGAAGGTTCTTTTAAATTTCTTGGTTTTTTAGACTTTAATTCCTGCATCTGAGGCTGGACAACAATACCTTTACCTTCCTGGATATAATTGATCATATCATCAGGAGTACCAAATTTACCGTCGCCAATAAACTTTCTTTTCATAATGAACATAGGTTTAGGTCTATGCATCATGGAAACATTTATCTTAGTAGGCCTGAAACAGTTAAGTTTCTTTCTAGGAATAATAGAATCATGTTTCTTCCACAGACTGACAGAAAACCTCTTTTGTTTTTTCAATTTTATCATCCTCTCTTTTATATTTAAACAGCATTAAAGGTTATATAAACCTTGGTAGTGTAACCCTCAAAACTTTTTAATAATTACCTCCAGATCTGTCAATGAAACCTTTGAATTGCAAGAAGAACCAAACTAGTAAAAGTAATAATACCAATGCAGGCACTAATCTTGTTCCATAACCCATATACATAACTGTTCCAAAGATTGCATCATACCACATTGCAGTAAGCAATGATACTCCACCAATCATCAGTATTATCAAAAATAATCCTGCAAGCCCTGCTACAGTCATATGGAATCCTCCAAACACACCTTCGACCAAAAATGCCCATAAGTCTATCATTTTTTTTATTCCTCCTTTAAGATTTTTAAACATTTATTATTTTTTTTGAATGCTATTGTTTGTTTTGTTACCATTCCATAGTCAGGCAGTCTGCCTCGCCGTCCACCACTCAACGCAGGAAAGTATCCACATTATATATAATATACCGGAGAGCATGAACGCGAGCACCGACGAGATTAGACAGGTTTGTCCGACCATGCATGTGAATTGAGTAAGGTCGCCAGACACCATTTGCCATAGACTCCAGCAAGGTATCAAACCTACTCCTAAAAATATTACAAACAATGGCGCGAGATATACCATCTCATTTCTACTAGCAAACAAACCGAATCCCCAAACTAATACTGCAAGTAAGATAAGATACACAAAGAATGGTGTGGTTGATCCTCCGAGGGGATTTAATGCTGAAAGCCAGAACGCTGTAGAAGTCCCTGAACTTCCAGGCAATCCTGAGAATGCTGTGTTCTGATATCCTGGGACTGATGTAAAGTTTGATGTGAAATTATTTGTGCTGGAATACATTGAACTATTAGCGCTTAGATTACTATAGTTACCAAGACTAAATACACCGTTTATATCTGAATACATATTAGGTTGATAAAATAAAAAGTAAACTAATTGTACTGCTACCAATATAAAAAATAAATTTAAGAGTTTCATTTAAGTTTGCCTCCTTGAGACTGATAACCAGTATCCAGATAAGAATAATAACATATAACCAAATATGAGATAGTTGTTTATAAAATGTGCCATGTATTGCTGAGGTGAATCTAATGCATAGAATACTCCAGGAGATCCTGCTTCTGGAATTATGTTTGAAATATAAAAGAATCCGTTACCAGTAAGACCGCCCGCAGCGCTTCCTAAGAATATTACAATAGTCATTATGATCAAAAATGCCCCAGGGTTTGCAGAATCATACCCTGAATATTTATTAAAGAATGCAAACAAGATTGCAAGTATCAAGAACACCCAGACTATCCTTGAGAACTCTGCTTTCATTCCGGCTTCAGTAACCATTCCTTCAGCGTCAGTATAACTGTCAAATATACCTGAGAAATCTGTTATTGCAGATTTCAATGAAGAACTAGTATTAGAATTTATGCGGATATTAATCCATTGACCATCATTTTCAAGCAAAAGATATCCTGCACCGAAGTCAACATAATATGCTCCTAGTAATATCGGAGTGCTTAGATTATGTGTGACATTGACATAACATCTGGATGAAGTGCATGATGTTAGGTTTGCAGAAACGTTTTGTTCAATGAATTTTAATATAGTCCCATTATAATAAAGTATCATCAATATCCTTGTCATTGGATGTACCATGGATGTTACTTGATATTCAAATGTATGATTACCTGGAGATAATATTCCGGTCCTTGGAGATTTTGTGAATGATAATCCATCATAGACATATGTTGCTGGAGAAGTGTATGGAAAATTATTAGAACCATTATTGACGACTACACCTGCACAGTTTAATTGGAATCCGTATGAAGCCTGTGTTGGTCTTATTGTTGCTACTTTTGTATCACACCCAGTCTTTGACATTGTCACAGTATAGAATGCATTAGGGTTGACCCAGAATGTTCCAACACCAGCAGAGTCTGTGAACTCTGTTAATCCGAACGGGTTACCTTCTATAGTAGTTTCCATCACTATTTTTACGTCGGCTAGTGGATTACTGTTAGCAAGGTCAGTCATATAGAATGTAGTATAAGAACCTTGGCTCTGTAAGATATTATACAAGATTATATTTGTAGTTGTATTAACCAATGTTTTTGTAGGATAAAATACGTTCCTTGAAAAATATACTGGAGTACTATATGGATTATCATACTGTATTGAAAGATTGTCAAGGTTCAGACTATAATAAGGAACGCTCGAACAGAATTGGAATCTTGGTGATGCAGTGATATTATTATATGTCAAAGAATTAAAACTAGAACCACTGCCTAAAAAATAATCAGTTGTCAATCTTTCAAGGCTTTGATTTATGTATGCTAATGATATTTCATCTTTGAACGAGATGTTCAAATGAATAGGGAATCCTGTAGTATTCATTTGAGATGCCAGATTATCGCACGATTCAAATAAGATGTTACCAACAGTCTGGTTATGTGAGTATGTTGACACTGCGCTGACTAATGTACCATTGGTATAAGTAAGATTAAATATCCAATAGAAACCTTTTGTTAAGTTCACAGAAATGTTACCACTTATTGTTGGGACATCAATTGTAGCGTTTGCATAAGCATAACTTCCAGCAGCGATGGTCTGTGCAGGATAAATTACTCCATCATAAGATAATGAACCTGTAACATTATAAGTACTATCATAACTGACATTGGTCACGTAACTTTGTCTTTGAGTTTCCCATGAAAAGTTATTATAAAATCTAGGTTGAGTATCTAATATATAATAACCGAATGTAGGTGTAACAGTCCTTGAACTTACTGCACCTGATCTTGACCTTGCATAGAATGTTATATTGTAAGGAGAATTACTGAAATTTATTACATTGGTTGTAGTATTAGCAAAACAAGCAATAGTTGTATTTGGTCCACCATTTATAGAATACCAGCAAGTATCTATTATGCTTATATCAAATGATGTTAAACTCCAATTAAGGTCTACAGAAACATTGACGCTGGTAGCATAAGGTATCTTTATTGCTACGCTAGTAGGGTAAGTGATATTAATATTTGGCCCATTAGCATCAACAGTCAAAGTATTGTTTCCTGTAACAAAAGTATTACCAGCCCAGTCATATACATTAAAAAAGAAGTTATAGATTCCGTCAAGTAATGTTACTGGGAAAGAGACTATAGCATCTATCACTGAAACACCAAAATTAGTTGTCTGATTATTTACCAATGTATCAGTCCCTGAAGTATTATAGATGTATAATGAAACATTCTTTATACCAGCGTTATGCGAAACGTTTACACCAAACCCATCGTAGTCAGACACAAAAGACAGATTAGAATATTCTAATAATCCTGCTTCACCTAGATTAAATTTAAACGGGACATAACAAAATCCACCAGATGATGGACAGATACTGATGTATGAATTGATTGCAGTGAATAAGTTTGCAGCCCTTTCAGTAAAATTGATTGAAGTATCGTTCAATGCCCATACCATAAAACTCGCTTCTTTGTTACCGTCCTCAAACCAACTGTTAGATGATGGATCTCCGCTTGGATTATAATATTTCCTTCCACCCGCGTATGATAATGATTGATTACCCCATAGATAATATTGCGCAGAACCACTTGCATACCTTTGAACTATTGCATAAGTCTGTCCTTTATTCAATGATGCAATAGGCATTGTAATATTTATCCAACTAAGAGCATTCCCTATACCCATTGCTGAGGTTGCGTTCCAAGTATTATTTTGTACAATTATAGAACCGTTTGGGTATCCTGTAGCATTGATATATTGTATTTCAATATTAATATCAACATCTCCGCTAGACAGGTTTCCAATATACAAACTTATTAGAGATAGATTGAATGTCTCATTCAATCCTGTAACTCCGACAGTAAATGTCTGTGCCAATGAAGATGCATTGTTTAGGCTATACAAATTAGTAGTCTTATTTACCTGCTCGAATAATATAGGTCTTGAGATGACGCTGCTATTATAGATAAAGACTTTAGTATCATTAATATACAATGTAACAATGCCTTCAGAGATATTATAAGTAACATTCAATCCTGAACTATCAAATATGAATATGTTCTGAGGCACTCTTAAATATCTTGTAATATTCTCTCCGCCTATGAAAGTCAATATTTCTTCCCCTAGACTATTATTGAATATATTAGTATAAAAATAATTAGTCAGGTTCATGAAAGTACCATTGTTCCAATAACTACCGTTGCTGACATAACCATCATTACCAATAGAACCATTGTTACCCCCAGTAGGCCCTATGATTGTAAGATTAGGTGGAAGTATATCCAAAAATATACGCCTTGTCGGAGTCTGGTTTAAGTTACCTGCAAAATCAGAAGCGATTACAAAATAACTATAATTGATTCCTTCAGCCAATCCTGTAAAGTTATACGATGAATTAGTATAGTTCTTATTTACAAAATAAGTTGTTCCATTATTAGATATCAACGTATAGTTAAGATAATATGGATGAGTATCAGTAAAGTTTACTTCTATAAATACATTAGTCTGGCTAAGGTTTGCATAATCAGATGCAGTATTAGAAGTATATTGCAGGCTTGGTATTGTTGCTTTTACAATTATATGCCTTGTCTCAGTAGAATTACATCCTCCAAGTATGTTACAGGAAGTTGAATTCATATAATAGTCATCATCTAAAAGTGATGTGAATGACCCATTATAATTTGTATACGGCGATATCACTGATAAGTTAAGATAATACAATGGTGTTCCAGATGCCCCTTTGAAAAGACTGACTGTGAAATTAGTAAGGTTTGATCCAGACACTGTGATGTTAAAGATTATATAACTTCTGTTTACATAAACATTATTAGCATCAGTAGTACTTTCAAATGCTATCCAAGGTAATAATCCTCCAGAGAAGAATGTAAGATAACTAGACACTCTGTTATTTGCACTGTCATTGACATTTATTATCCAACGGTTATATCCTGAATCTGAAGTAAGTCCTGTAATGTTTTGTCCACAAACAAAACTGATATTGGTACCATTATTCAAAGAGTACCAGCAGGTGTTTGGATTAGTCTCAGTCAAAGTATAATTGATATCTGTAGGAGTATAACTATAAATAGAATTGTTCCCTGGATAAATTATGTTGATTACTGGAGGAGTAGTATCTATTGTGACGTTCCTTGTTTCAGTATAATTCTTATGATTCTCTACATCAGTTGCTGTTGCATTGAAATAATAAATACCATCAGCAAGGTTAGTTATATTGGCATAATATATTCTTGTAGTGATATTCCTTTGGTCAACAAGTCCAGTGGAATTATAAAGGTATAATGTAGAATTGATAAAATTAGTATCTATCACGCTAAGATTGATTATCAAATTTTTTCTGTTGACATAAATTCCGGAAGTATCTGTAGGAGAAACAAACTGAGGCACAGGTAAAATAGTGTCCGAAGAATTTATCCACCAGGTTTCTGATGCGACAGTATAATTTTCATTACCTTCATAGATTGTAGTTATATTATGCAATCCTAAGGTATAATTAGAATTATTAAATATTGGAGAATTTCCTTGATTGATTAATACATTATTATTATAAAGTTTAATCTGTCCAACCCCTGGCAGTAATGTTCCATTAACATAAGTGAAATTTGGATATTCTAAAGATAGATTACTTCTTGATCCATTCAAATAAGTGTTCACTCCAGAAATTGCTTGATTTATTGTAACTGTAAACACTGAAGAACTTGCAGAATAATTTGCATCACCTGCTGTAGAATAGTTAGCACTTATTGTTCCTGCTTTATATATGGCATTAGTTATATTCAATGAACATGTTAATTCTCCTGGACAAAGGCTTCCTGTGAAATCTGTTGTTGTTCCATAACTGATTGGAGTTGTTGCAGTAAGTCCTAAGACTAAAGTAGTATTCAGATTTATAACTATTGTCTTAGTTATATCTGTAGCAGAATAATTTGTATTACCAGGAGTAGAATAATTGAAGATGACTGAACCAACACCATAAGTAGTATTGACTTTATCCATTGTACAAGTTAGTTCAGCAGGACATTTACTTCCTCCAACATCAGTCACAGTAGGATATATTATTGGAGTTGTTCCAGAGATTCCTAATACTAATGTAGAATTCTTTAATACAGTGAATGCAAATTCTCTTGACCTGTTAAAATAAGTATTAGTACCGTTACCATACGCCCAGTAATAATATTTGTAAGCACCAACACCTAAAGTTGCAAAAGTTTTATTATAGACATTCCCAGTAAAATTAGTGATAGTATAATTGACACCATTGAATTCTATTCCAGCAGTAGTATTAGTATTAGTTATTGTTATATTGAATTCGTAAGATGTAGAACTATATTGAGAACCGTTTGCTATAGATGTAACATTATTAGTAAATAATGGATAATCCGAATCTGCTATATAAGGAACACCATAAACTTCAAAATGGAAATCTCTACCTTCAGCCAGCCAGGCATTACCGCTCCCACCATCGCTTGACCAGAATTCTTCACCACCTGGATATACATTTTCTTGTAATCCTTGCCATTTAAGTAGTGAAGTCAAAGTAGCGTTCCATCTTAATACTATAGCATAACTACCGCCAGCCTGTAATATATAATCTGGAACAGTTATATTAAAAGAATTATAAGTCTCACCTGTAGAAACTACCGAACAGTTCCAGGTCTTGTTTTGTACTAAAACAGTACCGTTAGGTTTACCAGTAGAAGTATCTACTCCTTGTATTTCTATATTATACCTAGGGTCATCATCAATTCTTCCACCTAAAAATAGATTAACTCCTTTTATAGTAAATGTTTCATTAGTAGCATTAATACCAACCCTAAATGTCTGTGCTTTTGAATTGGAATAAACAGAACCATAAGCAGCTCCTTGTGCAGAAGACCATTCATATCTAGTATAACCTGTGAATTCTGACCACTCAGTGATATTTATTCCGAACCAGTCATCAGGTATCCATTCAGTTGTTTCACCTGATTTTACATCGGTAAATATTCCAACTATTGCTTTACCCTTCTTTAATACTGAAGGAGTAAACACTTTCCATTCATAATTTTCAACTTGATGCGTTCCAATCTTTTGTATTGTACAGTTTGAAAATATTGAACTGTTTCCCAGAGTGGAATTAACACAGATTGTTCCATAATCATTGACAGTGGTATTATCACTGAAAGATTTATATTTGTATTCAAAACTTAAACTTTTCTTTTTCATGTCCTTCTTATTATAGAATGATATCTCTTTGAAAGGGTTAGCATATTCATTATCATAAATCTCTATTTCAATCTCGGCTACTAGTTCTTTTGTATTCCGGTTCCCATCATCTGCTACCCAGTTACTTCTCGGAGTCAAAAGTCTAAGATTAGCGATAGTAGAACTAGCATTTTTAACAACTACAGTTTCGTTTTTGGAATAATAAGATTTGCTATTAGAAGTTAACGTAGGTGCTGAACCAAACTGTACAACTAATACCATCAATAATATTATAGATATTATAGTGATTATTCCGATTCTCTTTATTTTGATCATCTTTTTTACTTCCAGTAGAATTTACTATTTAATAAATTCTCCTCATAACATCGAGAAGAATTTATTAATAAGCTGGATATGGAGATTGCGTTGGTGCAAAGAATCCTTCTACCCTATTAGCCATAAGTTTTGCAACTCCTGCTATCAATACTACAATGACAATGTATGGAACATACAAATCAATCATAGCACATGCAACAGTTTGTTTTGGAACACTGCTATTATAACAAGGCATACCAGAACCTGGTGTTGAACACGAACCAGTTGGCAGCGATGCTAACGAAGGACAATTCAAACTTGTCTGGTCTTTACTATTATTTAAAGTCTCTGACAAGATTGGAAGCATTGCAGCAAAGACAACTATGGTCATGACTAAGACTAGTATATTGATGATCAAGACTTGACCTTGCTTATTCTTTCTTTTATTCTCTTTTGAAATTCTTCTCATGCTATTCTACCTCCTTTTAATCTATTAATATAAATGGAGTCTATCAGACCCCATCCCAAGAAAATATTTGAAGAACGGAAGAATCTTCTCATTTTACCTGAGTAGGATGTGTGATTTGTTTGTGCCATGATTAAAATTTATATCTCCTTCTTGTTCTTCGTCTGTTTATGTTAGGTGAAACTGCAAATATTATTTTCTTTCTTCCAGAACCAACTTTCATCATTCCTTTTGGAAGCGGTAATGGTGCTGGATTAGCAAGTTCATACTTCTTCCTTCTGGTTTCTTCACGTCGTATCTTGCTCATCACTTTTACATATTCTTTAGCAGGCATGCCATTCTTGTATACACCTTTTTTTCTTCCTCTGCTCTTACCTTTTACTGCTTCTACACCTTTGAATGATATCCCGGACTTTTCTGCAGCAGTGATAATCCTAGACCTTTCACGCTGCACAAGTTCTCCTGCTCCTCTTCCAGGTCTGAATAATGCTTTCATTGACGGTGCAACTCTAATTTGTGGTGCTCCAGGTCTTAATGGTTTTTTAGATATTACAATCTTAGCAGTAGCCTCGGGACCTAATAATAATTCTCTCATTGCAAGAAGTTCTGCTTCATTCTCCGGGAACGAATATTTTCCAGGCACTGGTACAAACTTGCCTTTCTTTCTAATAAGCACATCATATCCTTTAGGAACAAACAATCTTGCTTTCTTTTTTCTTTTACCGTGTTCTTCTTCACCAAAAAAAGGTATCCCGGGAATTGTAGGTTTTTCAGGTAAAGGTTCAGTAGGTGATGGTGGTGGTGTCAACATCCAAGGTAATAAATCTGTCCTAGACGCAGAACGTGAAACGAGCCTTTGTGCTTGTCCCTGAGCCTGTCCTTGACTTGAGAATTGGTCAAATGCAATTGGTTGTGTTTGAGTTATGTTTTCTATGACTGGTTGAACTGGTGATACTGGTTGCACAGGTTGCACTGTAACTGCAAAGGCAGATTCAGATTTTGATTTGTTTGCAGAGGCAGATTCACTTTTAGTTTTGCTTGAAGATTCTGATTTAACAGTAACACCAGTAAACGATGGAGTCACAGGAGTTTCAGTAACCTTAACAATTTGTGTTTGCGATTCTTTTAATATAGGCACAACTTTACTTTCTTGTTTGGGTTTAGATTCTACTTTTGAAAATACCTTGAATGTTCCTATCAAGTTTGATGGTAATGATAATGCTTGATTCATTACTACAGGTTTAACTGCAACGTTTGGAATACTCCCAATCATGTTAGAAACTAATTTTTGTTCACTACCACTTTGCATGAAGTTTTGTAATGCTGCACTAGCAGTGTTTCCACCTTCAGGTGTTCCACTAGTAGAAGAACTAATAGAGAAAGTACCTGGCTCATTCTTAATAGTTTTATATAACCTTAAATCTGCAAGTTTAATAGAAGAGGCTGATCCATCAGTCTTTGCTACTCCAACCCCAAAATTACCAAAATCATAATTACCTTCAAGAGGTTTCAATTGAGTATCTTTAATAAAAAAACCAAATCTTTTTGGTTTCCCGTATATGTCACTATATTTTAAAGTCCTAATCTTATTTATTATTTCATCAGTATTTTTTATATATTTATTATATTGAGGATCATTAACAAAAGAATAATCATTCTTTAATGCTTTTGAATACATTTCATTATATATTTCTGTTGGAGGCATTGTATTCATATCTATTTTTATTGGTGGAGGTTTTATTTCTGAAACTATAGACACACCTTTAAAACTTCCAACATCTTCTGCAGGAGAAAATATAATATTGTTTGATAATTTTGACCCCATTACTTTATTGACAAGTTCTTTTACATCCGAACGTAATTTAATACGGTTCTCTTGAGGAAATATGTTGAATGCAGAACTAACATCTTTATTGAAATTAGGAGATTGAGATTCTTGATATAGTCTTAATAATTTATCAGGTAATTTATTATACGCTTCATCTCCAGTGATTGGTTTTATATCACCCAAACCCATGAACACTTTTTTGTTAACTAATTTACCATCAGATATCCTTCCACGAGTAAATATTGCTTTTTGTATTCCTTCTTCAGTCATATCAATAGGTTTTGAAGTATAAAGATAATTTGTTATTTTTCCAACACCTTCTATATTCTTACTAAACTTATCAGAAAAGATTGATTGTAATCTTATCATAGGCTTCCCTACTGCTTCACCAGAACCTTCACCTAAAAATCTAACATCATTAGACAGTTTTTGAGCAGGAGTAAGTTTTACTTTTACGGGTGAAGATGATGTAGCAACCATGATTACTCTAGCCTTAGCAGAACCTTCTTCTGGAATAATCCCTAAAGTTATCTTTGCTGCTTCTTTCTTTGCTCCAATAGGTGCTCCTTCTTCAGCACCTAATTGATACAGCGACGGAGTTTTAAAGAAATTATAACCTGCTTCTGCAGCCTTACCACCAACATACAAACCAGCAACAGCAACTTCCCAAGGGTTTTCTTTTGCATATTGTTTAAGTTCTCCTCTTGCAGTCTTTTCTAAAGTAGGTCCTAATATCATTGTTGGACCAACCACTGGTACAGCATAACTTCCAAACTCTGCACCAGTCTGTACTACTTTTCCAATGAACTGTGAACCCTGAGATATGCCCCCAGCCTTTGCCCTGGCTCGTTCCTTATCTGTTATTGCGCCAGGAAGCCAGGCTGCAACTACGGCACGAGGTCCAAACTCGGCTATGGCAGAGTACCCTTTACCGACAGAACCGAAACCTTTCTCTAATAGAATCTTTGTTAGAGGTCTAGTAGATTTTATATCTTGCCAACCAGACGGAAGATCTTTCCAAGATTCGGGTGGTGATATATTGATTATTCCTTTTGATTTATAATTAGACCAATCAACATTATATCCGAGCTTTTGAAGGTCTTCATAAGTTCCCCTTTCAAAATCTACAGAAGCATTAATCTCTCCAGAAAGAACATTCATCTTGTTTGCTATTTCATTCTTCTTAGATGCATCGCTCTCTTTATCATACTCTTTTTTAAGTTCATTATACTGTGACCTTGTTTTATCCAGTATCTCATTTTGGTTTTTCAATAGTTTACTATAATTCTCAGCAACAGACTTTTGAGCATTAGCAAATTCTATCCTTGAAAAATCTTGTCTTTCTAAATTAGTTTTTGGAAGACTCTTTTTTAAAACATTTATTTGTTTAGGAGAGATTCCTATTATTGGTAATGGTGATTCATATGCTCTTTCCCTACCAAATGTAAATACGTTAGCAGCGACATTTGCTGCACCAGTGACTACGGGCATGAATGGAGTTTCTTTAATCTGTTTAGGTGATGCACCTAAGAAAGGTATCTTAGAAGTGTAGGCTATGCTTGCAATTGAAGGAATTTTATTGATGACTTTTTCTGGTATATATATTTTAGGTAATGATACTTTTGGTAAACTTTTTCTTAGAGCATCAGATACACTCATACCTACTTGGCCAGGTTTCTCTAAAACTCTTGCAGCAAACCTTTGATACATTGGTGTTGTCTGATCCTTTTTTAATGATTCTGAAATGAGTACAGAAAGTGCTCCTGCAGGACTTGTCGGATAAAAAGATTCTCGTCTTACAATTTCAGAAACTGATTTTCCTGGTTTACCGACGAGCCTTTCAAAGTCTGTAATCTTGATACCTGATTTTTCCAATTGTTGTTGTAATGTTGGAGTTATAACTTTCTCATACCTTACTCCAAAAGGAGTAGTCTTTGCTTCGTAACCTGAAAGCACAAACGGAAAAGGTTCTGTCTGTAATTTAATCATTGGTTGTTTTGTTCCAATGTTTTGTGAATTGCCAATAGGAGTATATTTCTTAATCATACCTTTATCAAACTGAATAATATAATCCTGCATCTGTCCATTGCCGATATCAACTGCTGCAGTAAAAGATCCAGTGCCTTTTGATATTGTCTTTTTATAATTGTCATTAAGAACCAGAGCAGACTGAGTAACACCTCCAATATTTTTTGGTGGTATATCTGTAAAAGTTTTGGTTGTATCAGTTGAAGGAGTACTTACAGTGTATCCAACTTTAGCCAAAGTCTGTTGCGCAACACGGCCTTCTTTTCCGATTGATAATAATCTAGCACGGTCAGCATCGGATAATCTATTAGAGACGCCTTTAGTCCTAATCTCGTTCATTGCTCTATTACCAGCATCAATCTTTGCTTGTAATGCTTCGGCTAATCCTTCAGACACTGTTACTGATTTTCTTGATTCTGCTTCTCTAATCTTTGCTTCTGCACTTTGATAACCATGCTCAGAAAGATAATTTAGTTTGTACTGAAGACTGGTAAGTTTACCCTGAGCACTAGTATCACCACGAGCAGCGTATGCTTTACCTTTAAAGATAAGGTTCTCTGCAAGTTTCCAATCTTCCGCTTCTGCTGCAGACTTTGCAGCTGCTTCTGCTTGTTGTTGATTAACCTGTTGAGCATTCTCGTACGCTTTCTCTGCCTGTGCCGCAGCATCCTGAGCAGCCATAATCCTACGCTGTGCGTCTTGTATAGCGGCGGTAGAACTAGAAGTAGATTGTAAAGTCTGAATACCGCCGCTCCTCAACGCAGATTGTTGTGAGAGTATAGAAGTGGCAATCATGTTGGGAGCACTCAACGGGTTCACATGAACAGTGCTCATCTGTGTCGACGATGATGATGTTACCATATTATCCTTGTCGATCTCCTTTTCTTAATATGAGTAAACTCTTTCAGTGGAATCTTCATGCTTAGAATAGATTTAGGAGTGATACCTTGGGGTAATTGTTTCTTTTTTAAATTATAAGAATATTGATGATTCGATTTATTCTGGACCAAATTAAACACATCTCTTAATCTAAGAAATTTTTTTTTCAATTTATCATCCTCTTTACTAGTAATAATAAAACTATTAAGGTTATATAAACCTTGGTTTTATCTTAAAAAAATTATAAAAAATAAAAAATAAAAAAAATAAAAATCACCAAAAAGGACCTTTCGTTTGTTCGCTTTGATTCCTCTTAAATTCCTCGATGGCCTTATCCACCGGACAACCCCACAGGATTTTTAAATCCTCAAAGAAAAGTGAAAGATCTTTATAGTTTTTCATGTTAACAATGATGTTACAGTTAGGCGGCGCGTGTCGTCCCCTGCTTAAAGAATCTTTTATCTTTACTCTATACCGTTCTCCTCTCTTCTTAAGGATTAATATATCTGCTGGCATTTTTATGAACCTTTCATAAAAAAGAATATAAGAGCGCCGATTACAACTACTCCGATAATAACTAATATCCAGATATTGAATGGCTTCTTCTGTGCCGGTGTTCCTTGGTATGCTCTCATAGCAGCCTTTATCAAAAACTCGTCGCTATGCGTTGCATCTCCACGTTTCTTTATTTCATCCCAGTCAAGATTAGAAACAGGCCTCCTGTCGATTTCTTTAATCACTAATGCCCTGAACTTACCAAAACGCCATACGGCTCTTGGGTCAAGTTCATACGGACAATGATTTATTATGACCATGTTCCCGCTATAGATTGGATAAAGAGTTGGACCAATTATCTCGCCGGTCTTTGTCAAGAATAATACTAATATCAAATTAAGTTTCTTCAAAGACTTTTTCATCTCTCTCCTTGCCTTGAAACCAAACTTGAACTTCTTCTTTTTCAGGTTCAGGAAGTCATCAGTCTCACGGTCCTTTTCTTTCAGTTCCTGTTCGTAAAGCATACGATTAAGTTTCTTGTCTAGGTTCAATTCTGGTAAAGGATCTTTTTTTATTATTGCTTTGTAAAGCATATCAATCTTCCTTGCAGGATTTAAAATCCTAACAGAATCAATAAACTTCTGCATATAACTTTTCAGTGCAGGATTCTTTTTCAGTATTGGGTCATTAGGGTCAACACCTTCAGCGTCTATTGCTGGGGCGGTGCTGCCTGTTTTGACCCTCCGAATAATTTCGACCATTTTGATTGAGGTTCTCCCGGAACTTGACCAGCTGGACGAGAAAGACTACCTGTAGTCCTTTCCGCAAATCTCTTAGAAGTAACAAACAATTCTGTGAACCATCCTTTCTTAGCCATTGACGAATCTGTTACTATGTTAGATTGCATAGTAAAGAACTTTGCAAAGACTGGATGTCCAAAAGTTTCGCCTATCAAAGCTACCCTCAACCCTTCCCTTACACTAATCCCAAGGTCTCCCAGTTCATGTTTATCGACGTTACCAACCTTTGTAGATTTTGGTAATGTCAATACTTTATTGAATAGTGCGTACAAACCTTCACGAGGTTTACCTTCAGAGAAACCTAAAAACTGTTCTTCTTCTTGTTCCTCTGCAGGGTCGTAATATTCTTCAGTTCCATAACCGTCTTGGGAATAGGGTGCGCCATACGCATCTTGTGCATACGCGCCCATACTTGCTAATGGGTCTACCTGATATTGATACTCTCCGCTCATCTTTCTTCCGTTTTAATTCTTCCGTTCTTCCTCCTTTCAAACTTTTTTATAATCACTCTTTATAAAAATCATAATCCTCGCCTCCAGGTCCCCAACCGCCCAGATCACCTTTCTCATCAGATGCATCTGCTATTGCTTTTAATACAGAAATTATCAGGAAAAATATTCCAATGCCGATGATGACATAAGAAATTGATTGTGTATAGATATCAGAAATTCCCATTATACCGTATATCCGGCTGTATATTCCAGTAATGGTTATAGCACCTGCAGCCATGTACATCATATATTCGTTACCAGAATATATAGCAAGCCCCACTAGCGTAGCAGAGAACAATGCAAGTATTATCCAAAAACTCCAGTTACTATCATCACCAGTAGAAGTTATCTTAAAATCACAATCGTTATCACCACAATAACCAATGTCGCAACATATCGCAGTGCATTTATAATCACCTATCACTGCAGTGTCTGGTAATGAATAATTATGATACGAATGCTGATTAGTCATACGTTTGTTATTAATCAATATTCCCCCGTTAGGATAAAGCACCGTGACATTACACGTTGCTGAAGTAGAACAATAACTGCCATTGATGATGCATTGTACTGTTAGATTTGCTGGCTCGTATTGTTTAAATATCTGAGGAGAATCTAATGCTGATATCAAAGGTGTTACAAACATTATCACAAATACAAAAAATAAATATAATTTTAGTTTCATGGTGTTATCTCCGAAGTCTTTTGGATATCAATCAACACTCCCGGGATTGATGGACGGGTTGGACTTGTCAGACCGGTTAAAGAAACTATCTGTGTATCAGTGCTGTCACTCCACCACATTATCTGTATATTATCTGTAACAGGATTTGTTATGTCCACATGATAAGTTATTGAGGATGCTATATACGCCGAAGACGTTTGCAGTGATATCCTGGTATTACTCCAAGGAACATCAACACCGTTCTTTCGTATCCAGAAAGTTATAACCTTATTTGTTCCGGTTGTTAAAGTAAATTCGGGTATAAAGGTGATAAGATAATCTCCGGTCTGTTGGAAAGTTATGTTTTGTCTATTTACTATACTGACCATCCAAGCATCATAATCATTATTGTTACTTATGTTTACTACTTGAACATTAGCCGTGTTTAAAAAATTCTGTGTGGAATTATCGTACCCGGACCAGTAAGGTCTTTTCACAGAGACATTACCTGATATAAAAATATTACCTGTCAAGGTCAAGTTATGAAATATTACATCAGAAGTGGTATTTAATATTTGATTAAATATATTAGGAGGATTAGAAGAATTGAATGATGTTGGCATCAGGACACATTGCGTAGACGAACCTGTAAGGTTCTGTATTGCATACCCTGCAGGACAGTTACCAATCGCAGAACCGTTGATAATAATTATCTGAGAAGTTAAGGGTAATGGAATAACTACCCTCGGTATTGTTGCACTGATAATGCAGACTGAAAATAAGATTACGATTAAAACTAATGAGGTTACCAAGTAAAAATTTTTGTTTATCATATTATATCCTTGGAAGCCTCCGTACCTTCCTTCATTAAAAAAAAAGTCAAACTAATAAAATTAAAAATATATTGTGACTTTCTATGCTTGGTTACTAATTGGATCAACCTAATGCCTCCTTATAGTACCCCAGCTTGCTGTAGACTTGAGTATGTAACTGCAAGACCTATTCCTAAAATTCCTAATGCGAAAAATCCTGGAACAAGGTTCAAAACAGTTGCTCCCCAACTAGAAGCATTATATAATGCTGAACCAGACACAGCAGCAGTATTAACTTGTGTAGAGATTGGACCAATTAAGGACACTCCAACAAGAATAGATACAAATCCGCCAACGAGTGTTGCTATCATTTTTTTTTGAGTTGTTTAGGAGATGAGGTTTACAATATACCTGCTTGCTGCAATGATGAGTATGTAACTGCTAGTCCTACTCCAAGTATTGCCAAAGCAAAGAATCCTGGAACAAGATTAAGAACTGTTGCTCCCCAAGGCGAAGTTAACCATAACTGACAATTAGTTTGCGCAGACGCAGTACCAAAAGTAGTACAAGTTGAACCTGTTGAGTTAAGCGAAGTTGTTATTGTTGTTACTTGTGCAGAAATTGGGCCTATCAAAGAAACGCCTACTAGAATGGATACGAATCCACCGACAAGTGTTGCTATCATCTTCCTCTTTATTTATAATCACCCCTCCTTAGAAATATGATACAAGAAAGGTTATATAAACCTTGGTAAGAGTGAGATTACTAGTAAAAAATAATCCCATGCCCCGAATCATTCTGACATAATTAGAACTAGGAACAATGTTCCAAAACTGGAATGCGATATGTGTTGTGGTCGTTTCTTTTTATTCTTCTTACCATTTACTTTCTCCTATATTCTCATCGTAATTCTCTTCTCTTTTCTTTTGTAACTTCTCACCTAGAAAACGTTTTTTTTTTCAATCTTTGCTAACTTAGTATAATACATCGGGTCTTCTTTCAAATGGTCCATTGCAATCTTTTTGAATACAACTTTATCAGGAATAGTTTTACCAGTCTTAATAACATTCTTTATATAATGTACAGTACCACGATGCTCAGACTCGGCCTTGATCCCCATATTGAGTTGCGGGTTCATTCTGCCGTCTCCTAATTCTTCATCCACTTCTATATCAAATGTATTTTTATCACCAAAAGTGTTTGAGTCCCATTCTTCAGAAATTGGAAAAATATGTCTAGATCCAATGCTATCAATATTTTTTGTGTTGTATCTTTTTCCGCTAGGAGTTTTAATAACTATATGTTTTCCCCAAGGTTTTGTTTTTGTTATTCTATTTAAATCTTCACGCTCTTTAACTTCTTCTCCTACAAACCGTATTATTTTACCGTCGCCTTTTTCATCTTCAGTATCTTTATAATGGTATTCTCCATAATGGCTCCTCTTAGGTTTATGTCCTCTTGGAAATTTCATAGCCATAGCCAGTTCTCTTTTCTCTTCATCTTCAATTTCTATTATCTCATCTTCAGGCTGAGTTTTCTTATATTTCTCAATTGTTTCTTCAGTAACCTTTGGATAAACCACTCTTATAGCCGGACTTTTTTTCTTATAGATAATTGCAGTAAACTTCTTACCATCACCTTTTTCTCTTCTTTTTCTTTCTTCTTTTATTCCTTGATTACATGTAGAACAGAACCATTCTCCTCCAGAATAGAACGCTTGAGTTGGTTCTCCACATACAGAACATCTGTTTATAGGTTTGTAATTCCGGCCATCACCAATATCTTTCCATTTCTTTTTAACACGTTCATCTTCAGGAGCAAACTGTAAAAACTTCCTAGACGCGATAGAATCTTCAATAGAAGGTTCCATCATCATCCTCTCTCTTTCCTCACCAGACTTTCCTTTAAATTTAATCGTAGAAGGATTCCTGGACGCCTGCCTGAAAGATATGGTCATGTTACGGCTCCAGTCATGCTCCATCGCACCGTCACCGCCCCTATACGGATAAATGATAGTCTTCACACGACCGTCACCAACGCTGACTTTCTTGAACATACTGATCTTTTTAGGCACAGGTTTTGGTCTGATGAACTTTGGCATTGAGACCTTGAACAGTTTCTTTTTCTTCTGTATCGGTTTCCAAAACAGTTTTATTTTTTTCTTTATCATTCTATCATCAAATGTTTCACCTCAATAAAATCATAAGCCCTATAATAGATTAATCTCTCTAGCAACGCTGTAAAATAATCCAATACCAATAGCCATCAATGCTAGTGCAAAGAAACCGGGTACAAGATTTAATATTGTTGCATCCCAACCTTGGGTAAGATATCCATCGGGACAATATGTCAATGTTGATACTGTAACGTTACTTGAACCAAATACCTTACTGGTATTGACCAAAGTAAAATAACCGCTAGTACTTCTTACAATGTCTGTAGTGTCTGTATATGCAGTACCAGAAGCGTTTGCGTAACTTCCAAGTATTACATCACCAGCCTTACAACCAGAAGTATCTCCTCTCCAACCACCGACTGCTGCAGATACAACAGTGGGAGTGAATTGTTTACTTTCGTTGATGCTTCCACCAGCGACTCTTGCTGTAGATATGTCTATTGACTGTGTTGCAGTAACCTTCTGTGTAGAACCAAGAACGTTTGTAGAGACTTGTGTAACTAAAACAAGACCAACAATTATTGTAACAAAAGCTAGTACCAACTTTTGCATGATATTTAACATTTAATTCGAACCTCCTTTATTAATAAAATAATATCATAAAGGTTATTTAAACTCTGCTATTTGTATCCCTGATTTATTTTCTTTCCAACGTCGACGTTGTCTGCGGATATTCTTTATCTCTTCCATGCGTTTTATCTTTTTATTATTAGCTTCAACAGACTTGCAGAAGTCGAACCTCCAACCGCTACGGCGACGGTACTTCTTTATACGCGTGTCATCACCGTTAATGTCACGCTGAGAGTCCCTATAATTGCTCCAGTCGTCATAGTATTCAATCTGTATCGGGTAATCTTCATCATCAGAATATACAACAGTACGGCCGCTATGCCTCCTGTCCTTATCATTAGGACGATGATATTTAGTCCTATCAATCCTGCCCTTGTCAGTAGATAACTTTGCCTTTGGACCAACAGCCTCAGCGAGCCTTAGTTTGAGTTTTTCTTCGCGCCTGTGTTTCATGTTATAAGATTGTTAGAATTTAGATTGTGTGAACATTTGCCCGAGTAGAGAATCTATTCACACAATCTAATTGACTCAGACAACATTAGTTCTACAGAAAATAAAAAAGTATTTAAATGTTGCGGATATCAATCATTATAATCCAAATGGCATCATTACAAAAAGAGTGCAACAAGTGTGGCAGGAAATATACACCAGCCACGCGATTGACAACCTATTGTGATCAATGCTGGTTCAAAAGGTTTGAGCATAACAATGAACAAAGAAAAAAGGTAAAATGATATGTCAAAGCATAAATATATAAAAGACAGACCAAGCAAAGAAGAGAAAAAAATAATAAAAAAAGAAAAAGAATGGGAAAAGAACCGTACCATAGAAGTCAACTTAGTATTGGATCATAGATTTATGAAATTAGTAAGATGGTGTGCGGAGCAACAAGGATATCAAAAAGAAGATATTTATCCAAAAGACCCTAAACGATTTAGTATGTTTTGTCAAAGAGTACTCATTGATTATTCTAAATCCCAGTATATACAATATAAAAAAGAAATAGAAGAGAAAGAAAAGATGCAGCAACAAGGAAACACCGAAGGGACATCGACAACAGAAAAAACTGATGTAACCAAAGAGTAATTATACTCTGAAAAACCTAATTGTTTAAAAACTCAGTAACCATTCAAGAACGATGCGCGGTGACAGAATGATAAAAAAAGGGTTGAAAAAGGGGAGAACGAATGATGAATAGCGGATTTAAAAAGAAACTTCAGGAGGCGAAAGATAATTCTAAACGTGTTAAACTCATGTTCCAATACCCAGGAAGTCCGCGCGCTGTTAAAAAGTCTGGGGCTGTGATGGAAATATTTGATGAGAGTTTCATGATAGACGAGACGTTCGATGGTGAATGTGTTTACAGTTATAACTTCCTAGTAGAGATAGCAAACGACCGAGAAGATGATAATGGAGGTCATGAACGCAGACAACATGGAACCAATTAAAAATGCGAACCAGATACCATTAGAAGAATTCCAAGAACTCATATTATTAAGAGAAGACCAAGACGCGTTCGATAAGAAACTTTGGGAAGTAACTTACAAGTATCAAATACCCTATGTTAAAATATTGACTTATTTTAAGGAACTTACTACGGAGGTTGAATGAGGACTAACTTTATTTATCTATTTGTTATGGGCATAATTTATATTACTAGCGGAATGTTCTTGATTAATTGGGGTTGGCATTTACATCAAGAGGTAGTAAATAATTATCATTGTATTCCTTGTTCAGTATTCCAGAAAGAATGTCCTATAAGATATGATACTGAAGAGAATCAACAATGCTGGGGTTCTTCAGAATGGCCTTGGAAGATAAGTCTTGCAATACCTTTCCTTGGATTCTTTCTTGTAATCACTCCTTTTATAATGTTATTTAATGATTATTATGAATATTTTAAAGGAGGAAAAAAAGATGGATGATATAATAATTCCCGACTCACTCAAACATCCAGAGTTCAGATTCATACTCCTTGGCAAATGGGACCAGTTCAAAAAAGAGATTGAAGGTTCGAAATTGAAAGAGACTAAAGACATGCCTGGAAAGAAATCTAAAAAAGAATTGGAAGAATTAAAAGACCAAGGATATGTTGCGCAGGGAAAAGTACCAATCGAGGCTGCGTGGCAAAGCAGCAACCATTATGCTTTTGATAATCCTAAACTCGCTGCACATATTTCTAACGGCGGCAATTACGGGATCGCGACCGGGTTCGGGAACCTTGCCATTCTGGATGATGATACCGCAGACAAACAGTTGAGTAAATTGTTTGAAGGAGAGTTTGAAGAAACGTTTGAAGTAAAGACGGGAAGTGGAGGCATACATAAATATATTATAGTTCCAGGAATGACCAAGAAGATCATATTCTATAATAAAGATGGGCATCATCTTGGAGAACTACAATGGAAGACACAACAGTGTGTTGGTCCAAATGCAATCCATCCGACCGGGGAACAATATAAAGTGCATAAAGATGTCCCAATAAAAGAAATTCCTATTGAAAAAATTGTGGAAACTTTCAAGGAGTTTATTCCAGTGAAAGAAAAAGTTATACGAGAACATAATATTATAGAATGGAATAGGGAAAGAATCCAGAATATCCCAATAACAAATATTATTTCTACAGTAGGATTACATGACATGGGGAATGGAAATTTACAAGGTCCTCATCCAAGCCATGGCTCAACACAAGGAATGAATTTTAGAGTTAACACTAATTCTAATAATTGGTATTGTTGGAGATGCAGAAGTGGCGGAGGCCCGGCTGAACTTATTGGAGTGATGGAAGGAATCATACCTTGTAGCAGGGCAGGCCCAAGATGTTTTACTGTTGAAGAAGGAAAACAAATTATACAAAAGGCTAGAGAAAAGTATGGACTCAAGACTCCAGAAAAGGATAACATCTTTGATATAATAAAATTTAAGAAGATTGAAAACAAAGCCAGTCAAGTATTCGAGAACATAACCTCGCCTCTTGCAGATTCTGATGAAGAGATGAATAGTAATGCTGAAGGAGATATTCCAGGACCTAAGATGAGCACGCATGTGTTGTCTGAAGAGGAACTCGAAGAAGTAAAAGAAATCAGGGAAGATGTTCTACAAGAAATTGTTGAAGTGTTCAGAGACCCTGATGGAGTACCGTATGCTACCATATCTATTAACGGGCATCATGAGAACCTGCGGATACAAAGTTCTGCGTTCAAGAATTTTGTAATAAAAGTGGTCTATGATAAATCACAGAAGCCTCCAACCAAAACACAGTTGGAAAATATCATTGCCATATTCACAACACAGGCTTTGTTCGATGCTGCATGTATTGAAGTATACCTGAGAGCGGCGCATATAGAAGATAAAATTTATATTGATATCGGAGACAAAGATTGGAAAGTCCTAATGATATCGCCTAAAGAAATAAAAGTACTAGAATCAAAATTGTCTCCAGTAAAATTTAAAAGATTCAGGCACATGAAAGAACTAGTTTTTGATCTGGGTGCAAGGATGAGCGACATCAAATTATTATGGAACTTTATTCCTATTGTTGCAGAAGATGTTGATATAATGGAAAGCCATGTTGCATTATTATTGATACCAGATATTCCATATGCAATACTTGTCGTTCACGGTGACCAAGGTAGCGGAAAGAGTTTCAGCCTGAAATTGATGAGGCAATTGATTGATCCATCTTCTTTGAAACTATTATCCATGGCCAAAGATAAGACTGAACTGTATCAGCAACTTGCGCACCATTATCTCCCCATCTTTGATAATGTCACAAGTATAACTAAAGAATATTCAGATTTGTTTTGTAAAGTAGTTACTGGAGAAGGTTTCAGTAAAAGACAATTGTATACCGACGATGAAGATGTTATTTATAATTACATAAGGAAGTTAGGATTCAATGGGATAAACCTTGCGGGAGAAGAGCCAGACTTTTTAGACAGAAGCGTAACCGTTCACTTGTCCAGGATATCTAGAACATCAAGGAGGACTGAAAGCGAGATATTAGAATTGTTTGAAAAGGATAGACCTAAAATAACCGGTGCCATGTTTAAGATAATCCAAAAGACTTTACCATTGGTAAAAATGATGAGGAATGAAATGAAGATCCTGCCGAGAATGGCAGACTACACAATCTGGTGCGAGGCTGCCGCAGTCGCAATGGGGAAAGAGAAAGGAATCTTTACTCAGGCATATTTCAATAAGATTGAAATGTTAAACAAGGAAGCCATTGAGGCTCAACCATTAGCAGTAAGCCTAATGGAATTTATGGGCGATAAAAATGAATGGGAAGGTACTGCAAGTGAACTATTATCAAAGTTGGAAGAAATTGCAGGAACTTTGAAGATTAGTACAAAGGTCAATTGGCCTGCCGCTCCAAGTGCGCTTGGTAAAAAATTAAGAGAGATACAAGCAAACCTTGATGATGAAGGAATAAAGATTCATGATATCAACCGTAAGAATAAGAAGAGAGGAATTTACATTACTAAGTCTACACCCGTGACTTACAAAGATGAATTGATAAAAGAAGAGTTAAGAGTTTTCGAATCCATGAACATAATTAAGGGTTGAAGTAGTTTCAAAACATAACATACATTCTAAAAATATAACAGTCCGGAAACCAGTCCAAAAAAGAAACCGGTTGTTGAATAATAGTACTGAATAAAAGTTACAGATTTCTTTGAATATTTTTTATATAGGACTATAGAAAGGTGACGAGGATGACAGGAGGTGACAGTAGGTGACGAGGGTGACAGGAGTGACAGGAGGTGACAGGAACGTATGATTCTCCTGTCACCGGTTTTAAGCCTTAATCTCCCAAGGATTGGGCTTTACAGCAAAAGGTGACAGGAGTGACAGGAGATTTCCAAATCCTTTTTCCCAAATGTCACTGCATCTAATTAATCAAGAAATACTTTATACCAATTCTGCTGTCACTCCTGTCACCGGTTTTTAGACGTCCTAAAGCCTAAATTTAGGTACTTCAGAAAGGCACTTTTCACGTTTGCAGTGACATTTTTTTGCTGTAATGCCAAAATTTGGTGTTTACAGACGTTCCCGTCAAAAAAGGTGACAGGAGTGACAGGAGGTTTTTTTTCTTCCTGTCACCTGCTGTCACCTTTCTATAGAAATTTTGGATTTTTTGGATTGATGACCAAAACATTTTTATAACCGGACCACCTTCATTTCGCATGGAAGATAACTTGATGATAGAAATTCCGGAATGGGGAGGGAATTTTCATGGTAAAAAATATTTGCCTACATTCAAAAAAGGTGACACTTTTATCGTAATAAAAATGCTGGATGAGTCTGTGTTCTATAATGTTCCTGGGAAGAAGATAACCTTAAGATTGACCAAAGGTAAACTCTATTATGTTCCAATCGAGATTGCAAAAGAACTAAGCGCACAGGGGAAATGTTATTATAGTGTAAAGCCAAATGATATGGAACTACTAACTTATGAAGGCGAGAAAGAGAAATGGATCATAGCCAATAGCGTTTGGTCTGAGAGTAAAATATAAATACTATAGTTCTATATCTTTTTCAGATGTTCTGTAAAGTGCAGTATTGTTTTGTATAGAATGTTGGGGTGTGGTAAAGTAAAGTGGGATGGTGTAAAGTAATGCAAGGATAATCGTTTGAAAGGAGAGAAGCGAAATGAATGGGAAAATATTATATCAAAGTGAAATCGTATACTAGAAGGAAACCTATAAAAATAGAAGAAGATTATGAGATTGAAGAAAGTTATGAAACCGAGAACATGTTTGAACTTAAACGTGATCCATCAATTAAATGGTAAAATAATATTCAACTGTGCTGTTCGTTAAAGTTATGCGCTGTATTGTACAGTCATGAGATGTCAGGTGTTGTGAAGCATGGTGCTGTATGGTTTGGTAATTTAATGTAATGCAAGGATATCACTATATCATATTCAACGTGTTGTGAAGTGTATTGATGCACTGTCCAGTACGGTTCAGTATTGAAGAGTGCAGCGTGGTTATGTAATGTAAGGAATATATGTAATGCATGTAATGTATGTAATGTATGTAATGTATGTAATGCAAGAAATATAAATTTGCGGCCATGGGACAATGGTAATCCACTCGCCTTGAGAGCGATGCCTTTTGGGCTTCCCGGTTCGATTCCGGGTGGCCGCGTTCAATTAAATAAATAAAGATAAAAAAATGATGAGGATACTCAAATTGCTTTTTATACCCTCATCAATATTTCCTCTTAGGATAAAATCCTTTTAGAGCGAAGATTTTCAAACAAGTTTGCAATCTCCGCCCGCGACCGAAGTCTGGGGTACACAACATACCCCAATACATAAAGCGTATAGTTCTATGTATGTTTGAATTAGTTTTTTAGGCTAATTATTTAATAAATGTTATTTGTTTTCATTTATAATCATTATCCTTTTAGGATGATATCTTCCAAGACAACCTATTTTTTTTATTACTTATATATAATAAAAATTCATCCAACTTATTTTCTATTTCTTGGTCTGTAACTCTTTCATTCACTAATAAAATAATATTCTTAATAGACTTGTCAGTCAATTTTCCATCTTTAGTTATATCATTATCTTTAACTATTTTTTTTTGTAGAGCATAAAATATTAACTTGTCTATATAAGCAATCCATAGTTCTGAAATATCAAATACTAAAAAAGTTTCATTCCTATTATTATTATCATGTAAAAAACCATGATTTGGATTAATACCTTTTTCAATCATTTTAAAAAGAATTTTATTCCTTAAGATAGTATGGGTGAAATTCATTAAAATATTTATAATATCCTTAGATTCAATATCTCTTACTTTAATCCATCGTTGATCTATAATAGATAATCCATAATAAAACAATTTGGCTATATTACCCTCATAACCCATTAATTCTTTTTTGTCTTTAAATTTTATTAATTTTTTATTGATCATCCTCATTTGTACCAATACATCTTTGATCTTTTTATTTTTCCTAACCCTATTTAAATCAAAAAGAATTTTAATCCTATCATTACAAATTCCCTTACAAAATATATATGCCAATTTTTTTTTCTTATATCTATTAAGAGTATAAAAATATTTTTCATTCTTTAATATGTCTGGAAGATTATTCAGGGAGATCAAGGTATGTGTTATCTGTTTCTGTTTGGAATCATATATTGATATTGATAAGTTTGGTTGAAGTTTAAATATACTTGTTGATATTGAAGAATCTTTAGTTAGTATAATATTTTCTCCTTTTAGACTCAGGGGATTATAAAATACATTACTCTTCTTTCCTTCTTTTAGATCATAATATCCTATTACTATCTCTAATTTTTTTTTGTATATTTTACAAGGATTTTTTATTATCATTTTTCTTTTTCTTTTCCTCTTTCTTTTCCTCTTTCCAAATAAGCCATTCATAATATGACTTTGCAATATTCACTGAAGCATTATAATCTGCATCAGATTTATATTTACAGTTAAGACATAAAAATCTTCTCCCTTTACGATTATTTTCATCTATATGGTTGCATTTATTACATTTTGTTGAAGACATTCTTATAAATCTTTTTGGGAGTATTACTAAGGGTATCCCATTTAATTCTGCTTTATACTTCAGATTATTTAACCATTGTGCATAAGTCCATTTATTTATGTTAGTTATAAAATTATTTTTACGCTTCCAAAACCTTTTTGTTTTTAAATTTTTTGTATTCTTAGAATATCTATTGCATTTTCCTAACACTTTAAGATTCCCACTTTCCATATTAATATTTTCTCTTATATCTAATAAATCTTCAATTACTATAACTATATCTTTTTTATATTCCGCTTTCCATAAACAACATTTTTTTATGATTTCAGTGGTATGATTATGCATTTGGTTATTCATATACTTTTGTTCAGGAGTGTTACCCATCTTTTTAATTACCTCTATATAATTTTGAGGATTTTTGTTGAAGGCATAACCTTTATTTAATAAGTAAGATCTTATCTTGGCAGTATTTCTTTTACTGATAATCTTCCTGATCTTGGTCATTTGTTGTCTTTTTCTCCTAATAGGTCTTCCATTGTAAAACTTTATCTTTACAGGTTTATTTTTAGCATTGTCCCATAAACTCATAGTTTGTAAATTAGCAATTCCTAGATCAATACCTAGTGGCATCATTTCTTTTGTGAACTCTATCTTTTTCTTCTCTTGTTTGAATATATAATGTAATTTATAAACTGGGGATTGTTTCCATTTCCATCTGTTTTTTATTTTCATATTTTTATAAGGTTCAATCCTTGATATTTCAGTTTCACACTTTTTGGACATATTCAGATAAGGTTTTAATCTTTCCATATATTTAGTATTATCTTGTCCTAAAAAATTTATAGGAAGCATCATCTTATCAGTATATATATCTTTTATTTCTATACTATACTTTTGTGATACTGGATCTTGAAGAAGTTTGTAATCAGATTCATATAATCTGACTACTGATTTTTTATACACTACCTCTTTTGATATCTTTTTAGTTAGACGTTTTATCTTTAATTCGTTATCAGTTATAAATTTTTTAATTCGTTTTATTGAATAAATCTTTAAACTACTATTCCATTCTCTTTCTTTTTTTATCTTCAGGTCTAGTTGATTCATTATAAATTTTTTTTGATAGATTATTTTATAATCTATTTTTTCTATTTTTTCTTGTATTTTTTTATTTATTTCATTCTGAGACTTTATAGCTTCACATGCTTTTTGCAAGCATGAATCAAATATATGTGCCCTATAACCATTACCCGGATAACCTCCAAGGTAATTTGATTTTGAAAGATTGAACACAGATTTTGATCTAGCAATCTTATATTTTCCATTAAGTTTTCTACCGGCAATAGTCATATCAAACGGAGTATCATGTGTTTCGGAAGGTAGTAAAAATTTTCTTAATCTATAAAAGGCAGTGTTATTTTTTTTAATACAATCACAAAAAGGCAAAGATTTTTTACCCTTAACAAATTTAATACAAGAATATTCTTTTCCATTAAAATTATAATGTCCTATCTCAAAATCTTTTAGTCTATATATAAGTTCAGATTTCTTTTTCTTTTTAGTATTTGGTGGATAACATAATGGGCAATAACCTTTTTTTGGATTGTCTAAGATAATTAGTCTGGGATATATTTTTTTAGTTATTATTTCTATTGCGCTGTTGGCACTGTCCTTAAAACTTTCAATCATATCATCTATTTTCTGTTGAGGCACAGTTTTTATCTTTCCATTAGATTGAACAATATCTAAATTTAATGGAAAGGTTAATCTTATTTCTTCAGGTTTTATTATATTTTGTACAGTTTTCATGGTTTTATGAACCTATGGAATTTATAAGACAATAAATCTTTATATAAACATTATCATATTTTTATGGTTTATTTAATATCATATATCTTTTATAACCATAAAGATTATAAACCATTGTAAATTTAATAGATTATTACAACGAAAAAATTCTCGCCGTTGTCGAGAACGAGATTCATTTTTTTTCCTCACGCAACCATAGAGTAGGCTTAATGATTTATGGATTCATTTTTTTTCCTCACGCAACTTACTTACCCAACACACCAACATAATATTTAAATAATCAAACAAACAATCAAGATGATAAGAAAAGGTTGTAGTCACAGTTCGATGTTTATTTTCCATAGGCAGATATCTTGGCTGCAATCTTTTTTTATGCCTAGAGGCGATTAATGGTAACAAAAAACAAAAAGAAGCGAAATAAGAGAGGGATATTCTGGAAGACTGTCCGAGAGGTTGCGTGGAAGGTTACAGTCCGTGCAGTGTTATTATTCTTAGTATTCATGTTTTGCATATTCTTATACTATCAAATAAAATCCAACGGTGATAAGGCACAGATACCGTCACCGAATATCATCGCGCCACAAGTGCAGCAACAGATATCCAACATCAATTCCAGTTCAGACCTTGGACTGTTGATACGGATGATCAACGAGAGTGGTGGCATCCCAATAAAAGTAACCTCCAGTGTCCAGACTAACTGGAGCCAGTTCACTATCTCGTTACTGTTCGGTTCTATTTTTTTCTTATGGATGTTTGGTAACTCGCTAGTGACAATAACTAAGACCATATTAATGAAATCCTATTTCAGGTTTTTGCGCGGTAAGACTAAACGGCATGTGCTGTTCATCAAACATACTGAGCAAGGCCTGTTCAGTGGTTCAATGATTGATCAACAGACTTTGAACAAGATACAGAAAGCGCTGATAAAGTTCAAAGGTAAACCGTTCGACTTGATACTACACACGCCGGGCGGTGAGATATTCGCTGCGATGTTCATCTCCAGATTATTAAAAGAGTACCCTAATAAGATACGCGCCTGGATACCATCATATGCCATGTCCGGCGGTACACTGTTAGCGTTGTCCACCGACGAGGTTTACATGTCTCCTACTGCTTGCCTTGGCCCGGTCGACCCACAGTTAGGAAGCCTGTTCAGTTACGGTTCTGCAGCAGCCTGGGACAGGATAGTGAAGTTCAAAGGCAAGAAGGCTGATGACCAGAGCATAAGTTTTGCCATGATGGGTGAACAGTACACAAAGTCCATCAGGACACATCTGATGAATACTATACATCTTAATATGAATGTTAAGGATAAAGAAAAGTTTATTAATTTCATAACTTCTGGTAAGGTAGAGCACGGTTTTGCTTTAACGGTTGGTGACCTGCAACGGTTGCATGTTCCTGTCAAGATAATGAAAGATAAGGGTGTGCTTATAAAGTTCATGAAGTTCATAACTTCAAAAGGTAATGAGGGAGTAACATATGCCTAAAACAAAAGATATTAATTGGATTTGTAATGAGTGCGGTAAAGAAAAATATAATAGACATGTAGGTGTTGCTACTTGGCATATAGGAAAATGTGACGTTTGTAAAAAAGAAAAAGCAGTGACCGAACCTAGAGATTTTTATCAGGAGTTTGTAATATGAAACTAAACTGGAGATTCATCTTATTGGAAGCGTTCATAATATTATCAAGTATCACCATCGGCAAACTTTCAGCGAGTTATGAAGGTTGCCAGTTTCTTTATAATCCATACCACTGGGTTGTAGGAATACTTGCTGGAATCCCTTTACTGGCGTTATACTTTTTAAAGGATCATTTTTTTATTTATGTTGATGATGGAGGAAAAGAACATGGATGATTGGTTAGTTTTTTTAATAGGTTTGGGTATAACTATTGGAATGATTTTTATGATTCTAATATACCTTGATCCTATAGATAATGGTCTTATGAAAATAGAAGATTGTAAGCCAGCAGAAGTTATACAACCAAAAATCATTTGCAATAACTACACCATCAAAGGAGACTATTATTATTGTTTCATTGATGATATAGAACAGGTGAAACCATGACAAAAACAAATCCGATAAAAGAACATGAACAAAAGTACTGGCACATTCCTAAGTTTAGGGTTGGATTAATATCTTTATTAATCTTGATTCTAGCGATAGATTTTGGCTATAGTTTTATTTTTATCAATGAATGGAATAATCATAATATTACTTTAATATTTAAATGTAGTAATGAAGAATGTAGAGATATTAAAACAGGTTCACTGGATTTCATTCCACAGATTTTTTTTGCTTATTTTCTGATAAGTTTGACTTTTATTATTATAACATCTTTGATTAATGGTAATGAATTAAAGACATTTGATAAAACAGGATTAATTTGGGGATTCATTATAGGATTAATTGCAGGTGGAATTGTAGGATCAATTGTAGGATTAATCCGTGGATTAACTACAGGATCAATTGCAGTATTTGTTTGGGGAGTAATTGGAGGATTGATTATAGGACTAACTCTAGGATTTGTTGGAGGATTATTTATGAGTTTTGAATTTAATAGAAATGGAAAATAAAGAAAAAGGAATAGACATTGTATTAATAGAAGGAAGGAATTATTTTGTGAGATATTGGAAATTCTGGAATTGGACAGGCAAAAGAAAGATTATGGAACAATTTCATGGGAGATTAGTTGAAATCAATCTTGACCAGAAAAGGCTAACCTTTGATATAGATGAATATTATGGAAATCATAAAGACTTGAACTTTAAAGATGTATGCAATATGAAAAATAAAACAAAATTATTTTGGACTAAAAGAATATTTGGATTTGAAATATTAGTTGATAACCATGGTAAGTTTATAAGGAATAAATATAATTGTAGTGGATGTGTTGTTGATTATCCTGATTATGCTGATTTAAAAAAGAAACTGGAGAAACTTAAACATGAATAATAATCTAAATCTAAATCCATTTTTATGGTTGATATTAGTTGTAGTAATAATCTTATTTATATATGGTCTAATTTATGTTTTCTGGAGATATATTATTTTATGGATAAGAAACTATGAAATCAAACAAAATAAAAGAAAACCTAGAAGAAGAAGGATTAAAAGATAACATGGATAAAAAAGATCAACAGGCAGTAATGACATTAGTGATGAGATTAGAACTAGAACTTAGAGGTAAGATACTTGATATTGAAAACAGATTAAAACAATTGGAAAAGAAACAATGACATGCATGCAACGTCAACGCGGAGACCGTGAAAAAAGATTATCTACTAGAGATATGGAAAAGATAAGATTGTTTGAGCGATTGATAAGAGATAGTATGATACTATGGTTAGATGGTAGATCAGTCTATAGTAAATATGATGATACTGTCAACTTGGTAAAAGGTTATCCATTGTATTTCCAAAAGTATATCCGAAGCATTTTAAAAGAAAGAACTGATTATGGATTACCATTCAAGATGACTAAAAAAGAGTTGGATGAGTTTAATAATAAGATTGAAAAGATTAAATAACTAGGAGGTAAAAAAATGAAAGAGGTAATATTAAAAATAAGATACGAGGGTAACAAGATACTTTCTATGGTAGAAGCACAAGGATTGAAGGATGATATATCTGGAAAATTAGAACTCATAGGAGTTCTTGATAACATGAAACAGATTGAACTTGATAAGTTGAAGACCAGGTTTTATGCATCTAGTAATGGTAATCTTCAGGTTGATGCAAATTCGGGTGAGTATGATATTGTGAATGATGCAAATTCACAAGATGCGCAAGACTTGATTGATTCTGTTAATGTGAATGATTATCCTGATGAAGACGAGACTGATGATTTAGAACTATACTGATTTAATAAAAAAACAAAAGCAATGGCATATAGAAAATATAACACATCATTAGCACCAGACAAGGACGCTGGCTGGGGCCTTATCTTCCGGCTCAATAATCTTTGGGCCAAGGTTGATGTTCCTGCAGAGTCTGGAGACTATGACCATTGGAACATAATATTAGACAGGATATTCTGTAACCTATTTTATAGGAATTCATTAGAAGTCATTGAAGATCCAGAGACTGGAAAAGTTCTTGATGTAAAGATTGACCTTGAGAAAGATAAATCGTATAAGGTATTTACACACTTGAGCAAAAAGATATTCAGTGCAAAGATTGCGTTCCTTACAATGGACCAAACTAATTCTAAAAACCAACGGATGATCGCAAAATCACGCTGGTATCATTCTGTGATGATGAAGGATATGTGGCTAAGAAAGTTCATGCAAGAATTAGGATTGTACTTGAAAGAGATAGAAAGAAGTCCAGGGACAGCACTGTTCGGAGGCGGGAGTTAAGATGGCGTTTATATCTGCAGCATCATTTGCATCAGCAGCGTCCAGTGTTGGAAAGATTTATGATTGTAATATTATGAACGCTAATGAAGAAGTGAAATGTCATATATGCAAAAGAACATTATTAGTACGCGAGATGTTCATGGAAATAGAAACGCATGGATATAAGCCTGCTGCACTTCCAAATGATCCTGACAAAATAAAATGTTGTATTGATTGCACTGATACTTTATTATCTAATTCTATCAAAGATATAGAATCTTGGAGTGATAAACAGGTTAAGAAATTATGGGCTTGGAGACGAAGTTATTCTGGGTACAAACAGAGTGATACTTATGCTAAGATAAAGATGGCTAATCAGATTACTGAAAATAACAATGACAACCTTCCAGTCTGAACTTAAATCATTCAATAAAAGATTAGAACGTCTTAATAATAGTCTGAACATAATGAGACAGTTAGGCGTGCATGAAGATATTTTGATATCCTATTTGTGTCATAACCTGAAAATATCTGAGAAGAAATCTAAAGAGATACTGAACTGTATAGAAGACTTTTATGATAAGATGATAAAACAAGGTATTGCAAAAACAATAATGAAACAACCTTGTTCGGGAACAGGATAGAATGGAAAACAGATGGGCTTACTTAGGAATGGATATGTGTTTCATAATGAGCGCGTATATAATTATCACTGCTACTGCAGTGTGTAATAAATTTCCTTTGAGTTATGATACTGGTCTAGTTTATGGTGCGACATCTGTGGTATCTAAAATACTGTTTGCAGTAGGCTTTGTGTTTTTATATATTGTAATCAAGAATAATATTAAGAAATCAAAAGAGGAAAAGGAGGGAAATAAAAATGGAAGAAAAAACAGATGAAGAAAAAAGAAATGAGCGGAATAAAATGAGGCAAGAAGAAAGAACTAAATTTAAATTTGTACGCGTTTCTAGACTATTGCACCAAAAATTAGTATCCATGAAAGAGATATCTGAAAGAGGACATAAAGATAATCTGGAAGAAGTAATATGGAAACTGTTTGATAAGGCTTATAGGTTGGATCATATTGGTGAACATAAAGATGGAGAGATAATATGATTGATAAGAAAACTATGGGAAAGAAGTCACGCCAAAGTGGCAAACGTTTCGAACTTGAAGTGCGCAAGGACTTGGAAGCGAAAGGTTTCATCGTATGTAAATGGACTAACACTGTTGACCTTGAAAATAACAAACTGGTGCAGGCAAAGTCTAAATATAATCCGTTCCTGAAACGTGTGATGTCTGAAGGTAGCGGCTGGCCTGATTTTTTGATATATAATTGTAACTCTTGTATTATAGGTGTCGAAGCAAAGAAAGCAAAATACTTAGACGCTAAAGAGAAACAGATGGCACAATGGTTACTTCAGCATAGAATATTTAATGAGATACAAGTTGCGTTCCCGGAAAAGAATAAGATGAAGGATAAGCGCAAGATTGGTATAAGTTATAATATTGTTCAAAAGGAGGAAGCGAAGCGAGATGAGGATGATAGCACGAAGGATAAAGAACCATTTCATCAAGTGTGAAGTATGCGGTGAATGGTTCATCAAGGAAAAGTTCCATGTACATAGTTATATACATTTCAAAGAAGGTAAAATAAAGAAGATGAATAAGAAAGGAATGCTAGGGCAGATGATTAGTTTCTTTGTTTTGATACTGATTGGAGTAGCATTACTGCCTGAAATAACTAAACAGGTTAAATTTGCTCAGAATGCTACTGCAAGTAATACTACTATTGCAAGTGCAAGTGTTGAGAATACTTTAAGTAGTTCAATGTTAGGTTTGGTTCCAATGTTTTTTGCAATGGCTGTTCTTCTTATTGGATTCATGATGGCTTTTAATTCACTACGTAATGCATTTGGGAAAGATATTAAACCAGAAGATGAACCAGAGGATGAAGAGGAGTCTGAAGAAACAAAACCAAGGAAACAAACATATTATGAATATGTGCGTGGAAGGATGAGGATCGAAAGAGAAATGAAAGGTTGGTTCTGGTTTTTAAAGAAATAGAAATGCCTAACATAGAAAACTTCATTGATGATCTGATATTGAAACTTGAACGTAGAGGAATGATCACGCGTAGTGATGGAAAGATTAATATCACTGATAAAGGTAATTCATATGTCAAGAAGTTTTTAGAGAAGTATCCAGAGGTTGCTATACTGGTCTGGCTAAGTACGCCTTGATGTTACTACATTACCACAACATTTATAATATATAGAAGTATAGAATTAATACAGTTGTGTTTTGTGAAGCGATGTTCAGTGAAGTGGAGTATTGTAAAGCACAGCAATGTGTTGTAAGTCAAAGCAATGCAATGTAAGGAGGATATTAAAATGGTACAAATATTAAAAATTAAAAAGATAATAAGAAAATCAACAAGGTCTAAGAGCGGAGTATTAGTTATCCAGCATCAAGACCTTTACAAATTAGTTGGTAAAGAAGTCACTGTCAGGATTGAAAACTGATTCATATTTTTGCGGTGTAGTTGTGTCAAGAACAGTACGGTAGAGTGTAGTTTTGTCAAGAACAGTATGGTGTGGTAAAGTAAGGCAAGGATAAATTTTTAAACTTCAATTTCTATTGAAATTTAATAACTTAAAAAAAATGAGGCTAAAACATTTTAAATGTTTTAGGAAATTAATATTGCGATAATCACAGATTTCAAATGGATTAAAAAAGATGGGACACCGAGAGTAGGATTCTACATGGACCGGTGGTTGAAAGAGAATCTAGACGGTATCCCCTACTTCATTGAAAAGAAATATGATGTTGTTGGCGTAATTTCTGGTACTTCAAAAGTTAGACTTGGGAAATCCACCATCGCAATGCAGGTGGGATATTATATAGCCTGGATCTTGGCAGGTGGCAGAACGATACTTAGTGAGAGTGGAACAATGGTTGAAGTTATTCCACCAAAACGTGAAGTGAAGTTCGGTTTAGATAATATTGTGTTCGCGCCGGAAGACCTGAAAAAGAAAGCGCACGAGTTACCGCCAAACTCAATGATTGTTTACGACGAGGGACGTGCAGGTTTAGACGCATCACGTTCAATGGAATCTGTCAACAAAGGTATGCAGGATTTCTTTCAGGAATGCGGAGTTTATGGTCATGTGATATTGATAGTATTACCAGACTTTTTTCAACTGCATCAGAGTTATGCAGTGTCAAGAAGTTTATTCTTGATAAACGTGTTTACCGACGAGCAATTTAAAAGAGGCTACTTCAGTTTTTATAATGAGCGTCAGAAAGAACTGTTATATTTCTGGGGCAAGAAAAAGGTTGGTGCATATCTACGTTACGCTTCCGCGAAACGAAACTTTTGGGGACGGTTCTCCGATTGGTTACCATTCAATAAGGACGAATATGAGAATATGAAGAAACAAGCGCTTGAAAGGAAACGTGTTGGGTATAGGGAGATACAACAATTGAAAGAAAGAGATTTGTTGATACATTTTATCATAATGCATTGTGAGTTTAAGAAGACTGAATTGGTGGAGGCGCTGGATAAGTTTGGTTATAACGACGATGCTATACATTTTACAGACTTCAAGGTGCAAAAGGCGTTAAGGAACGTTGCAAGGCTTTGGAGCGGAGCAGAATTTGTACCAGATAATTATCAGGAGATAGACGCTGTTAAGGAATTGGATGAACAGATACTAAAAGATTTAAAGATGCTGAAAGATAAACGTGATAAAGCAAAAAAACCAATGCCGGTTTATAATTTGAGTAAAGAAGAGTGGAATGAAAAGATATTTGATAAGGATAAAAGTAAACTTTCTAAAACTATAGAACATTTAGCAGCAGAGTTTGATGTTAAAGTTAAAGATGTTAATGATGTTACTTATGCAGGTTTTCCAAATAAGCATAAGAATAAAAAGAATAATGATTCAGATATACCAATTGATGTCCCCCTAGTAAGGGGGGAAGGAATTATGCCTGAAGAGATGGGGATTGAGATAATGGATGAAGAAAAAAAGCAAGATGTACCAGAATTAGGAGAAAAATTTGAATTACCAAAACAAATAGAAGAGGATATGATAGAATCCTCATATAGATAATGGTACTAGATCCAAGAACTGAGTTCAGTCCTACTCAAAGGGAGATAATTAAAATAATACCTATAGTTGAAAACTTGATTGATGAGGTTGGTGAGCAAAATATAATGAGGATAAAGGATTATAAAAGATTTTTATTCGATTTAGAGAAAGAATATAAGTGGTTAGAGTGTAGATGTAGGGCTTGTTTCATTGAAATCACAAAAACAACCTTAGAAAAATATTGTGGAACTAATAGGAGTACAAATAGGGGGCTAAAAGAAGAGACAATTGTTTATTGGTTCACAAAATTCAAGAATCATTACTTTATTTTACATGATGAACGATTGAAAACGATTTTAGACTTCTTAAAATTCAAGTATATGCAATTAAAGGTACACAGTGGAGACATAACTTACAGTAAAGATCAAAATGACCCAATTTTAGTTAAGTCTCTTTATAGTAAATCATAACATTTGGATACTTTATGTATATTTTTATAGTGTTTTAGTAGCTAAATGTAACAAAAAAGGCCGTACGTGTATAGAAAAGGTCTAAAAATCCGGCCGAATCTATTGTTTTTATCCTTTGGATGGTAAGGAAACTTTCTGATTTATAATAAAAGTCTATCCATAATTGAGGTAAATTGGTGTTTATAACGTCTAAAAGACCAATTTACTGATCATAAACCTATCTGAAAGGCATTATTTACTATTGAAACGGGATAAAAAATGATTAAAAAAGGATCAAATAATTATTTCTATATGCATGCCTATCCCTAATGCAATAAATCACCATTAATTCTATTAAAATACCTGCGCAGGATCGCAGGTTTTTTATTGAAATTATTGCATTTAATTAAGTGTATAATTTACACTATTAAAAGTATATACTTTTTTAAGAAGTATAAACTATTCTAAGAAGTATAAACAATCTAAAAAAGTATAAACTTTTCTAAAAAGTATATACTTTTCTAAAAAATGTAAACAATTTTAACCCTTAAATATCAGGGTTTAAATTAACCCTTAAATATCAGGGTTAAATATATACTCTAAAATATACATCAAATTTCAATAGCATTTAAAAAGCAGTTTTGGTTTTTATTATCGAAATATTAAACAATATCGACGTTATAAACATACAGTAACATACAGTAACAACAAAGCAAAAAGCAATTTAATCAATGTTTAATAAAACTAAATTCATAGGAGAAAATACAACATGAAAATAATCAATACAGAAAACTTAAATTTGAAAACTAATTTTAGTATAAAGTCTAGTTATCCTAAGAGCTTTAAAGAAGCAGTTATAAAGACTATAAAAGAAAATGCTGGTAATGAGAACCCATTATTTTATAGTTTCACAGAAATAACAGAAGCTAGATTAAACCATACTGAACCTAAAAAACCAAGTCAGCAATACGCGCAGAATTTTAAAGACTTTGTTAAGGCAGCTGGTTTTAAACCTAATGGTATAATACATAAGTATGTAGATAATACCGAGGGTAATGGTATATTAATAGATGTTAAAAACCTAGTTAAAATTTAGTATAAAAAACCTAAAAATTATTTTTTTTTATTTTTTTTTATATGATTATAAGATTACAAAAAGGGATTACAAAAAGATTGAAACGTGAAATCCAGATTTATGGATTTATTCGGATAGGCATAGATGATGCAATAAAGATAGAGGGTTAAAAGGTTAATGCTAAAAATGAAACCAAAAAGTATTCAAGAGCATGGGGAAAGGATTATATGACTAACATGACCACACCGAAAGGTATGAGAGAAGATAAAAGATTCTGTCATGTATTCGTGAATGTTATTTCTATCAAAGATTTAATCTTATTATTTAATGGTATTTTTGGATTGATTAAAAGATTAAAATGGGATACAGGAAGCTTCTGTGAAAGCAAACAAAAAAGAAAATGCATGATCAAGAAAATGAAAGGGGGTATGACAAAGACAACATGAAACAAATACAAGCATGGAATAATAATTCGGAAGTCACAAGAAACAGTTATGGAAAGATTATCCAAAGGATGAGACCAATGAACATGGATAGTTCATTCGTAGAAACAGAACAATATTTCAATAACCTTTTAAGCAAAAAGATTGATGAAAATCTGATGGCTAATTTTAAGTCATATATGAAAGGATTACCGAATGGAAATGGAATAACAACTAAGTATATGCTAGAGATGATGAAAGTGTATGAATCCAAAGTTAAAAGAAAAAATAGCAGAATCAATAAAGTTCTATTGAAGAGTGGATACACTAAAGAAATAATGTTTGGTAATGATGGATTCCTAAAAAAGATTATTTCGGTTGAAGAATTCTTGGATAATAAGGTTCTGTTGAAGAATCGGTTATTGAAACTGATGGATAAATTACAACAGGATAAAGTTAATCGTGATATAGAAGATCAGAAATGGAATCTGTTCGAGACAGAATATAAAAAGAAGCATGATGAAGAATATACCATTGTTAAAAATTGTCCTAATTGTGATAAGATAATGAGATTCCCTAGTTTAAAGGATGATCAAGAACAAGGGTTTGCAAATGGAATCTATAACTTTGTATGGAGTGGAATAATGAACCATACAAAATTCTGTGGAACTTGTCAGACTATATCAGACAGATATGATGGTTGGAATGTTCCAAAGATTAAACAAGATTTAACAGACGCTGTGACTAAGTTAGGATTAGAGTCTGGAAAAGTGTTAGGTATCGAGGTTGATGATGATTTCTTTATTGAATATCGCTTTGATAAACAAGTGAAAACTTTAGATGAAGCAAAGAGTGCTTTAAGAACAACAGTAAAAGAGTGTTCATGGAAAAGATTAATATGTAAAAACTCGGAAGATGGTGATGGTATGGAAACATACATCATAGTTTAAGAAAACCTAGAAAGGAAAAAGAGGTGGTATTTTTTTTAAGAAAAGACAATGAAAGAACAAAATGATAAAAAATCCTTTTTTTTTGCATTTTATATACTAAATAAATAAAATAAAATAACATGGAAAACTTTAATACTAATGAACAAGATTGGGGTAATGAACAAACTTGGTTACAATTCTGGGAGACTTCAGAAACTATCAAGGATGAACTCACAGATAGAATGTGGCTAGAAAGCCAAAAGAAGCCTGAGGTTCAAAAAGAACAGTATGAAGAAGACTTGGGCTTTATTAAAGAAAAAGGTCTTGATAATGCCTCAGAAATCACTGAGAGACTGATGTTCCTTAAAACATATAAACAGAATAACAGAACCAAATCATTACAATGGAAAAACTATAAGGTTAAAAATAAGAAAACAAATAGAATTACCTAGATTTAAACAGATTAAAGTAACATATATAAATTTTATATGTAAAAACATGATGGATGATGTTTGTTTTATATGTAATAATTGTTTGTTTTTAATTGAAAACCGATATAAGATTACATATAATATCTATTATATGTAATGTAAAGAGTTTAAATAAAATGGAAGAAAATAAACCCGAAACTAAGATAAGAAGGCATGCAAGAGAAAATCTGCATGAATGTCCTGTATGTAAGAAGAAAGCATTAAGGATAACTTATGATAATCCATTCTCAGATGGAATGGATACTTATCATTGTTTAGAGTGTGGTTGGAGTTAAGAAATGAAATGTGATTTTTGTAAGACAGATTATAAAGAAGAATTCATATGCCGAGAACGGTTTGATGAAGGTGAGATATATTTTATTTGTAAAGGATGTAAGGAGAAAGTGAAAGAATATGAAAGATAAACTAGACGTGAAGCATAAGACTAATTGGAAAAGTTTAGCAAATGTAATCTATTACGATTTATTAAAATGTTTATTAAAATGGAAAACGAAAAAGAAACAATCGAAGAAGCAATAAAGGAAATACACTTTTGTATTCAAGTATTACAAGAAGGTCTGGATAAGATTAATAATGATATTTCTAGAGAGGTTGTTAAAAAATATGTCCAAAGAATGTCCAAAGAAGAAGATAACTGGACTGATTATCTGGAATCAGTATATCCTAATGACGCTGTTTATGATTTAACTGATTATAAGGAGGACGGAAAATGCCAACAACACATAAGTTGAAAATAGGATCTTGGAACGTGACAATAACTAATCTTCCCAGTGAAGAGAAGAAATATGTCACTGTTGATAAGGATAATAAGGAATTAGAATATGTCAATGGGAAAGTAGAACGAGGATATTATATAAACCCTGAGACTAAAGAAACTGTTCCTAAAGTATATAAACGGATCAATGGAAAGCCAGCAGACAAACTTACCAGAACAGATATTGCTAAGAATTATAAAGAGATAGAAGTGTCTGAGGTTGATGATTGGGAATCATGCTCTACTTATTTTGTGGAAAATGTTCCAATAGATTTGATGGATAAGTTAAGAAGTGGAAAAGCAATCAAATTGATTTATACACCCGGAAACGGATACAGTTCTTATTATGCTTTTGTTAGGATAAATCCTTTCAATAAAGAAGTTGAAATGTTATTATCTACCAAGAACAAAAGTGCTGCTTTTAAGATGATCAAGGATGGTAGAACCTCTAATGATAAACTGAAAGAGATAACGCTGCAAGAAGGCGTAGAAAGAGCAAGTGCTGAGGAAATACTTATTTTATAACTTATAATTTTTAAAAATGGAAACAACAGAACAGTTTTTGATTAGAATTAAAAGTCTGAGAAAGAAACTCATGGATGATACCATAACTGAAGATGAGCGAGAAGAATATTATATCATGATGGATGAGTTATATGATAAATCCCATGATGGAGACTACCCTGAAAATGAGATATAATAATAAAGATTTAATAAAGGCGTTCATAAATGAAAACATCACTGAGGGTGAAGGGAGTAATGTGATTGTAAAAGATAATATCCTTTATAGTTATGGAAACCATTTTCCGTTATTGATAAGATTAACAGATGATTCTGGAGAACTTTATTTTATTGTGAACAAAGATAAATATAGTCCAACTACTTCTAGACATCAAAGAATTGTATTTGATTCTCTAAATGTTCCTAAAGAAAAAATATTTGGTATTGGAACTGCTGGAATGATTTTTTTTAAGGTTAAAGAAATAACTAAACTAAAAGAAGCCATGGCTTTGAAAATTGATTGGTATAATGAATAGATAAGTTTATAATTCTATCAAAAAAAGAAATAGTTAACATAAAACAAAGGTATGGAATAAAATGGTAGATGAGAAAATTTTTCAATTATGTGAATCAGTTGCAGAAAATGATACTGAAATAATAAAAAATTTAGAAGTATCTGGTTGGAAAGCAAATTTAAAATTTGATGGTTCTAGATTATTAGGCATTAGAACAAAGGATGGTGTTTTTTTAATGAATCGTAGGGGCATAGAAAAAAGTCTTAATTTTAAAGAGGTTGCAGACGACCTTATGTTTTTACCAGTTGATACTATTGTAGATGGTGAGGTTATTTCTTTAGATGATAATTTTTCAATTCTTAGTAAAAGAGACCATACTACAAAAATAGATAAGGTGGATAAACTTAGGGAAGAAATTCCTGTCAAGTATATGATATTTGATATTCTCCAGGATCAAGGAACTAGTATAATGAATCTACCCTTAAACCTGAGGTTAGACCGTCTTAAGGCAATCTTTAGAGGGATGAACGGAAAAACTGGGAACTTGGAACTCGCA
>JALNYV010000008.1 GCA_023229785.1 Candidatus Dojkabacteria bacterium | reverse complement strand
CTTCCGATCTCGTTCGATACGTTTGCAACGTTACCTATTGACAATTCGTTACGTTTGTGTTACAATCTAATTAAGATGATAAAGAACAAAGTTGTTAGGATTGACGAAGATAACTATAATTGGCTTGTAAGTCTTGCCAAAACAGACCAACACCTAAATGGTGTTCTAACGGAAATCCGATTAGGTCGAATGAAATCAAACTCTAATTTAAAAAATCAAGGAGATAAAAATGAAACCAAAGGTAATCAGACTAAGTGATGAAACTTATAATCGTCTAGCTGAATTAGCTCATCCAGGGCAATCTATGGATGGTGTACTTCAAGAGGTATTTAAAGATTGGGATATATGCAAATATAAACTAAAAGATATTATTCCTAAACCCACTGAGATACCCAAACCACAAGAACCACCCAAAACGGTAGAGGCAAAACCAACTATATTAGAAAGCCCATCGTTACCTGAGTTACAAAAGCGTGATAAAGAATCTACTACGGCACTTACTATTAAACCGGAGAATTAGTCAATGATTGTAAAAAGCGAACAGAGTCTAAGGATAATAAAATTCGCAAAAGAAAACCCTTGTTTTAATCGTTCTAAAATAGCAAACCATTATAATATAAGTCGTGAACGAGTAAGACAGATATTATCAAGTGCGGGTGTAAACACTAGACATTTACAACCACCAAAACAACCTAAATTATGCAAATGTGGCAATGTTATTACTGATAAATATTATAAATATTGCAAAAAATGCAGAGAGGTAAAATTAAGATGTGTTAATTGTAATAAATTATTCAAAAGACATCTTTCAGATATTAATTATAGAGTGAAAGTAAATTACAATAATAATTTTCTATGCTCTAATAAATGCAAGGGAGAGTTTTTAAGTAAAACAAAAAAACAGAATAACTATAATGCTATATGGAAAATGCACTTAAAAACAGGCTACGGTAATGTTAAGTTGCAAAAACTATTTCCTCAATGTTCCAGAGCAACAATAAGCCGTATTTTACATTATTATAGAGGTGACTTATTCAAAATTATTGATGGTAAAAAAGTATATATACCTCAACAAAATAGTACGACACTTGTAGAAATAAAGAATATGGAGAAGAAAGAATGAAAACATACAAATATGCTACTAACTGGATTGACCCTGGTAAACTAGAGGATAAATTAAACGAACTTGGTAAACACGGATGGAAATTACGCCATATAGAATGGTATGGAGCTACTTCTCAATGGATGATAATTGTAGAAAAGACAATAGAACACGCATAAATATATTTACCGCTTTGACTGTGGTAAAGGAGAACAACAATGGACAATAGGTACATTCCTAAAATCGCTAACTCAATAATTCTATTCTGCCCGATATGCGGTTTAATGTTTGAAGTTGACCATTTTGACCCTAGTAATTCACAAGACACAATTTGTCACACAGAGGATTGTATGGGAACTTTGCACATAGCCACTGAGGAAGAAATAGAACACGGAGAATACTCATAATGCCAGTAGGAGTTTATGACCACCACCCTGAATTAAGAAAGATACATCCACCTATTAAAATACGGATAGATATTGAGCCTGTTGCAAAAGGGCGTGCAAGGTCAGTGTTTCATGGCGGTAAAGTCCACAGTTACACACCGGAGAAAACTAAGATTTATGAGGATTATTTAAAAACACTTTTCTCACAATATAAATCTGATATGTTTGAGCCTCATATTCCTTTAAAGCTCACTGTAGTATTTTACAGACAAAAGAATAAATGGTGCTTGCGCCGTGAGACTAAGCCCGTTAGGAAGCCGGACTGCGACAACATGATTAAAGGGTTACTTGATTGTCTATCTGGTACTCTATGCCCCGATGACGCTTCTATATGCACCATAAACGCTTCTAAAAGATGGAGTGAGAACGGACACGGATATATTGATTTAATACTAGAGGAGGAAATTATTTGAGCAAGGCAATTATCATCAAGCGCATATCAAGACGTACAGGACACAAGGGAGTGCCACGCCAAACAATCCAGAGTGGCATAGTAAGGTTACAAGATGGTGATGATTTAAGAAACGCAGCACGCAAGGTATTAACTCAAGTAAAACGCCAAACAGATAGGGATTCTAACGATAGACAAATAGAATCTGCCGAAGTAATAACACTACGTAATGGTAGACACCGAATTACCGAAAAAGTTTTATTTAGAGTATATAAATCAGAAAGTGACCATCTAGTACACGTTTATCCAGGTGAGGCACATAGAGGGACGAGAGATTCCTAAAAAGGTAAATATGGGAGAATGGAGGCAACAATAAACTACTTCAAATGAACAAATATGACCAATATTCACAAGTTAATGGCGAACCAATATTTAGAAAAACAGATATAGGCTATCCTAAAAATAATCTGTGCCAAATGTGTGGTATGAAAAAGAAATTAACAAGACACCATATCATTCCTAAATCTTGTGGCGGTAGCAATAGCCCTATTAACATAGAGTGGATTTGTAGGCCTTGCCATGATATCATCGAAGAAGCTATGAGAAAAGGTAATGCTAATCCAAGAATACCTGATTTGTATTTTTAAGGATAAATTATATTATGTCTGAAGTGTTATATATATTGCCAATAGTCAAGAAATGGGCTAAAGACGAAACCAACTGTCATAAGTGTCATATGGTTATCCGAAAAGAGAATTACTACCAAATTGGAAAGTACGACTACCATCGTAAGTTTGAATGTTCAGGGATTAAAGAGGATAAAAATGAAATGTATGTTACCGCTGATAAACGCTAAAGAACTAACTTGTTTTGAAAATAATTGTGCTGCGTGGGATTCTGAGAAAAACTGTTGTTCAATAAAATCTACCCTATTAGCCTATGTTAAAAATGGTGTTGTAGCTTCACAGGTATTACGTAATTTAGAACAACTTAATGAAAGATTTGACGAAATAGAAAATGAGGAGAAGGAATGAAAAGTAAAACTAATTTAGACGTTGGTGAAAAATATTGCATAGGAACTGACCCATTAAACGTCATCTTGTACGAAAAACAAATTATAACAGGTAATAATAAAACTGGTAAAAAGGTGAAACCTGAAAATATTGGAACAGAAAGATTAAAGGCTATTGGATTTTTTGCAACTACACAAGGTGCATTACACTATATGGTAGAACACGAAATAAAATGCGTAGGCTTTGATGACTTTGAAAAGCTCAATAAAAAGGTTGATGGACTTCACTCTTTAATTGACGTATTGAAAAACAAGGTACTACCAACAATTTAAACCATTACTAAACATCGTACAAAATGCAAGAAAGGCTTTGTTTGGTGTTTTAGGTATCTAAGTACCTTTCACCATTCAAAGCCTTTTAAATTTGTCTTAAACTGCATTATTAAGTTATTTGTGCTTATGCTTAACTTCTCCGGCTTGCTTGGCATTTTGCTTTCTTAACTGTCTGTACAAATGGTTAGGAGTAAGGCTACGTGGCTTTTGCTTCGTATGGGTACTACTCTTTTTCATAATCTATTCTCCTCGCTAGATATTTTTAACTCGTCTTTAACTTCTAAACTGTCTAAATGATAACATGATATTTTATCATTAGCAAATTTGCGTTCTCTAATTAAATCTTTTAATTCTTTAATATCCCTTTCATCCATATCATCACCATAGTAATCATTATCGTTCATATTTCTATCCCTCCAAGCATTTTCTGCAAAGATATTGCCCATTTTCTCGTTTGTGGTTGCCTAATGTTCTTTTACCACAATTATCACAAGGTTTTTTATTCGACCACTTTCTTTTGATTGCTACTGAAGTACCTTGTCTAATCCTTTGCTTTGATTCTGATGTTCTTTGCATTTTACTTCCCTCTATATACTATGTGCAAGTGCGTGTCACTTACTATAATCAATTCTAGTGTGTTTTGCATTGATACAATACAATGTTTGGAACATATAACACCCTAAAGTAATGATAATGGTAGTCCTATTTTATCTTATCAGGGTTATAAGCCCACGCTATCAAGGCCAACCTACGCCTATGCCCTTTATCTACTTTGTATTGAGCTAAATGCCTTGCTACAAATCCGTCTCTTTTTCTTTTCCAATCTGCACTAAGATTATTAGGATTACCATTAGCACGGCGATAAGCAGGTAAAAACCCACGCTGGCTTCTTGCAACTTTACTTACACCCAAAGATTTCATTTCGGGAAGATTCTTTTCTATGGCAGATAATTTTAAATATGGATAATTTTTCATTGGTTTAACTCCTTATATTTTAATCGGTTGGTATCTAACCATCGGGATATTATAACCAATATACAATGGATGTTTTGGGTTTCCATCTGGATTAACTCCTAAACAATATGGTTCTGGTATCATCTTTAAAACTTCCTTAGCACGTTCTGAAATACCTAAAAAACTTCCCCATGCACAAACGACTTGCCCACCACTTAATAAGGCTAAGGAAATCATTTGCCTTAAATAATCATCTGTCTCTAACCCTATCTGGCAACCTTCTCTCAAAAATATTTTGGGGTCTGTTGAAATATAAGCTGATAAATTTCCTTGCATAAACACTCCAAATCCATCTTTAACGGCTCTCACTACACTCCGAGAGATTGTTGGGTCATCATTTAACTTTCCGGCGGTAGACGGATTTAAACTTATTTGTAACCGTATCTTTAGGTTTCGTGAAGTAGAAAACATATCTTTACAGACCCTCCATAAAGCATAGCGGAATTTACCATCATCTGAAAAGATTGCGCCTTTGGGAATACTCAAATCAATTTGTTGCATAAATTTAATCACAAACCCTTTCATCAAGTAAAAACCAAAGGAAATCCCTTTCTGAGTCATTCTCTTTGACTTGACCAATAAATCTAAATCCTCTATTTCTCAGTGCTTTCATACTGGCCTTATTGTAATAGTGAACGCTTGCCTTGATGTCATAGAAGCCCTTTTGATATGCTTTGTTCACTAACTCGTTAACTATTTGATTGCCGTATCCTTTGCATCGGTATTTGTTCCAGATAACATATCCGATTGTTGGCGCATGATATTCTTCCCATTTTCTAATCATACCGTATCCTACGTCTATGCCATCCAAACTAAATATATAAAACCAATGCTTGAGATTATTCTTGAGTTCTTCTATCGAATCTATCCCAAATCCGTGAGGTGAAAACCATCTTTTATCTTGCTCTGGTAAACTACTCAAGTATGTAGATAAAGTGGAATAATCATTTTCAGATAATCTTCTTAGCATTTATACCTCAATAAGTAATCGTTTTTTGTAATAACCTCTTTGATAACTCTATATTGTGAAGTGTGGAAGCTATTTTCAGCCCTGAACCACCTGAACCATAAATATGTCTACACTTAAACTTAAAATCAAATATAGCATATTTAATTGCGCTTGTTATTTCGTTTCTATCATATCCTACGTTTAATACGTTACAATCCCGTTCACGCCCTTGCTGGCGATTCCCAATATTAACCGATGGAATCCCTAAGTAGGGTGTCTCTATAATTCCACTGCTGGAATTTCCTACCAGAACATTGGATATCTGTAATAACCCTAAATAATCTTGGCGTGGAATGCTTTTAAACACTTTGATATTATCCGAAATACAATCCATTAATCCATCAATAATTGTTTTATTCCCCGCATCTGAGTTTGGATATATAGCAATTACAGGGTAGTTGAAATTCTTTAGTGATTCCAATGACTCACCTATTTGTTTCCTTATATCGTCTATTTCGCTTGTAACAGAATGTTGAACAAACAATATTAAAGGTTTTGAAATATCAACTCTATACTTTTTTATAACATCTGTTTTTAATGAATATTCTTTTATTTCATCTATTGCCGGAGAACCAACTGTATATATCCGCCATTCATCTTCACCTAGTTTTAATATTCTGTTTGCACTTTGTTGTGTAGCAGGAAAGTGGATATGAGCTAATTTAGTAATTGCGTGCCTTGCTGAATCATCACTGATAGACCTATCTCCACCGTGTATGTGAGCTATGGGGATATTCATATAAGAGCCTGATATAGCGGATGCTAATACTTCTATTCTATCGCCTAGCAAAACTATTATATCTGGTTTTAAACGCTCAAACGTAATAGCCATAACTTGAGTGCATATCCCGATAGATTTTGCCATTGAACATAGAGAATCATTATCAGGATTAATGTTTACTTGCGCCTCTATTTTATATCCGTCTTTAATTATCTCGTCTACTGTATTACCAAATTCACTTGATAAATGACTTCCGGTAACTACTAACTGTAATTCATCCTGTTTGTTTATCTCTTTTATAACAGAACGCAATATACCATATTCCGCTCTAGTACCTGTTACAACCACAATTCTTCTCATTATTTTTCGCTACTCAAAGTCAAACATATACTACTTAGCATGTTCCTAAACTCATCTACAGACTTCGGAAAAAGAATATTCGTCTGTTTTAATGTATCAAGATAATTTACGAATATGTCTTTGTATCTCTGCTCTTTAAAAGTAATCAGGTTAATTAAAGATATAGCAGTTCCTTTGGTTACGTTAGTCAACGCTGTCGAGCCAACACTGATATACACTTCCACGTTATTGTTAAAATAAAACTCTGCTGGAATGTAATGGCACAATTCGTTTTTAACACTCAGGTTTCTATTGCACTTGCTTGATGCCGGATGGTATTTAACCGCTAAACTATTTTCAGATATGTATTCTTTAACAATGCCCAATAGGTTTTCTATTTCAGCATTATAAGTATCGTCTACATAGCCGTACTCTTTTAAATCTTCGTGCAAATACAAACATTTGTAATTTTGAAAGTAGGTTACTGTATCTATTTTAATATCTTTTTGTAAACAAACCTTGTTAATAAATTGCTCACTGATACAATATCCTATCCTACCTAACGGGTCTTTATTTAAACTGATACCACCACCATTATCACCATACAAACGCCTGATATACCATAAACCTGCTCTTTGCCCGATTGTGGGACTAACAACCGCCACATTCTTTATCGAGTTTTGAACTGTATCCTTGTGGTAAATTATCCTATTCTGTTTTGATAATCTGCTCAAGATATAATAAAAATCCAATGAATTACACCATCGACTAAAGAAATAAACATCTTTGTTTTCATACTGGTCTAAATATTTATAATGCTCGTTAAAATACTCTATCCCTTTCGTAGACTCTTTTAATAGATAATTGAACTTACCTAAAAAATTAGACGGCTGATTAGGACTCGACTGGAATGGTTTGATTTTAATAACTTCAATGCCATAATGAAAATCTCTGGATACGTCTTGAAATATACGGCTTATATTATCCCAATACGTAAAAACTATGGTATGAGGCGAATGCTTAATAAGACTAATAGCATACCTAACCTGCGGATATGTTTCGCATATTACTATCATTAACACGCCCTTTTTATTAAAAGATTTATAATATCATCGAGAGAGAACACTTTACCGTATCTGTAAAGTTCGCAGAATATTCCAGACAAGTATCCGAAGTCCTCATAGGTATCAAGGCTCAACCTGAAATTTGGATAATTATGTTTCGGCTCGGCTTGTATAACTTCACGTTTAAATTCAGAATTTTCAGTAAATAACTTGCCCCAATTATAATCTCCACCCTTGCCCTGTCTAACTAGTGTTTTAAGTGAATTGGGTGTAAACCCAAAACAACCTACTCCGAAGGGTAATCCGCTTGTATAAACCACATCGCAATTTGTTTCTTTGTATTTTTGAATCACCTTGTCTATATAATTAGGGTCACAAAATAAATCATCACCATCTACATTAACTACAAAATTAAGTCCTAAATAATCTACAGCGTTAATATACCTTTTAAGAATATCGTCTTTATTACCCTGCACCCAAAACACATATTCTCTTTCGGCTATATCTATTAGTTTCCCATCTTCAACAGTACACGGAACGCATACTGCTATTAAATCAAACAGTTTGCTTGTTTTTATTCTATCTATGAGATGCGCTAAACATTCTCGGTTTTTAATCTTAAGTAAATGTTTACCAGGTAATCGAGTAGACTCTAACCTTGCCGGAATAAATATTCCTATTTTCATTTTATTAATTCCTTTAATTGCACCCATATGTAATTATGTCCTGCTGTTGTAATATGAGCATCTTCAATCAAGCAATCGTCTGTCATACCATCAAGGCTCAATACTTTTACATTCGGATAATATTTACTCATAGCGATTATCTGTTTGTTGTATACCTCTATTTGGCTTCTGAATTGCGGAGATTGCTTTTCTATTTCGTCTTTTATCGGAACTATCGGAATAACAATAACATTCACGCATAACCTTACTACGTTGCGTAATATCTCACTGTAATATTGTGTGAATAAATCTATTGGCGTGTACTGATAGAATTTAACTTGTTGCATCTGAGGTCTATGATTATGGATATATCTAACAATTCGCTGGCGCAAAATAAACGGAGTTCGTTCTACTACAAATCTAACTGATTGCGGTATAGGTCTAGGCGCACAATCGGCAAGCCCTAACCCTAATATCCCATAATCAAACGCTAAAGGCTCGTAATATCCTAGAACATTCTGAACTCTAAGCGCATATTCTTTGATAGCCCATCCACCGCCTGAAAGTAACTGAACAAAACCATCTAGTTTCCCGATGTAAGTATCTTGAAGATTAGTTCCAAATCTAGGTATCGATAAGCTGGTGCAATCAGTTACTACGAGTGTTTTCATAAATAACCCAACTCTCTATCAACATCGGATTTTAAAGGCTCTTTAACAATGCTAGGTGTTATGTTATTGATATGCTCACACCGTCTTATCCAAACTGCATCCTCTCTATTTAACACTTTTATCTTAGCCTTTACTTCAAACATCGGATAGAGTATTTTCCAGTCCATTTCCATTTTGTCTTTATCAGTAATAACCACTTCATATCTGCGTTTAAAGTCTATGCTTTTAATAACTATAAAAATCAAATAGCCTAAAAACAAATAGGCTACTATGGTAAGCAAAATTAAAATACTATTAGCGATTACCAATCCTGTAGAATCCCAAACCATTAAATATCTCCTATAGATTTTTCATCCGCACTATCGAGTAATATTTTCTGCGCATACAATACCCGTAGGACTTCACTCTGGTCTAAATTAGAGTGGTACATCACATTTGGGGCACACGCCTTCTTAACTTTCTCTGAGTTTGCCAAGTCTGTTATGCCTTTGATGAACGCTTCTCTGTCATTGTCTGTCATATATTAAATACCTTTCGTTTTTCTTCTGATAGACTTCATTACTTTACTCTTTTCGAGTCTCATAGTTCTATTATGTGTTGCGGTTTTAGTCAGTTTCTTTTTTAAGAATTTAGACATTTAGTTATTCCCCCTTTTTTATTTTTATTATACTTACTAAGTATTTTTGACTTCAATATTTTCTTGCTAAATCAAATAAATCTATATGAATTGGAAAACACGGAATAAGACAAATATAAAAATCATATTTTGTTTTAAGATGGCTACCATTATGACTATGTTTCCAGCAAATACCTATCCAAATATCTTCAGGAACAAAGCTAACAGTTATTTTCAATTAAATCACCCCCATTGGTTTGCCATAGCATTAGCTATCCCTTGAAAAGTACGGCTACGATTTGATTGCCTATCCTTACCACCCTTATTAAACCAATTACCTGGAACTTTTGTGCTTTGAGGTTTTTCTAATATCCCCGTATACATCAAAAATGGTAAATTCTTTAACCATAAGCAAGTTTTCTTTTGAGCTGCATCTAAAAAATAATACGGTTCTATTATTTGACTATAAGGCGGTAACTTTACAATTTTGATTGGTATAGGATTTTCTATGCAAATTCGATTTATTGAAGAATTATACAAAGCCATAAACAACTTCTTACCGTTACTAGCCTTTTGTAATCTTTCCTCACTTAATATCCCATTAGGATACATAAATCTTGCTCCGGCATTACTCAAATAAGTACAAGGTGGATGAGCTATCATTAAATCCCAACCATCGTTCAAGTGTTTTAAAACATCATCTTGCATATGGTATTTATCATCTAGTATTTCACTTGGTTCTAAATCACAACTCCAGGCATTGTGTCCTTTATTACGAAAGGCTGTTTTAACTCTACCGGAACATTCGCAGGCTACTAAGACGTTCAATTTATTTCTTTCTCCATCTACCATTCGGGAAAAACTCTTTACTACTCAGAAACACTAAAGCCCACCATAACCAACCTAGAACTAGACCGACTATTAGACCTAACCAGAACATAATTACCTCTTTTGTGGTTGGTACAAAAAGCACACCATATTCAACGTCATCACCCTATGTAGATTCTCTAAAGAACACGTAGGGCGGTATCTGCACCAGTAACATAGTTGTCGTTTGTGACTCTTATCAAGAACATACTCGGTTGTCATTTTACACTTCACTCTTTTTCTGTTAATATATTACTTGCGGGTAGGATAAACGGCTAAATCGCAGGCCTCATAAGCCTTGAGGGGCGAGTCCAACTCTCGCACCCGCAACCAAATTCTATTCCGATTTCCTTTCCTCTAAATATTCCTGATAATAGGCAAATAAACTTTTTGAAGGCCTGCTACTTAAATGTTTCTTTTGTTCTTCACCCACATATTGAGCTATTAATGGCATAGCCTTTGTTTTATCGTTGAAATCTTCACCTAAATCTGCGTGTGCCTTAGCAATAGCACCAAAAACCTCACTATCAGCTAATACAGGTAACTGAGGATTTCCTTCTTCAATCTTCACTCTTTCAATTTTAGGAGTGTCGAGTTTCTCTTTAGCAAATATCTGTTTTGCATAGCATTTTAAAACTACCCCTTCTCTGCCTTTACCACTTGCCAAATTCAGCATTTCATCCCGATAACTAAATAAACTCTCAAGCGTAGTGTGCCTACTTAATGCCCAACAATCTACAAAAGGAACTTCGTAATGATAAGCCATAGCGTATGCGCCGTTATAACTTAAAAATCTACTCTCAGACTTAGACCATATATCAAATAGCACAAAACTATAATCTTCGTGTGTTTCAAACCTAGCCGGACTTTTCCCTTTGCTCAATAATTCCCCAAACAATACAGCACCAGTGTTAAAATTGGCAACTGGATTTTCGCATAAACCTTTTGAGTCTTTTAATAATTCGATGATATTATTAGCGTATTTTGTTTGATAAAAGTATTTTACGAATTGCTCTGAGGCTTCATCTTGATGACGTGTAGATATTTTAACTTCACTATCCACTAAGGCAATTCTTAATTGGCTACCATCACGCTTTTCAGTCCAGCATATTTCCTCACCTAACAGTATTTGAGGATTAGGATAGATTTTAATAATTCGTTCCATTTCAGGATAGGTTGGTAATTTATCTGTTATCTGCTCTATCATTTTTATCTCCTTTACGCTAACCTCTTTTTCTTGTGGCTTTTGTTGTGTTTAATAAAGTCCTCAAGTTCTTTTTTCCGCATCTGTTCTATGCGTTCTCTGTTCTCTTTTGCTTTCTCTGTATCGTTAAATTGGTCGGACATTTTATTAACTCCGCTAAAAAGGTATTTCATCAAAAGGTGCTATGGCAATCCAATTTACAGGCGGTTTAGGATTCTCACAACAACCTACTAACTCTAACACATAAACTTTTTTGCCTTGATTGGCAGGTTGCAAGGCAATTCGTTCAGCTTCTTGATTCGCTAGTTCCCTTGTTAAATGTTGGTGTCCATACCCGCCCATACTTCCTTCAACCCATGTAGTCCAAAATTTATTCATTCTATTTTCTCCTATTTTATTTCCTCCATTTCAATATCTGGTATAGCTCGTATCTTCCCATAGAACGGGTAATCACAGCACCAGTTTTCTACTATCTCCCACTCCACTAATACTAATTCCCCTGTGCCTTTAGCGTAGGGACACCCTTTAGGACAAACGGGTTTTAGTAGTGGACATTGAGATTTCATATCTTTTTAATCTTTAGTTTATTAGGAACTAATTTAGAACGCATTTTTAATTCTAGCAACTCTTTAATTGATATTTCAGCGTGTTCATCACATAAAACCAAAACTAACTTATTACCTTTTTTAACCTCGTAAGTAGCTACCTTGTCGCATTTAATACCTTCAACTTTCATTTCGCAATTCATTCTGCACCTTTATACATATCAACATATTTTTGGTGAGTTTTATCATATACAACACGTACTACACATGTATCGCCTTGCCTTTGCTTAGCAATATCTAATTCCGTAACCATGCTTGGTGTATTTGTATAATAAGAATCTCGGTAGATAAATATAACCATATCAGCATCTTCTTCTATTCTGCCACTATCACGTAAATCACTAAGATTAGGTCGTTTATCATCACGTTTTTCTAAATCTCGATTTAGTTGGTGAGCTACTAGAATCGGAACATCTAATTTCATAGATAATTGCTTTAACTTACGAGATACATAACCAATACGCTCATATTGAGAATTTCCATAATTATCATCAAGTAAACCTAGATAATCTATTACTATCAAAGATAACCCACCTCGTAATTGTAAATTTATTCCGGCTTGCATTATCTTTGCAACTGTTAAAGGTATTTCATGGTAAATATAGAGTTTACGTCTTTTAATAAGTTCGACACCCCCTATAATAATTTTATCAAACATATCTTTATCATCATAACCACCACGCCTTATCACATTAATCGGTTGACCTACAAACCCTGCAATATCTCTATCTGTAATAGCCTCAACTGACATTTCACCTGAACAAAATAAAACATTCCCTATATTAGATACGTTATTAGCTATTGTCATTAAAAAACTCGTTTTGCCCATACCTGGCCTTGCGCCAACTATAACCATTTCACCATTATATAAACCACCACCTAACTCATTATCTAAATCTACTAATCCAGTAGATAAAGCTACTCCGCTATCGTTCTGATAAAGCATCTGATACCTTTTTAATGCCATATCGCCACGTTCTTCGGGTGTAACAACTGATGTACTCACGCCTTGTTTTCTTAGATTAGCGAGTAGACCATCAGCTTTAGTTAGTGATTCTGTAATATCAGGATTTTGCTCATAACCTAATTGGCTTATTTGATTCGCAACATCAATTAAACTACGATAAACAGAACATCTTTTAACAATATCGGCATAATAATCGCAATCTAATGCGGTAGGACAATTTGAAATTAAATGAGAAAGAAAAGCATTTCCACCTACAGTTTCTAATTTGCCTTGTAAATTTAATTCGTCTGCTAGAGTTCCTTGGTCTATTTCTACGCCCCTATCAATTAAAGCCTTACAAGATGTAAAACAAAATTTCATTCTATCGTGGAAAAAATCACTAGGGACTAAGGTTATATTATTATACTGACTACTATCAAGGAGTAATGCCCCAATCACATATTCTTCTGCGTCTATATTATGGGGTATTTGTTTTTCTTGCATTAATTAACATACCTCTTTGTTTTTTTGTTTTCTACTAATATAGTCTTATGACCATTATTTCTACCATCAGTAGACCAATTTTTTAATATCTTAGAAATATAACTTAAATTCCTTGCATTACGTTCACATGCAATTTTTACAGCATCCTCAAACCAACCATCAGGATATAATCCTGCTATATCTTTCAAATCATCACTGATGATACCAGTTAATTGTCCTATATTACTTTCATAGCATTTAGCAATCTTAGCTAATTTTTCATCTATCAAAACTAAAGTCTCATTATTTGATAAATCAGGTGTATTATTTACTTCACTCTTATTTACTTTAGTTTCCTTTACTTTACTTTGTGCACTTTCGTCTAGTATTAACTCACTTTCTGTATGGTTTATGATAGCAGAAACGCCATTATTGTATACTATAACTGGCTTATTGGGTATTTTACATTCTCGTCTTTTATATACTTCAGATAGATTGTTAACTAAATTTTGACACCATATTACTCTTGAAGCCCATAGCTCAGAATCTATCGCCTTCATTTCTGCTAACAATAACATAATTTCTGTACCCAATAATTCATCTACGCCTAATTTTGCTAGTAATACTTGCCATTTAATAGGATTAGAGCAATCAATATAATGGTTTTCGGATGAAGCTAATTTTTCTAATAACTTAAACCAAAAAGCATAACCATCGTTATGAAATCTGTTTTGTAATACAGTTAAAGTATCCCCTTCGGAAGCGTGGGAATCGTGCGGAAAGTAGTCTACTGTATTTTTAGTAGGTCTACCCATTTAACTTTGTCCTTTGGCTTCTTCTTCCCGTTCCCTTCTAAACTGCACATCCTCAAGAACTATTTTTAAACTTCTTTCAACATCCTTTAATGGAGTATCTGGATTGACCAACGTCAAAGTAACAGCGTTAGCATATCCGTCTACTACGCCTTTTAACCCTTGCTCTATTAACTCTTTTGGAATATAGGCTACTCTAGCCTCTTCGCTTATAGTAATTTTTCGCTTCATATTGTAAACTCCTAGAAAAAACCTAGTTTCTACCTAGATTGTAAGATAAAAAAATAATAATGTCAAGTCTTGTTTTCTGGTATCTTTTCTCTCTAGGGACACCTATTTACAGCATCATAGATGCACTCAAAATGACTATCAGGTAATTCCCTGAGTTCACATAGTCTATTCTCTAGTTTTATACACGGGTGTCTTGCTGGTTTGTATGGGCGTTTATCAACCATTAAATTCCCAATTCTACCTTATTCACCTTTGCACCTTGCTCACACCATCGAAAGACATTGCAATAACCCTTGCATCTACGTCCTCCCCATCGTTCAAGGTAAGGGCATAATTCCGGCATTTCATCTTTTTCTACAGCTTGACATAGCTTAAAAGATTTATCGTTAAAGTATTCCGTAACATCTTCATCGGGTAATATTTCGACATTTAATAGATAAAGATTTTTAAAAATCTTGTTGTCTTTAGCTGAGTAAGTACCACCATCCCTTACCGTTATTTGGACTTTCAATTCAACGATTTTAAATCCTAGTTTTTCTGCCATAATTCTGTAGTTATTCATTTGAAGAGCAAGTTTATGTTTGTCTCCCTGGTCATCTTTAATATCTAAGTGTTTTGCAACTGAATAACTGCCAAACGTTTTGTAGTCTATCAGGCGGTATGTGTCTGTATCATTAATCGGCTCTATTAGGTCTACTATTCCTGATACCTCGCCCTTTAAGAATAGTTCGCTTTGTAGTCCCTCTATCTTTTTGGCAACCTGCTCTAATCTGCCGTGATGCCGTGTACCTAGTAATGCAAAAGCCTGATTGAATGGGTCAACGCTATATGGGTGTTTTATTTGCAAGTATTCAATCCTTGTTGGATTCAGAAGTTGCGTAGTGCTAGGGTGTCCTGACCACTTTCTAGCATATCCAATTGATGTTAATGTGGGTAAGCTTAAACATCTACCAGTAGGCAAAGGACAATTTTTTAAACAATCAGATATAAGGGTATTTTTCCCAGCAGAACAATCGAAATACGTTAAACTCATTTTATCTCCACTGTACTTTCTTTTTGAAGTTCTCTTTCTTGTTTCATTATTGCCTTAAATTTTTCATAAGCCTCACTTTTTGGTTGAGTTTGTCCTAATCCCTTGCACCAGTAGTCGTTCCGCAATAAAACTTTACACATTCTACGCCAAGATGGAGCCCAGCACTTTGCCTCTAATTCAGGTGGAGCTTCATCGGGGATTGTAATATATCCTCTTTGATGCCAACCATAGATAAACTTTCTAAATCTATAGATATAATGCTCTCGTGTTTTTTTAGGCATAGTTTGAAGCAATAATTTGCAAAAGCTTCTCCAGGTATGATTATCCGGTTTGGTTATTTTGTTATATCCGTTTATATCCCCTGTTTCTTGTATGTACATAGCCCCTGAATTAGCACCATTTACACGAGCTACCACCTTAAACCATGTATCAGGCTCTAGAATATGGAATAACCATAATCCTTTTCTTTGGTCATCACCATACGGTTGGCATAGTCTTTGTTGTCCTAAAGGCACGCCAGCCATTTGCATTTTGTCGTAAATGTGATTGTATGGTTTTTCAGGGTGCGTTGCGTGGTATCTCCATATATCGGCTGTTTTCCAATCATAAATAGGATAGACATTGAACGTATGCGGAGATTTTAGTGTAGTCCATCTTTGTTCTTGAAACATCTTACCAGTTTTGTCCCATGTAGCAACTGCGCAATATCTATGCAGACTTTCATCGGCTCTTATTCCAATAAATCCGGCACACGGCTTACCTTGACTATACCATTCGCCAAACATAGGGACAAACTCTTCAAATTCCATCCTTGACCTACAAAATGGATAGTCTATTTCAGTTTTGCAGTCTTTTGGTTTTTCTCTTACCCAAATATCCTTTTTACTTTCATCCCAACATACCCATCTTGGCTCAAAATTAGTAACGGCATTCCTTAAAAGCATTTCAACGCAAATCCAATGCGGGTCTATATTATCTTTATAGAGTTCATAAATAACTTTGACATTATCTATGCTATCTCGATATTGAGCTTCAAAATCTATGAACATTAATCCAACTTTTCTATTTCTTTTAATGGCTTCTGCCATAACAAGGTGAGTCATTACAGTGCTATCCTTACCACCCGAAAAAGCGCAATAGATACGTTCAAAATTATCAAATATTAGTTTTATTCGATTTTCAGTAGCAGTTAAAACGTCAATATCGCTGTATTTTTTAATTTTGACTGTCATTAGTAAAGCTCCGATTGATTATCTGATAAAGCATCTGACATTGATACCTCTTGTCTATTATTAGCGACAAGCCATTTATTCAAATAGGTTAAAGCAGTTTGGTTGGCTTCATCTTGTTGCTGTTTTGTTAGTAGGCTAAAACCACTTCTAAACATAGCAGGTATGCCAGTGGCATAGCACATAGCAGCTTGACCTAGCCAAGCTATTCGATTCATTGCGGTATTAGTTAAATAATGTTCGCAGGAGTTTTTCCATTCCACGATTATATGCTCCAATGCGTTTTGAAAACGTGTAGTATCACTCAAAAAGTCTCGATATGATTCTTCGCATTGTGTCCGATTCATTCCTTTAGGTGGGGTAGTGGAATAAAATCCAGCTTTATAACATTCCCATTCGTTATATTTGTGAAATATCCTTTGAGGGTCATTGGTATTTATTGTCCTGAATTTATCTTCTTCTGTCTCGCTTATATCTTCATCGTCTAATGGTACAAAATCAGGTTCGGAGTCTTGAATATCCCACGACTTAGAAAATTCTTGGTCAGTAAATAGTGATGCAAGACCTGTAATTTGGCAAAGTCTTAATATTTCATCTTCATCTAACCCTAATTTTTTGGCAATACGTTCATTAGACCAGTTTCTGTTTTTTAATTCTAATACTATATCAGACATCCCTGATACTGTATGTTTTCCCCTTGCTCGATTGTGCCGTATTGTTGAGGCAATTCTATCGCCTTTATCGGAATGGTCTGAATTGATAATCGTAACTGGTAAATATCCTTGTATTCTTTCTTTTACAGCCTTAGATTCCTTACCAACTCTGGTTCGATGAAATCCATCAACTACCTCAAAATAGTTATCGTGTTCCCACGAGACTATAGGTTGAGTATACCCATCTTCTGATATAGAAACTTCCAGTAAACGCATCTCTGGTGGGGCGACTACATTAGGGTTATAGTCATTCGCTTGCAAGCTGTCTACCTTAACCCATTGAATGCAGTCAACAGGCTCATTTTTAAAAGGGCTAAATTGATGTATTTCTATTCTTAAGGCATTAAGTGTATCAACTTTATCTTCTAAGGATAGTTTGTCTAGTTCGTTTGCTAAATATGGATATATGGAATTAATTAAATCGTTATTTATCATTATTCATCTTTCCTGTTATATTTATAGGCATTACACTCTTTTACTGGTATAGGGCAAGAAACACATTTCCCGTAGTATCCTTTCTTTTTTGCGCTGTTACACCCGTTATCTGGAGGCGGTTCAAACATTTTTATATAAAAGTATTCAGGTATCCATTTAAGAGGTTTAACTTCTGCTGTCATTTTTGGCACTCATTCGTTTCTAGCAACTTTTTAATAGTAACAGAATTACCCACTGGTATAGACAATATAATTAAGGCACGATGTAGAGAAATCCCTTCTGCTAAATAAAATTTAACCACTGGTAATTGTTTAATATATTTACTTGGGTGATAATTATACATTATATTTTCAGGATGGGCTACAAACCCATAATTATTACCTGTCTTAGTACCGCTACATTTTTTCCCACAATATAAGTGATGTTGTCCCTTTTTTATCCTATGTAATAGTTGACTCTGTGCGATATGAGATAATTTGCCACATTGTTCGCAATAAAAAGGGATAGAATGGTATTCTCTTCTGCATTTTAAACTACATAGTCCTGATGGGTTCAGTGTAGGTTTGTCACAGTTTAGACATTTATAATAAAATTTAACGATGTAATGTTTAGTATTAAGGTTAGATTCTTTAAGTATTTGCCCTACTCGGTTACTCGAAATACCTAGATTTACTGCTATGTCTTTTTGTAATGCACAAGGGCTAAGTTTTCGTGCTTCTATAACTTTGTCTCGTATATTATTTGGGTATTTGAAAGTAGTATTGCATTTTCTGCATCTTTGCACTTTATTATTAGAAATAGTTTTTCCGCAATCAATACAAGTATTCATTTATTACACTCATTTGGCATTTTTCTCAACAAACATCCTCCGGTCATTTCGCAGAAATCAGGACATTTATAACACTTCTTTTTTGCCAATCTAATTGTGTCCCAATCCATCTTAGGTAAGGGATAAGGCACATTAGAGCCATTATATTCTATAATAAACGGGTGTTTTTCTAATGGTGGCTGTATCTCTTTGTTTTTAACGAATTTTTTAGGCGTTTTGTAGTTTGTCCATTTTTTCTTGCGCTTGCTGTCTCTGGTTATAAAAACGCATTCTTCAAATGGGCAATTTAGCACACAAAGATTAACGATTTCAGGATTTGACGATGTTATATCTTGAAACTCATTAATATTTACGCCCATTGAAGTTACGCTGATATTGTTTTCCATTAATTTAGGGCATTGTGCTAAAGTCATTTATAATCCCTTTTTACATCATCGCTTATAGGGGGCAGGTCGCTCATATTCTCCTTATGGGCGGGAATTATTTTATCTTTTTAATGGTTACAGTCCAGTTACCGAAATCGTTACCTTTATTTCTCAGCCCATCAACTGTAACTTTCATGGTGTCTGCGTTTGTTTTATGAGCTACTTGGCACAATACCATTGCCGCCGATAAAATAAAGGTCTTACCCTGTTCATCACTCGTAGTCACAATATTAGCCATCAAACTTTTAACAACCTTGCCAAGTGCCTCATCATCGAAGTCATTAAGGAAAACTGCGTTAATTTCCTTTTTAGTTAATGTTAATTTGGCCATTTCCCCTCCTTTGCGAACTCCAGGCCATCGGCTATCTTGTGGGTCATTCCTTACTCAACGAGAACTCAATGCGCCAGTAACTTTTCAAGGCGGTCAAGTTTTTCTTTCCGTTTTGACTCCCATTCAACACGGTCATTCATTATCATTTTTAATTGCTCAAGGCATAATTCTACGTCAACACCTTCCTCTACTACCTTTTTGTAAGTAACTCGCTCTCTGCGTAGTTTCTGGATTGCGTCAATAAGTTCTGCGCACTCTTCGATGACCATATCTAATTGAGACTCTTCGCCCCATTTGGCTAAGGATTCTTTCATAAGTTCTTCAGGTGGTTTCATCTTTACTCTCCAATTTCTTTCAGGATTTTATTGCGCCGTCTCTTTCCTAACCCGTTCCAGTTCTTGCTTCAACTGAGAGTTATCGAACTGTAACCATGTTAGTTTTACTTGTAATTCAGTTCTTTCATCGTTCAGCCTTTTGTTTTCCTCTTCCAGTTTGTCATAGAGGGGCTGGATGAAGGAACGCTCTAAATCGGCTACAAAGCCTTTATCATAACCTTCCTGATAACCTTTTTGTCTTTCCTTCTCCCTCTCGGCTTGAGAGAGAACGGGGAGAAGTTCAACTGCTTCTTGAATACGGTCATAGAGTTGAGCGATTGGCTGTAAATGTATAGGAATATAGGTAATAGTGACGCTTATCCAGTCGCCTAGCTGGTCTGCAAGGATTGACTTAGCATCTTCCAATATCTCCCTCACCCCTTCCGGTGCTGGCGGAGATTTGTGATAACCCATAGTTTCAATAATTTCATAGGCTAAATTCTTCATTGAATATTTACCTTTTACTAATTGGTGATATGTATCTAGGTCGTGTGCTAGTTTCTCGATTTCCTGCTCTTTCATTTAGCCCTCCTATTCCCCATTCGGGGAGTTACTTTTCAAACCCTTCCGAGTCATTATCTTCTTGTAGTAGAATATGAACTTTTGCCCTACCTGAAACCGAGCCTATATAAAAATGCCAACTCTTTTTACCGTTATCCATAATCAGCATTAAACCCTCATCACTCATGGATTCCATGTGAACATTGGTATTTGCCATTACAGCCTCGTCTACATCGCCGGATTTATCAAAATACGTCACCCTTTCATCTACCGGATACGACCAGCCTTTTATCCGTCTTTCTTTCTCCCTCTCGGCTTGAGAGAGAATGGGGAGAAGAGAGAGGATTATGGGTATTAATAAAAGAGTTAACTCTCTAGAATCCTCTCCCATTGATTCACTTGGAGAATCCCAATCATTGTTTCGATATACTTGTTTTAGCCACTCAAAAACTACCACTGTTATCCTAGTTAATTCCGATTCTGGTATGTGTATCTTCTCCCTGAGTTCCGGTGTTGGTGGGGATTTGAAATAACTGGATAAATCTAATTGTCTACATTTGCATCCTTCTACTGTGCAATAAGTATCCATAGTTCTGTCACCAAAATAATGTTGTGATTTAAAATGACCACACTTGCATATTCCTGTTCCTTTGTCATCTTTTCCTCCTTTTATTCAGCAGGGCGGTGTTAAGGTATTCGCCAGATAGCTAGTGGGTGTTTTACCCTATAACTATTTCTATGGCGTAGTCTTTGGCAAGCCCTGCACATCCGATGGTTACCAATCCGATAGGTATTATCAGACGAGTAGGGATGACCTTGTGGACAATGGGTTATAGAATCACGTTTCCTATGGTTTATAGAATTGTTTTTTACTTTGTGACTTTGGAATATTTTCCCATTTCCTCGTCTTATGTTCTCTATTAGAGTTACAGATTCAAGGTGCCTAGGATTAACACATTTCTTATTAAAACAAAGATGGTCAACGGTTAAACCATCAGGAATGAAACATTTAAATAACTCAAATGAAAACCGATGCGCTCTGATTTTGTTTTTTAACAAATAAAATATTCCATAACCTGCGTGATTTATAGAGCCTTGCCAATTCCAGCACTTATCATCATCATTGATTTCAATGTTGGATAAAAAATGTGCTATGGAACGGGCTTCTTTTAATTCCTGAATAGTTGTCATTTGCCCAACCTGGCTTTTTCAGTGAGAATCATACGGATGTAGGCTGTCAAAGTTAGTCCCTTTTCGGTAGCCTGTTCCTCAAGGCGTGCCCTGAGTTCCGGTGAAAGTCTTAATATAAATGCTTTTGTATTCATATATCTATTGTATATCTAACTGATAGAAAAGTCAAATTAAGTTGAGAAGCCAATAGCCAGAAGATAGCCCCTATCTATTTTGTCTACTATCACAGTCCGTTCTGCCCTCTAACTCACCGCCATAGCGGGTCTTACGGGTGGCTTCTCGCCTTGACTGGAAACCTTTGATTCAGGTCTGCCCTATCGAGTGGGCTAATGTTCGTTGCTGAACCCCTTTCAGATGGTTCGGCTTCCAATCAAGGTCGCTGGCTAGTCCCGCCCTAGCTCTCTGCTTTCCGCAGGTGCTACCTACACCGCAGCGATTTTCAATTCTTAATGTTCTCTCAAGGACTTATTGTTTTGGTTCTACTAAACAATGTCCACAAGTATCAGGGTTAAGTTCACAATTAGGGCGTACTAATTCCATTATTCCGCTACTAGGGTTTGCGCCATTACGTGAGGCAAATTCTACTATTTCTGTTGTTTTTTTGGTGTGGTATCGCAGTATTTGAAGTGTTTTTCGCTAAGACAATAATTACCCATTATTTATTTCTCCTTTAACTTATTTGACTCTCTTTCGTGTTTTGCCATATGGACTCCTGATTCCACATAAACGTAGTGGAGTTTCTTCAAATTAGATTCAGTTTCTCCACAAAGTTTAAATATCTGTTCGGTGTATTTCCAGTGTTCTTCCGCTAGTTTTCTGGTTTCTTCATTTGTCATTTTTATTTATCCCTTTTACCTGTTTGGGTATCTTTAGAAAACCCCACAACTTTATTTTCTTTTGCTTCGTGCGCTGCCTTTACAAGAGAATGTACCTTTGTCTTTTGGTTAGAGGTTAAGTCTTTTTTAGTGCTGATAGAAGGATTTAGACCTTCATTCCTTACGTTTTTAGATGTTTGTTCTCGTTTTTGAACTATATCAGCACCACCATCCAGTAGCCGTTCTGTATCAGATTTACTACTCATTGTACTCACTACCCTAGAGCCACTTGAGGTTAGGGTGGATGGTTTTTTCTTAGGTCTACCTTGTTTCACTTTTCTCAAAAGACATTTTTCGCAATAGCGTTGCTTACTACCCTGAATAGCTTTAAAAAACGTGCCACAATCTTGACAAGTAAATGTTACATAGTTTGGATTAAAATATCGTTCTGTACTCATACCTTATATTAACATCCCTTATTATCCCTTGTCAATAGTTTTTAGAAAATGTTACATTTTAAACATCGGGATTTGTCCAGAGAACGTATTAAATCCAGCACGTTTTAAATTCTTATAGTGGTGTAGTAATGAAAGCGCATATCCGTTCCGTAGTATTTTGAGGGCTTCTGAAACATCCTGGTAACTAACCGCTAGAAAATATCCGTGTGGTGGGTGAGGCGTTGAGCAAATCGCATATCCTTCTTCGATTAGCTCTTCTATTAAGAGCCTGATTTTACGGGTGTCTTTTTGATTAAGTCTCTGGGCTAGGTTCTTGCCTGTTATGGCGTTCTCTTTGCCTTTGTGGTTTAAGAGGATTTGTAATACGCTTTGTTTTAAATCAGGTTTTTGTTCTGTCATTTAAAATCTACCCTTGATTGATGCCTTTCTTCATATTCTTCATCTGTCAATATGCTATTTTCAGCTAGTTCAATCATATAATCTAGTAGTTTTGGAGATAATGGTTTTCTTTTATATTCACCTAGCTTTCTCTGAAAAAGTAATGCCTCTTCTATTGTAGGATTACGCCCATAATAATCATAAAAGGTTGGATTTGGATTAAATAGTTTACGTTTCATTTGCCACCCCGTATTTACTCTTATTAGTTTCCATCAATTTTTAGATTCTGTAAATTTATCCATTCGTTTAAGCCAATCATAGGCAAGTGTATTTGTGAATCCTTTGCCATTGTGTATCATTACTCGAATGTGGTTATCTACTTCACTAGCAAACTCTGGATTATTACCGCCAAATTTTGCTTTGTAGGCTTGCTTGATGTTATTGCCATATTCTTCCCAATAAGGTATTTTAGTTTCTTCGGTAGTTTCAGGTTGTGAGTTTCCAATAAATATATAGTAGGCTAATGGAAATATAGCAGTAAATCCTATCCATACAGGTATTAAACCCATTAAAATACCGCCAATTATTACTATCGGAGTTAGTATAAATCCAAGTAAAGGGCTTTTAGAATATATTGAGCAACTAATATTAAATGCGATTAAAAATATCACAACAGCAAGGTAGCCTACTAATTTACTTGATATACCAAAGTAATTAGATAGCAGAACAGCCGTTAATTCATTCTCCATTTGCCACTCCGTACTTACTCTTATTAGTCTCCAATAACTTCAACACGTATTTAATCCCTAGTTTCTTAATCTTAGCCCGAACACTCAATATTGCACCTTGTCGTGACATTTTAGCTTGTCCCAAACCCATTCCGGTAACAAGTTCTGTTATCTGCCAGTCGGATTCTAAAGTTTCAGTTTCTTGTCTGATAGCAAGTTTGAGTTCTGGGAACTCTTTTATAGTGAGTGGTTCACCCTCTACTTCTTTATAGTGGGCTTTGTCTACTACTGCGTCTGATATATCTTGAACGAGTATTTTGTATTTCATAACACACCTTCTTTAGTCAATTTATAGACTAAGTTCATAGTGTTTACCGCCTTATGTTCGTCTATGGCACGTGCTATTCGGCTTTTAACGCCAGATTGTGATAAATGTACTATCTCGCCTACTTCAATCTCTGTGTTGCCTTCTGCAACGAGTTTCAATATCTCTATTGTCTTTTCGGGTGTTTTTGTGGTCATTCCTTAACTCCTACAGTTATTTATGAAGTATGTTTGATTAGCCGATATACTTTATGTCCACATTTAGGGCATTTATAATATTTAGCAAATCCGTTTATTTTACTTTGATTAACCATTTTGATATTACATTTTGGACAATTCATATTATTTTACCCCCTACAATCATTACAATAAATCGCATAGCGTTCATTTATCATCCAAACGTGTTCCAAACTTATATATTCTATCGGGACTTTCGCTCTGTATTTAACTTTACAATGTGGACATATGGCGTTGATAAATTCTTCTTCTCCGCTTATCTCTAGTTTAGTGTCTCGTTTGTTTTCCTTTTCCTGTTCTGTTAAAGGGACTCTCCCGTTCAAGTCCTTTTTGCTATCTAGGTATTTTGTGTTCATCAGGACTTTAGAAGCCCATATTCTACCCTTACGATGCAGTTTGTCCTTTTTGCTTACGATGTGTTTGGCTAGTGCTTTCCAGTCTGCGCCAAAATCAGTATTGCAAACTCGGCATATTGCTTGTTTGGATTCAGTCATTTTAAGGTGTAGTCCTTTTTATGGCACTTTGTTCGACTGGTAATAGTAATACATTAGTTCCCTTTTTAGCGGGTTTTATGTGTTTCATTCTACAAGGCCTACAAATACCATCTAATGTTAGGTGTTGTTTATATCTTTTTTGTTGCATATATCTAGTGGATATACCAACTAGCCTAGTTTGTTTGCATATTGGGCAGGTTACAGGCACACGATAAACAATATGACCATTAGGTAGTCTTTCGATATTTTCTATTTTATCTTTACCTTTATGAAGTAGATGTTTTTTCCTGCATTCAGGCGTATTGTCTCTATGTGTTTTTAACCAAGCTCTTGCTAAAGCAAAATTAGGCGATTCGTGTGTTGCTTTGCAATCAGGACAAGTTATGCGGAAAAATTTTTCAATTAAGTATATTTCTTTTGTCATTTATTATATTGCCTGTTTACGTTCTGTCATTCATCCTCATTATCAGGTGGAATAATCAATAACCAGGAGCATACCCAATCCAATAGAGCTACAATCAATTTATTTATCATTGTAATATTTCAATTCTACATTTATAAAAGCGCAAATAGTTACAAAAATCATAATAGCAACTAAAGGTGCAGACCAAAGATTATATTTGGGTAGAAATACTATTAAGCCTATGTCAAATAATACTAATCCGAGAATAATTAGCCAGTCTTTATAAAAGATGTTGCTATTGTATTTCATTCGTAATTCTCCAATCCAATAGAGCTAATAGGATTTTATCAAACATAATCAGACTCAATAAAACCTTGTTTTAGCCTAATCGGTTTAATAAGTGCCAATAATTCCTGTTTCCGTTCATAAGACATATGAGCCTGTTCAATAAAATGCTGTGTGCCAGAAAGCATTACGATATTGAATGGATTTAATAATCGCTTGCCTATTCTACCTGTTATGTGGTGAGACTCGATATGTGCTGTATTAATTCCTTTTAGTTCTGATTTATACATATTAGAACTGCCAACTCTGGTAAACTCTTTTAGTTTTGTTGTGAGTTTATTCAATTCAGCAAGTCTCTTAGCCTGTTTGGGACTCACTTTCTTTAAAGGCACACGCATAGACTTAGGGCGTGGCTTTGCTGGAACTAATACCTTACGTTTACGTTGTGCTTTATCAGGATTTTTACAGCCCATTTTTACCTTAGACATTTTATTTATTCCTTTGTAATGGAAAGTATTCTTATAAACTGTCCTATTGTAAATATCGCAAAACCTACACATGCTAAAGCAATAGATAAATGACCTTGTTGGCCATTAAAAGTATAAATAACATTTAAAGAGAAACAAGCAACAAGTAAAAATAATACTCCGATTAAAGATACAATGTTACTAACCATTTTAATTAACTCCTGCTATATTCCAAATCGCCCAGAATAATGCCAGTTCAAGGCTATCACTGTCAACAGGCTCATATGCTATACTACGGACTATATCAAATATAGAAACCATAAACTCCTTTTGCTCATAACATACTATTCTGATTTGGTAGCCCTTATCCTGTAATACAGGTATGGTGTATTTGCGTAGGTTATTGAGGTCAATTTCAGGAGCATCAAATAGTTTAGATTTATCGGGCATTTCCCAATGTTCTTTCCAGAATTTACCTTGAGAAATTAGTTTTAACCCACTCCAAATCCATAGTTTTTTAATCTGTTCTTTTGTAGGCTGTTCGTTAGTGTTCATTTATGATACCCCTGCAATTCTAATACGTTAATTATGTCGTTAGTTTCCAATATACAGCAAGCGTGTTTTTCGCAGTCGTAATTATGCGGACACCCGATGCCTATATTATTTTTGCAAATTCGCTTTGCTATTATATTCATATATTCTTTGAGTTTCTTGTCTTGTGTTGGCTTTATCATTATGGTCTATACACTCCGTCTCCGCTATTTAGTGCTTCTTCTATGCTTGGTGGCAAGCCTAGGTGATAGCCTAGTTCTTCAAGAATGAGAAGTATTCTATCGATTCCATTACCTATGTCTTTATGGCTATGAACATTGTAGCTAAACTTATCATCTAATCGAAATGTTTGCTCTAATATTGGATAGATTAATGTTTTGAGTTCCTTGTCTTGTGTGGGTAATATCATAATTTTCTCCCCATAACCTTTAGTAATTGGTAAATAGACAGACAATGTTTGAACAATGTAAATTCGTTATTAAAAGAACTAATCAGTCTATCTTCAAATTCCACGTTGTTCCCCTTGCTGAATCGCAAGATATGCGCCTTATCTATAGGGTTATCATTTTCAAGTATCAACTGGCGATAAGCAGCTAATTGGTAAAAGTATTCGTCCCAAATAGCATTAGAAGTTTTAAAATCTAATATTGTTGGTAATCCATCGAGTAATCCATACCAATCCGGAGTACCGCCATATCGGTATACTTCGGATATTAGAGGTTTTTCTACATAGATAGTATCTAGGCTATGGACTTTGCGCCATTCGTGCCACGAATCAAGACATAAGCTCGCAACATCTATGTCAGACTGTGAGTATTCCGATAAATCAGGAACTTCGGATTTGAGTTCCGTACATATCATCAAGTGTAAAATTATGCCTCTATTTGCTGCCTGGTCTTTAACTTTAGTTGTGTCTATCCCTTGCAAGCCTTGTCTGTTAGCCCAAGTTATAAGCGCAGGTTTTGACAAGATACTAAGTGCAGTAGTCACACCGACTGCCAATTCCCCATCTTTTAAGTAATACCGAGTATGAGCTTTAACCTTGTTGTTCGGTTTTTTATTTGTTTCATAAGACTTTGGGTTATCGCTCATTTTGTCCCCTCCGCTTCATTAGCCCACTTCTCTAATGTCTCACTATCAGGATAATATCTAAATAGACCTCTTAAATATTTACGGCAAGATTTGCATATCCATTTTGGGGATTGCCATTTATCATATCTACTTGCCCTTAATTGGCATTGTTTCAAATCTTCATTACTAGCATTACAATATCCGCAAGCCATTATCGCCACTTCCTCAACTTAACTTCAACCGTATCCTGTAACAGCGCAATCGGCGCACGAGCTAGGTAGTATTGTATTTCACCCTCTAATGTATGTTGTATCTGTATATCTGTCATACCTTGTGCTTTCATTTCATCAAACTTTTTGGAGTTTACTTGTAGGGTCATGGTTAGGTCGGCGTATTCTATTGGTTGTTCCGTAGCAATGCACTTGCCACCCCACATACAAGTATTAGAACATTCCTTATCTTGTTTATGTGGTTTTATTTCATGGCAAGATTCTATTTTGCAAGTTTCAGCCTTATCACATATCATCTTCATTTTGCTTCCTCAATCTTTTTACACATCCCATTTAAGGGACATATATTAACAGTGTTCTCAGTGGTACAACAATCATTCAGTTTATGAGGTTCTCTATGTGGGCATATTCCGAATTTACAGGTCTTGTATTTATCACAGCGCATCATTGTTCTTTCTCCGCTTTTAAATCCTCAGTACCTATTAATCCGCTTCTCATATCATCTATAACCTGTTCCTTTGCTTCCTGTTCGTTCTTAGCAGGGATTACAATGGGTTTCTTGAGGTTTACCATGTAGTTTGGTTGCGTGTCTTTTTTCATACTTCTATTGTCTCACTCTCTCAGTATTCTTATCAAACCCATACAAGGGGATTGGTAACGATTGTTCTAACGTGTGCTTTCTATTGCTCACTCATTCTATTTGGATTGGCTATTTTCAAAGATATTCATTAAATTAACTTGTGCTTCTAGTGCTTTTTGCCAATCATTAACCTCTTTATCGGCTTTTTTAACTTCTTCTCGGTATTTATCTTTTAGGGTAGGGTTATCATCCATAAAGGATTCAATTTCAATATGTTTTGACCACCAATCGGGTAAAGCCCACGACTTCATAGACCAGCTTGATATTTCGCCTAAACATATATTTTCTTTTGACCATGCAGTCATAACAGTAGGTACAGCCGGAATGGTTTTACCTTTAGTGTTAATATAAGATTCTCTTCCGATTTCCCACGCAAAAATATCAAAAGGGAATTGTATTTGCCATGAAACTTTAAAGAAAGAATCGTAATCCCAATAACCTTTAGCTAAATATCTAGCCTTGCCAAAATCTAATAAACTGGCGTGTGTAGCACTTAAAAAATTAGCATCCTTGCGGAAAGACTCATTACTTTGACCGAGTGAAGGCCTCCAATGTGTAGGTAATACAGTTCTGTGATTAAATTCTTGAGAATCACATTCTAATTTTTCGCAATATTTTCGTAGTTTATTAAATGCGTCTAAGTAACTTGTTATCGTAGCCTGTGTACTTGCTATGTCTCTATAATCCATGTTTTACTCTCCTTTTAGTTGCTCGTTAAGGCTCATTCAATCGCCTATTTCCATATTTCATGTATGTTAATATCTTGTGATACATAGATAATTCTGTCATTTAAGAATCTAACTACCACGTTGCATCCGTTAGGTGTTAAGTATTCCCTTGTAGTAGAATTATTTTCATAGTCAGTTGCGATAACTAATAACCAATCGTGTTTAGTTGCCCATTCATCAAATCGCTCAAAGGACTGTCCAAATTTATTTGTAATACTCATTTATTCCCTACCTTCAGCTTTAGCTAGAGCTTTAGCCATTTTAGGTAGAAGTTCGTCATAAAAATGTAACCCTTGATGTTCTTGATGTTTTATCATTCTATCGTAGACTTTTCTTAATATTTCGTACATATCAGGGCTAGCACAAACAAGGCCTACGTTAAAGTGCCGAATATCGTCGCATATAAATTCAGTATCGCCATTCTCTTTTTCGGCGTAAACCATTCGACTACCATCGGTTGACATTTTGTGTTTCCAATCGCCTTTTGTATATTCCATTTCAACCTCTCTTATTTCTTTTTGTAAAGCGTATTAAATTCATTTCTCGGAGTTCTATTCTGTTCATAGGTCTTATCCTCTTGTATTCCTACAAAGCTCATAGAGCCATCAGGATTCAACTTGAATATTGTAATAGGATGAGGCTTGCCGTCAAACTCTCTTATATCGGGTATCGTACTTTTGTATTTGGATAAACTACTCATTAACTTGCTGTGGATGTTGTGTTCTTGTACCATACTCGTTAAGCCTCACTAAAAGTTATTTTTGCAATCAGCTAAATAAACGCCATATTTGAAAGCTAGTCCGGTGTCATACAGAGCCGCAATCATGCTATTAATCGGAGCTAAATATTGCCACATTCCACTATGTTTCCACCATTGATACTTAAATCCAGTTTGTTCATTACCGATACTAGAAAATACCTTACGAGCATTGATTGAGAAGACACTAAGAGCATAATCTTTGATAGTTGGTCTTAAATCAGTAGGAATTAGCCAACTTGAATCAACTATTTCGTATGTTCTAATATTGGGAATACACATCCAAGTTCTAGGAACGAATCTATGAGCGTTACGATAGACTAACACCTGAACTTGTGAAGGGTTGCCACCCTTTTTGGTATCGTTGACTGCCATAACCTTGCATAAGAGGTTATCAAGGAATGGCGTTAATCCGTGTTCGCTTTTGGTTTTGCACCATAAACCAACAAGGGATAATGCGTAGTTCTTTTGCTCTAGCGTAATTGGCGTTTCTTCATAATCAGATATGTCGAATAAATCATCATCGTCAAACTCATCTAACTCAAGTTCAAAATCTTGCATTTTAATTTACCTCCAACTTATAATTTGAAAACTTATTTAATGTTCTTTATCGAAACGCTGCCAGCACTTATCTTTTCTATTAAAGAATGAGCAATGTGAGAATGTGCTGCCTATAGTATTTTGGCATTCTATCCAATCAGGTTTTTTATCGTAGTTTGCTATTTGATACCACCACGCCGGACAAGTGAATTGGCGCATTTCAGAGCCTTGCGGAAATTCAGAAAGTTCTTTCCAAATATGATAGGGCATACCGCCAAATGATTGTTGATTGTATTGTTTATCCTTACCTATTCCGGCAACAATACCAGGATTGACTTCTAGCACTTGTAAAATATTAGTTCGTTCTTTGCGTTCTTTAAAATCATCATATTCAAAGGTAAAATGAGCTTTGCCAGTGCCCTTGCATTTATAACAAACAACGGCAAAACCATCCCTTTCAGCAAGACCGACATACAATCCCGTTCCTTTACATTCTGTGCATTCGTAATCTAATTCTATTTTGTGATGTGCCATATTTTTAATTCACCTCCAACTTATATTCTCTCGTATTAAGTAACCACTACGGAAAGTTCCTTATAACTCCGTGTCCGGCGGGTTTTTCGTATATCTTCACGTATCTCAGGATAAGTCTCTTATCTACTTGGTAGCTTTTAGTCCCATACATTAACATCTTACCGAGTGCTAGTTTGGCTTGTGTGTTGTCTATCATCGTATTTATTTTAAACCTTCAAGTTTTAAATTAGTGGTAAGATAAGGCTCGATAATTTTACTAGCTTCTTCTATGAGTTCTTCATCCTCAAATACACCTACGTGTTGAAGTGTTATTTCACCATTAGAAAAGTAAATTTCTCTCAAACCTGGAATATTATCATAGAGGTCATCTGATAGTTTCTTTTGCCACTCTGGAAGTTCCTCTGTATCTCTTATCATCTGGTAATCACCCTTACCTCTAAATGACTTAATAAAGTAATCACATCGGAATGGGTGAACCGCCAAATGTATATTGTGTTTTTGCTCTGTGACATTTTTAATAATAACTTTATTGAACATTTAAACCTCACTTTTTATATGTATTTTAGTTCTCTATTTATGTCCCTATCAACCCTGTTAAAGAGTGTCTAGGGCTTATCCTGATACCGTGTGCTTTCTGTTATCTCTCTCTAAGTCTCTGGATTAGCTATTTTCGCCCTTCGGCCTTAGCAATAGCATCAGCCGCCTGACACATTATTGTATTTGTCAAACATAAATCATCCTGTTTATTATTTACAAAAACATCATATACTCGTTTGCAAACTTCATACATATCAGCGACGGCATTATGTTTTGGACAATAGATAACCATAACCATATCATTGTAATCAACTGCCACAATACACCCACAGTTTAATGTTTGTTTTAGCTTAGCCATTGTTTTACCCTCTCTATATTTTATTTTTCCCCTTTACCGGAAACAATATAGCGTTAAGCCCGTTATTTATTTATTTTATGAGTTAACAAAAACCATTGATGTATTGGGGAATTATTAAGGTTTTTCTTTATTCTCTCAAAGTCTTCTTTTGTGCGATGGTCGCATCCGTGAGCTGAGGTTTTACCGCATACCTTACAAGGTTCGTAGTATTCATGACCATTCAATAAGATTCCGCTCATTTTAATCCCCTCTTTTTTTGTTGTGTATTCTCTTAACTAGGCATTAACCATAGAACTATATTTTCCCCATTCGTTACCTAAGTTTTCAGGCTTTTCCAGTGTGCCATAGTAGTGACCTAAGTGCGGTACTCCATAAGCCTTAATGCCGTATATTTGACCTTGAGCGTTAATCATATATCTACCGGATGAGCCGACATCAAGTCTTGTCCACTTGCGCCCGATATGTATATGAGTTTTCGCATTATTCCAGTTTGCTTCACAATCCAGCTTAAGGCGTACAAGTGTAATTTTTTCCTGCTTCTCTATCTCTTTTGCAAACTCTTCTATTGTCATTTTGTCCTCTCTTATTTCATTAATTTGAAAGCGATATTAGACATTTTGACTACGTTACAGTTACGATATTTAACCTGGCTATCCTCACTTAAGGCATTGTAGACATTCACGATTGCCGATGCGCTGAATAAGTCCACCATTATTCCGTCAATTTTAGCGTATTGCTTAGCTTCTACAATCTGTTTGAGAGCGTTAATCCTGGCTAGTCCGGCATCGGGAAAATCAGTCGGATTAGTTACGATTGTTCCTTGTTCTCTTACCCGTGTTTTTTCTTCTGTGTATGCCATTTATTCACCCCTTTATAGTATTCTGTATTTATATTCCCTTAACCTATCAGACAATCAGATTGTTTTAATTGTCTAGCGTCCCTATCGTGCCAACGTTGTGTATGCATTTCAGCATAGGCAAAAGCTCGGAGCTTATAACCTTCACTCGTGATAATCCACCTTTCACCGCTATTCGGTATAAGTTTACAAACGTGCCATTGATTCTTAACCTTTACTATGTCGTAAATTGTATCCATTTCCCCCCCTGTCGTATTATTCTCTCTGTATACCCTGTCACCCCGTGTCATCCGTGAGCGTGTTAGCGTGCGGGATAGTTTTCTCTCCGATTGTATTTAGCTGTCATAGGTACTGTCGCAATGTATTCATTTTCTGTCATAGAGCCTGATATTGTGGAATTTTCTCCGAATTGCTGATAGTAACCTACATAGGCTTTCCCGTGTATACTCACGCCTCTATAAGAGATTGATGTTACGGGCGAAAGTCTACCAAAACACGTAGGAACTAAGTCGCCTATCTGTAAACTTTCAATATCATCTAATGTAGGTTTGGCATACCATCCAGCAGTATTGTCGTTTAGTAAGCCTTCTAGTTTTCTCTCTCCGTCAATCGTTTTCATTTATTCCACCTCTCATATATTGAAGATACCTGATTGTAGATTATATGCGTTTTATACTCAAACCGATTAAAAGCTATTGAGAGGCATTGTAGTTTGTTAGGGTGATAATAGACTAAAAATTCTCACTAATTCAATCTCTTATTATCGTTAAAATGCTTTAATTCTCATAGGTCAACGCCTGATATGACATCCTAGTGTGTCTACTCTAAACTTTTGAGGCTAAAAATAGTTTTAGTAAACATAATATCTAAACTTGAACATTATTATTAACCGATAAAAACAATGGCTTATTTTGCCATTCTAGTGCTAGGTATTTTATCAGGCGTAAATGAGCGTAGCAATCGGTTACATCGGGTCGTTATTCCCCGTCAATCGGGTCGTATGCGCCAGGTATCACGCTCAAAGCGTGCGGGATAGGGATGTCCCGAACGTGCGGGTATATATAGGAAAGCGCAATCTCAAAAACATCGTAAAATTGCGAAAAACATAGTTAGAGTGAGATAATGAAAGCGTGTAAAAGCTATGCGCTTGTCAATAGGTTTTAGTGGATTAGTAGTTTGGAACTGGCTGGAATATAATCAGGTATCAATTAAGAGAGGTTACGAAATGAATAAACAGGAATTAACGCAAGCGGTTACAATGGCAAAAGATAGAACAGTAAAAGAGCCTACGGATATATCAATTTTTGGCGGTTTTGGATTAAAAGATTTTGAGCCTGTATATGTTACGCTTGATAAGGTAGCAGCTTTGATAAACTGGCAATGTTTACAATTCAATGGAGAATATGACGCAGAAGCCTTAAATGAGATAGCAATAGCTGGCCGGAAAAAATTTATCATAATCGGATAGTTTTTGGGTAATAGAGTAAAGAGGGAGTAATAAAAAATGGATAATCAGCAAGCGGAAAGTTTGCTTAATCAACTAGTCAATAATGACAATTATTCCGGTTTGGGACTAGGTAATTTTCAGCAATTAAGAGCGTCAACAATCTATAACAATTACGGCGGGCGCAATCAGTACTATTTGAGAGATTATAAAATTGAAAGCAACAATCGGTTTATTACACGAGAAGAGGCAATCAACTTAATAGCTAGAGTTTAATCCCGTGTCGTATTCCGGCTCATTAACGACAGGGGGGGATGACAGGGGAGATAGAAAAATGATACAAGTTGTTTGGGATGGTAACAAACTAACATTATCAGCTAATGAACGACCTAACACGGCTTATCCTGAATTGAATAGGTTATGTTCTAAACTTGAACGTAGAGGTTTTGAGATTCAGCATACAGGACAAGGGAATAAACGCTATGCAATTCCGATTAATCCAAAATACGCTCATCCTAAAGATACGTTCACAATCGGAAAAATTGTAGAAGTAGAGGTTTAACTATGAGAAAGACAAAAGTTGAAAAGGCACTTGATGTCCTACTCGGAAAAGATAGAAAAGAGCCTACACCTGCTATAAAAATATCAAAGTGAGGTTAAGGTGAAACATATGGCAAACGAACAGAATTACACAATCGTACTATTACAAAATAACAATCAGGCATTAGAGCAATTCGCTTGTCCTAAGTGCCATAACGATGATATGGACACCTTAGAGATAGACGAAAACGATGAAGTAAAATGCCTGGATTGCGGGAATGAGTTTATAATCAATGCGTAAAGGATAAGCCGAAACACCTTAAAGAGTGTTCTAACAAGATGGCAACTTGTTAGCTGATGATTTGGCAAGCCGGAATAAATTAAAAGGGAGATTTTAAAATGAGCAAGCCGTTATCTAATTATGGAAGTGGTGACAAGGTTATCCCGATTATCCGAAGGCGATTACAAGAACGTAAAGGCGGTCACGGGTATATGGCTGCGCTTGATGCCTTGCGCTTTTACCCTGCGCTTAAAAATGAACTTAGCAAAGAAAGGTAAATAGCCGATAAGCTAGGTTAATCCCCTAGCTTTATCAAGGACGGCAACCTTGATACTGATGAGGCAAGCCGAGCTAATAAAGCTCAAATAGAATAAGTGCGCATAGTTCTACCACGAATTAGAACGGCATAACCTGATTAGAAAACGCCAAGATAAGGCCTAGCTAGGCAAAAGTAATATTTGAAGTGAGGTATTAAGCAATCAATAAACATTATGAGGTATACAAGGGATAACCTGGAACTTTAAGAATTGGAAACCTACCACGCACAAACTTAACCGGAACTTGTCCAGTCCGGCAACGTGAACGGCAAAGGAAACTCGCCGGAGAAAAGAGCTACTAGCCAGCTAACAAGCTGAGTAAAAGAATAAAGTGGACTCCCCGTAGGTTAAGGCTTACGGGGAGCAACTTTCAAAGGGGATAAAATGGGTTATTTAATAGTTCCTGATTTAACCACTGGTAAATATATGTGTCTTGAAGATTGCGCTCATAAGGATTGTATGTCTATAAAGCGTGATTTTATAGGCAATCCGAATTGCAAGATATGCGGGAAACCATTAAAGGTAGGCGATAAATTCTACTATGTAGAACAAGGTAAAAACGATAAGGTACATTTTGTTTGTGAAATAGAACAAATAGAAAAAGAGCGTAAGGTTAAGGCATGAAACTCAAGGAACATAAATGTTCCTTCAAGATACCTGATTGTTGTCTATACGATGTAAATAAGACTTGTAAATATCAGGGGAAATGCCAGTATAAGCAAGGTTAAGTATATGTTGTATGATGTTGAATGGTACAAGGCGAAAAAGTTAATCAGAAAAACTATAAATGCCATTAACGAGAAAGAGGCTGAATTTATCGCAGTTCAGTTATATTATGCTAAAGATATTAAGTCTATCAAGCCTAATTCTAAGAGGTTAAATCGGTAATGCCAGTATAAAGGGTAGGTGTAAAAATGGAAATTACTAGGTGGTTAAACGAGAATGGCAGTAAGTTAACCCTCACTCGTAAAGAAGCTAAAGAGTTGGCGCAACAATTATTGGAAGAGGATGATATAACCTTAGTTGGCTCTTATGAGGAATTGAATATAGAGATTGAGGATTAAAATGCGCCAACAAACATTTGATTATGATATAGGTGAATTAAGCCGAGAAGCTGAAAGAGACTATTACGCTATCAAGCAAAAAGTTATTGATAGTTCAACGGTAAAGCGCAACGAACTATACTTCTCAAGACGTTATCGTTTAAATTCCTATAAAGCTATCAAGTTAGGGATAAGTACACCTAGCGTAATGATGAAATATAAGGGCGATAAGGTGAGGTTATTCGGAAGCCCTGAGAATAATAAACTATTTGCTCATTGTAAAACTATCTTGGCAGGGTGGAAAGCTAGAAGTAAAGCGGAAATGAAATTATTGAAAAGGAAGTGAGAATATAAAATGTCATATATGCACATTGAGAATCTTTATAAAGCACAAGAAGTATTACTTTTCAAGCGGTGTTATGCTATGGAGAAAATTCATGGGACATCAGCACATATTCGTTTTGACCCTGCTAATAACAGTGGTCAAGTATCATTCTTTAGCGGGGGTAGTAGTCATCTAGAGTTTGCTAAATTATTTGACAAGGATAAGCTAAACGAAATATTGAGGGCTAAATTCCTCAAAGAAGTTGTTTTTGTTTATGGTGAAGCCTATGGCGGAAAACTTCAAGGTATGAGAAAAACATATGGTAATGAACTTAAATTTATTGCTTTTGAGGTCAAAATAGGTGATTCGTGGCTTAATGTGCCAAAAGCTGAAATATTTGTAAAGGAATTAGGGCAAGAGTTTGTTCACTATCAAGAGATTTCCACTGAACTTGAATCAATAGATATCGAAAGAGATGCGCCATCTATTCAAGCGAAACGGAATGGCATCACTGAGGAACGAATGAGAGAGGGCATTGTACTTAGACCGTTAATTGAAGTCACGATGAATAATGGGGCTAGAATTATCGCCAAACATAAAAGAGCAGAGTTTTCTGAAACCTCTACACCGAGAGAAGTTGGTGATGAAGTGGTTGTTTTGACAGCAGCTAAAGCGATTGCAGATGAATGGGTTACAGAAGAACGATTGACACATATACTTGACGGCAATACTATCTCGCTTGATATTACTCAAACCGGAAAAGTTATAAAATTAATGACAGAGGATATATTGAGAGAAGCGGGAATAGAGGTACAATGTTCTAAGTCAGCCGATAGGGAAATAGGTAAGGCTACTGCCTTAATGTTTAAAAAGAGATTACAGAACTTGATTGAGTAAAGTGGAAATAAGAGCGTTAAAACAGGCGAATAAAAAGAGGTGTTAAAATGAAATTAACAGTACTGCAAAAAGCGTCTATTCAAAGAGCGATTGAAAGAATATCTTATCTTCAAGATGGCATATCCGCAGATGGTGATTTTGAATTAGAAGGAATGGCATATGATAAAGCCTCACTTGCCCTCGTAGAAGCGATACATTGGCTTGCATTAGTTATTAAAGATTGTGATGAGGCTTAAATGTCAATAATAATTCGCCGTTGTTCATATCCTCACAGAGTAAACATCTTAGGGTTTAAGTGGTTTAAGAAAAACACTAAGTATCATATTAAGTGGTTTAGTGCTACACACGGACTTTGTAGCAGACATTTACAAGAAGGAATAAAAAATCTAAGTGAAATATACAAGGGAGATAGAAAATGAAGGATAAGGCGTTGGTTATTACTATGGCGATACTTGTGTTATTATTATCTTTTTCATTTGGCGGGCTTGTTGGTAATCAAAGGGCAGAAGCTCAAAATATTCCATTGGTTAATTATTGGGAACGGATGTACCAAGCGGAATCTAATAAGCCTCCGATAGTAACTACGGTGATTAAAGAGTTACCTCCAATTATAAAAACTGAATTTATTGAAAAGGAAGTGCCTCATTATATTTTTAATGAAAAGATAGTAGAAGTACCAGTTTTGGAATTAAACGAGTTTAGCTCGTTAGAAGAAGCTCGTAAGTGGATTAATGATAATAAACTAGATTCAATATTGTATTTTAGTGAACCAGATTCTACTGGAAAACAGACATTAGACTTAGATGGATATAAAACAAATCCAAAATATGATTGCGATGATTATGCTGGCAATTTTCAACGTAGGGCTTTTGAAGCGGGCTATAATATCTGGCAAGTACCTGTATATTGCGGTAAAATATGGGGAAGAACAGTAACGATGACAGCAGATGGTTATGCTTATCATATAGGTAATATGACCAGAATCGGGAATGGGTACTATTACATTGAATCAAGTCCAGGTGCAGCTAATCAATGGGTATTGCAATTAGTGGCTTATGCTGATTAGAGAGGTCATAGAATGAGCAAAGCAGAAGGTTATTTTCTAGTAATATTTATTATCTTACAATTAGCCTTTGACTTGTGGGTATTAATCACTTTAACGGGTGGTTTATAGAATGAAGTCTAGAACTATCTGGATACTAGGTTTAGCCTCTATATTTACTGTAATTTTTGTAGCTGTTATTACAATGCCTCAAATAATAGAAAAAGCTCGATACACTAACCAACCGTTGTTAGCGATAATAACTGGTTCAATTGCATTAGTGTGTAGTTTGATTGTTACTGGGTGGATTAGGGTTAATCTTAAACGAGTTAATAAATGAAAATCAGGCGACATCACAACAACAAGGCTCTAAGAAAAACACAAAGAGACAAGCTATATATCAAGGTCAAGCAGATAGCTCGTAAGTTGAATGTTAAATACGAGAAGTAGTGTGGCTATTTCTTTTTACCGTTTGTTCCTTTAGTTACCTTGTAGCCTTTTACCGGATGATGTGCAGCCCAGCTGAGTAAAATCGGAGAACCGCCTTCACGCCCCCATTTTTGATACTGCTCGTGTGAAAACTTCTTTTTGCCTTTAGTTTTTGTAGCCATATGCCTTAACCCTCCACTTTCTTTCTATCATAAGGATAAGCCAACTGTTTTGTCAAGTATGGCTCAAAGCCAGACAGGTTAACCATAAAAACTTGACAGCTATTAGTATTGTATTGTATAATATTAAAAATTCAGAATACTTAGGTGATTTTAATATGAAATGTCCAAAATGTAAAAGCACAGATACATATAGGTATGGGCATAGGAAGATTTGGAATAAAGGTAAAAAACGCCTAGTTCAAGCGTATCAATGTGATTCATGCGGTCATCAATGGCGGGATAAATGATAATCGGAATGATATTTTGTAGTGTATGTTTCTTAATAGGGTTAAGTTGTTGTCTAGCAGATAAAGGCGAAGATGATGAAGCGTAACAGGTGGATTCAAAAAGTTATTCCAAAAGCATTAGGCATATTTACTTGTGCTGTTTTGTTGGCGAGCTATGTTTCTTATATACCTTCACCCGTCTCCCGTTTTGTAGACGATATTTCGGGGCAACCGCTTGTAACTTACGCTGATACTACTAACTATTTTGGATATAACAGCATTGGAACCGCAAATTTAACGATGACGACAAATTGGGCTAATATAGGGACGACTTCTTATGGTGGAATCCCATTGATACACACAGCGGGAGTTGATGAAACATTGACCACTATAACTGTCTATGCCGTGAGGTCATCTTACAATGCTACTGCAGTCCACGTTGGTTTATACACTGTATCTGGCGGAGTACCTGTTACTCGTATTTGGGATGGTTATATCGGAGTCAATGTCACAGCAAATTGGTATTCTGTAAGTATGTCTCAGGCATTAACAAGTGGGACTACTTATTGCATTGCTGCTAGGGCAGATAGTTCGACTACATGGTTATACACCTTAACTGTAGCCAATGATTTGTCATATTATAATGCAGCAGACCTTCTTACTCCCTGGAATGAAACTGCAAAAGCGGGATGGGTGCAGTCGGTTTACGCTACCTACACTTCGCCTGGTGCAGTCGCTCCGACAGTAGTCACCAATCCAACGGTTTCAATAACTGATACTACCTGCAATGTTTCAGGTAATATCACGGCTACGGGCGGCGATAACCCTTCTCAAATTTGGTTTCAATATGGCACTTCAACTGGTATTTATTCTGTCAACTCTACCAGCACAGGTAATTACAGTACTGGCTACCAATCGTTTCTCTTGTCGGGTTTAACTCCAGCGACTAAATACTTCGGCAGATTCGGGGCGAAAAACTCGAACAATACCACATGGGGCAGTGAGGTTACATGGATTCAAAAACCTACTCCAGCCAGTAATTTCAGGTCAACAAATAATGGAACTACATCTATAACATGGGCTTGGGATTCGGGAGTAGGCGTTACAGATTATGAGCTTCGATACTGGTACGTCACCAATCCGACAGATAACCAGACTCACAAACTGGCGTATTGGAACAATGGCAATAGTGTCACACTTAACGGTTTATCTTCAAATTATACGATGTGCGCTTCTCTTTTTACTCACGCCTTCGTCGATAGTACTTGGGTTGACGCTATTACTTATTCAACGGCTAACGCCACGACATTAACCAGAACTTATCCGGCTTATGGCTCACCGACTCAAGTAGCTTTTATTGGTGATTCAATATTCTACGTTACAACTGATAATGTAGTAGGATACCATTTCGGCAAATTAACAGGTTACACGGTGACATCTTACGGTGTAAGCGGTCAAACAACCGACCAGATTTGGGCAAGATACCCCTCTCAGATAGGGGCGAATCATTATGATGTTGTGGTTGATGACGGAGGATTAAATGACCTTTACGGCTCTGAAAATATCACTAATTACCTCAACAGAAAAACCGATATATTCACATATTTACAGAACAGTTCAAATGTGAGTCTGGTTATCGAATTATTGATGACTCCCGCTGCCACCGTGAGTAATGCGGATAGAACAATGTGGAATAATGCTACTATTGCGTTATCGTCTAATTTTTCCAAGGTACACTGCGTTGACGCTGAACCTTATATCGGAACAACTAATACTACCATTGGAGTTCCGAACAATCTGTGGGTGATTTACCCTCCATATGCTTATCCTGTCGTGCCTTTAGGAGTCCATTTTAACACTTGGGATGCCAGGTTTTGGCTCAGGCGTTGACTAGTGGGATATCCGAGACTACAGTCGCCCCCACCGTCACCACAGGCGCAGCCTCCGCAATCACCGATTCAACCGCTCAATTAAATGGAACGATAACGGCTACGGGCGGGGAAAATGTAACCAGAAGATTTGATTGGGGAACAACATCAAATAATTACACATCTACCTGGATAGATACTGGAACATATGGGGTAGGCGCATACAGTCATTCTATCGTAGTAAATCCAAATACAAGATATTACGCTATGGCTTCTGCAAATAATACTGGGGGAACAGGTAATGGAACTGAAATAACATTTTTAACTTTACCAGCGCAACCTACCGGATTAATAGCAAGCGATGGAACTTCAACAGCGAATATAACATTAACTTGGAATCCATTAGTTTGTGACAATATCACAATATGGCGAAATGGCGCTAACGTAACATCAATAGCAGGAAACTTAACCACTTGGACAGACACCACAGCAGATGCGCCAACAATAGACGCGGGTGGATGTACTGCTTCTGATGGAACGTCTGAGACATTTGTATTATTAAACCTTACAGGTGTTACGTTTAATAATGGCACAACTTATACTTATAAGATACAAGCGTATAATTCAAGCGGATTAAGCGCAAACTCAACAGAAGATACGGGATATAGAGGACACGGCGTAGCTGGAATACAATGGCAAAAAACATCATTGGATAATGTATTGGATACTTATAATAATATAGTTGGCGCAACAACAGACGCATACCAAGATACAAGTGGGAATGTAACGCCTAGCAAGGTATGGTATAGGGCATTATTAAGTGCTACAGGCGCAACAAGTAATACAACAGTTCCAGATAGCGGGAATATGGCTGCACCATCTACAACAAGCAACACGTTCTTTAAAGGGTTTATATTAATAGTAATGGTAGTTGTTTCAGCAATGCTTTTGATGCTCTATATCTACTCAGTAATTTCTTGGAAAATATTTATGTTTGGCGCAATAGGAATTGTTCTATGTTATTACGTAGTTAGTTATTTGGTAAATACATTGTTCTAGTGTGGAGGATAGAATGAAAAGAAAAAGTTGGTGGAAAGTATTAGTAGCGGTAGGCGCATTGCTATTGTTTATGCTACCTGCTATACCAGCTTTGGCATTGGTTTTTGCTAATCCTGGCGTAATAACAAGCGGAATTAGTTTAACAGACGGCATAAGCAGTTCTGCTTATCGTGATACTTGGGATACAGAAAACCGTCATTGGATAATGTATCTTAATGATGATGCAGATTTATGTTATTATTCAGTACTATCCGATGGCTCTGGAATAGTAGGCACAACAATAGTATCTAGTACAGGATTATTTTCTCCTGAGTTTGGTTCTTGGTACGATGATACAACAAATACAATTCATTATGCTAGGCATAATATGACTGGTTCGCCTGATTCAGTGGTATACCGTATGGGAACGCCTAGCGATACTACGGGTGCAATAACTTGGGCAGCAGCAGAACAAACAGTGTCTACAGTGCCAGCACAACTTCTAACTTGGCGTACTAACATAGTAGTAGACGAAGGTGGTTATCCGTGGGTTATGTGGGTAGATACAGATAACGTAACTCCTAATATGGGTAAGTTATATATCAGAGGTTCATCTACTAAAGATGGTACTTGGACTACAGATGCAACTAGAACTGCGGATAATGTATCTCAGAACTCTACAGGTCACGTTTGGTTTGCCCAATGTTCGCCTATAGATAATGTAGCCGATAGAATGGAGGTAGAGTGGTCGGAAGAAACTACTACTAATACAACTGGTTTATACGCTATGACATATAATGGAACGGGTTGGGAATCAGTAGATATTATAGCGGACACAGGTAATATGACTGAAACTAGACCCGATGCTTTTAGTTGTTATGACCACGGCTCAGCAATATGGGCAACTTATACAGGTTCAGATGGTGCTATATATGCTAGGGCAAGGTCATCCATACAAACTTGGAACGCAACAGCAGTAGCCGTATCAATAAAAGATGCTGGTACTACTCTTAATAGACCATCATTATCAGGTTATCGCTTAAATAGTGGTGGTGCAGGTGAAGAATTACTTTGTATAGTATCCAATAACGATACACTTTCATATTCGATACATACATTTGGTGATGAAGTCAATATATGGGGGATTTGGACAACTATATGGACTGTACCTGATACGTCTACTTATAACATCACAAGGCACGTAGCTAATTATAAATATGGTTCACCAATATCATTTGCTTGGCAAGTGACTAGACCCGATGGTGATGCAGTATATGGCTGGTGGATAGAAAACACAAATGACACTCTAGGGTATTATACTGGAGATACGGTATCAACATTAGCTGGCACAAGTATATTTACTTCACTGGCAATAGTGGCAATACTTGTGGGTGTAGTTATTATTCTTATTGAAGCTCTCATGGGTGTTCTTACAGTAGAAGCATTACTATTTACAGGTATAGGCGTATTCTTAGTTTATTATGTGGTTACTACATTGATTAATTTGTTATTCTAAAGCGAAAAGTTTACAGTTATTGACATTATATGTTATACTAATAAGCAAAGATAAATGGTATTGTTTCTCTCACAGTGTTAAGCTGAGTTGGAGAAAAATGATTGGCTAAGAAAAAATATGTCTTTACTGCAGCCCGAAGAAGGGCTTTAAAGAAAGCTCAAGCTGCACGCCGGAAGCAAGGTCGTAAACATTCTAAGAGGAAGTAAATTGAATGGGTTGGGGAACAATATTGGTATCCATAGCACTTGTTTCAGGATTGTATATCGGTATTCCTTATATAGTAACTGGAACAGCTAGTTCTGATACGTGGGTTAAAAATGGTATACCAATGATTGCAGCAGGAATATTAGCGTTAATCCTTGCACAAGGTATATTTGGTAAGAAATAAAAAGAGGTCGAATATGAATCGTTCATACGGTGTTAAGCCGAGATTTTATGAGGATACTTAAATGTCAGGTAAGATTAAAGATTTTATGTATGGTGGAGTGGGCGTAACAGTAGCCTATTATGTTATAGCCTACGTAGTTACCCTTATTACTGGCACAACTTCATCTGATACGTTCTTCAAGGGTTTAGTCCCTACCCTAGTTGCAGTCGGTGGCGGTTTGATTATTCTCGCAGTAGCTTTTAGCTAAATTAAAATTATCTGTAGAGGTCGAAAAAATTATGTTTTCATACGGTGATAAGCCGAGAGTTAGCGAAGGTGCTTAAATGTCAGGAAAAGTTAAAGATTTTATGTACGGTGGCGTTGGCGTTACCGTAGCCTACTACGTAATCGCTTATGTAGTCACCCTGATTACAGGGACTACTTCTAGCGATACGTTCTTCAAGGGACTTGTTCCAACTCTGGTGGCTGTTGGTGGCGGTTTGATTATTCTTGCCGTAGCCTTTAGCTAAATTCAAAAGAGGGGCAGCATAAAAAACTGCCCCTCTAACTACATACAATAGAAGGTGATTAATATGGATTGGTCAAGTCCATTTGAAAGAAAACAAAGAAAAGCTGCAAGACGTAAGGCTCATCCTTTAAAGACTATGCAAGCACAAAGGAAATTGGAGGCAAAAAGGGAAGCTGCCGAAAGAAAGAAAGAACTTGCAGAAGAAAAGAAACAAAAAAAGAAATTAGCAAAAATAGAAGCTCGTATTAAGAAAAACGAAGCTATTGCCAGAGAAAGGGAATCAGTAATCCGTAGACGGCAAGCAACTGCTAAGTCTAAAAAACTTCATCCATTAGTTAAGGCATTGGGCGGTGGTCATAAGAAAGGGCGTAAGAAAAAAGCGTGGTGGGAATAGATGCCTGAGAAAATTCACTGTTCACTTTGCGGTAAGACTATCAGAGTAAAAAACTTTCAAGACCAGATGAAGAAAATACGAAAGCATAGAAAATTACATCATTTAAAAGAATTTAAAGCAGGTATTAAAAAGGGTGTAGCTAAACGTAGAGTGAGGAAATAATTTAAAGTGAGAACGGAGTAAAGAGCTTGATGTAACAATCAGGCTCTTTTTGTATTATGATATTTACGCTTTGTTTATTATCTTATTTATTTGGTGTTTATACAGCGAATAGGCGGATACGACATTCGTTTAATAAGGCTGTTGCGTATGCGTGGGTTAAGGTGACAAGCAAAGAAAATTGACAATAATATCTAGTTATGTTAGTATGTATATATGGTGGTATGTAGGTAGAAATGAAGCAGTTAATATGCCCTAAATGTGGGGCTAAAATGGTAAAAGCGGGATTTCAAAAATCGTTGCAAGGTAAGAAACAGAAATACCAATGTGATAGAGGGCATATTATAACTAATATCAAGAGTAGGTAAGAGTATGAAAAAGTTTATTAAACAATATTGGCAATCGGCAATAATTTTAGTTCTTCTTTTTATGCTATTTAGTTTATCTTGGGCAAATTATTATGATCCTCAAACAGAATTCAATGTTTGGACACAAGGTAAATATGCTGAATTATCGCTATCTCAAAAAGTAGAACTAGGAATTTTACACTTTTTAGGTAAATTTGGTGGTGCTAGAGCATTAGCGAGTAATACTCCTGATGCAATTACTGATGGCGTAGATGATGAAGTACAAATTAATGCTCAGATAGTAGTAGCTAATAGTGCCGGAACTGGCATTGTTAGATTATGTGGCTCAAATTCTTCTTTAAATATGAATATCGGGGCAACTATCGTATTGCTCAGTGGCGTTAGGTTAGAAGGATATGGAGTAACAATTAATCTACAAGATGCTAGCGAATGTAATATGATTCAGATTGTTAGACCTGGAATACGACAATCAGTAGAAGGTATAGAATTTAATGGCAATAGAACTGGACAAGTCGGCACATTCTCTATAATGGGGACATTCGGTGGAACAAGTATTGCAAAGGGATTTACTATTAAAAATATCAGATTGCTTAATGCTAGTGCTTGGGCTTTGAATATTGAAAGTCCAACTGATGTTCTTGTTGACCACTGCTATTTTTATAATTCTGCATCTGGACATATCCGCTGGCATGCTGGAGAGGGTTCAACAATAAGAGATTGTATATTTGACACAGTTTCAACCAGTGGTTCGATTGATATTGACCAGTGGGGACATGAAATTACAGGTTGCATATTCCGTAATGAGACAAACGTAGCAAATTCTCCGCATATCGTTTTGTTTTCCAACGCTTCCGGGCCAAATGGTGTCATTGGAACAAGGATAATTGGAAACTATTTTAATGGCAAATATCCGACAGTAGCCGGAGAACGTGGAATTTCAATGGATGTTAGCGATTATATAAGTGAAACAACTGCTAATATAATAAGTGGCAATACTTTCTCAAATTTAGCTTATGGCATCATTACAGATGGAAACGCTTTTAATATAAATAATAATTCATTTGATGATGGGTCTTATGCTTGGTATACTACAGAAGCTTGTGAAAGAATAGAGTTTTGTCATAACAATATAGATGGTACTTTAATACCAATAACAGTTGCTAATGTAACTAAATCTAAAATTGATAGTAATATAGTTACAGGTGCTACTTTCCCATTGTATTTAAGTTCTTGTAATAATAGTTCTGTTAGCAATAATATATTAACTGATTTTTCAAGAGGTGCGTTAGAATTTGATGCTTGTTCTGATTTGCAAATTAAGGATAATATTTGCAAGAATATTGGAACTTTGCTAGATGATTCTGCCACTGTTATTTGGATGGCGAATGTAACTGGTATATGCACTAATAATATCATTTCAGGTAATCAGCATACATCAGATAATGTTAATACACCTAATTATTTCTTGGTTGCTGATGGTTCTCCAACTGGTAATATTATTACAGATAACAAAATGGAAGATACTCACGGTATGGTAACAGGTTTCGGGATTACTACATATCGTCATAATACAGGTTTTGTAACAGAGAACTATGGTTCTTCCGTAGGTACAGGTGCACAGCAAACAATAGCACATGGACTTAGTTTTACTCCAATAAAAGCTCAAATAGGATTATGGTCAGACAATACAACTCTGGTAGTTTTATCGCAAACAGCAAATCCTGATGCTACCAATATTTACGTGACTAATAATACAACAGGTTCAGCGTGGCATTGGTCTACAATAGGAAATTAACAGTGAAAAAATGGTGGATTATAACGATTATGGCTTTAACAATGGCGATAGGTTTTAATCTGTTAGCCGATTATGCCAGTTCCGTGTTAGCTTATAATCCAGGTGGTTATAGATATGATATATCAGTTGGTAGAACAGGAAGCACTCCAATACTTGTTGGTAGAATTAATGCAGTAGATGAATATGTAGTAGGGCGTGGTACAACAATTATAACGAGCAACCCTACGAATGTTGGGGTGGTAGGTGGTATAACACAAGCAACATTACACGGCAATTTATCTGATATGGGAATTATTAATAGTACAAATGTATCTTTTCAGTGGGGATATAATTTAGCTTACGGACAAACTACATTTGAGGTAGAAAAAACATCGCCATCAGTTTATCAGGTTACTATCGTAAATTATGACGGTGAGCAAGTAGTACATTACAGAACGGTATCAAAAATTGGTTCTCTTTATGTTTATGGTAATGATGTAGCAATACCATTAACACCAGTTCAAAATGCGACAACTAATTTTGCCAAACCAATATTAGGAATGATAATAGCTCTAGGTGTAGGATTAATGATAATGGCAGCTACGTGGAAAGATATTAATAATCTATGGGCTATGATTCAAGAGATAATCATAGTGGGATTGGCAGGTACTATAACGTATTTTGCTGTGATGCTCATATTAAATATAGTAATGGGATAATATGAAGAAAATTTTACTTGTTTGTTTGTTTATCAGCATAGGAATAATTCCTTATTCTTTACACGTTAATGCCGTTACTCAACAACCACCATCAGGGAATGTTACGATAGAAAATATTTGGGCTTACCAAAGTCTTTATGAAAATGGTGACCAGTTATATTTAGCCGAATTAAGTATTCCAGACCCACCTTCGGTAGACCTAACAGCTAGTCAAACATTCGTATTAAATTTAATGAATGGTTCTACAATTTTAGGTGCAACAACTCCAATAACAAATCCATATGGGAATACTAGAGGACAAGGTGGTTACGGATTAAGTTGTGTAGGGATATATTTTAGTGCGCTTGATGTAGTAGATAATGGAATGGTTTGGAACAGTACAAATTATACGATGCAATTATTGACTTCCGATTTTTCTTCTGCTACTTGGAATGGTACACCGCCTGCACCTACGCCTTTAGTATCTATACCTAATTGGTACGATACAAGTAAGTCCTATGCCAGAGGACAGTTACAAACGAGAATAGTTAGCCTTGCTGGAATATTTAAATCGTCTTGGGGAACTACGGCAACATTTATATCGTCTGGGCTTTTAACAGTAGATGGTGAAACATATTTTATGGCAGCTATACCCAATCTTCGATTACTTTGCCCTGATATATTTGAGGCTCAAGTTAGTCCTATAACATATTATAAGAGGGTTGCGCTTAGTGTAACATATGCTCTTACATTGAGGTCACAGTGGATAGGCACGTGGCTTGATTTAACTACAATGGCTGCTGATTTTGGTATAGATGCCATATGGTTTTATGCAGGACTATGGGCTTTAGCATTATTAGCTGCTTGTGTAGGGTTTATCGGATTCACAAGCAGTAATGAGGGATTATCTTTTGTTGTGGGTTTAATGGTGATTGTTGGTGGTCTTGTTGGATTCTTGCCGTGGAGTTGCGCTGTACTTGCAACTGTCGTAGCTGGAATAGATATTTGGTGGGCAGGATTTTATAAACGCTCATCCAGTTAAGGGGTATATAAATAAAGTGAAACGATTATTAATTAGTTTACTCTTAAGTATAATTGTGTTACCTGCTATAAGCGTATTCGCCTTAGCCACATATACGGGAGTAATTACTGTAACAAATAATACTACCACTTCATATAATATGTTAGCGTCTATTGCATCTGCGAATATATCTTATTTAGCTGCAAGCCATTTTATTGGTTCAGATGGATTAGATACTAGCGTAGTTGCTGGTAATGTAACTTATCCATCAATGTTATCAGAGGACAAAATATTATTAGCGGATAGTATGGATGCAAGTACAAGCCAACAGTATAGCTTTACTACAGGGAATATACCCAAAGATTCATTTGAGATTTTAACTGGTCAAGGTGGATACATAACAACAGCGGATTCTCCAAATCTAGAAGGTACTACTAATTTTACTTTAAGTGCAAGTGTGTATGTAGGGAATACGGGCAATATAACTAGAAAGGCTAGTGCTGTAACATTTAATACGACATCGGCAGGAAAAGTATCGGCAAATATTTCAAGTTCTACTAGCGGTTTTGTGAATGATAGTGCTGGATTTGATGGAATACTTATAGATGAATTAGAGTCATATGGAATTGGTCAATATATACCATCTATTAGCTCTGGAACTGTAAATGCCGTTAGTTTTGAAATTTATGGCAATGGACTTCCAACAGGTACGGCTAATGTAACTGTAAGGGATTATTTTACTAATGCACTTTATGGGATATTAGGGACAATAAATATAGCTACCGTTCCAGTAGGTATACCAACTTGGTATACATTCTCAAATCCAGTTAGTGTTACTACAAATACAAGCATACTTGTTCAAATAGAAGTTCCTCCTTCTACTCCTGCTGATTGTATAATTATAAAATTTGGAGCTACAGATACAGTTTATGGGCAACACGAAAGGTATGGTGTTCTTGCTGGGTTTGAAACATTCGATACATCTATGGAATTTAATTACTCAGCAAATAATGTATATATGGAATCTATGTCTAGTGTTGGTATTCATCAAGTAGAATTGAAAAATACAAATTGTTTGGCAACTTTTTATATAGATTCTGTATTAAAAAGTACGATTTATGGCGCAAATATGACTAATAATGGAAATAGTTGGTTATGGTTAGAAGGTATACCATATGCTGATAATATCTCTTATTCCGTAGGTGGGACTCAGCAATTATATTATGCGCCAAACGCTATAATATCAGGAACTACATTACCGGATAGAAGCGTAGACGTAACTACAAATAATGGTGTAATAACTTGGGGAACAAATCCTACTGGTATAACAGTATCAATGAGTAGTTTGTCCCCTAGTGGTTCATCAACAATAATAACTACTACTCAAACACAAGATGTTGCGCCAAAAGTTAAGATAAATCCTGGGCAACACTTGCCAACTAATGCACCACCAGAAAACCCATTTAGTTATTTAGTGAACTTTATGGCTACAGGTAATACAACTGGCGTTGGAACAGGGATGTACGGAGTTCCACCTTTAGTAGCTTGGATAATTATTGCTACTATATTATCAGTTGGGGCTTATGCTGGTGTGTTTTTCTTAACACATTTAGGCTGGTTAGCCGGGATGTTCGGTGGAGGCGTTATAGGTGTGTTCGTTGCTATGCATGTATTTCCGTGGATTGCTTTAGCAATAAGTGTAATGTTTGTTATAGTAGGAATTTTGCAACAGGATAGATAGATTAAATTAATGAAAACATATATTAGAACTCCTGAAATGAATGAGAAAATGAGACAAAAATTGCTATCTTTATATGCTAATGGTTATAAACATCCTAGATTGGGTGTTCATTTATCGGATGAAACAAAAAAGAAAATTAGCGATAAAGCAAAAGGTCGTATTGTTAGTCAGGAAACTAGGGCAAAAATGGGTTTAATTCATAAAGGTAATAAAAATATGGTTGGTAAACATTGTAGCGAAGAATCAAAAATAAAAAATAGAGAGGCACATTTAGGAGTTCCTAAGTCAAAAGAAACAAAATTAAAGCATAGAAATAATTGGGACAATCCAATTTATAAAGAAAAACATCTAGCTTTATTAAAAGAAGGAATGGCAAAACCAGAAAATAAAGAAAAGCATAAATTAGCATTAAAGAAATATTGTAATAATTCAGAATTCAAAAATAGAATGAGTAAGCTAACCAAAAAACGTTGGCAGGATTTAGAATATAGAACAAAAATGACTAATATGGTTAAGTTAATGTGGTCTAATTCTGATTTTAAAAATAGTACCGTTAAGGCTCAAAGAGCTAATATTCATATTAGACCTAATAATAAGGAATTAATACTTTGCTCGTTATTCAATAAGCATTTTCCTGATTATAAGTATACTGGTGATTTTAGCGTTATTATTGGTGGTAAATCTCCTGATTGGACAAATGTCAATGGCAAGAAATCTGTAATATTATTACATGGACTTTATTGGCATCTTTGGAAGCCACAGAAAGATAATCCTAATTTAACAAAACAACAAGTAGAACAATGTGAAATAGAACATTATAAACGGTTTGGATTTCACGTACTAATAATATGGGAAGATGAACTAAAAGACTTAAATGAAGTAAAAAATAAAGTGGTAGCATTTAATAATACATTATAGGAAAATGTAAAAATGGCAAAATTGATAACCGGATTTTTATTTTTAGGAATTTGTGTATTCTTTGCAGTTGGCGTAGCTCAAGGCGGTGGTGGAGTACAAACCATTGAATTAACTGCCAATATGACAGCTACACAAACCACAATGACTGTAGATAATACAAGTGGATTCTTAACGGCAGACATTATAATAGTAGATGGTGAAACAATATCATATAATGGCATAGACGCTACACATCTTAATGGATTAACAAGGGGAATAAGAGATACATCAGCAACAACTCATTCGGCAGGCGCATATGTCTATACAGAAGGCACAAGCGCAATAAATCAGGGAATAGGGTTTAACGCAGCTAGTTTAGCCGTAAGAAATGGTTGGTTTGCTGCCGTAACTATTCCAACAAGGTTCTTATTTACATCTATTCCGTCAATGATAATATCAGCAGATGGATTATTTAGTGGTGAATTGGCTATCTTGCAATACTTCTTTCTTGCAGTCGGTGTAGGTGTTTATATCGTAATAGCGTTAGCACTAAGCCAGATTGTAGCATTTGCCGTGAGAGGATAAATAATGAAAGCATTGGGCGATATATTCGTATACATATTTGCAGGTGGTTTGATTTTATGGATGGTAAGATGGATTTTACCTTTGTTAGTTACCGGAACTAGCGGTACTGATAATATAATGACTTACTTCTATCCGTTAATTATTCTTTTTGCGATTATTATTCTTTGTATGCTTGCTTTTAAGAAACGCAGACAACAAGGTAGTGGACAATGAAAATAGAACAATATTGGTTAGCTAAAAAGTATTTATGCTTTGCAACTCCAATTTATGATGTTGATGAAAGTGGAAATATTATTGTTGGTGGTTTAACAGAACCTACTACACCTGAACAACCTAAAGAAGAACAACCGCAACAGTCAGAACAACCACCACTAGTTGCTGTACCTGTTGATTTAACTACTCCAAGAGGTAATATTCCACCACCACCTATTTCATTAGACCCAATAGCCCAAATGGAATACGAAAGAGATTATGCCAGAGAACACGGATTACCTCCTCCGGCATTTTCTGATGAAGATATTAAACTCTATCAGATGGAACGTGGATATTTAGATACATCTAATACGGTATTAATGCCGTTTGTACCTGGATATGAAACAGCACCAGAAGAACAGAAAATAGGCGGGTTTGCTACTAAGGATGATTGGATAAATGCTGGTGCGCCAAAAGGTAAAGAGTTAATAGAAACTGCCAGCAAACGTAGGGAACTAGCTGTTAGTCCATTGGAATCTTCAAGTGATATAAGATATTTTAAGACAGTACAAGATTGGAAAGACGCTGGTTCTCCTGGAAGTATAGAAGGTTCAAGAGTAGTTATAGGAACTGCACCAGAAGGAGTTGGATATACTCAACCTGAACTAACTAAACAAATTGTATTGGCAAGTGGTGAAACTAAAGATATTCCTATAATGTGGGTTGGAGTGCAGAGTGATGGTAAAAGATTACAAATACAACGAAGTTCAGATATTGAAAAACTAAAAGACTCCAAAGAGCCCGTAGACCCTAGCGACCCATCTGGAATGACCAAAGGGCAGTTGTACGATATTTTAGTCAATGAAGGCATAGAAGCATTTAATAATGCTATTAATGCTCAAAGGTTTGTATCTCAACAATTACCTCAAATAGCCAGAAGGCAAGCAGAAGAGTCTATTAGAGCAATATTACCAGAATCAAATCCTTCTAGTTTGAATTCTAACCAAATTCTTACAGCATTACAAAATAAAGTAACAGCCGATACGCTTATAATAGCAGGAAATAAAAAAGACTTTATACTTGATAGCGTATCTAAATATCTAACTGCCATTTCTTTGCAAAACCAAATGATTGAGCAGAGAAACAAAGAAATCATAGAAGCAAATAAAAAGTTAGAAGCATACCTTGTGATGCCACCAGAATATAGAGCTATATACAATAGTTCTGAGTTTAAAGATGTTCAAAATCAAATAGCCCAAAACTCAGATAAACCGTGGCTTGCAAGAACGTTTGGAACTCAATACCAAGAGGTAATAGAGTATCTTAAAACGGCAAAAGTAGATATTGGCAGATTTATCAAAGAACATCCAATTCAAGACACAATAAAAGTATTGCAAACTATTAATGCTGATAAAAAAGTAATAGATGATGCACAGCAATATATTAATGGTATGGCTGATGCAATGTCTAAACTTGGTAATATCCATAATTTATCAGGAACAGAAATTTATGCTCTTGGTAATGCTATAGAGTTAGCTGGATTAGATTTAGTTTCTGCAAAAGGTGGAGTCGTAGGTCAATTAGCTAGAAGAGTAGATGAAACGTGGCAATCTTTAAATTCAGAACAGAAACAAAAAGTAGCCGAATTATATGTTAGTGATTTATATAAAGATAATCCATTTGCTGAGTTTGTTTATTCTTCTCAGATAGCGATGGAGAAAGAACCAAGTAATATATTAGTTAATTTTATGGTTATGCCAACATTAACACCAATAGCAAAATCACTAACTGGTCAGCAAGTTTCTGCTATGGAATGGGTTGGCGGTGCTTTTGTACCTGCAACTTTAGCATTGGGTGGTATTGGTGGTGCTTTGGGTGGTGTAACTCAGGGAGTAACTAATGTTCTTAATGGTTTAGCTATGGGTTCATTTGGTGCTTATGGTTTATATGAGACAACTGATAAAGTATTGATGCCGATGGCACAAGGTATGACTCCATTTAATGCAGGACAATTAGCTTTGAGTTATGGAATTGATGGATTAATGCTAGCAGGAGCGATTGGTAGTTTTTCTAATATTAAAGGAATAAAACCTCAAGAGGCACAATTATTAGCTAATCAATCAAAGGTAGTTGCTATTGATACAATGAAGATTGATATAGCTCCAAAAGTTCCGGTAACTACTCAAATAGGTAAAGCAATTAGTGATGTAAAAACAAATATTAATGATATGCCATCAAAAACAGAGGCACTTATTGATAGAGCAGTTAAGCTAAACTATGATGCAACTGAAAGTGCTATGGAATTAAAACCAATAGTAGAAACTGTTAAAAAGATAGGTGTTACAGCAAAGGATATTGCTGATACGGCAAGAAGTTTAGAATATAGAGGGCGAAGTTCAGCTATTGATAATCTTAATACTGCTTTGGATAAAGTGAATAATACTGCTTATTCTATTATGGATTTTGCTGATAAATTAAGAGGGATAGAATTAAAAGGATTAGAAAGTGTAGAATGGGGAGAATTAAAAAATAGTCTAGCTAGAAATTTACAAAACTTAGCAGATATTACGGCACAAGCAGACTTTAAAGATTTTGAAGTTAAATACGGTAAGGTAATTGCAGACCAAAATCGTTTAATGATAAATGATTTAATAGGTGATGCAAGACGAACAATTACCAATTTATCGAAGCAAGACCAGATATCGCAAGCACAATTAGTAGAATCATCTCAAGCTATTAGAGATATAGTAAATGAAATACGTTATAAGACTACTGTATTATATCAGGATTATGCACGTGCATTTAATTATGTAGCTGATAAGGGAATGGCTGCATTAGAAACAATGGTAAAAGAATTAGAGACATTGAAAACTATCAAGCAAACATTCAAGGATATTAAGAATGGAATAGAAACTATACAAAATACACCAGATTTTGATACTGCCATAGAATTAAAAACTAAATATGGAGTATCTTTTGTATCTGACCCATATAGACAATTATGGGAAACGCAAATATCATTAAAGCCGATGTTGAAATCAATAGCTAATAAATTGGATGAAATGAGTAAAGCAGAATACATAGCTACTAGGCGTGAGATTGACAGACTAATGTCTAAAGTTATTCAGGATAAGTATTTTGTTAATTCTATAAAAAATGAATTTAAAATAAATGAACAAGGTATACCTAAATATATAGATGATATAGAAAAATATCTCAATATAGTAGTGGATAAACTTACAGTATTAGAGAATGTCGGAGAACAATGGATAAATAATAAAAATGCAGTTCAATGGTTATATGACCAGATGGAAGATATTAAAAAGGCTATGCAATCGCAGGACTTTGCTACTGCTATGCAAAAAACTTATGAAATAGATTCTAAACTTATAGCACGAAATGAAAGTAGCCAATTAGTTGGGAGATTAAATAGTATTCTTACTGGAATATCTGATGCTATGAAAGCACAAGATACATATACTATGGTTAATAAAGCCAAAGAATTAAGTGCCTTTGCTGATACTCTTAAAAATAAAGACTTAGGAATGATATTAAAACAAAAAGCATTGGCTATTGAAAAAAATGGTAGTCAATATATCAAAGCTGCCGAAGTAATGACACCAGAACAGATAGCGCAAGTATATGATGGATTAACCAATACCAACTTAGTTATTAGAAGAACTTTAAATGATATATTAAATCAAACAAGAAAATTAAAAGAAGGTGAGTTTGTAGCTACTAGCCGAGAAGGTGTAGGTATTTCTGTAGATGGTAAGCCATATCGTGTAGTTAACGTAGAAAGTGATAAAGCTACAATAGCGATATTAAGTGAGGAAAGATTAAGAATAGTTAATCTGTTAGCAAAAGAAAACGTAGAATTAGAAGCGGTATACAAAAGTGGAATAATAGATAATGCTAAAGTAGCTAGACTTATAGAAAGTATTAAATACCACGAAGGAAAATTAGCAAAATTATCAGGAAGTGATTTTACAGGTGTAGATTGGAGAAAAGGTAGATTAAATCCATATATGGGTAATGACAAAATTATAGATAGCATTACTACTAAAAAAAGGACATTAGGATGGTCAGATGAGCCAATAAATAATACACATCTACAAAAAATAAAGGATGCTAATTTAAGTGTTAAAGATACTGAAATAGGTAAAATAATTTATGACCCTATTAGAGCGTCACAATCTGATGTGGATAATGTAGTTAATGTATTTAAAAGAGTAATGTCTAAAGATTTGGGTGATAAATCTATACACGCAAATATAGATGTTGGTAGAGTATTGCAATATACAGATGACGATATAGCTGCTTACCTGAGAAGCGTGGCATTAGATTGGGAATCTAAAGGTTTTGGTAAACCACCGTGGACTTTAGAGGATATACGTAAATATGCCCCTGATTGGTATAAGGCTGTTACAAGAACTGATAAAAATATAGATAGTATCGTAATGGATAGCATAGATGAAAGGCTTAGCGAATTAAAATACTCACTTGATGAAATAGCTACTATGACCGATAGTGAGAAGTTTACTTTAGTTGCCAATAACGTAGAAGCTGTTGCTGATATAAAAACTATTTTAGGTAAAGAGCCTCCATCTGATTTACCACCTAAAGGTGATGGCGGAGAGCCTAGACCGCCTGAATCACCTAAAGGTGGTGGAGTAGGAATTGCCGAGAAAACACAAAAATTAACCGTTACAGGTGGTGGTTTTTATACACAAGTTGGTGAACAAACTCCGCAATTACCATCTGTAAGAGCTTCAAGGGTTATATTAGTAAATGGTGTTCCTATATTTATACCGATAACTCCAACTACACCATATCCAGGTATGCCAGTATCGCCAGAAATACCTATGTTGCCATTAGAACCTACAATAATACCATTTAGTGTAGTTGCAGAACCACCAGTTAAACCAGCAAGAACACCAATAGAACCAGATATTATACCAGAAGAAGAACCAATGCCTGAAGCTGTTCCAGTCACAGAGCCAAAGATAGAACCAGGGCAAGAGCCAGAAACTAAACCAGTTCCAAAAGAACCAGATAGAGAACCTTTTGTTGAACCAGTTAAAATACCAGAACCGAAAGAGCCTATTAAAGTAGAGCCATATCCTAGTATTAGCCCTACACCTAGACCTGAAAAGCCAACTATTCCAGAATGGGTACAGTTCCCCAAAGCTGTTCCTACTGAAATACCAGAGGAAATATCTAAACCATCTAAAGAATATGAAGAAGAAACATTTAGAGAAGCATTAAAACGTAAGCAAGCAGAGGAAGAAGCACAAAGACAAGCTGAAAGAGAAGCGCAAGCAGAGGCTCAAGCACAAAAACAAAAACAAGAAGAGGAAGAAGCGCAAAAAGAAGCTGAAAGAGAAAAGGAAGGGCAAGCCCCAAAAGAAGAACCAAAGCCAATACCAACTCCATATCCTCAACCATATCCTATGGAAGAACCAATTACTACAGAAGAGCCTAGTCCTGAACGAGAAAGAATACCAGAAAAGCCAATAGTCAGACCTCCGGTAAAAGTACCTCCTAAAAAACCACCTACAACAATATTGCCTAGATTAGATGATGAAGATAAAAAGAATATAATCAATAACCCACCTAAAGGCTCTGTTTGCTTTATACAAGGTAGGCCTCAATATGTAGGAGACACCTTTGCTCCTATGTATAAATTAATTACACCACCATATAAACAAGAGGATATGATTTCAACTCGTATAAAGCCAAAAGGTTATATAGATGAAGGTTACACCGGAGAAGGTGCAGCTAAAAAAAGCATCCAGATATTAGGCGGCTTACCGGAACACGATATTAAAGACTTAGACTTAGGGTTTGTCAAAATCAATATCCTGATACGTGATGGAAAACCGATTATCGAATACCCACAAGACGCAGATTCTAATGTAGGTGATAGGTCAGTTACAGTTGGAATGGGTGTAGGACAAATACCAATAGAAGAATGGGAAAAAGCGAAAGCGCAAGGTGTACCTTTTGAGGATTTTGTAACATCATATAACGGAAAGATGGTAGGAGAATATGAAGAAGAAAATCAGTCAGAAACGCCGGAAACGCAAACTTTTGAGGCAACACCTACAAAGGCAATCGGATTAGATAAAGAAGAATTAACTGAATATAGAACTCCACAAGCTAGAATATATTTGGTTAATGGTAATTTTGTAAGAAACAATTTATGGCAAGATTATACTCAGGGTGGACATTGGAAAGTTTATCCAGAATTTATACCTGAAAAAGAAATATGGATAGATAGAGCTTTAGACACAGACGAAGATATAAAGGCTACCATACTTCACGAATTAGTTGAAATGGAAGCGATGAAAGACGATAGAGGTCGAGATAATACTTATTCGGATATTCATAATGACGTAGCTAATCCAGCCGAAGAAATAGCTAGAAATAATCCTGAAAAAACAGAAGAAATGATACAGGCGTTTTTAGTTAAATATAGAGTAGATAATAGACCATTACCACCAGAGGAAAACGAGTTATCAGTTAGTTCTTATAAGGTTAAGCCGAAACCAAAGAGAAGTAGTGGTAATGATAATGGAAAGATAATTGCTAAAATAATACGCTAATTGACTTGCATTATCATACGCTATATGTTATACTAATTACAAATGGTAATAAGCGCAAAAGAAATTAAAGATTTACGGGATAGTTTAGGTTTAACGCAAGAACAGTTTGCCCAAAAACTAGGTGTTACATTTTCAACAGTATTTAGGTGGGAACATTCCAAATCTCCACCATCTCCGCTTGCTCAGAAAGCACTTAACGATTTAAAAGCTAGTTTGAATTTATAATTAATGGAGGTATAAATGAGTTTACAAAATCTAACGCAAGAAGATGTTAAAAATATGGCATATGGGCGTATATATAAAGGTTCTACTAAGCAATTAATGAAAGGGTTTGGTGGAACTCTATTCTTTACTGGAATGGGGCTTTCATTCCAAAGTTGGAATCGCACAGTAGGGATAGTATTCCTATTAGTTGGCATAGCGTGGTTTGTTTATTACTTGGTTGGGTTATACAAACTGAGTAAAACAAAAGATAAACTAGAAGCTGATTTATTGGCACAGTGGAATAAAGATAGAAATGCGTCATCCTAATATTAAACATCCATCTACGCAACATCGTAAAACAGAAGCTAAGCAAACTTACTATTGGATAGTAGGTGTAAGTGATGCTTCTGGTCGTGGAATGATATTTGGATATAAGACTAATATGGCAGAAGCGGAAAAGGCGGTAGAACAAATCCATAATGCTCATTGTGAGATAGTTCCTAGCCATACTAATAATGAAGATGAATTTAGCAGGGAGTTACGTGGTAAGGCTCTTATGGAAACCGGTGACATAGACGTAGCGTATCGTAAATTTGACCATACGAATAGAGTATAGGAGATAATATGCCACCAGAATTACAACAGTTGATGCCATTAGGTATTATTCTTTCGCTATTCATAGTCTTTATGGTAGCGAAAATGATGTTTGATAGATGGCGTTTCGCTAAAGAGGCTCAACATAAATTGCAAGGCATGATATTACATAGAGCAGGTCAGCCGGATATTAAATTATTTTCCATAGAATCAGATAATGGCGTAGAATGTATAAAAATAAAAACTAAGTATGATGCAGACCCTATAATTCATATATTAGGTGCGCCAGGTGAATTTCCGTGGGTTTACCCATTAGGTAAATCAGCTTTTGTGCAAGCTCATTTACAGGGAATAATATTTGACGAAAATGATTCAGAACCTTTATCTAATACTACAGAGTTACCACTAATATCAGCTAGGGGTTTTGGAAGTATAATGCAAGCAATTTCATTAGCCACTCAATCAGCTATGCAAAAGAGTGAGCAGGAAGATACTCCGGCAGGGCAACAAAAGAAACAAAAGAGTGGATTGAAATGGGTTTATGTAGGAATGATTATACTTGCTCTTATAAGTGCCGTAGGCGTAGCTTTGATAGCTAAGGATAGTGGAGTTCTTACAGATTTTATATCTCAGTACAATACTCAGTGGGGAATTAAATAATGGTACAGGAACGTAATCCAAATAATTCAAAGAATCCAATGGCTTTACTTATCGCTCACGCTCTTGTTGAGCCTGATGATAAACAGTTGCCTGATTTATCTAAAATATCACCTAGAATGGCACATCCGTTAACAATGTTAAAGGCTCTTATAGAACAGATAGAGGTATTTACTAAGCAGATTAAAGAGCGTCAAAAATGGCAGGTCAGAAGATATGTTCGACAGCAAGCATATCTAGAGAATAGAAGAATAACATTTTATATGTCATTAAAAGCAAAAAAAGAAACTCAAGAAGAAAAAGATAAAGTAATAATTCCAGAAAGATATTGGGATAATGAATCTCAAATAAACTTCATAGCAAATAGGGATAGTATAATAGATGAAGATAAGATAGACATAAATGATTTATTCGCTATGGACTTCTTTTTAACGTATTGCCATATATCACGTGGTAAAGACGGATGGTTGGGTGAGTTAGCACAAGTATTAGCCGATTCAGAGATAACAAATAAGAGTCCTGATGATAATATGGATAGACCCGAAATGAGGGCAACATAGGTATGACTTCAAATAGTAATTACGTAGATTGGTCAAAAATAAAGAATATCAATGACGTTTTGAAAATGTCAGAGAATATACTTTATAACAATACCGATACTTACCAATCGTCTGATATGTTAGTAATGAATCCTAATCTAACAGATGAAGAGATAAAGGATGCGATGTGGTGGAAAGGATACCTTAATAACCTAAGAGGTTTAATGCTTATTACCGGAGAACCACGTAGCGGTAAGGGTATTCTTATGCACTTGATAGCCAAGAAACTCAATTACTATTTTGGCAAGTTGGTAATAACAGACACACGCCCTAGACCTTCATTTGGCACTTGTGTGCCTTTTAGTTTTCCAATGCTTATAGACCAATTAGAAAGAATGGATGAAGTTGAAAAAGGTATTCCTAAACCCATTATTTTAAAGGGATTATCAAGGTCAGATTTTGAAGATGAAGAAATGTATAAAGAATATCGGGAACTATCCGATGAAGAAAAATATACAGAAGTATGTCTAAAGCGTGAATTTACTGATGATTGCACGTTTAAAGAGTTTAATAGTAGGCGAAACGAATTTATGACAATTCCTAAGATAATACCTCACGTAGATGAAAATGGTAAATGGATTTCATCACGTGGAGAAGTATTTTTAAGGAACGCTATTTTACTATTAGACGAGTTCGGTAGTAAGTATATGCCACGTTCTGCGCCTAACCTAGCAGAAGCACAAACGCTTTTAAAGATGTTCAACTTTTGGGGACATTTACACACATTAATGTTAGGTGCTGGCGTATCACTTGATGATTTTAACCCTAGAGCTTTTGAGAAGGCTTCCTGGCACGCTAGATGTGTACTAGCGAATAATCGAGAATACAGATATTCAGATAATCCAGAAGATATTATCGTGATAGTTTATTTATCTCCAATTAAATATAATCCTATGTCTAGGTCGGTACAATCAAGTAGACAAGAAGAACAGAGGTTACTTATTAATGGTAGTGAACCACGTAAAATGTTGGGTGGTTTAGGGATTAAGGATATTTATGTTAGTGATAATTCGCAGGGTATGTATATAAGCTCAAAACTTAAACGGAGGGAATGATATGTTTGATAAATTAAAATCAAGATTTGGAAGTGGTTCGTCTTTTGCAGCAAATACATATATAAGAATAACACAAGAAGGAACTGATGCTTTGGCGAAAGAAGAAATATCTAGTGCAAAACAAGTTTCTATTCTTGATGTATTGCAAGAACATTCACCACAGACGATACATTCAGTATCTAAGGGAACTGGTATAAGCATCAATGATACAATGACTGAAATTACTAAACTAAGGTCAGGCAAAATGGTTCAGTTGGTGGAGGATTAATATGCAGAAGATAGATGATAAAATTTGGTTATTCTTAAATAAAAAACCTAATAGCAAAATTTCTAATTATTTAGGTATCAGAATTTTATGGGTTGGCGTTGGTATTATGTTAATGGTTATTCCTACATTTTGGAGTAGCGATGTAGTAACTTTAGCGAATAAAGTATTAGGGACAATAGCAGCTATTACTCTAATTGTGCTTTATTTGAATTTATCTATGGATGTTGATAAAAAAACAGGTATAACAGAAGCAGAATATTATCAGTATCTTAAATGGTTTAAAGAAAAAAAGGAGAAAATACTTGCTCGACAGAAAATCTAATCCATTATATCAATACAATATGCAATTTCATTATAACGGTAAAAATAATGTTATAGTAGTCGTAGCAAAAAACTTGAATCACGCAGAAGAAATAATCAGAACTCAATGCCCGACAGCGTTTTGTATATTAATGAAAGAAAAAATAAAAGTAAATGATTTAGTGAGGGCATAATATGGGAATGGGAACTGTTGTAATTATTCTTGTATTTGTAGCTCTTGCTATTATAGTTGCAAAACGTAAAGGTAAGTTAGGTTCTAATAGCGGTTTTATGGCTACAATATATAAGGTATTAATGCTTAAACCTAAAACATATGATGATGACATTGCTGAATTAACTGGTAAGGCAGCACAGCTAAAGGTTACTGCTGATAAAGTGCAAAAGATTAAAGACTTAAAGAAACAAATTGCTGATTACGAAGTTATTATTAGTGGAAAACCGAAATGACATTTAACGGTATTGTAAAGGCATTAGGGATAGGAGTTATAGCTTTTATAGCATATTATCTAGTGACGACTTATTATGGTGGACATATAACATTACCTAGTATTAAACCATAGAAGGAGATTTATAAATGCAGATGCAGGGTATTCTTTATAAGACTATGACAGCACAAATAAGAGTTAAAGTAGAAAAACTTGTTAAGGCTGGCAATCGTGATGAAAATAGTTTATTTGAAGAAGTTATGAAGAAACCTAGAATAATGAAAGACGCATTGATTAAAAGTGGAATAGATATGGACTTGATGGAAGTAACTGTAAAAGACCAGATAAAAGAAGTTTTATTAAGGGAAGTTGTAAAACCAGAAAAGAAAGGGTTATTTAGTAAAATTCTAGGTAGGTAATATTTATGAGAATGAAATTATCAGCAGTCCTGTTAGTGGGGCTGCTTTTATTAAGTGGGTGTTCTGCTAATGACCCAAATAGAGATGTGTGGTATCAATATGGTGCATTATATACGTGGAATGGTACATCGTGGAATCAGATAACTGGAGATATAACTGCTGCCAATATTTCAAGTGTTTATGTACCTTATAATGGGGCAATAAATAATATTAATCTTAACACAAAAGAAGTCTCTAACGCTACATTGAATAACTTGGTAGGCAAAGGTACGTGGACGGCAAGCGGAACGTGGAAATTACCTGCTATGTATTTTAATGGAGATATTACATCCGATAGGTGGTTAAGTTCTGCTACAAATACATTCTACGGAAGGAACGTGGCTGGTGCAGGAACATTAGCTCATACTGCTGGTTCAGAAGGTTGGTACAATACAGGAGTAGGAAATTCAGCATTACAGCAAATAACAACTGGATTTTTCAATACAGCCGTTGGGGATATGTCATTATTTGCAATTACATCAGGATATAGCAATACAGCTTATGGAGAAGGTTCATTATTAAATCTTACTGATGGATATTTTAATACTGGTATTGGTGTTAATGCTTTAGCGTCAATAGTATCAGGGAAAAGAAATGTAGCAGTAGGATTACAAACTGGTCACGAATCTACTGGTAATGATAATACGTTTATCGGTTATCAAGCTGGTTATCACAATACTGGTAATTCAAGTGTGATGTTAGGATATTTAGCAGGACACAATGAAACAGAAAGCAAT
>JALNYV010000007.1 GCA_023229785.1 Candidatus Dojkabacteria bacterium | reverse complement strand
AAAAATTTGTATAAAGTTTGTTTTGTTTTCTTTGTATAAAGTCCTAAAGTCTGCCGGCTCGTCTTATGCTCCGGAAAGCAAGCCCGCCGAATGCTCGCACAAGCAAGCAATCCGGGCGGAAAATAAAAAGTATTCAACAAATAAGTAATCGCAAAAACTTAATCAATCCCATGTTAAGCATTAGCAAATAAAAAATTGACTGCCTTGTCTGCTTGTTGCCCTGCTTGGATGAGTTCCCTCTTGTTGTCCTTAAGAAAGGAGAGCCGGCTTTTGAGGTAGGCTATTGTGTTTTTTTCCGTGTCATCTGTTGCAATCCCTGCCCTCTTGGCTAGGATGTGAGAGCCGAACTCTGCCACTAATTCCTCTTTGCTCTTTACTGCATGGGTTTAAGTACTGCGTTGGGTTTGTCTTTGGCATTAGTACGAAGTTAAGGGGGTAAAAAGAATTATATAAGCGTTGCATTTCCTAGAAATTCAAGAGTTTGTTTTCTCTTTTGCTCAAGTGTTTCTCAATCCTCAAGGGAAAAAGCGAAGCGGTATTCTCATATATAAATATGTGCGTTGTCTTCGTATGCGTCATCTATCTTCGCGATGTCGTATTTATCATTAGGGTCAAGCGGTACAATTAGGTCGGCTCATGTTATGCAAAGCAACGCCTCAATCACCGGGTCTATGCTTGCATAGTAATCTCTTACGCTTAATGTTTCTTTGATGTCTGTAAATGTTTTCATCTTTGATAAGGTTTAAAATTTAAAAGGTTTATTAGCGGGGCTTGTAGCTTTACGGATCTTGTTATCATCTCAATGGATGTTTCCCCTTGTGGTACTGACTCGCAAAGCCTGCCTCTGTACGTGTGAAGTATACCCCGAAAAGGGAAAAAATCAACGGCATTATACACTTTCCCTATAACCTTTGGTTATCAGGATTGTAGGTAATAACTAGCATTTGAGAGGATAGAAATAAATAGGCTTGACGTAATAGAATATATGTATATAGATATGCACAATGACAACGTCAAAAAATAGTTTGACAGTGCAATACATACCTTGCATTTTTATATTGTGCAAGGTTTGGCAAGGAGGGGATTTTGTACCCCTTGCAATTTCCACACGTTCGGAGGATTTACCTGCATTAGTCGAGTCGAGGAAATTGTGAGGGCAAATCTTGTCAAGGTTATTTTTGACAGCTCCGAGTATTAAAAAATCCTTATTATTTCCGGAGGCTCGGAATAAATATAAATCCTATTTATGAAGTAGGAAAGAAAAAGAATAAGAATAAGATGAAATAAGAAAGAAAGAAAAGAAAGAGAGGAGAGAGAAGAAAGAAAGGAGGAAAGAAAAAAAAGAAAAAGGAAAGGAGAAAGGCTTTTTTATTTACAAATCCAACCACCTCAAACCTGCCAACAGTTCAATACTTGACTAGGTTCTATACTTGGTCGGTTATAGTCTGGCACGGTACAAAACAACTCCCCCACCTACCCCATTTACGTTATATATAATAAGAAGAAAGTCTTCTCTCAATTTTATCCTCACGGTACTCTCCGCGACCCTTTTACCACTTACACAAGTTTAGAACCGCAAACATTCAGACTTGCAATCCAAAGGGAAATCATTATACCTTGTCCGTTATTCCTAAGGAATAGAATTTTATGTCCGTTTTACCCGAGGTATGAGAGACAATGGCAAGAGAGAATCCGAAGAGGTATGAATATTATAAAAAGAAGTGATTCACGGAACTCATGTCATTCGTAGCAAGTATAGATCCATCGAGTATAAGGAAGACGTTTAAAAGGAATAAGTGGGATATTGGAGATCTAAGAACAGTGTATGATTTTATCTCTAACCATATCAAATGAAAAGCACATGATGCTTCAAACGATGACTCGCTGGCGCTCTAGCCGTCTGGATCATAATTAGTTACTTTTTATTCTTTTAGTATAGAAATGGTCACATTAAGTAAGAACCCAGGATATCAGGAATGGTTAAACACCAAAGCCGAGTACAATAGGAAGTACCGGGAAGGGGTAAGAGAAGCGGAAGCTGATTTGGAAAGAAGTAAGATAGCCAGACACAGGGACCACCAGAAGGTAGTTACTAGAGGAAGGAGTAGGAAAGAAAAGATAGAAGAAAGACAAGCCACCGGAGTATGAGCGGAGATAGCATCGCAAGGCGCTGTAAACGCCTCAGAGTAATCTACGACTGGTGCAAGTCCAGTGACTCCGAGATATACGCGAGCTCCTGTATAAGGATGAAGTTAACTAATTGGTGAAAGTCCATATCGCGTGAAATAGGACCAGGCAAGGTAAACACTTGATGGTCCTGTAATTAAGTACCACATGAATGGTATCTATATCTGTGCGCGTATGGATATGGTTTATGATACGCTCAGCCTGTGTGGTATGATGCACCAGTATCACAGTTGGTCAGTGATGTGGACTTCAAATCCGCGTACGCCAGTTCGATCCTGGCCTGGTGCTATGTCTCGGTAGCTCAGTTGGTTAGAGCGCCGACCTGTTAAGTCGGATGTCGTAGGTTCGACCCCTACCATCTACGAAACTGTGTTTGTGGTGTAACGGTTAGCACGCTAGGTTGTGACCCTGGAGGACGGGTTCAATTCCCGCAAACACCCCATTTATATTTATTATAACTACTATGCCAGAAAAGACAATAGCACAATTGGAGAAGGAACTCCAAGACAAGAAATGGGCGGAACATGAGAAGCGCAGAATAGAAGCTATGAATTTTAAAGACAAGTTTGAGAAAGAGACTCAGACAAGTATCTATACCTCGGATGATTATTGCGGATTAAGTATGTGAGATCTCCAGTTCTACTTTGGCTATGAAGTTACCGCATGTCCTAAACACCCAAAGAAAGATGAGGAGTATTGTTATGATAAGTGATGTGATGAACGCGAGTGGTGTTTCACCGCGTCGTTATGAGACGAGGAACTTATGAAAATCCCGGCGAGTAAATGTTGGTGCGAGAGTTGAGAGGAACCGTTCTTTTATTTGCTTGGAGGAATCGCACAATTTATGAAAAAATATTTAGATGTTAAAAAGATAAACAAATGATAAGCAACGAATTTGATTATATATGAAAAGACGGAAGGGCTTACATCCCCGGGATGAGTCGCAAAGAAAATGGTAATAAATGTTACACACATCTATATGATTGAACTTTTGACGATCCAGGGAAACCAATGTGTCAGAAATGATATAATGATATAGATAGTGATTATAAATGACGGTCTATCTTCAGGAGAAATATATCTAAAAAATGATTGTGTCCAAAGTGCTGTAAGTGTGCAGATATGTGATTAGATGGAGTAGATTAAATTTAATGGGAACCGTCCGCCTCGCTATAGAGGTAAGGTACAGATCTTACGTATATTGTCCTACTGAAGTGTACATATGCTTTAGGATTGTACGTGGTGCATGGTGCGACTCCATGGGTTCCCCGATTTAATTATTAAATATTTATAATGCTATGATGATTAAGGCACTTAAATTGATATATAGTAATATGAGTCCCATGACATAAATTAGCCATGAAATCCAAAAAATGGAAATGATACATATACGAACACATTTATGTCGCGTATGAAAAATGGTGAGATGAAATAATATGAAAAGTAGTGCATCATAAGGATTTTGATAAGTCTAACAATAATATAGATAATTTGCAGTTAATGACAAAACAAGAACATGCGAAACTTCATTATATTCCGATACCAGCAAAAATAAAGGAATGTCCAAGATGTTGAAATACGTTCTCATGACATAATAAATATTGTTGCAAAGAATGTCATAAACTATCTTCTAAAAAGATTAATCGATGAAACATAAAAGATATATATAATTTATTATTGGATTTAAAAAACTATGAAGAACTTGCTAGAAGAATGTTGTGCACGTCTAATGCAATAAGAAAGGTTTTAAGAAATAATTGATATATAATCCCAGTATTTAGATGATCATTTTTATGATGACCATTAGATAAAAATGCGGAGTAGAGAAGTAGTTATCTCGTTGCCCTCATAAGGCAGAAATCGTACGTGCAAATCGTGCCTCCGCATAATCTTAGATGTTCATATATAGGTAGGTAGAACGCTTAGCGGTTATAAGATCCTAAGGATAGCGCCTACTTATCTATATATGGATAGCTGAAGACCAACCTCATATGGAAATGAGCAGAGCGCTGGTTTATCTTAGGATAGTAAAACGTCGACTCATTTGCTATCCATAGTTTTGGAGCACTTCGGGGTAATGACCCGGGTGGTCCTCGAGGATTAGTTTGTCCACGCCTCTAACACTAGATGAAAGCGCACCGGGACATCGACGAGAGTATGCTTAGAGCTTATACACTATCTAGTGTGGTGTATAGGATTGCATGGTGGGCAGGCCGTAACCAATCGGTCCCCCACCGTATTACCTTAGGTGGGAGGGGCCCCACCGTATTAACTATTACAATACGCATGCGTGCAGGTATATGTGCGACGGCTCATGAAAAATAGATCATATCCTTGCCTAACAAGGAACCGGGTTAACTTGTGCGCAGCCGTATTGTGATAGTCTTTTATATCTTACCACTCCGATGGAATACTTAATAGGATTCTTAATATGAATGTTTGTTGTCGCTCTGCTCTACACATATGTAGATCAAACATTACTAAAACTATATAAGACATTGAACGATCTGCAAAGAGAATACATAAAAGGTTTGGAAGAAAGCAATATGTTACTTATGAAATACTTCAACTTGTCAAACCAAAAGACCAAGTAGGTATTGATTTAATTTGTAAAACCATTACACATGTGAGTAATAAAATGGATAGCCAAATTATACATGGAGAGGTATCGGTGAGAAAGATGTCCTACAAGGTATCTTAAAGGAGATGATCCACAATATCCAGATTGTGAATGTGTGCTATGTAAAGCACGATGGTGTTATGATTATTTATTTAATGATTGAAAAGATGGACGAACAGAAGAAACTCCAAAAGAAAAAACAAAGAAGAATTAAGGTAGCAAAATTTAAGAAGATCTCTGAGAAACAGCGACAGCAATGAACTGATCCGGTTTTCAACAGAGAGAAGTTTTTACCTTGTAATAAAAAAACAAAATGACGTGTAGTGAATGCAATTGAACTGGCCTAGAAAGAAATGGTACTACCGTAAAAGGTAAACCTTGCCAATATATTTGTAGTTGCCCTGCCGGTGACAAATTAATAGCCGATATTGATAAGAAGAAAAAGAAAAATAATACAGCAGATCTTTTGTACCAACTTAAAGAACGCATGACTATTATAAATATAAAAGCAAATAATGTATGTTCTGAGACAAATAAAGTTATAGAAGATATTGATTTAATTATAAAATGATATGAAGAAAAGTAAAAGACCAAGATTGCATGCGCCGACTATATTTAAAAAATACCAAAATTGAGATGTTCTATTTAAGTATGAGGAAGAATATCTTCGGAAGAAACTTAGGAAAGAGGCTGATGATACGTTTAGTGCCTACATTAGAGCAAGGGACTCGGACCACGCTGGCTACATTAAATGTGTCACTTGTGATCGTCGCGTTTTTTGGAAGGGTGGAAAGCATACGGCTAATGCGTGTCATTGGATTGGTAGGGATTGTTATAAATATCGTTGGGATGAAGATAATGTTTACTGAGGATGTGCATATTGCAATGCGCGCGATAAACAACGTCATCAACAAATGTTCACAATATTTATGACCGATAAGTTTGGAATTGAGAAAGTACGTCAAATGAAAGTGGATGAAGACTCAATCAATGAGGTCCCGGATATTGAAGATCTGATCGCAATTATTAGAAAGTTTAAAAAGAAGTTTTTGGAACTTAAGAAAATAAAAACTTTTATCTAACTAACCGCAAATGCAATTAACAAAACACTTCAAGTATAGACTGAGACAGAGATGAGGAATCAGTATAGACGCGGCGATAAAAGACGTGATCAAGAATAAGGGCAAGTCGTACTGTCAACCGTTTAGAAAATCATTTGTAATCCCGGGGGATTTATGAACATATGTTATTAATTATTCCGGTACTCTGTTGACGTTTTGTCTCGGAGGAGTTGTCCCGCAGATAGATACCAAAGGGATAAGGAAGTCTGATAAGCAAGAGCAGAAGTTAGTTAATAGGGTTGTTAGATAGTTTTAAATTTTAAATATTATTATGTGAAGACGAAAATTACAAATTATCATAGATTTATTTAGTCGAGGAATTTGTTTCTGAACCGATCTACAATGAATTGACATACAGATACTTTGCTTACATATATATTATTCTCCAAGTTGAGCGTGAAGAAATCTTTGGATAAAAAAGTGAGATAGAGAATTGTTTGAAAAACGTTTTTAAATCTTTAAATATTTTCACATGAAGTACATTAAACATTCTGGAAAGTTCTACCAGGAAATAGATCTCAAAGATCTAGATAAAAAAGAACTGATCAAGTTAATAATGGAAGCGGTTGAGGTTGAGCCAACCATTGTTGAAAGACGAAAGGAATATCCTGTATATGTGGATAGGTATAAGTGGCGACCTTCTGTTACGTACTGTAATTGAATAAATGATTTGGTAAATCACTCAGACAGTAGTCAGTTCACTCAACTATCAACAAACCTAGCAACCATGAATAAAGATGATCTATTAAATCTATGTTCTTTATCTATTAACACATTATCATAATGGACGAATGTAAAGCACCAAACACAACAATTCTTAATCAAGCGTCAGAGAACGAAAAAATCTTTGCAGAAAATCTTACAAGACTATGGGGTCTTATTGAACTAATCCAGAAAAAAACTTGATTATTCCAACCACTACAATCAGCAACATCTGCTCCATGAGTAGAAGCAATGGAAAGTGGTGATGTTACCCTAAAAAATATTAATAGACGAACCATAAAAGACAATAAAGCATTCGGCCGCGCTATAGATGAACTTGGATATGTAGCCGAGAACTTATAGATATGGCAAAATTAATAGAAAATGAATTCTATATTTGAAAAAGATTCAACAAATTGATTGTGTTGTCATTTTCACATAAAATAAAAGATAGAAGATATTTTTTATGTAAATGTGATTGCGGGAAAGAAAAGAAAATAGCAATACAGAGTATAGTTAGATGATCTGCTAAAAGTTGTTGATGTTGATACAAATTAAATATAAATGATTTTATATGAAGAAAGTTTTGAGATCTATCTCCTATAAAATTTTATGAACAAGAAGATAGGAAACCAAATACGTGTGATTGTTTATGTGTTTGTTGAAAAACAATCTATTGAGTAACACTTAATCGATTAAAGAGTCATTTAAGTTGCTGATGTAAATTAGACCAAAATTGAAATAGAAACCCATGCTTCAAACACGGTATGGCATCTATGCAACCAAACTGAGATAGGAAACATAGATTTTATAGAATTTATCAATGATTACATAATAGGTGCACGTGTGCAACTAGCAGGTATTATAAAAATTATTGATGACGTTGAATATGTTGTTTGCGAAAAAATTTTGAGGAATTTTATAATGATATGTTTGAAAACTACAATAATCACGTAAAAGAATATTGAGAAAAAGATACAACTATTGATCGTATAAATAATGATTGACACTATTGCAAAGAAAATTGTAGATGGGCTACAGTAGCAGAGAATAATAAGAATAAAAGAAATATAAAATATTTATGAGATGAAAACATAAATGAATTTTGCCACAGAATGTGATTTTGTTATAGGACCGTTTTGTCGTATTTTGATGATGGAAAAGATATCGAATATATAATAAAAAAATTAAACAAAGAAAACACTTGCAATTCAAAATAAAATCATTATAACTTAGGTAAGAAATTTTACCCTCTTACCAACTTATCATGAAAAAACTACTTGTGCTTTTACTAGGAACAGCACTCCTACTAGGGTTCACTAGCGCGAAACGAAGTTACTCGTTTCCTAATAATCCAAAATGTAATACAAGCTATAGAGCCGATACTCTTTGTAGGATTGAAAAAGCAATAAAGGAATGACGAACACTTACTCCGCACAAATTGACGCGCCAATGACTTACCTGCCTCACTAAAAATGTAATGTTTCCTCGAGGCCACGTAAAGCAGTGATTTTGTTTGTCTACTGCTGATCTGACTGCTAAGCAGTTGGAAAAAGCTTACGAACAGTTCTGAGTGGAATAGTCCAAATTTGACTTTTAACGACCAAATGATTATAAGGAGAGTGATTTTTACATCACTCTTTTTTCTATGTTTTGATTTATATACAAGAATTTTAATAAGGACCGATGACTCTTCTATAACTGAGATGAGTCAACTCTAAGGTTCACACTCGATCCCGCTTTCGCAAAGGAACGGTACCATAAGCGAAAAGAAACAGACTTCAAAACCTTTCTTCTCAAAAAGAACTTAAGGGAAACATTATGTAAGGTTCCAATTCTAAATGAAGGTACTAAATTCAACGAAGACTTCAATAAGTTCCTAGGACGTACTCCCAAAGTACAATGAGTTATCAAAGATATGCTTATCAAGTTCCTAAAGGAATATGACGTTTATAATCATGGCGGTTATTTGGGTTTCCGCGAGAGATCAAATAAGGTAGTTGAACAAGATATGCCGGACATGATCTTGTTGGCCATGAAGAATTTCATAGAGTGATTCTATAGATTTTCTCCGGTGAAAGTTTCCACCGGGAAGGGAAGAGACTGAATAGAACAATTTCATGATGTAGACCTCCACCAGAACGCTATGAAAATGAAATATGCTATCAACGGCAGCTACTTCTCTACATCTATCTTCTGAGTATATGCGCCACAGATGAGAACCTCTATGTTTGAGGGTCTAATGGACTTCGGAGACGGTAGAGTTCTACAGAAACGACAATTAAAGTTCCTATATAATATATGAGAGGAGACTTACCTAGCAGTTTCTCGCGGAGCCGGGAAATCGATGATATGTGGACTGATAGCTTCCCTACGAACCGAGAGGGAAATAATCGCCCCCAGGGAAAAAACAGACTGAGCGGTAGTCCACTTCTATGGATTATCTCACGCGTCTAACCTATCAGTAATTAAAAAGATCATTTCCCTAAATAAAAAACTAAAGAAAGGTCAGATGTTTGTACGAAAGTCTACCGAGAAGTCGCTTTACTTCATGGACGGTGGGGAACCAAATGGATATATAACCTTCCTTTCTGAGGAAGCTAAGGAACCGGGTAGAGGATCAAGACCTACCATGGTAATTGTCGATGAAGCAGCGCATATATCTAGGGATGTTTACGAGGAAATTTCTTCCGGGCATTCCGGAATACCAAAAATCTACATCTCTACGGTGAATAAAGACTCGAAGAAGAATCGATTCTATGAAGGACTTATTCGCGCCGAGTTAAAACAAACACAGCGAAAAGAATCCCAAGACGAATTAGTTCATAGGTTACGATTAAAATATGGATTTGATAAAGTCAATAGCATCGAGGAATTGGATTACCAGAAATTAATGGACGCTAGATATGAATACTATGAAAATCGTCCAGAAGTGGGAATGCGTTTCACTCTGGATGACGTAGAATATAAATCTGAAAGAGAAAAGCAAGTGATTATTGAGAAATTAATGAGAGTGTCAATGTCTCTATTGATGTCGGAGCAATACTCTGAGTATCTTGACGACAATGGAATCTTTAATTATGACGGTTTATTGGACGATAAGGTACCTGAAAAGTTTGATGAGATAGTCTTTTCTCACGATCAGGCCACAGAATTTGACAATCCTACGCTGGTTATTATCGGAACGGAATGATACACACCTTATATATTAGAAAGTATAATCCTCCCGAAGGATGATTTTGAGCAAAAACAATTTATCAAAGGTAAAATTGAGGAATATTATATGAGACACAAGGTCCCAAAGCCTCCATATCTCGTAGCAGACTGTACTCAAGCCAAGCAAGAACAGAGACGTTCTATAGAATCAAGGGGTATGACTCTCGACGCTCCTATGTATATTACCGGCGGAGGGAATCTTACTATAGATAAGGAATGATTCCGGGTGATCGGGAAAGATTTACTTGTGAAGGTTGCTAAGAGTTTCTTCGACCAAAGGAATATAAGGATTGCCTCTTCTATGGAAGGTATTGATAATGGGTTGCTAGACGAGTTAATGAACTATCAAGCAAAATATAACGACAATACTAACCGCACTTCTTACAAAGCTATCATAGGAAAAGATGATCAGGTGTCCGCAATGATGATGTGATTGTTTTTCTTGTATGAATGAGGGCTGAAGTATGGGATAGAATTTATGGAGAAAAAGTTGTCAGAGTCTAAAATGTCGGAGGAGGATATGGTAGAATATATAAAGAAACAGCAAATGGAATTACAGGAAGAAAAAATTAATTCCAATTACTCTAATGACATGTACTTAAAATTTGGCTATTAGTGCCTTAGGTTATGATGATAACTTTACCAGTAATGATTTTCTATGGCATATACACCAGCACGAAGGCAACTACTCAAAACTTCATTAGACGAAGAGCAACAAACTAATCAGCCAGTAGCACCTCAAGAGCCTGTATGATTTATGTCTCCAGCGGAACCACAGACGCAACCCGCACCAACCATATGAACGCAATTTTGATACCAGCCATGATATAATCCAGCTACAGGTCAAATCAATCAACCATCATTAGGTGGAGTTTCTCCAGTCGTTTGAATGCCACAACAAGTTGAGTCGGTTCCTACACAAGCGCCAGTTGAACAGATGACTGGAATCGTGCAACCAGTTGAGAGTGTTCCAGCTACGTGAGAGTGAGAAGTGACTACGTGAAACATATTTGCTTCTCCATCTAATTTATTCAGCTGATGACTATTCGAGAAAAAACTATGACCAACAGTCCCAATGGAATTTGATGATAAAATATTACTTTCAGACTTCTTTTTGGAAAAACAAGAAGAGCAAGATACCGCGTATTGATTAACTTCACGACAGAAGAAAGAAATACAAGACGTTAGAAAATTAGAAGATAAATATTGAATAAAATTACAATATGAATGATGAGTAGACGAAAAAATGGCTATGGCACAAATTCAAAAAAACAAGACTGAGGAATTAACTAAATGATTAGATGGGGTAAATAAAACTCGATGAGACTCTGAGGTATTTTATGAAGAAGTTTTGGCATGAAAACATTCAGATAAAACACCAGACCAAATAAATTTAATTTTTAAAAATATGTTTAAAAGAAAGGACGAGCAGCTTGCAGAGCTTTGAAAACAATTTTCCACAGACTGAAAACCATTAACAGAGAAAAAAGCCACTGAACTTATGACAGACTTGAAGAAACGACCAGAGAGACATCAATGAATGGCCTGAACCCTCGCAATGTATTTGTGATTAAAATCAAAAGAATATGAATTACAAGCAGAGGCTACAGAAGAGCAAACGAATAAGAGCTATACTCAACTACAAAATAAAATAGCGCCATTATTATCTAAACAAATAGGTGGTTGATTTTTACATGCAAGCCAGATGGAGGCCGATACGGCATTCTTAGATTATTTTGTAATAAAATTTAATGCAATGGACGTGCAGGTAAATACACTAGCAAAAGAAATCCAAGAAGCTGAACGTTTAAATATCAACAAAAAAGACCTAGTGGCCGATGAACTTATTGCTACTGCAAAAGAAAAATTAGTATGAATGAAATCACAGGTTGAATTAACTAAGAGCCGTATGTCAGACTATGCGTATTTAATGAGAGAGTGGATATGAAATAATAATAGATTTGATCTAGACAATCAAGATACTCGAAAGAACGCTGAGACCTATGCAGATAACGAGATAGCTAAAAAATATAATGATACTGAGCGTCAATATCTTAGATGAGTCACTGCTACAGAAAAATTTCTAATGCCATGAAGTAAGTGAAATCAAACAGTCCAAGATTATTTCGACTGAATACAAAATGATGCAATGTGAGATGTACTTAAATCGATATCTATAACTGATCCTAATTTTTGAAACTGATTCAGAAGGATAGTTAATATGGTAGAAACATTTTATTGACAAGAGATTCATCCTGAAATTAGATGATGAACAGTCCCATGAGAATCTTGAGGATTAGATAGGATGGATATGAACCAACTAAGAGATATATCATATACCAAAGATTGACCAACACGAATGAATAAGATGGCAAACCGATATGCTGACGTAGATGATAATATATTAGCATGAATGTGATTAATATTTGTTTGATGACAAGTTTCTGCCGCAGGACAGGCAATTTGATGAGTAATCAATACTCTAATACCTGCCATTACAGCGTGAAGAACATTACCAATGGTAGCAAAAATAGCTCCATATGCGGTTACTGCAATCTTAGAAGCTTGAATAACCAATCCCCTAATAGCATGAGCAATACAATCAGGCCAACCAGAGGTATATAATAAAAATATGATGCTCGTAGATACGTGGCTATCTTTTGTTACTGATATATCATTGCCGCTTGGGAAACTATGAATGAAATATATTAGGGAAACATCTGATCCAGTTTTAGCAGCTAAAATATATCTTAATAAGAGATACCCTACGTGATGATATACTATAGACGATATAGAGGTTTTATCTAGATCCATAAAGGCATGATGGGATGTGGTAAAAAATGCTCCATCTAGTGCTCTAATAAAGAAGAAGAAGTTCATGGAATCGTATTTAAATATGTTAGAAGAAAGGTCTAGGAATTTATGATTTTGAGAATTAACCGACGAAATAATAGCGCAATCTAATTACGATACGTTTCTAAAAATGTCTCAAGATCCTAATATAAAATTTTCAGACATGGTTAAAGAAGCTAGTGTTGATGACGGTAAAATGTTTATTTGAAATACACTTTGAGATGTTGTAGACGAATGAACAATAAGAATACCAATATTGAGACCATACGAAATACCAAAAGAAACGCTTTTAAAATGAATAGACCCAGCTAAATTATATACAGCTGAAGAGCTATCTAAAATGCCAGAATATATATGAGACTTTGAAAAAGTAGGTAATAACTATAAACTTAAGTGAGATAATGAGACTCTTTCAAAATATTGAATAATTGACAAAAGAGCAGAAAATGAAATAATAGCAGATAAAATAATAGCAGAAAATAAAGTAATAGAAAAAAGTAATGTGTGAAAGGCTAATGATACATTCTTCAAAAATGTTGAGCAAACAGCCCAAACAGAACCACTAAAAAAAATAAGTGCTTACGAAAAGACATATAATTTAGTGTCTGGTGTAGTTGAAAAAATTTTACCTTGTTAGTGACAATATGACAGATTGTTTACAAAATAGAACAGTAGTTTCTAACGCTATTACAACAAAACTATTAACTGACGCAAATAAATCTCCTGAAGCGTCAGCATTTTTGGTGTCTAAATTGAAAGAGGCGTCTTCCTATGAAAACATGATAAAAATGTCTAAGACAACAGACATTAGAGATGATTTAAAAATTAAACTTGAACACACTCAGATAGAATTAAATAACTATGCTATGTCACTAGTAACTGGAAATCCCATATACAAGAAACAATTACTTGAGTCTTTTTGAAGTAATTTCAATTATTCTAAAAGTATGATTGAATTTATAGATAATAATATGATGAATTTAGATGATATAGAAGAATCACTTTTACCATTAAAAGATTCCATATATAATTCACTTACACATTTTTGATTGAAAAATTTGGATATTAAACGAAGCACTGTTATGTCTAATGTTAGCGAGTATATTACTAGATTGGCTATTTATGATTACAATTATGTAAAAAATCTATGAATAGATGTGTTTAAAAAATGATTGAATTATGGTATAAAGTGAGTAGATAAGTGGAATGTGCATATAGAGAATATGAATAAAAAAATATTAGAATGAATTGATTATAGAAAGGATGCAAAGAGTCAAATATTTGAATTAAGAAATAGTAATCTAATACAAGATAAAACATTATTTGACAATTTGATGTATATGGCATGAAATAAATGGGATGATATATTTACCAAGTATTTCTATATATCTGATCTACTATGATGAATTAGATCAATAGACGAATTTACAAGTATACACTTGGATTGAATTCCTAAGTGAATGTTAGACGACGAATGAGTAATAATTGCACTAGAAAAATCTATAGATGTAATATCATTAAGGAACACATTACTTAATAATTTATCTAATGTTATAACTAATCCTAGCATACTTACTAAGTATTTAGATATTTTAAATAAGTTTAAGTTAATATCATGATGAAAAGAAGGAATAGACGAAGCAATATATAGGACCGTTTCGTTGCTTTATGGGTTAAGAATGCCAGTTGATTCTTATAAAAATGTTCTATATAAAAAAATTAATTCATCTTTGATGGATATAAAATTATGACTTCTAACATGAAAGTCATGAGTAGAGCTTAGTAATTTAGCAAAAGACATAAGTGAAAATCCAGACGAGTATATTAAATGAAAAAAGAAAATTTTAAAGGCAGATAAAACACCATTAAATATAATAGAGGTTTTGGATGTTGTGTGAGTAGATACAGGCAAATTATGAATAGAGGAATATAAAAAACTAATATTGGATAGTAAATTAGAGTGATACGAAAAAATAATAGCAGATATTGATGTTTATAGTAAAGAATTTTTAAAAGATTCACATCAGGAATTAACCGTTGATGAGATATTTTGAGAATGAGAATTAGTGCCAACGCTTACCGATGAATTCCGCTCTCCAGAAAAGATAAGAGAATTCAAACAATGAGTAATGGATATAATTGACAAATCAGACAAAGCGATACTTAATACCGCCTCCGGTAAAAAGTCCATTGTATCTTATCTTTCTTCTACTCCGATGCCAGAAGATGGTGTATTTTATATACACTCGCTTAGAGAAACATCTAACGAAACAGCCATATTATCAGATATTTATAATTTATCATATGCTGGCAATAGGATAGAATTTTGAGAATGACTAATAAATTGAGAATTAAGATTGTGAGATGATTTATTTGTATGAGACTTCACATCAAAAATAGATGAATGAAAGATAAAATGAATAATTTTAGAGAATGCATCTTCTTATTATAAATTAAAGGAAGCTCTAGAGGAAGAATGAAAGGTGGGGTATTTGAAAAAAATTTCATTTTCGTTCCCAAAATGAGAATGAACATACGCATTCAAATATGAAAATTGAATGTTATATGTGTGAGTTAAGTTTGAGGATAGAATAATGTCACTTAAAAGTGAATTAGATAATTTCTTTTGAATAGACAATAGTTATAGAATATGAGTTACAAAAGAAAAAGTACAAGAAAAAATAAATGAGTTTATAGAGGTGGCTTATAAAAACGAATCAGAACATATAAAAAGCTATTTATCAAATAAAGATAATTTCTTAAGATTTCAGGAAATGTCAAAGAACTTATGAGAACTAACTTGAATGTGATATATAGAGAGGATAGTCTCCGATGTTGAGAAGCTAAGAATTAAAAAATCTATAATAGAATGAAAAACAGAACTCGTTCAAAAAATAGTAAATAGCATAGATATTGATGGTTTTGAATGAATAAAGATTCAAGAATTAACCGATGAGCAAATAGAGAGAATCTCTGATTATATAGTTAATAATGTAATTACATCGGAATCACTAGAAGCGTCATATAAAAACAAGTTTAATCTTCTTTTAAAGCTGTGAATAACTGATTTTAATTGAAAAAAGATAGCTGAGATAATTTGAGAACCATATACCACAAAAACCCAACTGTACTTAGATACCATTAAAAACCTCCAAGACCAATGAATAGATATGCCTCAACGAATATGAAGTACTGAGTTTATATTCAAAAGAATAGAAAATACCTCTGATGACGATATTAATAAACTTCTTACGCTTTCTGATGAATGAGTATTGAAAAATTTCACAGAAAAAGAAATAAACTACTTACATCAAATATATAAATCAAATCAAGTAAAGATGTGAATGAATCTTTTGACATGAGAGCCAATAGTAGATAGCACTTGAAAGATTTGAAATGCAATAGCAATAATCAAAAGACAACTAGATGATCAGAGGTGATTATGAATGATTGGCGTTACTGTGTGAAATAAGGTAATAGACTCTAAACTTTACAACATAGCAACTATACCAGATATAGATAGGCTATACTGAAAACTTGATTCATGAATGGATTGGGAATTGTTATGATTTTCAACAAAAAAACATATAACAAGTACTGATGAGAAATTAACATCTATACTAGATACTTATGAAAAAGAGATGCTAAAAGCAGTAAGGGAGTGAGATGTAGAAAAAACATTTTCTTTGAAGTCTCAGTATCAATGATTAATTATGGTCGAAACAGAAAGACTCACAAAATTATATTGAGATCTATTTTGAACAGAAAGATGGAAATTAAATACTAAATTCTGAATGTATCGTATATCTAAAAATACAACTGAGGATATTAGTGCATTTAAAAACAATATAATGAAATTTAAAGAAAAAATAAAAAAAGTTTATTGAGAAAAATGATTTGTAAATAATAAGATAGCTCTTTACGAAATGTTGCAGAAGAAACCCATTAAAAATGCGGAAGATAAACTAGAAAGAATATTAGAATTTTGATCATATATGTATGTTGATAACACATGAAAATCACACACAGTAAACGTTAGAGACTCCCTTCAAAGAGAAATAGAGGATTTGCCAATTTGAGTTATAGATTGATTGGATCATAAAAGTATAGATGTGTCAAAATTAGATACAGAGGAAGCTAAAAAATTATATCTTATTATGCTTTCTGCAAATAAAACGTATTATTCAATGAAAAATCTTTATGGTACAGTAGAATGAAGGTTGGCTAAAATTTCTGATAAAATGTGAAGTTTCTATGCTAATTACTATGAAGTCCCAGCGAATATATGGAACGATTGAAGTTTCCTATCTAGTGTCTCTGTAGATTGATTGACGCTTCCATCATATCTCTTAAGGAACCAATCTACAACAATAACAGATAGCGTAGACAAATACATTAAGCGGAATATATATCAAAACATAGAAAAAGTAGTAAGGTCATCTAATAAAATCAAAACATTAGACGAGGTGATAAAAGAATGAATCAATAGTGCAGCAAAATGAATGACCGATAAATCATTCAAATTAGATAAGGAATATATGAATTGACTAAGAAATTCATTTATGCCATACACATTGGTTCCTTCAGATATTAAAAACATTAGCGCAGAAGTACCAAAATACGACGCTATCGCTAAGGCACGAGACAAAGAAATAACCATAGAAATAGAATGAAAAAAAACAACATGAAAAATATCTTCAATTTATTGATGATCATTAGACTGATACAATGTTGTCACAAAAACATGATTGGTTCCAATAAATTCAGCAATACTGGACGAGTGAAAGAGGGAAATAACATTTAGGTATTTACCTTCTAAAGAGACAGCTACAGATACTCTAGAGAGTATGTTTACTATGGCAGAGAAAGACAAGGCGGCTGAAAATGCTGATAATTTTCAAATGCAAGAAATTTTACTATGACATTCCGTTGATGAAATACAAAAAGATTTTCTAGCCACAATATCTAGAATGAATCTATGAGATTTAAGTTCTGCTCTTTCAAATACACCATGATGATTAAAAATAATAAGTTGGACAAAACAAACAACATGAAGTTCATCTGCCTGATCATTGGCATCTATAGTGGTTCATAATATGAATGCCGCACTATCTGAAGATAAAGAAATAGTTAATAAAGTAATTGAAAAATTAAGAAACTATTCTCATGGCGAATACACATTAAATAAATGAAGATTCACGCGTGAATGAAATTTTATGTGATTAAAATACACTGACGAGAAATGATTCCCGCAGGCAAAATCAATATCAAAAGACCCAGACGCTATGGCATATATTCTATATGACTACATAAACGAAACAAAAAGAATGCTTTGATGATTATGAGATAATAGTAATCAACTTTGAAAAATGTTGAACTGAGCAATAGATAACTTAGAAATATATGTGTTGAAGGAGTTAGAAAAGTGATGAAGGAATATCGCAGATGTATTTAAGGAATGACGTTTATTCGAGATGTTATTTGGTGTAGATTCGTGATTAAAGATAATACAAGACAAGGTAGAGCAATTATGAAAGTTAGTATCAAAAACGCCGGAAGAACTAGAGAAATCTACTAGAATGCTTGAAGAAATGATTTGAGCCAAGAAGTGATCGTTATCCATTAATAGACTTAAAGTAATTATGGAAAACATATGATGAACTAGTCAGCTTAATTGGATGAATAGATTTTTAACTATGAATTTTTGAACATCCACAACATGAAAAATTTTTTCAAAAACAGCGAAAGTAGCAAGAAAATCTTGGGCTATGTGAGCGAATGCAATGTACTCAGCACTTGCACAGGTTCCCTCATATACATACTTTGTTCAGACCATGCTTAAAAAATATGGAGATATAGATTGAGCATATGAAATATGAAATCTAATATGATTTAAATCAGCACAATTAGATTGGAGAGATATAAGTGTTGATTGATTATGACTATCACAAACAGACCACCCACTAAAAGCGATTATGTGAATAACTAGTATAAAAAAGTGGCAAACATTTCTCAGTAATAATCCTAATTTCTTTTGAGAACTAGCCGATTGATTAAATAACATTACTGATATAATTTATAGGCCATACATGAGAGATATATCTTTATTGCAGGCTATACAAACAAATTGAGCTAGAAACTTTCAGTCAATGGAAGAATTTTGACAATGGGTAAAAACACATCCAGAATCAGCGGTTAAGAAAAAAATAATCGATATTATAAGAAGTAAGGCGCAAGATTTATTTAAGGTATATACATGATTTGATTATTGATTGTTATGAAGATGAAGAAATAATACATTGATGTCTTATTATGGTCAATTAACAAACTTTAGATGAGGTCGATGATTAAATAAGGCCAAATATATTATTAATAGTTTCGCATGAGGCGCTTCTAATTTTATAAAAGACGTGAATACCAAGTGAGTGTGACGAAAATGAGCAAAAGAAAATTTAGCAAAATATCTTATGGCTAATGATGAGATATCAAACATTATAGAAATGTGACTAAGATCAGCGTATTATGGCACAAAACTATCAAGGTGAAGGGAGGATGAGGATCGAGATTCCGCAGCTTGAGCAATTTGATCTACACTAGATGCTATGGCATATTTCAATATGGATGTACAATCATTAAATACATTTTCATTATGAAGAATGCTTAGGGCTGGCATTGATTGATATGCTAAACATCATACCATGTGAGATGTATGACGGAGAATGTATGAATCATTTAGAAGAGATTTATTAAGACAATATAAGCCATTATGAGTTATATCATGAGCTTTATGAAAAAAGACTGCTTGAGTTCCTATGTCGGAAATTCTTGAATGAATAGTGAAGGATCGACGATATATGACAAGCTGAACGTTTAGATATTACTCAGATTGAGTAGATAATGCATATTGATTAGATTATATTCCAGAATGAAGATGAACACAATGGAACTATTTCTATGGGCAAAACGTAAGTAAATTTAAAGAAATGAAATATAATTTCAGTTCACAGGCGAATAAATTGCAATTTATGTCTCTCTTTTGAGAGGATTCACAACCGTGAGCACTTAAAGATTGGCTAGTCAAAAATTTCTTTGACACACTTCCAGTTATAAAGGATTTCTTACAGTGAGCAAAATGAACGAAATCTCAGATAGAAAACGTTTATAAAACTATAAATGATGATGTTTTGATAAAGCAATATGCAGAAACATGAAAAATAGACCTTAGTTCAATAGTACCAGACCAAGCATATTACAATTATAAGATGTCGTGAGTTCCTGCCGCTAGTACAGAAATTCAAAAAATGTATGACTTAAGAGACTCCGTCGCAAAATCCATAGAACAATTTATGTGATTCTGAAGAAATACATGGGTTGGTAAATGACAGATGGTGGAACAATTAAAGAAATTTAGTGCTGAATGAAAATCAGATAGTCAACTTATAGATGTGTTTATTAAAGCACTAGATGGATGAGACTTAGAGTGACTACAAGCAAAATTAATGACAACAAGATGATCTACAATGGAAAAAACCGTAGAGGTAATGCAATTACTTGATGCGTGAAATATACCATGAAGTAGTTATCATTTACTGTGATATTTAATGGACGCGGAGAAAGACTTAATAACAAAACAATATAAAAAAGCGTCTGGTAATAAAACATTAACTCAATGAGAGGAGGATTTAATATTAGATAAGACCATAAGTGCCTTAGGTTCATATGTATGAATAGTTAATAAACCGCTATGAGATAGTATAGTGAGTAATTATGTTCTCAATAAATATCCAGAAGAGATGGGAGAATTTACTAAGATAGAGCAGGATTCTCAGTGAAAAGATTATGTCACATTCAAATGATTATATGGGAAAGTAATGTCACTATATTTAACAGCTATGTGAAGTTATGCAAACTGAGATGCTGGCGGGTGGAAGATAATGAATCAATTTCAAAATATATGACTGACACTTCCATCAGAAGTAAGGTGACCATTAGTGGTTAAGTTAATGGAAGAGATAGATAAACTACCTATGAACGTTCAAGATAAAATGCACTTCAAAGTTGATCTACTTAGATGAAATCCAGAACTTATAGAACAAATTGACTTATTCCAATCAGCGCAACCAGAGGTTGCTAGTGAATTCATTAGGCACACCTACTGAACCCTAGAACGACTACAAGACATGTGAATGGCCTACGCCCACTACGCAGCAGGAAACGAGAATGGAACTTCTTGAGTAAGATCTTCAAAAGCATCCTACGAGAAATTCAAGCCTATCTACGATAGTATGCAGGCAAAAATAGAAAAGAATTCAGATACATTTAATTCTCTTAATATAAAACCTTATGAACCGAGCAGATGATATCTTGAATGATTCTCCAAGCCGCAACGACAATACGTCACCGGTGTTGGAAAAGCCAGAGATTCTATTGCCGCAAGCGAATCCTTCATGAAATGAAGTAAGTGAGGGACAACTAGTGGAATTTGAAAGCTCAAATACTCCAGTTCAAAGCCTAAGTCTACAAGAAAATCCGGAGGAACGAAGAGTAAGAAAACACGTAAGGTCAGCACTACAAGAAAATCAAAAATTAAATGATAGATGATGAGTTTATAAGGCCATGACCAGTGCGGTTGTGGACCTTATAGATGAGAAGTCTGATTCTTTTGATGACGCAGAAATGTATATGGCAAGAGTCAAAGACAAGGAATTCAAACTCAGGGCACGAGGCAAAATCGCTAAGTGGATTTGAGCAGAAGATCAACCAAAAATTAACATATTTCAAGCTCCGGTTCAGAAGTTTGAGAACCAAGATTTTTATAACAAATAACCAACTACTATGGCATCTTTCGTAAAAGACAAATTACAGACGCTCCTTGACGCAAATGTAAAACCTATAGAAAAGAAGAAAAAGAGAGAGACTCTCGAGGCCGATCTACACGCAACATTTACGGCATTACGATCGTATTTTTCTGATGTTATATGGCCCGATTATGTCAAATGATATAAGGACTTGATTCTTTACTCCTGAGATAGGCTTCTATATCTCAAGGGGTTATGAATGGAAGATAAAAGCAATAGGAAATATCCACTTGTTGCTTCCGTACACGACACATTCAATTCAAACATATATGATAGTGTAACCAAAATAAAATCTATCCCTAGAGAGCAAAAAGACATGCCCGTTAAGGATTCTGTGAAAGACTTTACAGAGCGATGTTATTCCGTTGCAAAAGCAAAGACGGCCGAGAAATCAATTGATTATGAAGCTAGTGGGCTATGAGTTTGATACTGAAGATGAGGTCGGGTGAAATATAATAGTAAAGTTACCTATAAAGATGGAAAGGTGGAAAAATCCGATCCTATAGTAGTGAATCAACCAACATTTCATTATGTGGATGTTTTTTCATTATTATTCAACCCATTCGCTCCTGATTTCTATACTACTCCAAAATTCTATAGAGATATTGCTCACATGAGCGATCTAAAGAAAAGATACGGAGACATGATTTCCTACCTAGACAAGGCGGCACGAAAGCAATTACACGATAAAGCACAGCGCTTTTCAGACCTTGATTTCAAAAAGATCAAGAACCTTAGAGGATATGAATGGACAATTAAAGGAAAATTAACATACGAACAAACACTTAATATGAGTCAATCCAATCATCAGGTATCTTTTGCCGACGATGGACTATTCTCAGTCGACTGGACGGCGGACCTTATGGAATATGTTGAATGCTGGCTCGGGGAAGAATTCTGACTCCTTATAAATGGACATCTTGTTTATTCTTGAGCAAATCCATATCCATTAGAATGAGATCCTTTCGTGAGAGTTACTTTTGAAGAAAAGGCTGGAAGTTTATTCCCAGAAGGAATTTGCCAAAAATTATCATCCCTACAAGACAATGTAGATATTTTTGTAAATAATCGATGTGATGTTATCAATTCTATGGCTAACCCTGCCTACATAGCAGACAAGGGTGTCTTTGGCCCTGAAACGTCAAAAGTGTTCAATCCGAAGCCAAGAAAGGTGTATGAAAGAATACAATGAAAAAATATAGAACCTATCAAGGCTGCTGACCCAGACGCATTAAATGGTCTTTTAGCAGGAATCAAGTATTTCATTTCCCAGGCATATGAAATTGTAGGATTAAATAGTTATTCTCAATGAGGTGAAGGAAAGATAGAAAGGGGAACATGAGCGGCTCAACTTAAGCAATGAATACTTAAAACAAGACTTATACCATATTTTGATTCTAAAAATAGAATGCTTACTAGATTGGCAGAGATATGGATGGCTCTTGGTAGAGTGAATATCGATGGAGAACTTGCCATAAGAATCCTTGGAGAAGATGGACCAACATTCTCTACAATCAAAGCTCAGGATTTGAAGTCTCAATTTGATTTTGAATTTGAAAGCGATAGTTTGAAATCAATGGCTAATCTTGAAGATAGACAACAATATATATCATTATTACAATCAACACAAGATCCAGATTTTATTAACGCAATACAAGATAAGATTTTATGAACGTTTGATATTGCTACTCCTACCATGGATGATAGGAAGAAGGTAATTTTAGACCTAGTAACATTAGAAAAATATAAGCAAGACGAAATGAAAAAGGCTGGAATTTCTATGTGACAACCAGGTCAAGAAGCACAAACGTGAGCTCCTTGAGAGGCTGTTCCAGCTCCACAGAACAAAACTCCTCAGAGACCAAAAGCATACTAAAATGAAAAATGACAAAATGTCGCCTTAGGTAGATATGAGCCATGAAGGGCTTATAGAAATGTTCTTTTATATTTTAATATAATCTATGGCAGAACTAAATCAGGTTTTGTGAGCATGAACGCCACAACCTATGCCGCCTATGAACGGGCAGCCACAACCGCAACAGAACGTTGCACCAACGGGGTACGATCAATTTAACCAAGCGGTTAATAACATGCAACCCCAACCACAGCCTCAGCAGTATCAGCAACCAATGTATGGATGGAACAATCCACTATATTATGCTCAGAACCCTCAGGCAAATCCACAACAATTACCACCTCAACCGGTGGCCCCACCGCAACCAGCGCCAGTCGCTCCAGTTGCGCCAACTCCAATTACTCCTGTAGCTACAGGTGCAGTTGAACCGCCAGCGCAAGCTCCGGCCCCAACCGTTCCCCAGGAACCAATAAAACCAGCAGAACCAGTAGCGCCAACTCCACCAGTTCTAGATCCAAACCTTGATGCGCAAGCACAAGTAGAGGTTCAAAAGAAACTAGATGAAGAAAAAGCAAAACTGAAGGATGCAACAAAATGAAAAGACCAAGAATTCATCGATAATACTATTGGTGCATTATTGGACGACGTAGCAAAGTATGAACTCAATGACAGAAGGAAAACTTTTGAAAATGAGACATACAAAGCAGAGGTCGAAAAACTCACTAAGAAGGTTCATGAATATGAACACGATGATAATAGAATGCTTATCAAAGAAGATGACAGGCCTTTGGTCAGACTCCTAACAGAATTCAGAAAGGCACAAGAGGAAAAAAAGGACGATCCAGATTTGCAACTTAAACTTACTACTAGATTATTTGAGTATCTAGGTGATATCACTAAAGAGGATTACACCCAGACAATCAGAGAATACTATAATAAGGTAAGTAAAAATGTTTCAAATATGTCAGTCCCTTCATGAGCAAGCTCTCTTAATGTGACTCCTCCACAAGGATATAAACCAACTTGAGTAGTTGTGCAATGAAACAAAAGATTTTAACATTTAATTTTAATTCATGCCAAATCCTAATCAATTCCCAAAGGGCGCAACCGTGGAACCTACCGCCGTTGACATCCTAGCGGAGTTTGTGAATAAGGGACTTCCTATCGTGAAGATTTTCCCATATAAACTACCTGCGTTCTCTTATCTACTTTTCGATATTGAAGAATATTTCTTCGATCAAGCAAGTGGAGCAAAAGAATTGCAACTTAAAATCAAGGCGCTCGGAAACGGACAGTTTGATCTTGTTATGACTAATGACGAAGAAGCTTTAGAACGATGGGAAGATATCTACACATTCCATTTCTCTACAATCTTAAACGTACCTGGTGATACAGATACTGCTGCTCATTTATTGGCTGCTGATGAAATTGAAATCGCAGATGCTTCTAATCTGAAAGGAATTAAAACTTCTACATATATTAGAGCTGAACTTACTGACACAAACGGAAAGAGATATTCATTCATCGCTCAAGTAGACGCTATTACTGACAATGGAAGTGATAACTATACATTGAATTTGAATAGAAATATTCCTGACGCATTAGCTGGAAACGAAGTATATAGAGGTGCTAACATGAGATTTAGAGAAGCTGCAATTGACAACTCTTACGATCTTAATAAGAGATATAAATATCTTTCTTACTTCCAAACAATTCAAGGAAAATTGACATTCAAAACTTATGAATTGTCATTAGATAGAGCAGTATACTACTACAACAACACTTCTCCACAATTCTTCATCAACTCTAAGGTTAACGCTTTGTTTGAAGGACTTCTTCAAAACGAATTCGTGCACGCATTCTTGTATGCTAGAAACGTTAAAGAAAGAGCTGGAATCGAGGAATCAGAAACAAGAGGACTTTTGTACTCTCTTCAGGATGCTCAAACAGTTACTGGTGATTCATTCATCGTTGACTTAGATCCTGTTGGCGGAACAACTGACGACGAAAAGATGATCACAGCTTTGATTGATAACTTCATCATGGCGTTTGAATCTGGATATTACAACAATGAGCCAATCACAGCAGCTATCAACACAGCTGGTTTGAAACAATTAATGTTTATGGCTCCTTCATTTGAAGAGTATTTTGGAATCCAAATGTATAAGGAAACTCCAACTTCTCACACTGGAGTAAGAGATTACTTAAGTTTGAGAGTACATGGAATTGAAATTGAATATGGAACAATCGAATTCGTTTTGTTTGAACCATTCAGTCATTTCTATAAGGATTATCCTATCATGCTTTTGATGCCAAAATCAATGGTTGGATTATATCAGAGAAAATACACTAAGATGGACTCAGATATGAAAGTAATGGTAAATAGTGGTGTTCCTACATTTAGATTTACAGACGTTTCATTGCTTGTTAACCCACTTTCTGGTGGAGACGAAGCATTCGTATACGTAGGTAAGTTTGAATTCGGACTTGCATTTGCTGGTGTATATAATGGTGCATATAGAGTATTGAAGAACTACTACTCTTACAAATGGTTGACTAGAGGTACTACCGACGACGATCAACCACTCGTATCAGTGTTTAGTGTCTAATCATAACTAATGGAAGAAGGAGTCTCGAAAGAGGCTTCTTTTTTTGTAATTGCCTTAGGTAAGATTGATAATTTAGTTCGTTATAACTCCCATGGAAAATTGCTGACTTTCTCAACTAACTGTCGACGGATGGTTTAAAAGTTTTGGAAATGCTCTTAAATTACAATGTACTGATAAAGTGCAGACAATCAATGAAGCATTACTAGAAATGCGAGTTGATGTATATAGATTCAAATTCAATAAAGGTTTGATATCTTTTACTGCCCCTGGACAAGTAACATTAAACTCCACACAGGATATTTATGATATCCAAGGACGATATACTAAAAATACAAATATACCATCAAATTTGATAGAACATAGAGACACTAGTGCCGACAGATATGACGACGCTACAAAATATGTAAAATTAAAGATGTTCCCTATCTGAGCAAATCTATGACTCAATACTGGTGAATATGATTTTTGTAGATGAGGAAAGACTATAGAGGCAAATATACCCGCAGAAGTTCAAAATTGATATATAGTATACTATAAGGCCCCTACAATGATGATCGACGATGAGAGCATAATTGCTATACCACTCTACCTTATGCCTGCCATGAAAATGCTAATCAAGGCATATTATGGTGACACTGCCGGGACTAATTATGATGGTGATTACGAGAAATTCCTACAAAGATATACTGATTATATTGCTAAGGTAGCAGAAATGGACGCTACATCTATAGAATACGTTACCGGGAACCCAGCTATTTAATTTCTAACGTCAACTATGCTCTTAAAAGAAAAAATAGTCTGATACTTAGACGGTAGATTGGTCTGAAAAGTTAATCAGGTTTATGAAGAAATAGTAAATTGTGACATAATTAAGCCACCCTATACAAAAAGGATGAAGCCTACATCTTTTGCACTAAGAAAAAGAAAGGCGTTCACTAAGAGATTCCCTGGGGGATATCCAGATGGAGGAAGACGATCCGACTTTGTAGACATTAAAGACAAGCATGGATATATAGATACATATTGGATGTGGATAAGCTCCGACGAAGACGCAGTGAGAATATACAAAGAACAAGAATGTGATATAGTAATGATTGGAGAAGAGTTGTGATTTGAAAGAGGTGGATTTGATAAATTTCTAAGAACCTCTTTTGTGAAATGAGACATCAAACTTAACCCGGAATGATGAACAGCCTCCGGGAATGGAATAGAAATAAACAAAACGATCACTGAAGTGACTAGAACAAACGCAGTAACCCTAGAAACGGCTACCGCTACATATAATTGAGAGAAATTACAGGATTCATGAGTGTTCGACTATACAGATAAGAACAATGAACCAGTAAGAATAACTATAGCAGCCTTACCGCCAGATGGACAATTCACAGACGGGAATATAAGTGTAGAGGATGATATACTTTTTGGAGCAAACATTCTCCCGGGAGACTATGTATTCTGTTATGGATATTCTTCCGACTTTGCAAATGGATCTTCTGGATTTAAACAAGCTAACCAAATTACCGGGAAGATAGATAACTGACAATATCTTGATGTATTGTCTTCATGGTCAGGATTTGAAGTAGGACAAAACGAGTGAGCAAATATGCGGTACTCAATTTTTTCAGAACGATGAGAAGTCTTTGTGTTTAATACAAATAGGGGTCTAGTTTTGTGGACATGAGATACAAATGCCTTCCTTATTTGAAAAGGAACACAAACAACCCTCTCAACATTCTGCCCGATCTATTTTACGAATTCTAGTATAAAGTCCGCCTGCTATCAGAACTGACAGCTCGTGGCGCTTGACAAGAATGGCTATCTTCACTTTTGATGACTCGGGACATTGCAGTTCTTTACTACGCCATTACAGACCGCCTCAGTTGGCGCTGATGTGATTGCTGTAGCTGATTTTCAGAACTATGTGCTTTCTATGAGTAGAGATTCAATAACCGTCACACAACTTTCTTTCGACGCAACCAAGTCAATGTTTCTATCAAAAACCGATGTAACTGATTCTAGTGTCGGATTACGAAGTGAGCATTCATTTAAGCAATTCAAAAATTCATTCTATATAGTAACCAAAGATAAAAGATTAAGTGCCTTATCGATTACTCCTGTGGCAGACTGATCGTTTACGGTAAAACTTGAACCGATGTCTTGATATGCTTTAGGTCACTTGGAGAACTTGACGGAGAACGACAAAGTTTCTCTATACGCTACCGAGAATGAACTAAAGATTTTCATAAATACAGATTACGACAATAACTGAGTATATACCAAAACCAAGGTTCTCATATATAATAAGGATTACGATATCCGACATCACCGGGAGACCGAGATGGTTGTAGAAGGGCAGAAATCAAATATCTACTATGGAGAGGATTTATTCTCTTATTGTGGAAAAACAGATCAATGAGACAAAGAAATACAACAGAGAATAGAAATGATAATGTGAGAGAACGATTCTCCCCAAAATCTTAACTCTTTCCAGCAAAAAACATTCAGAACTGGCGTGGTCCTTGTCGGAAAAAATTCATCAATTTCTACCGGTGGCTCACGAGCAGAAGTAGAGACATATACAAACACATTCAAACAGCTATCTTATCTAGACTTATCAAATTCTATATATGTAAAACTATTGAATGGAATAAAGGATGGTAGTATAGATAAAATCCCAAAAGACGCTATGCAATATCTTTCTGACAATAGTGAATATTCTAGACCTTATAAAGGAAGCAAATTTACCGAGCAAGATATGGAATCACCAGACTGTGGATGTGACGAAGAACCGGTAACATATGACGACTATTTACTTGGCGTGGACGATAATAGATACTATGTGTCAAACTTCGCAAGAATAACTTTCGCCATGAATAACCTTCCACGGTTTAATCTCGCAAAGATCAGACTCGTGGCAAGATGGGAAGATGATATAGAATATATGTGATTCATTGCTCCTTATCGAGCAAACGCAGCAGAGGACGCTAATCCAGCTTTTGATGATCCCCTATCTCCTACAGAAAAGAAACCAAATTGTGATTGTCCACCAAACATTTGACCTTGTTTAGAATAGAATTGCCTTAGGTAAGATTGATAATTTATTCGTTTAAATTTCCACATGATTCAAGCAGACAAAATCAGTCCAGAAATCAAGGACAGACTTTCTAACTATATGAAAGACAGTGGCAAACAGATGCCAATGCCTGGAGATATGGCAGGTATGCCACCAGAAGGAACTTCTCCTGAAGCACCCGCTACTCCTGAGCAGACACCAGAACAAACACAGCAAATGGTTTCTGAGCATGTTGACATGATCAAACAGATTCCTTGAGTGAATATTATAGACGTGATAAAAATGCTTTTAGAATGAGCAGAAATTCCTCAAGCATAATTTTACATAAAAAGAATTCAAAATGGCTAAGAAAGTAAAAGCATTCAATAGTCCTGAAACTATGCAATTAATGAGCATAGCAAAGAAGATTCCTAAGAATAAGAAACTGTGAAAAACAGTAATTATTCCTACTTCTATGATGCCAAAAATAGATAAATCTACTAGATCACAAGTAAAACAGGTGAAGCCTATTTCTAAAAATCAGGCAAAAAATATGACTTTGGATATGTTGGTTCACAATAACCATCACAATCTAACTGCCACATACGACGAACCAGCAAACCAAATAATTCTCAATGCACAAGGATGAGGTTGAGGTTTCACATGTGCAGACGTAGCTGACTGTATCAGTAATGACCAGGATGTTTATGATTCACTTTTGAACTGGGTAGAGACACTAACCGATTTAGACCTTTCACAGGTTAACGTAACCCTAGGTCAGATTGACTGAAATATTACATTCTGAGCTGGTACGACTATCGACTGGTCTAATACACTCAATACATGAACACAAACGTTTGATGATACATATATAGGTAGTTATTTATGAAGCACATTTAATTTCAATGGTGCGGTAATTAACTACGACGATACTACAATAAATTTGACTAACTGAGCGCAGATATTGGTAGATGGAGAAGTTGTTGCTCCTATGATGATTCAACACACAGGAACAGACATACACAATACAAACATAATCAATTTCACCGGAGCTGGCGTACAGTCAGTGGTATGGAATATTCTTGAAAATAGAGTGGACGTTACCGTAGCATGAGGCTGATCAAGTTTCACTTGCGGCGATGTTGCTGATTGTATTGAGAACGATGTAGATGTACAAAACAATCTACTTAGTTGGATAGAGGGACTAACCGCCTTGAATCTTTCTAACACAGTTGTCACGTTATGAGAAATTGGATGAAACGTGACATTTACTGCTTTAACGACTATTGATCGGACAAACACAACAAACACATGAAGTCAGAACTATGATTCTAACTACATTGGAACATATGTTGATTCTGTCTTGAACTATAATGGAACTACAGAAAGTAATTACGCTTCTACAAGCATTACAAATCAAGATGGTACCACAAATTACTCAGATACAAGCATCACTAATTTTGAAGAAAATTCCACATTAAATTTGGCTGGAGATATAGTTTATGCGGTAACTAACAACACTACTTGAGAACAAAATTATAATAGTAATTATATAAGTAATTACGACAACACAACTACAATAAATAACACGGGGTGAACCATTAATCAGACTGATGTTACTGTAAATAATACTAATGTAACGGAGGTTTATGAATGAGGCTCGACATCCTACACAGACAACTACACAACCACATATGACAACACCACGACAATTAATCTTGAGTGAGATACTAACGTATCAAATTTAAATGTTTCAAATATAACGTTTACTTGATGAGGTATGGTTTCTATTAATTGAACTCGGGAATACGAAGAAACACTCAATAATATCACTGATTATATGTTAATAAACACACCAATATCAGAAAAATGATTTATGGTGTTTGTTGATTCTGGAACATGATTGTTCCCAACCACTGATTATACTTACAACACATGAACACAAACTATAACATTTAGTCCACAATTATGAGTAACCGAACACGCAATTATACGGGTTATGGTTTGAAGCACACCAACTCTTATACAAGAATATACTGAGGAATTTATAGCTGATTGAATTTTAGATGATTTCACCTTAACGCATACATATATTTCTTGATGAAAAGTGTATTTAAATTGATTAAGACAAAAGATTGCAGATTTTACAATCATATGAACAACACTTCATTTTAATAGTGTACCACCACAAAACACAAATATAATTATTGATTATGTTTATTAAATAATAATGGTCGGGTTGCTCCGTAATTGGCAGAGAAGGTTATAGCTCTCTGCCTCCCACAAAAAAGTTTTATTACTATAACTAATATAAACCATGTTTAGAAAAAAGTATTTTATAGAAGATTATGTATGAAAAAAGTTTTGATACCTTACGATTCTAGAGGAAGTAGATCCAGAGATTAGTAAGTATAAATTTAAAACTAGACAAGTAAAGTGTATATGTGATTGTTGAAAAATTGATTATTATGTATTTTTTAGTGTGATAAGGGGTCAAACTACATCTTGTTGATGTAAGAGATGACGTCACGCTAGAACACATTGAATGTCAAAAGATCTATTTTATCACCGTTATAATAGTTTAAATGAAAGATGTAATAATGAAAAATGTAGATGGTATAAAAATTATTGAGGTCGTTGAATAAAAAACTTATGGAAAAGTTTTGAAAATTTTAAAGATGATATGTATGAAAGCTATTCACATCACATTAAAGAATATGGAAAAGAACAAACTAGTTTAGATAGGATAGATAATAATTGAAATTATTGTAAAGAAAATTGTAGACGAGCAACAAGAAAAGAACAATGTAACAACAGAAGAAGTTCAAGATATATAACTTATAAATGAGAAACACATACAAGAGAGCAACGAGTAAACATTCTATGACTAGATAAAGAAAGAAATATTTAATATATTAATATATGAATATGACCCAACAAATAGACGTAACACAAATCAAAACAACTAACGCCTGAACTGCCGCGCAGGTTTTGTCAAAAGAAAACTGACGAGTTGATAACTGAAGCGGTGGGGGAACCTGAGGAAATATAGTCTTCGTGAGCGATCCTATCGCTAGTGTAAACTGAAGTGAAATACATTCTTATACACATAATCTTAATGTAACACAGGCAGATATTGAAGCAGGAAGATATAGAGTAAGTCATTCATATCGCTGGACTTTGGCAAGTGCAGGAGATAATGCTTTCCCAAACACGTGATCAGAACAGACACATTTTTGGAATGCGGCTGACCCTGGACCAGGAGAAACTAACTGGCAATGAAATACCATAAAGATTATGACTAAGAATACATGAACAGATTATCGCGTAATCATCGAAGATTTATGGTCACAAACCGGGTGACTTGGTTCGTGAGCGGGTCAAACAATATTCATATCCACCGCAAAAAATGTAATCGGCGGAATAGAGGAAGAAGTGATACATAATTTAAATGTCACAGAATCTGATGTTGAACAAGGAAGATATAAGGTGATGTTCCAATTTGGATATAACAATGGTTGAACAAATATGGAATGAATATATGATGAAGTTCTAACTGCGGTTAGTCAAAAATATTCTGTAAGGAATTATTTTGATGCAGTAACTCCAGTACCATGATTTGCTACTATATTATGGACAGAAAATACACTCAGATATAACTCTTATGGAGGATGAAATACATACGACAATGTTCGTGTGCATATCCTAGATACACGAGTGACTAATGTAAAGGGTTGATTAGAGACCGTTTCCCATGACGCTACTCTTATGGGAGATTGAACTCCGGGGGATCCATTAAGTGTGATTGGTGGAGGTTGATGAACTTGATGATATATATCATCTATTACTCAAGTTACCAAAAATTCACAAACAAGCAATACATGAACTTGAGAAATTATATGAACCATACCTACTTGAGCATATTCACTTTTAATATATATAAGAACAGACTTTACGGCGAATGACGACGAGATAGTTTGATATTGACCAATTTATTTGGATTGAAATGGCGTAGAAGAACTAAAGGTTGGTTGACACAATTCCACGTGACAATGAAATATTTATGTTAGAGTATATAAAGACGGAACAAGTATAAAAATGGATCGGAGATTAGATTGAGACAGTATTCCTGTCCAGTATTTATATGTAGATTGAGATTTTAGAAACGTAAGTGCTTGACCACAAGGTCCCGCATGAGATGGTGGTGTTATGTTATCTGATACAATGACATTTACTTTAAATGCATCCACACCAGATAGCTCTATAGTAATACCACACACACTATGAGTAATTCCAAAATCTATACAATTCGTGACTTGATTCCCTACGGCAAACTTTCCTCAATGAGGCTCATTTGGTAGTTATGCTATTTGAGAAAACTCTTGTTGGTACAATCCAGTAGCAACAACTGGATTGTTTATAGCCTCTAATAGATGTATATATTCTTCTCAAGCATGAGGTGCAACATATCAAGCATACGTTTCTGCCGTTACTGCAACAGACTTTACAATAACACGAGAAAGAAATAATGGGCCAAGTTGAACTCTTTATGTACAAGCGACTTTGGTTTGAGGTTGAGTAGGAACTGATTGATTAATTTCTGATGCGGCTTATGGACCTACCCGAAATGGAGACACAAATGCTCCTAGTAAAAATTCAATATACGATAAAATAGAAAGCATGAGTGGTGGTTGAAGTGTTTCTATATGAAATACGACTAGATCTACTCAAGCAAGTTGAATAGAAACGATACCACATTGATTATGAAGAACGCCTAAAAAAGTAAGCTTCAATTTCACTAGAGATAATGCAAGTTACACAGAAACAACTACTGGTCATTGAGTATATAATTGAACTACGCAATTGTGTTTTTGATTAAATGCGGCTAATCCAGCTCGTATGCAAATGTATTCTGACCGTGTGATAATGAATGATATTGCAAATAGTGGCCAAAGAGCAACTTGTACATTTGATGATACTAATATATATTTGAATCGAACTTTAACATGAGCTTGAATGGCGACAGATGTCATACGAGAAGCAGAATAATTTAACTCCCAACAGCTATCGATGCCATTCCGCAAAATCTGACCAGACGACTACGTCTCCCCAAGTGGTAGACACTACACAGCTAAGCAAATCAGATACTATTATTTGACGGACGGCTTTAAGAAGAAACTTAAAAAGAAAAAGAAACGTTTATCTAAAAAGAAGAAATAATGGAACAATTCCCACAAGGAGCAATCGTCTGCCCGAATACCCTAACGGTTAATGCCACTGGATGATTAAAATCCGGCAGGAAATATAAAACCTTTTGACGGAAAAGAAGGAAAAAGAAACATTTAAAACGTAAATAATTGTTATGACGATACCACAACAATATTATTCAAAAATAATGTGATGTGCGAGGTTTAAGGAACTAAGATTCAAAACCCTAGCGCGTAGACTTCTTATAGATCTATACCACGCTTATCATCGATGACACTTTCCAGTAGAAATTATAGACGCATACACTCACAAAATAATGCATGACTTTAATAGAAGGAGAACAAGCGCTTGCCATTTAAGAGCGACACTACCAACAATTATATGACAATTTATCCACGAAATTACATAATGACCGGCTACCGACACATACTAGGACAAATAACACTCGATGACTCGGCAGTAAATACTCCTACCGTAATTTATACCGTAGGAACGAATAATACTACGAAACTAACACTATTGAGGGTTAATAACATCGGTGGACAGACTAGCACTTACAATGTTTATATTGTAGCCAACGGCGATTCTCCAAGTACTAGTAATCTATACCAAAAAGAAACAGCTAACGAGAATACAGTACTAGAATGACTTACTATAGCAGAAGGTGATATGGTGTACATAGAACTACTTTCTGGGACGATAACATGCCACTTATTCGGGGAAACTATGATAGGTGGGGAAAAACTTAAGACGCTATTGGATAAGGTAGTCAATGGTACTGATACTCCAGCGGACAGAGAAGATATAATGCTACTCTCCGGATGAGCTTATGTTACACAATCAAATGTAAATAATTGTAGTTGCCCATAATTAATTTTAAATAACTAAATATACAGATGGCTGTTAAGAATCCACCACAGAAAAAAATAGTGACGAAACAAGACGCTCTAACAAATTCTAGACTATCTTCTCCAAATGAGGGAATGGTATCTTTTTTGGGAGGTCCGAGAGATGTCACTGCTGGAATAGGACAATATTTATGAGTTCAGCCATGAACAACTAACTACAATCAAACTTTCGCAAACCCAAATCCCGATCTAGTGAAAGCCTATAATGATTCTACACTTAAACAGAACTCAACCAACGCAGTTAACAAGCGAACCGACCAAGCCGCTCAGAGTTATAATTTCTTATGACAACTACTCGAGCCAGGTAATCAACAATATGCTAATTTAATGAGTGGAATAGATCAAGACATCAAAAACAAAGCACTTCAACTTAAAAACATAGGAGAACAACAATACGGACCACAATGAGCACAGACAGCAAGAGTAGATGAATACGCAAAGAATATGAATGCCTACCAGACCAAGAACCTAGCAGAACAGCAAGCATTGGCTCAAGCTCAAGGTAGACAGACATGAGCAGACTTCTCACAACAAGCTGCGGCACAGAATCAACTGGCCGGAGCTCAATGAGAACAAGCATTGAAAGGTCAACAGGAAATGCTTTCCCAGTACGATAATCTCTACAAAACATATGATCAACTTCTTAATAACTATATTCAACAATATGCCGGTAGCACGGATAAATATGTTGTGGAAACTTATAAGGCAATCAAAGCACAAAGAGATGCACTCTTAACAAACCTAGTAGAGGCTCAGAGAGCTATTCAGAACACGTTTATGCAGAAAGCACTTACTCCTGCTTCTGCGCTTCTGGAAACCCATTAGCGTACTTACCACAAGTTCAACAATGAACTACTCCGGTAACTATCTGAGGGTCAAATATAACTGCTAATGTTCCTACAAATACATACGTAGGTCCTAGTGGTACTCAATACTAGAATTGCCTTAGGTAAGATTGATAATTTAACTCTTAATTTAAACACATGAAAACATGAATTTACGGCTTGCCAGAATTCTCAAAACTAATGATTGAGGAATTTGACGACGGAGCTGGAACAACTGTGACATATAAAGGAATCGCTGAGTATGGTACCGCGGATGGTTTCTATAGAGATGTTCTTGATGAAGCTAATCCTATATGGATCATGAAGAAAATTGTTGAATTTGATGACGGTGCTGGCTTAACCATTACTCAGACATATTCAGTGAATGGTACTCCACACAAGAAATTTGTACGAGCAGACAGAGCAACATTAAACTGGCTTTAATATATAATTCTTTAAAATGTGAAAATACACATATAAAACGAATGCATTTACCGGTCTACCAGATATGGTAAACAAAGCGGCAGTGACCATAGCTGGTCCAACTGTTAGTTTATCTAGTCCGCAAGCGTGAAGTTATGAATTGTGAGATATAGTAAATGTTGTTCTAAACGCAATCTATACTAAACACACGTATGACATAGCAAGCATTACTTTCAAGAGAAATTCTGTTGGGATTAATACACAAGTCGCTGGACCATGAAGTGGAACAAAGACACATACTGATGTCGGTCTTACTTCCGCAGTGCAAACAACATTCCCTTATACAGCGACCGTTACTGATATACATCCGTTATCATGAAATTCAAATACGGTGAATATTTCATTTATACCTAGAGTATGGCGATGAGCAAACGCAGCAACCTCATTAACTGAGGCAGATATAGAAGCATTGGCAAACAGTGCATTGAAATCTGGAAGGACATGAGACTATGCTTATGCTATGGATTTATGAAAATATAAATATCTTTGTTACCCTGATACATTCTGAACTTTGCCAGATCCTACTATGAACTTTGTAGATATTGCGACAGGATTCCCTGTGCCATTTGGTTTAGTAGGAACAGTTCCTACAACTAATGCACATGGAGCGAGCATTACTTACCTTGTTTACAAATCAGTAAATATTGTAGGGTGACAACAAACACTTAGAATCAGCGTTTAATTATTAATCACTTTATACTATGGTGGCACCATTGATAATCCCAAATAGCGGTAATCCCTGAGTTGACTGATGAGTCAGGTTGTGAGGCCGAGTTTCTCCGACAGACTATAGCGATCCATATCCCCAAACCCTGGACATCCTACAACATGGTTGATTTCAGGTTCATCAGACATTACTCGCTAGAGATTGAATAATTCTCGAGAGAAGAAAGTTTGGTATGGAAGTTTACTGTTACGAAGACAAGGCAACGTACAAACTTAGCGATATTGCTATGTGAGGAAACTCAGACAACTTAATGGATAACCTTAATCGGTTGCCAGTTACTGCTGAAGCACAAACTTTAGTATTCCCAGTTACAGACGTTACTAATTATCAAGTATTACATAACCTTGGGAAAAGAGTATCTGTCACATGCATAAATAGTTTATGACAGTACGCATCTTGCGGACTAACTTTCATTAATGATAATGAGGTTGACGCAGAATTCCTAACACCCTTTACTGGTGAGATTATTATAATCTAACCATTTTAATTTTTTATAAATTCACACATGCTACCCATTTATGATTTGCACATGTACGCAGCGGACTATAGTGCATTATTCGATGCGAACACGCTGATTACAAAACAATATGTTGACGACGCTATCGGGAATATCCCAGCAGAGTTAACGGCAGACAACGGTATTCACATCGATACTGATGTCATTAAGCTTGGTGGAACACTTACGGAAACAACAACAATTAATGGTGATGGAAGTTATGATTTTGTTGTTCAGGGAGTTCCTAGATTCTACGTAGAAAACAGTAATGGTGATAGTATTCTCCTACAAGAAGATGTACTCACATTATCTTCTAACGGAATCACAATTAATGACAAACAAGGCGAAAATCAATTAATTATCCAATCTAGTGCATTCAACATCAACCTAGGTGTTGGAACTGCTACCATAACTGATGGTAGAGCAACAACTGTTGGTCTTGAATATGGTGCGGACTATTCTGCTGATTTTACAAACAGAACATTGGTCGATAAGGAATATGTAGATAATGCAGTAAGTGGATGAACATGAGCATTAACAGCTAGTAATGGTATCACTAGAGTTACTGATGATTTCCAACTTTGAGGAACATTGCTTCCAGTAACAACAACTATTGATGGAAATTCATTAGCATCATTAGACTTCAGCAATATGCTTGGTCTCCATGTGTCTACTCCTACAGGATTTGCTAAATTAGAAATTGACGATAATGACAGTGTGACTATAGGAATGAATCAATGAGCTGATATAAGATTCTATACGAGCGCTTTAGGTGCGGAAATAAATCTATACCCTGAAATGACTGGTGCATTCACAATTATAGATGCTAGAACTACAACGTCTGGTATTGAATATGCGAGCGATTACTCAGCAGACTTCACAGCTAGAACATTGGTAGATAAGGGTTATGTTGATTGATTAATTACTGCTCTTGGACAATTCAGATGAGATGTTGATGCTAGTACAGGAATTTTCCCAAGTGCTACTTCTACTCCAGCGTATGCTGATATCAAGAAATGAGATTACTTTTATGTAACGGTAGCTGGAACTCTTGGTTCTGGAACTGTCGTAAATATTGGTGATGTTGTTTATGCTAAACAAGACGTTCCTGGGCAGACTGATGCTAATCGGTTCGTAATTGAATCTAATAGAGATCAAGCAACAGAAACAGAACTTGGCGTTGCTATGTTGGCTACACAAGTTAAGACTGATGCTTTGACTGACGACTTAACAATCGTTACTCCATTGAAACTCGGTACTTTCTTGGCAGAAACTACTACGGCAGATCTAATCGGATATGATAATGCAACTTCTGGTCTTTCTGCAACAACAATACAAGATGCTATCGATGAGATAGATGGAAACCTAGATACACAAGTTACTAGTGTTGTATATGTAGATGGAAATAGATCAGACGTATATACAGAGACTGGTAGTATTTTGAAACCTTTCTTGACAATAACTGACGCACTTGCAGTAGCTCCTGCTGGTGGAATTATAAAGGTAGCTGCTATGAGTGGTGGTTATACTGAAGACGTTACACTTCCTGATGGGGTATCTCTATTGGGTGAAGGTGATGTTGTTACTATAACTGGTGATTTCGTAACTGGTTCAGCTGGTCCTATTAACATTAAAAATGTTAGTTTCGCCGGAACAGCAAAAACAGTAACAATTAATTGTCCTGCTTCTTTTATAGATTGCTACTCTTACAATAGAGTAATCTGTAATGCAGTAGTTCAAGCATATAACTTCCATTTGACTCCTGCGGCTGGGGTAACTGCTTTGACAATGAATGCTGGTGGATTATTCCAAAACAATCTATGTACAATAGCTTCTACTGGAGCAGTTCCTACCATTAATGGAACAGGTGGATGAGTAATATTGAATTTGGCAAAACTTACTGGTAACTCAGCGGCTAATAATGTAATCGCTTCTTCTGTATGATATGCACAATTATTCAATTCAAGTGTGGCAAATACTGGAGGTGGATGAGCTATGTCACTCGATAATGGTGCTACATCAACTTCTCCTAACATCATTCATGGCGTAATTGCAGCAGGTAATGTTGTTTGTGGAACAGCGGTAACGCATGTTGATAATATCAGTTTCTTGTCTGGAACAATTACAGGTACTAACTTGATATATCCATATTCAATCAGAGAATACTACGATAATACTACATCAGGTCTTACTGCTACAAACGTACAGGAAGCTATCGATGAAGTATACGCAGAATCTATCTCAGAGCATGTATTTACCGACACAGTTGCTACTACCGGATCAGTTTATCCGTTCACTGCAAATGTTAACCACGCGTTTTGACTTACTGATGCAACAAATATAATCGTTAAAGCATACATAGGACTTGATGAAGTGTCTGTTGGTGTTGCTGCTGTTGATGGTGATAATTTGACCATTACTACAGCTGTCGCTACAGCAAACATTAAAGTTAAAGTTATGAGTCTAGAATAATATACCTGAGGGCCAGCAATTGGTTGGCTCTCATCATATTACTCCAGCAATTTATTTCTCTACAAATAACTAATGGCAGATTTAAGAGACCTACAGAAATATAACGCCGACTACTCCGCAGACTTTGACGCGAGGACCCTTGTCGATAAAGAATATGTTGATGGATTGTCGACCGCTCCTGGTGGGAATAATTTCTCTATACAATTTAATGATAATAGTGCTTTCGGGTGAGTAGACCATCTTATTTTTGACAGTGTAAATAACATATTAATAGGTTGATATAGCAACCATATCATACAGACAGATAACTATGTACTTTGAGATGATAATAAAATAACATGATCACACAACGTGGTTCTTGGTTCTCAGAACAATATGTATGCCTCAGAACAAATAATGTCAGTGGAAGACCAATGACCACCAATAATTGTAAGAATTTGATGAGACAGGACTCAGTGGTTTGCAAACTGAAGATGATTGCTTGGAGTTAATTACTGAGCTTCTTTTGAAAATATAACAATAACAAACTTTGAATATCTTGCTGGACCAAATAGAACGGAAATCACATTCACTACAGACTATGCTAGTCCCATAACAACAGCAGATCAAATAGTGAGAAATGGTTCAGATGCTTGACATGATAACTTTTTCTTCACGTACCGCGGTCAAATGAATAACGACTGAGGTGAATGTAAATGGAATGCTATCTTATGATGAACAAATAATATTATCCCTGGCACAAGGCAAGGAACAGTAATACTTTGATGAGTAGGAATCCAGGCCTCAATAGAAAAAAATAATCTTACATATACCACTGGTTTAGTTCTTGCTGGAACTCCAGAAACAAACACACAAGACATAAGTTTGCTTACTAACTTCCTTGTAAGAAATACAGTAAACTGAGAAATACAATATAGACCTGTAGCTGAGTTTATACTAGTTCCAGAACAGGACCCTGTCTATATCCCACAACTTAGGCTATTCGACAACTCCTCTAATGTATTGACGTGATGAAAATGAATACGGTATTCATGGACAAGTTATAACTGAGATGGGGATGATGAATTTACGGCATACGAACCTAGAATATATCTCTTCAAAAAAAGAAGATTCAGAAAGGCAACTAGACGTGGTACATCTGCATATGCCGTTAAAAAGCCAAGAGGATTCTGTATGAGTGTTAACGCACATAATTATGCTGGATGATATATGGATCAACTATGAAGAACAGTTGCATGGACATTAGATGAAAGCGCACGATGTACATTAAATGACTTTAATACTGTTTGGGCATGAAATAATCTGGGTTGAGAACATAAATCACTCCTTCTAAGTCAAACAGAATTAGCACAACGGTTTCATCCACACACATTACCATATGATCCAATAAATAATTATTGAGCGGTAAGTACTCCAACGGGGTGAAACAAAAGATCAAAAGCACAATATTTCAAATTTGCAATTATGATTAAAAAAGATGGTAAATATATTCTATGACCTATGTCAGAAACAATAAGAGTAAATTATATAGCAAATTCAGATGGCCAAAGTCAAAGCATTTGTATCAACACTGTTTAAATAATATAAGAACACATCGTGTGTTCTTACCTGGCATCAGTCAAATCTGAGACCAAGTTCGCTTGGTATCGGTCAAATCTGAAGCCAAGTCCGCTTGGAATCAGTCAAATCTGAAGCCAGGTAACAACACACGGTAAAAGCAATTTATTTCTTTCATATATATGAAATGACTATAATCTCAAAGGAATATTCGTACTCAAACATTAATACACTTTTACAGAACAGCATCCTTAATAAGGAGAGAAATTCTATAAATGAAAGAATGAGAGAGTATTTCGTAGGTAGACTTCCTATGGCAGTAAAAGCTGCTTCTTCAACAAATATTGATTTGTCTACTTTTGAAACTGGTTTTGATTGTGATGGTGTCACTGTAAATACAGATGAGTTAGTGTTGCTTTATAGTCAAACTAACCCAGAGGAAAATGGAGTCTATAGGGTTCCATCCACTGCACCAATGACAAGAACAATTGAATGTGATAATAATGAGTTGTTAATCGGTAGTCTTGTTACTGTAAAGGAGTGAGATACATGAAGTTGAAAAATATTTAAAAACACAAACATACAAGGCTTTGTTTTTGGCACAGACCCGATAACATATGAAGAATTTGGAACAGGAGGCGGCGGAAATATTAAATATGCTACCGTAAGACTCTGTTTTTATAATACTGACGGCGCACCAACTGATTTATTGCCTTGAACATTTGTTGATGGCGTAGAATTGGTGGCTGGTGATAGGGTATTATATCTTGATAATTTATTTAATCCACTCTATAACTGAATATATGTAGTTACTCCAGTTGTTTGATGAGTAAGGTCTGATGATACGGCAACCACTATGGAGGCGACTTGATATGTATTTACTATAACAGAATGAGATACTTTACAAAATAGAATATTCAGAACTTCAAATTTATGAGATCATTTCAATCGATGAGGTGATGTTTATTTTGCAGAAGTATGAGGAGCATGAACTCCAGCTACGCCATATAACTCTATCCAGTATAATAATGCTGGAAGTTTTTGAGGAAGCGATGGATTTATGTTTAATGCTGTATATAGTGTATTAGTTAAATGAACACAAAATGCAGTTAATCTTGACCAATATTGACAGTGAACAACGGTTATATGAAATAATAATTATATTCCAGATGTAAATACCATAGTCTTATGAACATCAAATTCTGTTTGAGCCGCTAACCGAGTTTTTGGAGACTTAAACTGGACACAAATGCCAACAACCACCTTACGAGAGGTTACAAGCTATGGTCCACCAGTAGTTATGAAATTCTCATGAGACAAAACAAATGTTTTTTCAGTGTGAGTAGCATATCTATTAACTGACGGAGAATGATCACGACCTATATACATTAGTGATGTTACTTACTCTGCTCCAGACACATATATAACATTTACTACAGACTACGTTTGAATACCACAATTCGGAGAAGATCCTTGGTATATTAGATCAAATGTGTGACAATATATTGAACATAATCATATATTTTCTAGACAGGCCGGTATAGAAAATTGAACAAATCAAACACGCACGGCACATAATGCCATATTGTGATGACAACTTTGAATGATATCTTCTGAAGTACAGAATTCTGTCATTTTATGAGGTAGTGCAATTATAGCAGTAGAAAGCAATAAGGTTTATGTTCCTGGATTAAATATAGATACAAATCCCACTCAAAATGATTGAGAGGACAATATTTTGGTACGAAATTCATGATCAAAAAATGTAGAAAGAAGAGCAGCATCTACAATATGAAGTTCTTGAATAAATAATCGAGAGCTTAACGTAGAGACAATAACAGCAACAAAAAATCTCATATATAATACAGATAAAACAATCCAACACATAAGATGCTCTGCTTTAAGAGTAGTAAAACTTACAGACACAAATGTGGTAACTGGAGCTATTTTCAGAATCAAAAACGATAACTCATATTCAAGTTCAGTATTGATACAAATAACTGATCATACAAATTTAGTTCTTGAAAATATATGTCCAGGACAAGTAAAAGAATGGATATGGAATGGTACTCGACGGGTATCAAACGCTATGTGACAATGAGATAATGCTAACTATACTGGTTCTGCTGGTAATATCGCTTTCGGTAAAGACTCTGTATCAAGAGATTTTTCAGTTGCGATAGGTCAATCCACTCAAGCTACAGGTAATATGGGTGTCGCTTTATGAAGTCAAACTTCACACTCTTGATTGAGATGAATAGCAATAGGGAGTACGTCTACATGTACATGAACACGTTCTATAGTAATATGACCAGAGGCAGGTGACAACGGAACAAGTTACTCATTATCTTTGGGTTCTTATTCTAAGGCAAGAAGATACGGCGAAGTTTGGAGAGCGAGCGATAATGCTTCTTGAGATAACAAATTTTGATATGGTAATGTTACTTGGACATACACATCAACAGATTGATCTGCTCACGAAATATATTTAAGAGAACTCGATAACCCTGGTAGGTTTTCGATGAATTACGCAAACTCCGCAATAAAATATACATTAGAGGTTATAGCAATACAGTCAACGACATGAGATACAAAAACACGGGAATATAAATGATATGCAAAATTGATATGAACACAAACATATCTTTCTGATAATCCAGTAGAATTGATTATGTGAGACGCATGAACTGATAGTTGGGCTGTAGTAATGTGAACAACGGCAAATAGTAACCTTACATTAACTGTTACTGGAGAAGCTTCACACACTATTAAATGGATTGCAAAAATGTCTTATGTAGAAGTAAGAACCTAATAATATTTAATTTATAAATACTACAGATGTCTAATCAAGTCAAGTTCGACAAAGTGATCGCCGGGAATATTGTGCCTAGAGCTACATGAAGCTTTAATCTATGAAGCTTGAGCGATAACTTACTATGGAGCGAATCACATGTGATGAATCCTAGCCAGTATGGAGTATGATATTTTTATAGATCCGACAACCATAACTACGCTTATGAGTTCCAACTACCTTCAAATCTAGCCGCATGGTTAGTTTGGAAATACCCAGGGACCGCTGGAAATAATGGGGAATTTTTGAAGACTGATGGCGCAGGAGCACTTAGCCGAGCCACAGCGTGATTACCTACATCTACCTATTCTTGAACATTACTTGCCGGAAACTGATCATGATGACGATCACAAACTGAATCTGCTGCATGAGTGTGATTATTTGCTGATATTAGTGCAGAACCATTTTTAGTTTGTGCTAATCTATGAACTACTGGTACATATAGCTTTGAATTGGCAGAGGTTGCTGACGATACTACATGAAAATCAGTATGATTAAGATATAACCAAATTAAATACTATGATGGATCAACATATTATGTAAACCTATGATTTACCACACCAACTGCCACTAGGACAATAGACTTCCCAAATAATTCTGGAACGGTAGCATTGACTTCCGATATACCAGTACTTCCAAGTAATCCGGCCGATGGAACATTCCTATATTGGAACTGATCCAACTACGTTGCCACAAGCAACTGAGATAATCAAATAGAGGTTTACTTCGATACTTGAGACCTTACATTCTCTAATCGAAACACAGTCACTGGTACTTGATCATGGATGTGACAATGAAGTTATGAGTGTACAGATAATGATGGAATAGGACACAGTATGGCTATGACAACTACATACTTACAATATGATAACTGATGAGATTGAACATGAACAAGACTAGCGTTTAATGATCATACATTATGAACACTACAGACGATAACCTTTCCTGCTACTACATGAGTTGTAGCTTTGGTGAAAACAGTTTGAACTTCCGCAATGACACCAACGAGCGCATGAACTAGTGGAGATCTAAGTTATAATAGCGGGTATCTTTACACATGTGTGACTTCCGGACAACGAATTAGACATGCGGTTGAGACATCTCGATAAACTTTAACCATAGAAATACACAATGGCTAACGAACTAAAATGATTAGTAGATATAACAACTTGAGTTGGGCATGATGACGCAAAGTCTATGCCTTCCTTCAAGATAGGTGATGTAGGATGAGGAAACTACGTAGATTTTAGCGTTGGAGGGTTTCAGGAAAGTTTTGGGGACGCAATTTCTTACGACGATCAAGTTTTGCCATTAAGTTCATGACTAGAAGTAACCTCACCACCTGATGCTGTTACTGTACCATGAAGCACACTTGTGAAAGCCCACTGATTTGATGGAAATAATAAGTTAGAATCATTACATTTCTCCCAGGAAATGCAACACGGATATAAGGAATGAACCGATGTTGAATTACATCTTCACTGGATGCCTTCAACGGCAAATACTTGAGATGTTAAACGACAAGTAGAAATAGGTCGGGTAGATTCTGCGACATGAGCAATATCATTTTCAACGCTTACATGAACAACTGCTGCAAACTGAACTGCATGAGCAACTAGATATACGTCTTTTGGAACACTAACCTGAACATGAAAGACAATCCGTTCTCAATTCGTAGGAAGACTCTTTAGAAATCCCTCAGACGCAGCAGATACATATCCGGACGATGCAATAGCCGTTACATTATGAATCCACTACCAAAAAGACACATCTGGTAGCAGAACGATATCAACTAAGTAACTTTATACTTAAATATAGACATGACCAACATTCTATTAGCAAGATGATCACAAGCATATAGGCAACGATTTGATGACTATAATTCTGGCGTTAGAGAATGATGGCACGCAACTTACTGAGCTTGAAGTTGAGCTTCTTCTTTTGTGCTCTCCACAGTGGCAACAGAGGAACCAATCTACAATCAAATGTTAGTAAATGATTCTGGCGATGCGATACTTTCAAGATGAACAGCAAATGCTTATTATATGTGAAATTATGATACGTGGTTTGTTGCTAGATTTAAAATAGCAGACATGTCCGACGCTACCCACAATGCTATACATTTTCTTTGAATAACGCAATCACAAACAACGGATGCATTCTGAACAGACTGTGTATGAATAACTTATGATAGAAGCAGAAGCACTACTAACTTCATGTTTATTACTAGGAAAGATGGCGTAGAAACAACTACTGATACATGAATTACTGTAGATACAAATCGACACACTTTCAAAATGAGATACGACAAACAACATAATAAAATGAAATACCAAATAGATAGTAACACCATAATTGAAATAGATACCAACGTCCCAAATGATGTAGCAATGCATTATAGGGCATGAATTTATAAATCAGCATGAAATAATACAGACAAGAGATTGTTTGTAGATTATATCAATTTTGTTTCCGAGATAGATATAGACCACTTCGCTTTATTTGACTTCTAGCCACATGAAAAAGACGGTAAAAGTTTTTGACAACAACACATGATATATCCCAGCAGGAGTTCCTACTGAGAAGGTTTTGTGATGAGATATAGAATCAGATAATATCAATACTTCTGCGCTTATGGTAATTACAGACGCTCAGATGTATTCTATGACTGCTCCGGTTGCTTGATGTGAATTTTGGAACTCAGACAGGAAAACCACGGTGGTCCGAGACTGAACAAGTTTTGTGGAATCAACAGGTAAGATAATCTACAATGAAATTTTCTCTGAAAAGTTTGAAAGCTGAGACCTATCTAGTCGGACAGTAGTAAACTGAACCGAGACTAATAAGCGGACAGTATGAACTGACGAGAAATTTGTTTGAACTTATTGAGCATATATAAGCGCAGATTTATGAGTAACTGCTGGTTATGATAATACAGATACAGCGGTAGTACACTTCTATAAAGACATAGCAATACCAGTAGGAATAGCCGATCTACAAATATCTTTCAAGTGGAAGTGTCTATGAGAAGCTGGAGCTAATGATTACTTTAGAATATCAAAATGCCCAACCTCTATAACTCCAACGGTGAATAATCTATTGTGAACATGATATAGAATATGAGCTACACAATACAATGATTCAAGTATATGGAATACCACAGAGTTGAGTCTATGAGCAGACGATGCAGGCACGACGATAAGGGTGGTATTTACACGAAGAAATAATAATAACTCTTGAGAAAATCCAGCAGCATGTATAGACAACATCTTTATTTGATATGTATAGGATATGAAACTAGTAAAGATAAAGAGCACAGATCTATTGGACTATATATTAGACGAGAACTTTGACTCGAATCTACATATAGATTTTTCTGGTAGTATACATCACTGGTTTGTTTATGCAGATCAAAATGATGCTAAAAGAGACTACAAGTTCTGTAGAAGAAAAGCTCAGAATATAATGAATGCTACTTGACGAGAAAATCTTAAAGAAACAGATAAACTTCTTTGTGCGCAACATAAATGTACTAAAGAGAAATCTAAACTCGATGAGATGCTTACTAGGGAAGAACAAATAGAGACTGGTTCATTATTCGATGAAAGGTCTTATCTATGTAGAATGTCTAGACAAGTAAAAGCTAAATCAGAGCTTATATATGAACTTACTAATGTAGAATGCTTTATGGTTATGAACGATACCGCAACGTTATGTTTAATGTACAAGGATAATGGAATTGAAGGTTTATATGAGGATGGAATAACTTGAATATTTGATTACCTTCTTGCGAGAACTTGAAGTGCTTATGAATGAGCAGGTCTTCCTGCAAAGACATATACGCCAAAGTCATATGCTAATTGTACTGCGTTATGAGTAGCACTACAAAACATTTTACAATATTGATTAGCAGAATGAGATATTTAATACTCATGTTGGTGGCCATAATTCTATTTGCCATACTTGGACCGATAGGATTCATCTATTCATTAATTGATGGCTTAATACATCCAAGTAAAATGGACTGAAAAATATGAAGACTATTTATGTGAATAGCAATATCGATAGACCAATTGGGAAATACAGTTTGCGGAGCCTTATTCAATAAAGTTCTTATAACTGAAGAATGACATAAATTCTGAGACGAAGATGAAACTATAAGCTCGGCGATATGAATCAACAAACAATTATGAACATTAAAAGTATTAGGTAAGCTATTAGATAGAATATTAGATAAAATTGATCCAAATCATTCAATAAAATCCATAGAATAATTTTATATCTTATTACCATAAATCATGGCAGAAACATGTAGAGCAACACAAGACACAAACGTATTTGAATTCGTAACTCCCGACGTAGAAAAAGACATCAATGGCGTAGACCGCGTGATGTGAGAGAATGTAAGACGTGTAGTTAAAACAGATCTTGTAGGTAAAATTGCATCACTTCAAGGAGATTTAGATGCTATCAACGCATTATAATGCTTACCGGAGAGACTCTTCGATATTACATAAGGAATACCATTATGAACTCACGATGGCATAAGGCTATATTATGAGCTTGTTTTGCTGTATTTGCTGAATTAACGTGTTGCGATAGAGTTCTTACTCTCCAACTTATATTCATGGGACGGTTAGTCACCATGATAATTTGAACATTAGCAGGAATAATCAAGGAAGGATTCACTTTCAAGAAGTTTTTTCTTGGAGCGGTGAAGTTAGTTTGATATTACATTTTGTTATTTTTATGAGTTGCGCTTGATCATGCATTTGAAACGTCTTTTGCTTTTAATTTTTTCTATGCTACTATTGTTCTTGATATGATACATAGTTTCCTTAAACACGCCCCAATCTTGTGAATTTGAATTTCCCCTAAAATATATGAATTTATTAGAAAATCTGAGAGTAGAGTAAATAATTTCTTTTTAAATAAAGCTTGATTAACAGAAGATTTAGATCCTAAAAAAGATACAAATGGTTGAAGTACTCCTATGAGCAGCGATGTTCCTACTGACGCAAGTAAGTAAAAAGTGGGGCATACCTACTACTTATCTTATTGCTTGACTTTTACTAGTCATTTGATTAGTATATACGGCAATAGAATTTCACAACCCCGATATGGCTACAAACCTTATCAAATTCCTAACCACCGCATTTGCGACTAGCCAATGACTATGGCTGGCATACAACAAACTTAACAAGAATTTTAATATAGACAAATCACTATGACTGGTTCCATCGATAACGCCTACGCCGACAACAACGTAATCTGTCCTAATCTTAGAGGACGGAAGAATTTGAATATTGTTCTAGAAATGAAGAAGATCGTTAGAGTAATGGATCAAGAAATATTGGAGAGTATATGTAATTTATGCGATAAGCAAAAAGACTGCACTACGAAAGAAATCTTTACTACGCTGATCAAAGACAAGAATGGCTAAACAGGAGATTATGGACCATTGAGATTGACAACTAAGATGATATAATCCTTATGGTATCTCCAAAAGGAAAGAATGTATGGTCACTATTCTATGAGACGACACCCTGATGGCCGAAGATGGTATGTTTATGGACAAGGCAGTAATCGATAAAGAATGTTCTACTGAATGTTCTAAACACGATACATGTAAACAACTAGTAGACCTACTAAAACATTGAAAATATAAAGAAGCACAAGATTTACTTTTCCAAGAATAAGAATGAAAGGATGTGAACTAGAAAAATCAACAGCAGAGTGATATAACTTCATGTTTTGACACGACGCAATAATAACTGATGCAAAGGAACTTATCCATTTCTGTCTTAAATGTATGAAGTTAGATAAATGTACAGATAAATACCAACACGTTAGATTTTTAGATTCTTGACTACAAGCAAAATGATCACCTTCAACGACAAAGTAACAACAACTAAAAAATCAAAAGGAAAAAATTCCTGCGATTATATAGTTCTGCACCACACTTGAGGGTGAACGTATACATGAAATGTCAGATACCTTTCAGGTAACACTTGAGATGTTTCTTGCCATTTCGTAATATGACCAAACTGAGAAATGTGAAAGATTGGTGATCCTACAGATATTTTGCGGCACGCATGAGAGTCTGCTCGAGAAGGAAAGAAATACATGAACCAATATTCAATTTGAATTGAAGTAGTTGGCCCAGACGCTAAATGAAAGTTTACTGAGAAACAATTTCTAGCAACAAACGAACTCATTAAACACCTTATGAAAGCATACAAAATACCATATACAAACATCATAAGACACAAGGATATAGCTCCAGGAAGAAAGTCAGATATCGCTGATTCATTCTGGATCAGTAAATATCCAAAGTTCTTCGACTATAAAAAAGCTAATTTTGAGAATATATAATCATACATAAACAATACAAGTAAAGTACATAATTAGGCTTTCAACTTGATTTTTGACAGGAATTGTTTTAATAGGAAGTATTTATCCTTTAAAACAAAAATATGAAACATTCTCAAGAAATTATCGACAAGGTAAATTACATGTACCTAACACAAAGGAAGTGAAGTTGATACATTGCTGAGCGCTTAAATCACTGGTACTGAACTACTAAATATGATAAGTACGCTGTGAAATGAATAATCCACGATATTAAACAATGAATAGAGAAAGCAGAAACAAACATCCAAATAGATCCAATCACTATAGATTGAATTGAGGAATTAAACAAGAGTATAAACACTATGCAAAAGTACGACATTTCCGATGGATATTATGTGTTCATTAGGAAAGAAGAAGACGACTACGGTAGTGATGTTAAAAAGAAATACAGAATCAAGATTGAGATAGTCGACAACATATTCAAAGACTTCTCTAAGCACTGATCAAATCTTACCTGAGAAGAAATAATCCAGAAGTATAAACTGAAGCCAGAACTGTTCTATATGATCAAGAATAGGTTGAGACTCTATAAAGATTCTCATGTTGTTAGTCCATATACTTTGGAGCACACCGCCCCGGAGCAATTGGAAGAACTTATCGAGGATAGTGTGAATGAAACCCAAAACGACAAATATGTTAAAATATTCCAAAATAAAGTGAAGTATAAAAAAGAGTTTGAGTTTAAGAGATTATCTAACTATGCAAACAGCGTTGATCAGTTACTCCAGGATATAGAGAAGGTCATAACTAAACACGAACCGATAGAAGTGCCAAAGTGATTCAAACCTGTCGCCATTAAGAATAATGACACGGTCTTAATAGGGTTCTCTGACTTACATTTTGGCAAGAAAGGAACCGATGGTGTAATTGCTAGATTATATGAAATGACACAGCAAGTTCTTGCTAGACCAGAAAAGAATGTAAAATTATTATTCTTGTGAGATTTGGCAGAAACCTTAGTAGAATGAGGTATGCATCCGGGACAAATCGAAGGAATGGATTGACCATTTGGATTTGATCTCATGATGTTGATAGTAAATTCTATGGAGTCAATGCTAGTAGAACTATATAGGTCTGGAAAACAGATTCACTTCATATGCACTGGTGGAAATCACGATAGAGTAGGTGTGAATCACGAACAAGACCAAGCCAGAACATGAGCGCTAGTTATCTATGAAATGATAAAAAGAGGTTTATGAAATCTAGATGTAGATATGACTGTGCTGATGGATAAGACTAGCAGTATAGACTTGTGAGATTTCAATGTGATAGTGAACCATGGCGACGATAATTGGGCTAAATTAGCACAAACTAAACCAGAAGATATATTATGGAAATATTGAAAAAAGAACAAATATAATCTTTGTTTATATGGCGATAAACACAATATACGCATAAATGAGACAAAAGATGCTACTATAATTTGATTACCCGCGCTGTGTTGAGAGGGGGAATATGATAAAAGATTGAGCTTATATAGCGAACCAGGTTACATAACAATAACAAAAAACCAATACTGAACTCCTGACATAACACTAAAGAGGCTCAGAAAGTAGTTGGCAATTGTGCCATAAATTAATATATAAATCTTGAAGTTATATATTTTTTTATTACCTAATTTTTACAATGGATATTACCAGCACTTGACCTGTATTTTTAGACTTCCGAGCACCTTGGTGTTCTCCATGTAAGATGTTAAAACCGATAATTGAAGAACTTGAGCAAGAGTTTTCACAGGTTAGATTCTATAAGCTCAACGTGGAAGAACATATGGAACTAGCGACAAAATATGGGGTAACCAACCTACCAACTATATTCCTTATTAAGGATTGAGAAATATTGAAAGAGATCTTCGGTGTACGCCCCAAAGATTTTTTATCTGATCACATAAAATCTTTTATTCTTAAATAACATACCCATGGGAGAAAACGACAAATTTACTAACGCTAAAGGTGAGGAAGTAAAAAGACAACCTTGTCAGATATTTGTACGTATAATGGGGTATCTTCGCCCAATAAGTCAAGCAAATATTTGAAAAAAATCAGAAGCGTATAGTAGGAAGTATTTTGATGAGTCTGTTTCCATGGCCACAATCGCGAGAATGGAAGAAGATGAAAGAATAGAATCGATGAGAGCAAATAACCGCAACTTCGTAGCTCAGTACTCATAATTCTCAGATTTGACTTTTATATATTAAATCCTTATATTACACAGGCCGTGGCGTTATCGCATCCCACGTTAAATAGGCGATACAGGTTTATGAATGGTTTTCCTATCTCCCATAGTATTCTACTTTGTTGGTTTGTAAAGGTAAGGCAACTGATACTATGAAGCAAAAGACCGAGCACCAGTATGAGGCGAGTTTAAACCATCCCAGCCCTACGAAAAAACCTTGGAGAAGAAAAAACTCGTGGGACCGCAAATCCCACGGTTTTTATTATTTAAAATTTATCATGCTATCGCAAGATTTCGATAAAGCCTATGAACTTATTAAAGACAAACTATCCAAAGACTACGATACCGCACTACTTCAGTTCTATGATGCTTGTGATGAATTGGAAATTAGGACATGCAACTGTAATAAACGCGTTTTTATGAAAGAGAAACGAAACGATAATGTCTAAAACAAAACCATTTAAGAAAACTCATTGAATGTCTAAAACTCGTTTTTACAATAAGCGAGAATCTATGATCGATAGATGCTTTAATAAGAAATCATCTAATTATAGTATATATTGAGAAAAGTGAATATTGGTTTGTAATGAATGGAGAAAATTTGAAAATTTTAGAGATGATATGTATGATGATTATATTAAGCATGTAGATATGTATTGAGAAAAACAGACAACTCTTGACAGATTTCCAGATAAAAAATGAAATTATTGTCCAGGAAATTGTAGACGAGCTACGCTTTCACAACAGAGTTCTAATAGAAAATTTAAAAATGAAAAATATATAAAAATAGCAAAAGAAAATAACATATCATATGATATGTTTATGTGAAGAATAAAGAGATGATTAAGTATTGACGATGCTATAAATAATAAAAAATATTATCATAAAAGTTATTCTAGCAAAGAAATAGAATATAATTGAAAATACTATGATATACATGAATTGTCTAATTTGTTATGAATATGCGAGAATACAATTAGGAGTAGGATATTTAGAAAAATACCATTAGATAAAAAACTTTGAAATATGGGATGGAAGAGATAGTTTTATTACTAATGCCTTAGGTTAGAATGATAACTTCTAACCTTTTTTCGTTATGGCATTCAACGTTCTACAATCATTCCAGTACCAACTCCAAAAGAAATGAGTTGACAAGACTTCTGCCGAAAAGATAGCTTATCAAAGATGCCAAAAATATGGCTATCTACTATCTTGACAGAAGAGACTTTCTGATAAATGAAAGGAACTGAGCTCGATATGAAAATATGAGAGAGAATTCAATAGGAAGTCAAAGCAGTACTGAAGGTCCAAACTAGCCTTCACAATAAAGAACTGAAAAGCAGTAAGAAATCCACTAATAGCATAATTTTAATTTATTATACAAACACATGTCAGATTGATTAGTTTCACTAACCCCGACAGACTCACTTGGAAATCTCCAAGACAAACTTGTCGCTGGTTTAAACGTAGATCTTAATCTTATAGGTACTCCAGGCGATCAGCAAATGGAGATAAGTTTTCAATGTTGCGATACTACCGATGAAATGGTTGCCGCATGACCGGGAGAAACCCCAGGGTATCTAGAAACTGTTCTTATAGCAGAACCTGGCAGTGATGTAACCGTCACTAGAGATGGGGACCAAATTAAGATTGGGCTTACTACATCTATAGAGGATAAGAAGGTTGCGGTTGATGCTTGAGAAGATTGAGACTACCTTGAAAATGTATTACAAGCTGGAGAAGGGATAGAACTTACAAATGATGGTAGCAACCACCTTATTATCCAACTTAAATCCCCAACAGACGCGACAAACGTATTCACGAGACCTTACGCCAAGATAGTTCTTGACACTACGGTTTCGATACCAGCACAATCAAACTTAGTTGATATGATATACATATTTGGTAACTACGGCCCATGAGTAACTGGTACGTTTGTAAATACGGACTATGCTGGATCATGAACTTGATTAAAGGATTCCTTCGAGAATTCTAGCGCTCCTGGTATGATTAACACTACCGATGGGACAATTACAATTACTAAGACATGACCATATAGAATATTCCTCCAAGGAAACGTAGAAGTCAATAGATGAGTAGCGGCTATAAGAGCGATGATGTTGATCCGTAGGGGAAGTAGCAATACAATAGCGCTTAGTTCAAGATTCGGCGGAGTAATAGGACAGAATGGAGACAATTTACATGTACCACCAGCAGGATGAACCGGGTGCGCGTTATGAGGCCGGCTACAAAGATTGACAATTTGTGATAGTGATATAGTACAATTAGAGGAAAATGATGTATTATTCTTCTGTACTAGGGTATCGACCTCAGTAACAGACGCAGGAAATGCTTCCTCAGTCCACTTCGAGAATAGAAGTAATTCAGATATCGATGGAGAATTCTTCATCTATGGAAATGATTCAGTGGATATGTGATTTAGTTTTGGATGTGATTATATAGGAAACGTACAATAATTTCAAATAACAAAAAGGCTAGGTTTTTACACCTAGCTTTTTCTGATCTTCACGGTTTACTTCTGCTCTCTAGTGGGGATCGTGTGATGGCGTTTGTCCACCCCAGGCTCTCTGCATTCCTAACTGTCTCAGACATCACACCCGTCAACAATCAGGGAAGATCTTGTCTTAAAGCTACCCTTAATAGTTTGCTAATTTTTTACTATATTTCCTTCTTAGTGATTTATTCATTTGAGCCGCTCCGCGTTTCCTATTGGACTTTCTGGAGATAACTCTCTTTCTTTTCCCATTTACTCCATCTTCGTGATCAAGCTCCATTCACTTAGGAATCTTTCAGTTTTTCTTTTGATATTGGTATCTATCAACTTTGCGCTTGCGGTTCTTCTGTCTATTCTTCATATTTTTCATATATTTACGTATATATTGACGCATTCGATCTGTATCATTTGCAGGCATAGACTTAAATTAACAATTAAATATCATTCTTACCTAAGGCACTAACTATTCATTACGTCGCCTACAGCATCTATTTTTGTATAAAGTACTCATTTACTTTCAATGATCTCTAGCTGTTCAATTTCTTTAATTGCTGCGTCAATATAATCTTTATCTATTCATACTCTGGTAAGCCTTTCCCTCTCTATCTGTTCCATTCTTTCTTTTGCTCATTTCTCGCCCAAATCAGAATACATCATAACTGCATAATTTTTTCAGAAATCTTTTATTCTTTCTTTCATTTCTTCGATAGAATATTTATGTTGATATTTAGACCAAACCATTCAAATTTCTTCTTCATACTGCTCTCACTGACCTTTCCTCACTCTTTTTATTCCTGTGACATCCACGATAATATTTCACATGGTGGGAAGCCCAATGAACGTGAATAAACCTACCATTCCCAGAATTATAAACACAAATAGTGATTTAATTTGACGGAATATCCAACCAAAGATAGATCATACATATTTTAACGCATCTGTAAATGGCGTAGATTCTACTACTCAAATTCTCCAACGGAAGAAATTATAGGGATTTGTTTTCCTATAAATAATAATCAGTTTTAAATGTTGGGCGATAAACGCAAGAATTTTCTCAAACCGACTTAACGACATTCTGCTGGTTTAAATTCTAAAAGTGCTTTGTCTAGTTCTTCATTCCATTTTGGCATACTATCAGAAAGGAACTCCTTGAGTTCATCTCTTTGCTTCTTGAATACATCAATCCACTCTCTAGCGTTAGGTACCATCTCTACCATTCTCAATTTTTTCTCTTGAAGTCTTTTCTTAAAAGCTTCCCGCTTATCGTAAGCATCTAGCGGTATGTCTGCTGGACGTTCTTTGATTTCTGTGTCTGGATTGAAGTTCTTGATGTCTTCCAATAGTTGTTCATATTCCTTCTCGGCGCAGTAAATAAACTGTTCCTTTTCCAGGAAGAGTTGGATTGCTAATTGTTTAGTTATTTTCTGCGGTAATACAACACCATCTTTTTCGTACTCGATGATTACGTATTCCTCAGTCTCTTCTACTATCTTACCATCGATAGTTCATTCCTTATTTTCTTGATCGGTCATTAATAAATATTAAATTTTAAAATTAGTCCACTAGGGATATCTTACTTTGCATAAACATTACGGTCTTCATAGTTGACCGGATTCTTTCAGCGTCCTTATAGAGTACCTCTACCGTATCAAGGTAGTGTTTCATGTCATCGAGCTCTGCTTTATCGGCAGACAGCATTTCATCAACTTTCATTTCCGTTTTCTTATCAGAAGACTCTAACGGTCTTTGTGACAAAAACGTGTCGATGTATTTCTTATCATAATCTCTTTTGTCTAATAACCGTAGACCATAAAGAGCCATGTAGTATGAATCAAATTGCATAAGTTGACCAGATAGTTTCTGAAACTTATTGATGTCTACAGCATCACCTTTAACCATAGACTCAGCCTCACCGGAGAAACTATCATTGAGTTTTTCTAGTTTGGTAAGGAGTGCTTTCATTTGTTTTTTTTCTTCAGCCATTTGTTTTTATGAAAAATTAAAAATTATTCTACAACTCATTCAGTAATACTTGGTTGCTTTCTAGGATTGAATCCATCGCCAGCATCCAAAGTTCATTGCCTAATCTTGATTCAGTTCTCGTCAAACTTGTCAGTCTTTTTTTTGACAGTCTTTGATTTACCATATCCGGCCTGTCTAGCAATACCAGTTGGCTTGTATTCAGTCACGTCTAATTTGAGTCAACCATGCTCTTCCTTATGAACATTAACATCAAATCATGTTTCAATCTTTTTTTTGACAACCTTCTTAACTACTGGTGCTTCCTCTTCTTCATCTTCTTCAATGTCTGGCACGGATTCAGCAAACTGCCTCTTCAAGAACTCATCGGTTCTATTAACCGGCGCAGTTGGTTCTGGCCTAGTTTTAGCTTTGTCGATGTAGCAAACAAAGGCAGGATTGTTCTCTTTACTAGAATGATCTAGGGCATCCATTACAATACTCCATGCAATTCTAGCGAGAGTAAACTCATTAGTTAGAACCTCTGGAGGAACTACACCTCCTTGGAGATAATCTCTTGCTCTTTTGATACAGTAAGATTCTAATTTACTTAGGGCTCATTTTCTGATAGTTTCTAGTGTGACTTGTTTACCTTCGTACTCCACAGATATAGATAATGAACGAGCCTCTATTCATTCCTCTACCTCTATGGACTGCACGATCTTTGGGATTAATTTAGCCATGTTATTTCTTTATAAGATTAAAAGTGTTGCATACCTCTCTAATATTACATCAACCGCAGTAGAAGTTTTTCTTCTCTGGCCAGTAATTCTTATCAAGACAATATAGATAGGTTCTCAACATATTTGACAATACAACAACTGCTTTTTTAAGATCTATATTCTCATCGATTACTTGGATCTTTCCGGAAGGTTTGAGTATCACATAGTATCTAAATTTTACTATTCATTCATCCTTTCATCTACTTCATCGGAAGACTAATGGATAAAGATATTTTTGGAACTTTCATTCCGTATCTTTGTATCTAGATTTAGATGTCTTGTAGTCGGCAATAGTATCGTCTCTTTCTACTCCATCAAGTTTACATACCAGAGTTATTAAGAACTTACCATATTCTACCTCTACCTCGTACTTAATTTCTCCAAGATATATCTCTGGGATTTCTGCTCGCGTAGATTGTATTATTTTGTCCATTAATTTATGTTGTATTGGATCTTCCACCGGGGAAACAAAGTGAGAGTATATAAGATCATAATTCGCTTTATTCATAAGTAGCTGTCCAATCATACTATGGACTAGCGATCAGAACTTCATTGCCTCATTGGGAATATTTGGTGATTCCCTAAAAGCTCTTGGACATTTCTGTAGAGATTCTATATCCGTGGCAGATATTCTTACGGTAGTGTAGTTCTCTTCAAGTGGTATAATTGTTAGTCTCATTAGGTTGACATAATAGTAAAATCTCATCAAACGGATGGGCAGAAATAAGATGCACATTCTAATGCTTTTCTTATTCTAGTTTCTGGTTGTTCTCATTTTGATAAGTATAGTGCGGAAAGGCAATAGACATCTCATGTTCATACAGCGCAGAACTGATCTGGTGTTTCATATACTCAATAATTACTTTCTATAACAAACAATCTGTTCTTATATCACACAATAAACGCTCATTCGTGCTGGTCTTTCTCGTCTTTCCTTTCGTTATATCAATTTACAGAAAAACATCTTCTTACCTCGTCTATGAATTTTGTACACATAAATTCCATTGGCTCTATTTCTCATATTTCAGGGACGACAAACTTATATTTCAATAGTTGAAGCATAAAATAAGATCAACAACCACCCATAACATAATCTCACCTACGGAATACCTTATCTTGAAATATGTTTTTAAGCATACTATCGGTCGTTCACTGTGTGTCCCCTCAAATATAAGCTCTTCCTTCATGAATTAATCAACAAATTGCTGTCATTTTAGATCTATAGTGATAAAATCTCTTATTTTTGTAAGAGCCTTCTTTCTAATTGCATCTATAGTATTTGACCTACATCATAACACTTTCCCTATCTCCACATCTTTATATGGGACATCAGTGAAGAATGAAACATTGATTATAAACATTTCCTTTTGAGTAAGATTAGAAACCATAAATTCATTTATCTTCTGTATTATATGATCTGTGTTTAAGTTGGCTAGAAATTCCTCGGTGTCCCTACTTTCATATCATTCCATCTCCTCTCAGTCTATGTCTATATTGGAGAAGATGAGACTGATTTTATCTCTCGGAACGCGAAAAAAAAGATTCTTATTATTTGCTATATTATTCTTTATAGCTTCAAAAACCTTTTCAAATAGATAATATTTTTGCTTAATATACATATCATCTCCTGCTAGAAAAACGTCATGCTTCATGTCCTCAGTTATGGGAACATTGGTCATTCAATATCTACGCATTACGAATTTGATAATCTTTTCTATGTTTTCATACAGCAATGATCTGCCCGCTTGTATGTCATCTTGGTACGCATCCTTGATTTGTTTAGAAAACTTCATCCTTTACAGTATAAGGATTTGTGTCTAGAAAGTCAAATTTCACCAAATGTGTTTATTCTGGCCATTCTGATTCTATTCCTGTAGCCATAGCCATGTACTTTTCTACGTCGGATATTCCCACTCAGAATCTGTCAATCTCAATTTCTTCGGCTACTAGTCGTTTGAAAAATTCATAGTAGTTGTCACCTAGTTTCTTTTGAAGTTCTGTTCGTTCAATGTAGGGGATCGCATCCTCTTTGTCGTCTATACAGATCTTGAAATTTACTTTTTCCATTTTTATTTTTTAGATGCTAAAAGACTTTTAACTCTATCATTTTCAATCTTCCCAAGCCACACTCGATCAAGTAATACCATCTTGTATTTAGTGTCTTCAAGCGATATGAGAATATGTTTGTCTGTTATCCTCTCCTTTAAGTAATCTTCTCGTCTTTCTATGGGAGCGTTGTGGAAGTGACCAAACACATTGAAGTCTACTCATTCTACTAGTTGCTCTGGTCTATGGCTGAACAAGAAGAGTTTTCCATTATATCTAAGTGTGAATGTGTCACAAACAAAATCCCAGTATCTATTATAGAATGTGTTAGTTTGTTTGTCATGATTTCCTTTGACAAGTATCTTTTTACATGGTAAGTCCTTGAATCTCTGATGTATATCACTGTGAGAATTCCAACAAACATCTCCAAGATTAATGAGTATATCATCCTCTTTAAGTTCATCAAAACCTTTCCAGATTTTATCCTCGAATCATTCTGGTCTACCACACCAAGTATGTATATTCCTGTGGTAGAAGTGGTTGTCTGTGGTAATCCGATATCTCATATTAAGCTTTTAAAAAAACTCCTGCGTTTTGCAAGAGTTCTTTCGTACTAGGTACTTATGTTTTGTTTTTATTCCATATCATCATCTTCACTTGCTTCTGGTTCTTCATCATCAATGTTTACTTCTTCAGGTTCTATAACTTCTGACTTTACTTCTTCTGGTTTTGGTGCTTCTTCAGGTGCCTTATAGTTCTTGTCAACAAATTGATTGATAACACTATTGAGTGACCTAACCATGCCCTCTACGCTCTTCATAGGGAGATCTGATAATTTCACAATAATGTCTAGCAAGAATTTTCCACTGAAATCTACATTGATTGTAGATGATTGTATGAATTTAACTACATCTTCTACGTTAAGTTTTTTGGTTGCAGCCGGAGCTTCTTGTACTTTTGTTTCGTCAGTCATTAATAAGTTTTAAAATGTAAATATGGTGTATATAGTGATTGGGGTATCAAAAGTCAAATTTTATCAAATGTGTGGTTATACCCACTAATTTATTGTCTTATTTTAAAGTCTGGTCCTATCTTTTTTCAGTAAATCTCGGTTAAACATGCAAGCACATTTCACTGAGCATGAGGTCCAGATGCATACCAGGCTCTACAATCTATTTTGCAATCTCAATTGCGGTATAGATCTCAAACCGTTTGTTTGTTTTTGAGATATCTTCAATTCAACGCCTTAGTGAATATTACCTGTATTCATCTATCTAGGGTTGGGAAAGTCCATCCGGCATGTACACCTACGTTTCCTATGTTATTTCCTTGCATATGTTTTCACAAGGACGACTCAGAAACAGCTATACATACTCATACCTCTGGCTTTACTCCATAGAGTTTTCAATAATTAAAATACGATTCTACACTTTTTCATCCATGACCTATAGCATACTTTCTTGTTTGTTCTTCAATATTAACTCATGTCTGCACAGTTCATGTATCTACGATTCCCGTATTCACTGCGCCAGTGACTGGCATTAGAGCGAAAGCGAATCATAATAATGGTTGAAATATATTCATATTGTAATTTAAGTTACGCTCCGACCATCGCAACTAAAAGTTGTTTATTGTCGGAAGAATATAACCACACTCTATAACCTAAGGCTAGAAATTACCGTCAGCTACCTGTAGACATGTTAAACCTAGGTCGCGTCGCATGGCCACAACTTTTCTACGATCATCCAAGACATATTTGATGTAATGCTTATCTTTAATTTCATTCTCAAATATCTCTCTTTTTACGATAGTATCATCACGATTATCACCAGCCTTACGCATAAACAGCTTTAGTGGATATAGGTGTCATTCTCATTGAAAAACATTCTCTATTAGCCAAGTCTCTGTCTCTTTCTTACAGACATCTTCTCTACCGGAGACAAACAATATCTCGCACAGTTCTCAATGGACCAAGTCTACTATTGGTTTGTTTGGTAAATCTAAGTGTACTTTGGAATAGTCAAAAATGTCACGGTCTCCTTTAATTGCTAGAGTTCCATCAATGTCAACAATTATAGCTCGAGGAAGTTTTTCGTCTTGTTCTAGTATAAAGTCCTTCCTCAGGTACTTATCATACATGTTTCTTATTACTTGCTCTCAAACAGAATTTTCGCGCTTCTTGTCGCGTTCTATACATTCCTCCAGCGGAGTGTTAATTATCACTACCTCCATCTCGTACTTAACATTTCCGGATGTAATCTCGTTGTGGATATCAATCAGCATTCTAATCCTTTCCTCATGGATTGGATTGAAATTGGTATCGTCTATAATGATATGGTATTTTGCTTCTTCCAAAAAATGCTTGATCAGTAAATCTCTTACTGCAAGTATTTCTTTCTCGGTATGTTTACCATAGTATCAGTCATCAACCATAGCACGAAGCTCATCCTTATTCAAGCGTTTGTACTGTCACGGATGTTTCTTCATTATCTCAAGTGCTTTCGTTGTCTTGCCCGATCATATCAGTCCCTGTAGGAATATTACTTTCATTTCATTGGTGATTGTATGTAAATATTGGAGCATTCTCTCACTGTTCTATATATCACAAAGCCATAACCCTGGCAATGTTAGTTATGTTCTTCCTTAACTTCCCGAAGTTAACTACCTCATTCTTAACCCAACCAGGAATTTCTTCGCAGATTACATCATACTGAACACGTCACAAAATCTCTGCGATATTTTTCTCGTTGAAATTTTTACCTTGTTGCTGTTCTATCTTATTGAGAATTTTGAGGAACCTTCAAGGTGTAGTCCATTTTAGCGCTAGTCTCAGTTCTAGATCGTCAAACTTATTAGCGTTTCAAAAGATAATTTTATTCTCTTCTTTGAATCTTTCACTCACTAATTTGGCGTACTGAAATCTTCAAAATTTATTTATGAAGTTTATGTTCTTTAAAACGATTCATTCTATAACATCTCAGTATTGAGGTTTCGTGAAGTATTCAGTTAGTTGCTCTATAGTTGGATTGGTGAACGTTCAGAAGATGTGTGGACTTTCTATCCCATATTCTTTTGCGATTTCCGATGTTTTTATAGGATTAAGGAAAATAGGATCCTCATCCGTACCGTCGGTCATTATGTCAAACATCCGGAATTTATTGTAGTACTGAGGCGCATAAACAACTGTGTGGCGATGAAGTCGCTCGCCGAATAGTCTATATCCAGGATTGTCTGTTAAAAGTTTCTTTATTCATGGATGTTTTAACACATACTCACACGCTCAGTTAAATCAATTCCTCACTTCTCATTTAGTACAAATGTTCTGAGTCCTTGAACCAATACAAATCTCTCCGTATTCAGCTCGTACGGAGAGATTCGCTCAGTCTATTTTTTCTTGTACAATGACCTCACCCTGTAATACTCATTCAGTTTCTTCTGTTCCGAGTCTACGTATCTTATGATATTTTACAAAACTCATAGCTCTTTCTTAAGAGGTAAAAGAATCTCGTTAATGATTTCGTCTCTCTTCTCTTGAATGTTAAATTTATAATTACCGGCATCATATTCACACATAGTCTTATGAGTCCTTTCATATTTGAATTCTGCCTTTAGTCTATTAAGTTCCTCATACTTCTTGGTAAGTTCCTTGTTTCATTTTATAGCCGCCTTGAGATTTTTCTCGGTGGAGTAAAACTTATACTTGTCGTTAAGTATATGGACCTTGTTTGTATGTATCTTATCTCAGAATTTAAGTATCATTTTTATTTGATATGTAAAACTTCCTTAATCCTTTCTATTTCTACAAAGTCTAATTTTCTTCACAACATTTTCTCGATAAGTTTTAGGAGCTCCTCTAGCATCTTATAATTTTAAATTATAAATATTCCCATCTATATCATCATGCAGTTTTTTGCTCTCACCTACAACATTTCGATACACTATGTATATTTGTTAATTTTTTTACTTCTACCGTACTATCCCATATTTTAATAACTTCTCACAACATATTAATTTGTTTTACTTTTTTACTTTTCCAACTATCTTTTCAATATCTTCAATATTGAGAGGATCTTCTTCATAACGAATCATACGAATGTCTCTGATTTTCTATACGTGTTACCCACTCCAAGTTTTCAATCCTATTATCGTTCTTAATTCAGTTTATATGATTTACTTCAGATTTGTTCATGGGGTTTCCTAAAAAGGATAACGCTGTTAATCTATGTAAATATACACGTTTTCATAATATAAATACAGATAAATATCATTTTCATACTTTTATTTTAGTCATGTTTCATTTTATATTATGTTTTATGTTTCATATATTACTTGCGGAAAATCATTCATATCATGGTATATCTTTCCAAACTTCTTCTATTGTATTCATACGTTCATGTAATAATCTAAATCACCATAGATCATTGAGAGTTCATCCTCACTAATAAGTTCGCTAGATATAATTTGATAGTCTACTTCTTGTGGAAATCCTAAGAACTTTTGGAAGGAATTGATGTGTTGGATGTCTTGTTTTACTCAAGTAAGTTGTTCATCGAGTTGTTTCTTGATGGTGTCTTTTCTACCGTTAAGTTGATTCATGAAGTCAGTTATTCTTATCAGAGCATATGCTTGTTTCGCTGTGTATTTTGACGTGAGCGCTACCTGGTTTGCAGACCTATTATTTCATCTAGAATTATGGTATACTCGTCAACTATTCCACGTAACTCCATCTATATTAAATTTTCTCATACAATATTCTTCCACAAAATCTCAGTCTTTAAATTTTGTGTCTACTGCTCAATCATCTTTATTACAGTCGTAGTCGTTACGTTCAACAACATCTCGCACCTCTGCTCCTAGCGGATATTCAGATCAACTGATGTAGTTATTCACTATAACAGTTCAATTTTTCTCGAGACAGTCAGCAAGTTGATTATTCTTAAATCAAGCGAAAATTGTTGCTCATAATGCTATGACAACTAATCATCAAATTAATAATCATAATGGTTTATAATATTTTTTTGGCAATTTATTCATGATAGGTTTTGTTTAAAAAATAAAGAACATTAAAAGGGTAACGGAGATCATTCATCGTCATCTACTGGTTTCTTAGTGACTTCTTTAGTGGTAGATGGAGCAGTCAAGTCCTCCACATCTCTTTCAATATCCTCAAAAGATGTAGCAACTTTCTTAATTCTTAGTCCAGCTTCTTCAACTTCTTTCTTAATAAGTTCATCCAAGTCGAAGTAGTCTCTTATGATCTTGCCAGACTTCTGAGGTGTCTCGGTAACCATAGCTTTCAACGCTCACTTATCGTGCTTTCGTCAAAGTTTTTCACCATCGTTAGTCACCTTGCATCTGAAAAATCCTGACTCTTTATCTTTCCAAAGATCAATCTCAACCATTCATAATTCTTTAGCAGAGAACATTGAATTCACAATATCTCTACCCGGTCGGTTCATGTAAAGGGATAGGATGTAAGTCTCTCAAACTTTTTCATCTTCAAGTTTGATAATGATTCTGTCTTCCATCTCGTCAGTGTTGTATCACTTCTCTTGAGTGATCTTAAATTCTTTCATCTGTCCTGCGATAGATTTAACCTGTGTGGTTTCGTACTGTTTCTCTCCAACTTTCTTTTTGAGTTCAAAGTGCGGAGTCTCTCATTCTTTAAGTCCACGAAGTGTGGTGTAGAAAAAGGTGGAGTTACTTTCACCGCTGTTTAATGGTTTTGTAGACATGATATAATCGTAAAGGGTTAAAAATGTGATTGTGGTATAACTTTTCCCATAGAAAAATCAATAGGAGAATGCTAATTCAACTTTACAAAATCTATAATTTGTAATAGTCTCTTGCGATACTCAATACTATGTTGACGTATCTTCTTGACATACTCATCCTTATCTAATTTATTATTATCGTAGTCTTCTCAGAACTGAGCAAATTGTTCTGCATCCCAATCCTCTAACGACCTGAGTTCTTCTTTCATTGTGGTGGGTTTAACGATAAATAAAGTGCATATCTATTCTTATAGATATGTTGTTCTAGTTTTATTTGGTACGCTTCTTCACTGATTTGTTTTTCTTTGAGGAGTTTATCGAGTTCCTCACGATCTTTGTTTTCTTGTTTGACCGTATAAATAAATTCGTTCATTCTTTATTCTTAAGTTTATCATTTAAAAATTCATATGCAAACACATTCCACACTACCGCGATTCAATGGTCCTCATCGGTCAATCATTCTAATCGTTGCATCATGTGGCGTAGTGCTGACTGCTTGCACAGTTCCATATACTCCACCCCTCATCACTTCCAGTTATCGTCGCCATGTTTCTTACCTCATTCAGTGTAATGAATGGCAAGTCTTTTAATCATGGAAAGTGGAATCAGATGGTATTTAATCTTCTCTGATTTGTCTTCTCTCAAAGCTCATCACTGATTAAGTAGTTTAGTCATGGATTCAGAATATCTTTTTAAAAAGATCTACATTACCCTGGTCTCACATTCCATCGAATGGGTTGCTAGACTTTGGTGGTTCTTTCTTTGGCTCATAAAGTTTAGCGCGTTCCTTCTTGCAGTCATCACAGTATATGGCCGTAGAACTTTCTGGAATTTTCATTTGATAACATTGGCGACATTGGTACATGATAATAGTTAAGGAGAGTAAAGCACACTTGGGTTGTTCTTGTGACAATCGATATATGGATAGCTCTCATGGAATCTCTGCAAGTCAAACGGCGTAGTAATAAAATGGTTTCAGTTTTTAGTGCGGAGGATCTCAATTACTTTTTCCCCTTCCGGTTTGAGGTGCATCAAGAAACGTTGTAGACCTCCAAAAGTAATTCCGTCCAGTTTATCATCATCCAAATCTAGAATCCGAATCTTATCCAGTCCTACGCTTCTTCCTACCACCGTAGAGTAAATCTTTCTCAGGTGTTTAAAGCTATCGTTTCTGAAGGCCTCCCCCAGCTCGACGATCATGTCCTTAGCAATAGTTCTAGCATCTCTACGTGAAAGTCTTATGTAGGCACGAGCATTAAATAACTGGCATAGGTTTTTAATTTCTTCAAATCTTTTCTCGAGCTGTTCCAATGAGTAGATGTAGTAGTCTTTAATAACTCTATTGTTTCACGAGAATCATTCTATATCTTTCTTGCGTGCTATGATTTGCAAAAAATAGAAATGGTTATCATCTTCAAATTTTAGTAGTGGTTTTATTTTTTCTATATTATTTATCATCTTATTTTCTTACCAAATAAACATCCAAACCAGTAAATAATAGCTCCAGGAAGAAAAACCGTGAGTTGTAAAACTATGTCGTATACATATCTTTCTCTTCTGTCTGAAAAATCATAGAAATACATACACATAATCAATCCTCAGAAAAATAGATATAATATACAACCAACTATAAGATTTTCATTCATTTTAATCCCATAAAAATCTAAAATTTTTCTTAAGCATATCTCGCATTTTGGTAT
>JALNYV010000034.1 GCA_023229785.1 Candidatus Dojkabacteria bacterium | reverse complement strand
GGCAGTTAAAGTAACCACCTTTAATAAATAAGACATTGCCGTTACACTTGCGCTTATGTTGGTTATATCAGTGACCTCTGTTGTAGATAAACCAAAATAGTAATCTGCTGGAATTGCGGCAATATCGGCAGCCCTAGTTCCAAAAGCGATATGCAATAAATGGTTTAACATTATTCTCGTTGCACCCATGTTATTCCTCCTCTTCTTTATAATTAATTAATTTATTTGTTTTCATTTAATTTTCCCTTATTGCGGGGCTTATAACCATATCACCCTCACAATCTCTGAATCTATTTCCAGATGTATCGACAACAATGGTTTGGAAGGAATAAACACCACTTAAACTTATAGTGTCTTCTGGAGTAAATGTTATTGTAAAACGGGTTGCTGGATTTACCGTACCTGTTTTCTCAAGAGAAGTCGTTGAGTATTCTCCGTATGGACAAAAAACAACTTTTGCTCCTGATATATTTAATAAACTACCGCTTTCATCGTATACATCAAACACCATTGTTTTTCTTGACCCCGCAATCATGGAATCTTCTTCTAAAAAGCATACGCTCATTATGTCACCTCCGCAATAGCAGGATAAATTAAAAATCTTCCTTCTCCGGCTCTATAGGTGTTATTATTGGAATCTGTTACAAGAATTTGCTGTGTGTACTCTCCGTCCAAACCAATTGTATCTGTGTCATCTAAACGAACTCTGAATTTTCCAACAAGAGGAAAGGTTATTGATATACCACCATTACCAGCCATAGTCTTCTTTAATATTTGTTTATTTGTATCTCCGCTTGGAGAAAGAAGCCATACAAGTTTCTTTGCTCCGGTTAAATTTAAAACAGCACCATTTTCATCATAAGCAGTGAAAGTTAGCAACTTATCACTGTCGGCAATCATTTCTTCATCTGGCAAAATTTGAGTTGCCATTTTCACCTCCTTGTAAAATACAAAGGTAGTATAAAAGCCCTGCATAAAACAGGGCTTTTATGTTGTTTAATATTATAAACATTATTCTAATTTGAGCATGAAATCAATAGCCATCATTTCAACAGCAGACAACCCTCCAAATTTTTCTGGATTGATATACATGATGTCTAATTCAACTTCGCTTTCCGTTATTTCCTCCAAATCTTTGTTGGCATCGTTTAATTTTTCATCAGGAATTTTCTTTGTCTCTTCTCCCGATTCATCTACGACAGTTTCAGAATATTTTTCAAATAAGTCTTTTTGAGATTTTTCAAACCGTATTAGCTCAGGATTAATGACATCAATATTTCTTCCTATTTTATAGGTTGTTACACCATCGTATTCTTTCGATTCGCCAATCATTTGAAGAACTGGTTTTGAAGTCAAAAGGTCTAATAATTTTACTTTCATTTTTCTCCTTGTTTATATTTGTTTTATTTTGGTTTATTAGTCTGATTGGAATATTGGATTTATTTTTATAATACGATATATATCTCCCCCTACATTAGAAAATTCATATACCCCTTGTGGGCTACCAATATTACCAATAAATAATTCCCCAACTTTCATAATAGTAAAATAACTATAGGGAACGTTTTCTAATGTTCCTATCCAGACATATCCAAACTCATTCTCCTCTATGCTTGTTATTATTCCTCTGTAAACAACATCTCTAAATAAATTAAGTCTTATGAGTTGAATGTTGCGTGGTTCTCCATCTGCATTTATTAATAAATCATTATTGATGTAGGATAGCCTCGACCTAACTATCATTGGGTCTTTTGGAAATGTTTGAGTTAGAGATGTTGGAAGGAATAATCTCCTGTCCAACATCTCTGCTCCTACTTGTTTTATTGGAATAACTAAAATCAAGACGATTATTATTCCTAAAATTAATAAGTGTGGTTTTATTTTAAACTTATTAAATTTCATTTGTTTCAACCTCCAATGTTTTGACTTCATAGTTTTTCCTTTTAATTATACCACACATTGTTGATTTTGTCAATGAGCAATTTAATTTCAGATTATTTATCCTCTTGAATTAATCTTTCCAACTTCTTTTCAAGTTCGTTTATTCTATTGTTGTTGTCTTGCGCTAATTGTAATGCAAGAACGCCTACACCGCCATAGTTAATTCCACTAATTTCTGACGTTTCTTCGTTCACATTGACAAGTTCGGGATATATTGGATATAGTTCTTCAGCTATCAAACCTATGTGGGTAAGTTTTTGGTTATCGTCTTTACACTTAGAATTGAATGTTCTTGGTTGGATAGACATTAATTTATCAATGTCAAGAGCCAGGTTTTTTACATTTTTTTTGTATTTTATAGAAGATGATAACAGTCTAAATACACCATTAGATAATACTACGACATAGTTAGCAGTTGCGCTTGTATTATCGTAGACCCCTTGAGATGTTATCCCTCCTATTGGAATAGCAGTACCAGTACATCTCATGTTTCCTGTTACATCAAGAACTGTTGCGCTTGGGGCCATGCCAATACCAACATTAGCAAATTGTCCAGAGCCAGTAATCGTAGCATTGCCAGAGGCTTTTATATCTCCTGTTCCTGCTCCAGAGGCAGAGCCTACATTCAATCCCAAGTCTACGGTTAGTCCATCAGGTGTTCTCCATAAGGTTGCACTACTTCGATAGAGTTGTACGTCACTTGCCGCACCTGCGTAAAGACCGCCACCTGAGCCGTTCACCACTGCCGAAATACCTGTCTCTGCCTGCACAACATTACCGGACAATATTATATGGGGCGTTCCATTGTTGCTTTCAATTGTTATAGCATTATTTACACCCCCCGCTTCGTCTGAAATTCTAAAATAAGCCTTGTAATCTCCCGCATCTGGTTGTGCAGACGAAATGTGAAAGTATGGAGTTCCACCAGAATCATTCCATTTTAGTGTTGCCCCACTAGTTTCAGCTATACCAGCAATAACGGTAATCCCACTTACATCCAGTTTTACCGCCCCCGCCCCCGCAGTTATAGCTCCTGTTGTAGCACTAAAAATGGCTTGCGGTACATTAGATAACATTCCATACATTCCAGCAGAACTAAGAAAAAGACCAGTTCCAGATGAAATTGAAGCGGGAGGTGTTGCGCCAAAAGCAAGTTCTCCCGCTGCCCTTAAAACCACCGTTGAACCGCTGTTTCTTATTTGTGTTGAATCTATTGTCCAACCACCAATTGTACCACTTGTCGCAGTAATTGCGCCACTAATAGTTGCACTTGTCGCTACTAAATTCCCTGCTTCTGTAACTCTAAAAGGTGCACTTGATGGGGTTACATGACCCGCCCAAAACCTAATATCGTCTCCGCCTGTTACAGCAGAGGACATACCGACTAAACCGGCCAAATCCGTTAAACTCGTCGCCCCGATTACCCAACCACCAATCTTACCACTGCTTGCTACAATAGTTCCTTTTAAGTACACACTATCAGAATATAAACCCCAAACATCTGTGCTACTTAAGCCTACGTCTGCATCCACTATTCCCTTTAACCACCCCATTCTTGCATGAAGGGTGTAATCATTGTAAGTGGTTGAATTACGTCCATAAATATCAATGAACGGACTATTGGCGGAAGAGCTGTCCATAAAAATAAACCCTGTTTTATTTGGAACAGCCCCTCTTCCCATAGATGCGACCGTTGTTCCTGTTTTCCATACTGGATTATCATTAGAAGCATAACTGCCAGCCAAGTCTCTTGTAACAACATAAGTTGGTGCACTAGCCGTATCTGTTATTAGCATCCATTCATCATTTATTAGCCCATCTTTTAGTCTTATAACTTCGTTTGCATAAAACGTAGTGTTTCCTTTTATTGTTAACGTTGAAGCATCCAGGGCCGTCATATCGCTTGCTAAAACATCCCCACTTGTAATCAATACTTGACCATTTACAACCGAAATTGTATCTTTTTGAAAAACGGCCGTTTTAAGAATTCCTCTCACGGTAACATTTTGAAATTCCGCTTCCCCCGTGTTGATAATTCTCCAACCACTTCCCAATGCACCAGAAACAAAAGTAGTTGAACTAATAAATGTAGTCCCCAAGGCGTTTCCACCTATCGTACCAGATGTTGCATTAATCACACCCGCTTCTGTTACACTAAAAGGCGCACTTGCAGGAGTTACATGCCCCGCCCAAAATCTAATGTCATCTGCTAGTGTAACCTCGGAAGACATGCCCACCAAGCCAGCAGTATCTGTTAGGCTTGTAGCACCAATTGTCCAACCGCCTATATATCCTTCTGCGGCAGTTATATGTCCACTTAATGTTGCGCTTGTCGCCGTAATGTTTCCTTCTGCATCGAGAGTAAAGTTTTGTGCTTTTATTAATAATCTATTGCCATCCCACTGTAAATAGTTGTCAGTATTGGAATATAGTGAAAATTTTGGTTCATTCATATACCCAAGCCAAGCACCCGCTTTATCTCCGTATTCTTCTGGAGGAGGATTGCCGAATGAAATATAACCAAGGCTACTTACATACGCTGTTGGGGTTGGAGATTGGTTTATAACGGTAACATTAGTAAAACTGTTGGCATTATTTTGAAGTCCTCCCGTTAATTTATCCGTGCCAACAACCCAACCACCCATTGTTCCATCAAGAAACAAAGGAGGTCTAGATGCAGCTCCAAGTTCAACCGCTTCACTCATCATATTAGCCCATATAAATTTTGGATTATTGATTCTAAAGCTGTTTGAAAATGTTAGTTCTAAATCTTCAGGACTATCATAAGGAATGTTTATTTCTAACAAGGCTGTTCTGATATAACTGTCATCGTTTTTCTTAATAGTAATCAATCTTCCGAGTTCAAGTTCACTGATGAAAGATGAGAAATCTTGTAGTGCTAGAAAATTTATAAACTTTCCAGAAAATTCATATCTTGGTTGTGATGTTCTTCCCGATACTCCTTTTCCTTGATTATACAATTGTAATGATATTGCTCGTTTTTCAGCAAGGGTCGGTTCTTTACCAACGACTAAATTTTTATTCGTATATGTGTTTTCAAAAATATAAGGAGATAGTTCTGTATATTGGTCTGGAGTAAGATAGACGGGATGGTCGTTTATGTTTATTCTTTCTCCCTCTGTGTATGTTACTCCAAATTGTGATTCTTTAATTACACTTTTGTATCCCATTAGTCTTATTACTATATTGTCTAGCGGTTCTAACAAAACTATGTCGTCAGGAATAATTCTAGTAAAGAGTGCCATTAGTGTATTTATAGACCTTATCTCTCCGTTTAACTGAGATATAATTTCTATTCTAGTGTCCCGATGTGGTCTATTTAATGTACCCCAGTTTGTAATAAGGTCTGTAATATATTCTAAAAGAGCCTTAATGTTATTATTTACTTCATGTATTTTAAGGGCAATTTCTCGTATTTTTTCCTTTGGTAAAGGGTTTGTTAATGGAATGGCTGGTTTAACATATGTGTTTCTCCAACTCCCCAAAATCGAACCCGTATTTGCAGCCATACTTTCCAAGTCTTCTCTAAAAGAAATATAAGATAACTTTCTTGTAAAATATAATCCGTGAACAACCTCCATTTGAACAGCAACAAAACTAATTAATGAAATTCTTTTTTCTTTTATTGAAACTTTTGCGCTTGCTATATGGGTTTCATTTTTTAAAATATAACCCCTTACTCTTATAATTTTTCTGTTTTCTGCGTCAGTTCTGTCTTCTTCTTTTATGGTAAGAAGGGCTTCAAGAGCTTTTTTGTTAGCTGCCAAATTTACTTTACGAACTTCAACCTGCTCTTCTAATTTATTTATTTCTTCTAGAATTGTTTGTAATTCAGATAAATTTGTTTGATAATATGGGGTTATTTCCCTTACAAGCGTCTCCCATTTATTAAGGGCTGTGATAAGACTTTCAGACATCCAGTGTGAGGTTTTAAAATAATCAAAATTGTAAATAGCATTTCCACCAAGGGGGTTAACGTCTCGGATATCAACCGTCCCTCCTCCATAGCAATAAAGAGCAGTACAAATTTCATCCGTTACTTCTTTGAATTCTACTTCTTGCACGAGATTGTCAAAGGAGAGCACAATGTTTGTGTTGGTATTTGGAAAAGTACTTGAATAGGCGTTTACTTTTTTTTCAAAAGAGTCAAATTCAAGCACACACCCAAAAGCTTTTTCAAGGTCTTCAATAAGAAATTTATAAATAGTAGTATTTTTAGTATCAAATGTTCTATAGATAGGTACTTCTGTCGCCGTAGCTCCTTTTATTGATGATTCTGTTTGCAGAAATGGGTCAACATATCCCCTAGTCCAACCGGGACTATTTTCTAAAACATAATCCAATACTTCCATAATGGTATGAGTAAAATTGGCAGGGAAACCGGTAATTCTCCTAGAAAACAGTTCCGACTCCAAAGATTGAGCAGTTACGTTTTTTATAGCAACGCTTCCATCCAAATCTTCTTCAATGTTGCTGATAACATAGTATCCTATGCCATCTACAAGGATAAGTCTTTTACCAATAAGAAGTTCGTATACGGGGTCTATTGTAAGTCCACCATCATGGCTTTGGGGATATTTAAACTCAAGTTCCGATATTGCGTTATACTTTAAATTGTTGGTAATTTCATATGCCAGGCCAAGAGAGTAAAGTGCTGTCTTATCAGGATTACAAAGTATAATGCTTGGATATTCCTGTTGATTAAAAATATTAAATAATGCTTCCATCTAGCCTCCTGACTTGTGTGCAACCGGATAAACTACAACAAGACGTTTAACGTCTCCTCTTATCCTCAGCCTATTGTTTCCTTTAATTAATCTAAGCCATTTTAAATTAAAATTATTTATAATTGATTCTGGTCTTTCTACATCACTACTAATTAATTGCAATTGTGAATTCATCGTAATGGTTTCCCAATGAGTAAGCCCCGTGATTGTAGATATTCTGCTGTTGTCATCTGCATTTATAATATCTATATCCCCACCCCCTGAGCCCATCTGTATAATAACCGATGTCGGAAGTGTGTAATAGTCATTAGCAGAATAATTATAAAGTTCTGTAACAAAATTTCCAGTACTTCCCGGCGATGTTGCTATATAATAAGTATGTGTTTTTGGTTCTTTCCATGCCCAAGGACTATCACAGACTACGGTTGCAGTAAACCCTTGTATCATATTTCCAACCCTGATTGTTTCTGGTTCAGTAAAAAAGCACTTATAATACATGCCTTTCATATCATTTTGCATGATTCTGAGTATACCATAATTTTGTTTACCAAATAGCCAAGAAGATATTTCCGAATACTTGGTTGAAGGTATTTCTGCTTCTGACATTATACTAACAGCAAATTCCAAAACCTCGCTCTGTTCTACTCCATATAAATAAGGAACGGGATTTTTAAAAATCTTTTGTTGAATGATGGAAATTTGATTACTGGCAGAACTTGTGCTATCTCCGCTGGCATCTATCTCCCCAAACTTTAAACCGTAAAACTGTGAGGGTATGCCATTATATATAAAATCTTTTGCGTAAAAAGGCATTCTTTACTCCTTTCTTATGAAGGGGACAGGAGATGTTTGTCTCCTGCCCCAGCATAAAATGCTTATTTTATGAGCCATAGTTGTTCGTCGTTCTTTTATAACCCTGTGCTGTCATTGCTTGAGTCATTTTCTTGAAGGACTTCTCCATCAATTTTTCAAATGCTGGCAAAGAATCTTTGTCTAGGTTTCCTAAAACTTGTATGGGCATTTTTATGTTGATATCTCCTCCACCCTTTTCTCTAATGGAGACACCCTTTTGTGTTGCATCTCCCATCATAGACGGTAGAATTCTGTTCATAAATCTATCCATTTGACCTTGCGTGGCAACAAATTCTCCCTTTAATAATTTAGCAAAGACTTCGTTGCTTTTAAGACCTCCTGCAAAATCTCCACCAGTATGATGTTCTTCTACCATGCCACCCGTATGATATTTTTTTTCTTCGTTGTGAACCAAATATCCATTGGCAAAAAAGTTATGATACTCGTTATTTGTTCCAAGGTTATAAACTGGAACGCTTTCAGAAACCCATTCTATGGATGTAATAATTTCTCTTTGGTTATTGAGCGTTGTAAACAATTCACCAAGCTTCAAATCCCCAGCAAATTTCCACGATTCATTTACACAAACCGTATGTTCGGGAGTTACACAAAGATTATCATTAATAACTAAATATCCGACAACCGTTTCTTTTGGGTGAACAAGGGTTTGACTTACCTCTGCTGGTATCATTTTATTGGTAACAATGTCGTGAGATAATACGAGGTCTCCAACTTTAACTTTTTCTATAGGAATGTCGATTCCATTTGCCATAGAAACCATTGTTCCTGCTATGAAACAACCCTCTCCACCGCCACCACCATAACCATACGTTGCAAATTTTTTTGCCTCTTCTATGGCTTCTCTTATTTTAGCTATTAATGTTACCCACGCACCAGTCATATCTCCAACTTTTCCACCGGCTGCTATAAATGCGTTTATTAAGGTTTCCATTTCATCTTGGGCTACGTCATCTATGGCTGGGCCAAACTCTTCTAACAAATATTTTCTAATATTTTGTAGCATCGTTAACGGAACTTCAGATTCAAACATTTTTTCAAACTTTCCCCCAACTCCGCCAACAGTTGTTCCAACCTTTGTAAGTGCATCAATTAATTCATCAATCGCTTCAATTTGTTCATTGATAGAATTTTCAAATAGTTCCAACATTTTATCTAGTGCTTGCTGCATTAGTTCATATTTTCTATCTTCTAAGTCTGATGCTATCTCATATTCAAGTTCAGCAATCTCTTCTTCAAGCTCTAACCTTCTTGCCATACCTTCTTCGCTAGTATCCATAGAAATAATAGCAAGTTCTTTTTTAAGTTCTGCTAAACTCTTATGTTTCTTGGCGAGGTCTTCTGTGAAGTCTTTTTCTTCTTTTTGAAGTCTAAGAGATTCTTTTTGTAACTTGATATATTTTCTAAATTCATCTAAAATTTTTTGAAGTGCTTTCTTTTTTGCATTAAGTTCATCTATTTCTTTTTGATTAGGATTACCGGAACTTCCACCACCGCCATAGGTGGGAATAGTGAAAGACATATTTGCAAATGCAGACAAGAGTTCTAGCATTCTCAATTTTTCTTCCGCCAATGCTCCCGATGCCGCTATTGCAGATGCCGCTAAAATATAGTTACCACTAGCAGCAGCAACCGCTGCATCCGCAAGAACCGTATTTCCGTTTTTTAAATCAATGGTTTGAAAATATAAAAGCATTTCAGCATAAAGGGCAGCCTTGGCTCCCGCCGCATCTAAATAAAAACCATTCGCCGTTTGGTGTAGATAAGGAGCCAGGGAAGCATTAGCACCTATAAGTTTTATCACTGTTTCGGCACTTAGATTACCCGTTGTCTCCCATTCTTTTTGTGCGGCTGTTACTGCATTCATACCGGCAACAATTTGGTCGAGAGTTGGGAGGAGTTGGGCGGCTGATTCATTACCTTCTGCTATTGCTTTCGGAAATTCTGCTAATCCGCTATTAAGCTCCATGACTTTTGACCAAACCATTTCGGCCAATTCTGGCATGTCCTTAAGAAAAGATAGGTCAATTTGTCCATCCGTTAAAGAATGTAATCGAACTAGTTCATCTGCTATACCCTCAAGAATCTCTCTGTTATCATCAGTAATACCCTCCATATTTACAACGGGAGGTAAAAGATTTTCCCCGGCTCCAAATTCTTTTCCAGCAGTAAAACCTCTTGCCGATGAGGGTAGGGGATTGAATAGTGCCCTAGCAGCACTTGCTAATTCTAGTGCTTGAGTTGTATATAATTCGAGATTGATTGCCTTTTGATTTGCTATTTGTTTTTCCATCTCAACATTTAGCAAACTAAGATTATTTTTATTAGTTAATATTAATCTCCCCTGTTCATCATAACTAATGTTGGTTTCAGGAAGTATATCATAAATTAATTTTTGTAATTCATAATATCTATCTGTTTCTTCTGCTGTTAGTGCTGTTTTATCTCTAAGATTTTCAAATTCTTTTATAAGGTTTGCAAGATAAGTTTTTTGATCCCCAAAAGCGGCTAGTTTATCTACGGATGATTGTATTTCATCGTTGATTGACCTTATTTTTTCTTCTGCCGTTGGAAAAGAATTGACAAGAGAAACAAGTGCACCAATTGCTGCAACTATCAAACCAACAATAGCAACGGGGTTTCCAGTCATTGCTCCAGTAAAAAGTCCCGCTATTTGTTTGCCAATGCTCATAACCTTGACACTATTTAGTGCAACCAAGAGACCAGTAACTGTTGTTAAAAGAGGTATGAGTCCCCCAATACCCTTAGTCGCAACACCCATTGCTGCCGATAAATCATAGAAAAATTTTATAGCGTTTGAATTTATTGTTTCTTGCCAGACACCTTCCCAAGCAGCTTTTGCTTTGTTAGCAGAGGCTTCAACGCCGTCAAGATATATACCATATCTTTGGGCGGATAGACCAGCCGATTGTGATGCTATTGTTTGGGCTTTGAGAACCTCGGAATAATTTGACATCAAGACGAGAAAATTTTCACGCTGCCGGACGCCCGCTATTGCATTGGCCACAGCGCTCTGCTCAATGTCGTTCAAGCTGTTCCATCGAGCAGCAACATCATCAATAACATCGCCCAATGGTCGAAAACTTGTTTCAGAATCTCTTAATTCTATATTTACTAAATGTAATGCCTTTTCAACATCATTTAAATCTGTGGCATCGTCTTCA
>JALNYV010000006.1 GCA_023229785.1 Candidatus Dojkabacteria bacterium | reverse complement strand
CTCTATCTAGGTTGAATGTTCGCTGTTTGGGGTTAATCCAGTTATCGCGGGGCTCATATCCTCTACTCTTGGTAAATGAATGAGATGATTGTTCTGGCCACCCCTCTTTCTTGAACATTTGAACTACTGGAGCCCCTGTAACATCAGACACTGCTTTAGCCATCATCTGAACTACTGGAGAACTAGAAGCTATTGGTACTATAACAGCAGATTTGGATACTGCAGTATGGTTTAGTATATTTTTTAATTGGGTAAACCCCTGTTTGGCATCACCGCTGAGGTGAGTAGGAATAGCCATTTTCATTATTCTTTTTAAAGCACTAGTGTATATAGCATTTAGATTTTCATCAGACATGGTGTGTTGAGGATTGCGTTTTTTGAGAGCATCCATCAATCCTGTGATATGCTCCTGCTCTTCTGGTTTTTCAGCTTTCTTAGTTAGTGTATAAGCATAGACGACAGGAAAGTGTTGGGGTTTTTTTGGATCTAACCCCAACCTCTTAAACATTTCAACCTCTTCGTAGTGCGGGTTCACTTCAACCATTTTTGCACCAGCGGGCACCAGTTTGCTTTTTTCAAAATCAGGGGTATATTCGTAAGTCCCTTGTGGTGTAACTTGTCTATTTGCAAATATTTCTCTCAACAACATTATGATTCCCTCATCGCTTGACCATATCTAAGCCATTTTTTCATTAATAGTGTATTATTAGCAAAATATTGTTTAATGAATGTTTCATATTCTTCTTCATCTTTGATGAATTTTAGATCCTTTAATGCTGTTAATAATACTTTCGTTGTTGGATTGTGTATAAATTGGATAGCCCACCCTTGTAGATCTGCAATAGCAGACAGTTGCACCACTTCTGATGAATCAGGAAGATGTCTAATAACAATAGGATTCCTATGAACAGCAGCTATTTGAACAGCCAACGAAGGATTTGATATATTTCTGATCTGAAAACCATCATTGTTGACTATAGCAATTTGCTCCTTTTCAGTTTTTTCAGTCCAATCTGGCTTGTATCTTTGTGGTTCTTCTTCTTTTATCTCTTTAAGTAGCATACTGTAACACTCAAAAGTAGTTTAATGTATTTATAGTTTACATAAAAAAGGGGTGTGAACACCCCTTCAGTCATCGTCTTGTAATAAGGTGATGAACCTCACTGTGGATTAAGCTACTTGAGCTTCCATAGAATAATATGCATCATTTGCAAATATTTTATTTTATGCCAATAGACTATTGCTAATCTGGTAGGTCATCTCACCTATTGTCCATGTTGTTTATCTGCGCAATCGAAACCAGCTTCTCCCCCATCAAAAGTGTTCTAGATTGTAAATATATGCTTCCTAACTTATAATATAGTTGTTTAATATATTAAGCAATACACATATTAACATTAATTCACGATATTAAAAGCCTAAAACACTTTTGGTGGAGGAGGGGGGATTTGAACCCCCGTCTTACACATTTCCACCTCACTTCATACAATAATAAACTTATCCAAAATATTTACAATACAATTCTGAATAATATTCACATCTAATGTCAATCATTTCCTCAATCACCTCTGGGTGAATTCCAGACCCTAAACTCGCTACCTCCACAATCTCATTCTGAGCTGGAAGTACTTTTTCTTCCATTATTACAAATTCTTCATCTGACATATTCAATTGAACACCTATGTGGGAATCTGTAATAATCCTATACGCGATCTGACTAACAACCTGCATTAATCCTTTGATTGATAATTTTTCCACTTCCCCCTCAGCAATAGCAGATTCACTAACAGTGAGCCAAACCTCTTGATCCTCTTTAGAAACTGAAGACGTTTCTTGTATTTGTTTAATATATTGTTCCAGAGTCATATCACATCTCCAAGATTGTAAGTTGATTTTATTATATATCATCAATAGAGGTAATGCAACAAATATTATTTTTTAGTTTGGCTCCAACTAAGATTTAAATCCTCCCCATATTCACTAATTATGTTGATGGTTGGAACAATATCTTTAAATTTGGGTAACTTTTTAATATCTGTGTCTTTGATATCATATGATAGCGTAACATGACAATTATAATCAGGATAATCAAAAGTTGCTTTATGATCCTTCATCAATTGCTTGTGGTGCTTGGTCAATTCAGGACACTTATATTTAATAACTAAGCAATTAGTATTATTCCCATCCTCATTATTGGACTCCCAAACATCAAACTCTGTAGGAATACCAACCATAGGTTTCTCATATTTACCACCTGGTTTGTAATCAGGCAAGAATTTCCTGCTGTATAATAGTGTGGTGTGCAAATCTTTAGTTTTTAAACCATTGGGAATCTTATTATCTTTAATGTATTTGAGAATAGCTTTATTTGTCTCATCACTAAATCTAACAGCAGCGTACGTTCCCTTTTTGCTTGCTATCTCATACAATTTCATTATTATCCTTATCATCTGGTGGAAACACAAATACAGAATACTTGAAAGGTGAAACTATAGTTCTTTGTGTGTTGAAGTAAGGTGTTCTGAATCGTTCACCATACTTTCTAGCATACCATTCTACAAAAAAGAATGGTAATATTTTGCACCATGATCTCATCATTGTTTATACTCCAAGTTGCTACTAAGTTTTACCTGTGTTTGATAAATGAGGGAAGGTACTTTTATGCCCTCCCTCACGCGTGATTGACCTTATTTAGGAATACCACAATTATCTACCATAACAAATTTAAGAAGCTCGTTTTTGTCAATACCATCTACTTGAGCTCTTGCTGATTCAGCTCCAAGATACGTAAGTAGTTTTCGGGATACAATAACAAACTCGGTTTCATTTGTTGAATTGATAGTGGTATTGCTACCTGGTACTGAGGAGTCAATACCACTCTTCCCACTGACTGGTTGGCTGCGCATGCTGGCAATAAAATTATTAAGCTTAACAACACTATCGTTTTTATTTTGAATGAGTTCTTCATGGAGTTTATCCTTTTCTAAATTTAATTTTACTTGTGTGTTGGTAGCATCAGCAACCTTTTGAGTTTCCACAGCTAGTGTTTGAGCAGCTTCAATCTTTTGGTTAGCAATTGCTAATTCCATTTTAACTACTTGAGCATGCTGAATACTATATGTTATTTTATAAGCAGCCCCACCCCCGATAGCCATCCCCACCGCAAATATAGCGGCGTATATGTATGCACTTATGCCCATCACACACCACCAGAATCTATATTCTTATTTGTAGCATGACCAAAGTTCCAAGCCATAAAATTAATAAACTTATGTATTTTAGTTAATATTCCTTTACCCTTTGGTTGTTTCCAAACTGTAGTTATTGCACCAGATGCGGTTGACAATCCACTTAAAATGATTACAGCAGCCGCTATAATTTTCGGAACACAATCAGCCACTATGGTAATAGCAGCGGTGAGACCTACGATAAATCCTGTTACTGGTTCTAGCATCTTCCTTACTCCTTTGAAAATTGCAGGAATGGTGCGCAATTGTTAAGAGGCGTTCCTGCTTATAAATTTTATACTGTCTTATGTATTTATATAAGAGTTCAAGGAGCTATTACAATTGTTATTTTCTCACAAAATGAAAGAATTTTACATCAGGATCACTAGAGTCCCTAACACTTTCTACCCTGAAATACTTAGCTACTGTTTTGATAGGAAAGTGCATATCACATTCAATTTTTCTATTTATTAGGGTTAAATATAATTCATTAGCCAGAGCAATACCTTCAACAAACACTCTTCTACCACCTATAATAAAGATTGGCTTTTCGGGTTCATCTGTAAGGTATTCAACGTGTCTAATGTTGGGGACAACTACAGCATTGGGTAATTCAGTTAATGTTCTTGAAACCACAAAACATTTTCTACCAGGTAACACACTCTCAATTGCTTTATCACCTAATCTTTTGTTGATGTCTTCATAAGTTTTCCTACCCATCACAACACCGCTGCCTGTGGTTATCTCTTTAAAGTGTTTAAAATCTTCTGGAATGTTCCAGGGAATTTCACCCTTATTTGAAAATCCACCCCATGTTGCATCTATTGCAGCTATAATGGCATAAGCCTGGTTGGGTATCATGGCACTTTGTTGTTTTTGTTGTTGAGCAAGCATATCTTGCATCTGAGCATATTGCTGTTTCCTCATCTGTTCTGACATTTGAGCTGCTAGTGTTTCTTCTGGTGTCATAGAACTATTGCTCCTGATGTGTATGCGTTTATGTATAAGTCGCCGCGATTAAAGGCGTAATTGTCCATATAGCACTTATATACACTATGACCCCTCCAATATTTTAAATCATCAGCCTGTCCAACAGACATGAATCTAAAAGTCTGCCCACTGTTATGAATTTTGATAAACAAATCTACAATTCTGCTGGTAGTTCCTATCTTATTATCGTGTAATAAATGCTGAAAGTCTTTAAATGTATTTCTAACTTCAGCAGTTCTCTCCCCAACATAAACATAACTTTTACCATCATTTCCTTTAAGTATTTCTTGCAACATTAGATGCAAGTATCCAGTAGTCAATCCTTCTCCTCTGGTGAGTGACTCTTTATCCCCAGAGAGGATAGTATTAATTACCTTATTTAATCTTACTTGATCTATACCGTCCATTATAATAACTCCTTTAATTCATCCAATGTTATAATTTTTATACCTAAGTCTCTGGCCTTCTTGGCCTTTCCGCTAAGACCTTCTGGATCCTTAGCTACTAATAAACCAGTCTTACCACTAACACTGCTTCCAATCTTTCCACCCTGGTTGATAATTTGAGCTTCGCAATTTTTGTCTCGGACTTCAGTAAACACTACCACTATACCATCCCACTTTCCACTCTTGGGTGCCTCGTAGGGAGCTATAGTAACAGCATTGCCTATTTCAGATAAGAATGCAACAAAGGGAGCATAACCGTTTTGTACCTTAGTGGCTGTTTTATCTTCAAATCCAGTTACATCAACAATTTTGCTATAACTTTCACACAGAGACATATCACCTTCAAATGCATCATACAATGCCTTCATTTTTCTTACACCAATCCCACGTCCAAAAGAAGGAAAAGCTCCCATCAGTTTGTATATTGGGATATTAGTTAATTTTTCTCTTAAACCTGTGAATATCTTTTTAGCCATAATTTTGGAGTTGAGAAGGCTACTCAAATCTTCTTGTGTGAGCATAATAACACTCTCTGGAGTTTCAAACCCCATATCGAAAATCTTTTGTAGGTGGCCTTCAGCTAAAAATGGAGCATCAATGGTATTGAAAAAATCAACAAGTCTTCCATACTTAGCGGTAACATCTGTGTCTGCATCATCAAGAACTAAATCAATACCAGTGGCAGTCCAGTGGGTATCTCCAAATTCTTTGATTTTTGCATCAAACCAGTCATCATAATTTTCAACAAGCATTGGCTTAATAACAGTTGTGCAGAATGGTATTACCATTCCACTCCTCACCAACCCTATTATTGCCCCTGGTCCTATTTTATTGTCTTTGATAAATTTGGCATTAAATCCAGTACAATTTGATATTGTAACACCAACAAGATCAGTAGGCACTAATTGAATAGTTGGTTTTAAATAACCATGTTTACTTATGGAAAACGTAACATCCGTAACAACAACTTCTGCATAATTGCTTGCATCAGCAACCTTATACTTTACTGCTATTGCGGGGTTCAATGATGAACGAGTTGGGTTCATAGAAGCACGTTTAACAGCATCATTTACATCAATCACTATCCCATCAAGTTCCCAGGGTGAGTTAAGCTTGCGATTAATTAGATGAGTGGTTAAAGTACCATCATCCATACTGTCAAATCTCCAATCCTCCCAGGATACCACCAAGAACCCTAAATCAGCTAATAAGTGTAATTGTTCTTTCTTACTTAGTTCAGATCCAACAATCTCATATGCTATGAAGTCAATATATTTGTAAGCTTGTAGAGGATTAGAACTAGCATTCATCAAACCTGAAACGCAATTTCTAGGGTTCTTGTATTGTTTTCCACCACTTGTTTTAACAACTTCTTGAATTTTAGGAAAGTTTTCAAGAGAAATGATATTCTCACCACGCACCACAAAGGGTTTTCCAGATGTCATTATTGATTTTGGTACGGATGACATTTGGGTTAAGTGTCTTGATAAATCTGCCCCTTGTAATCCATCTCCACGCGAATAGCCTATCTGGAATTTCCCAGATGAGTCATATACAACCATAGCGGATGCTCCATCCAGCTTATCAGATACTACACCCTTGTTGCTTTGAAGATTCCATTTTTTCACCCACTGCTGAATTTCACCCTCATAGATCTGATCCAATGAACCCATCTGAAATGGGAGTGTAGTTTTTCCACCCCTAACCATAGAACCAACTCCAAGAAACAAGGTGTTTGTGGGTTCTGTATTTTTTGCATAACGGTATATGACATCGTATTCAGTATCACTTAGAAACGATTCTTCATCGTTATAATATAGTTCATCAGCTAATTCAAGCAGTGATATAATTTCAGAGATGGGCTGTTCTTCCAATCCAAACATAGTAATATCGTTAGCAATTTTGCGGCCTTGTTCTTGTGTTATCATGTGTAGCAATCTCCAGTATTTTTAATTGTTATGGGTTTATTATATATTAGTTGTTGGGGGTTGTCAACTTGATTTTTCAGACAGCTATTGGAAATTTTATAACAGGTAATGGATTATAATCTTCCAATTCAAAATCATCAATTGTGTAATCATATATTGATGATTTGTGATTCAGATGCAATATAGGAGAGTTTGGTTCTTCTTCTCTGGAAATATATTCTTTGGTAGCTTCAATTGCGTTGAGGTAGATGTGACAATGACTGCCACTATGATATAACATGCCTGGAGTCATTCCTATCTGTTGAGCTATCATGTGTGTAAATAGTGTAGCAATCCACAGATTTCCGTACCCAACTCCCACCGGAAAATCATTGCTGCGTTGAAACAAGTGACAATTCAACACAGTCAACTCACCATTAACATCAGGAGATACTATAAAGCTGTAGAATGCATGACAAGCAGGTAAAATCGCCATAGTGTTAGTATCTGGTCTCCAGAATGTAAAGCATGCTTGCCTTGATTTGGGATTAGCTTTTAGTGTATTAATTACATAATTCAATTGATTAAATCCGTGCCAATCTGGATGTTCTTCATAAGTTCCATATTTTTGCGAAGCATCAACTAGTCCCAAATTAGCTCCATAGTGGATCAAATTGAATCCGTATATGTACCCACCAGATCCTTCTGGAAACCCGTATTTATCCGCAAATTCTTTATTTTTCCATGGTGTCCAGATATTAGATCCCGTTGCCTCTAAATCATTAATGTTGTGGCTTCCTGACACATACCAAAGAACCTCTTTTACTATACTTTTCCAAAATACTTTACGTTTTGTTAGTACAGGCACCCTTTTTGATATATCATATTGTGTACTTAGTCCAAACTTACATCTTGTGCCCACACCAGTTCTATCACCATCTATATCAAACCCATGATTTAAAATCTGTGATAGAGCTTGATCATATTCTCTCACTGTGTAATTAGGATTTTTCATTCAGCTTCTCCATCTATTTCATAAAGGTCAGATTCTCTCACCCATTTGTGCCAAGATCCAGTTATTTGGTGCAGTGGTGTTATCTCTACCAACAAGTCTACCTTCCCGCTGGGCAATTTCTTTGAAGCTGTTCTTTTTGTTCGTTTGATTTCTGTGTTATCATACACCCAAGTCTTAGTCATAGTTCCTCCTTATAATAAAGGTGATATTATATATTAATTAAGAATTAAGTCAACATCATACTATCACCATAAATACACTACAAATGATATAGGCAACCTTTTGTTATGAAATTAGTGAAAATAATAAGATTGAACGAATCTTGGGATACTAAGTCTGAAGCCCAGCTATTGGCTGATGTTTCCATGAATGGATATTTGATTAGGAATATAACAAATCCATCAGAAGCTGTTCAGGCAGTAGCAATTCGCGAAAACCCCCTTTCTGTTGGTTTGATTAAAAACCCCTCTCAGAAAGTAGTGTTGACGGCTTTAAAGGATGAGCGATTTATTAACCACCCAATACATTACAATTTTTTTGTCAAGAGGCACTTCGCCAACAACACACTGTTAATGAAAAAATGGCTCAGATATTGTGAAACAATGAGGAATACAAATGAAGCTTAAAGATATAGTTAAAGAAGGGTGGGTAGATGATTTGGCAGCTTGCAATCAACCAGAACTAGCTCACGCCTCACCCCAAGAGCAATTAGCTGCTATAAAAAAGAACGCCAACGCTATCCAGAACATAAAAAACCCTACAAGAGAGATGCAGCGAATTGCTATTGAGAAGCAACCTACCATCATTGCTGCAATGAAGAATCATGGTACTCATTTTGATGAGGATATGTTACTGTTGGCTATATCACACAACGGCTTTGTGATTGGTAGTATAGATGATCCATCCGAAGAGATGCAAATGACAGCTATCAAAGATCACATAGGCACAATATCTAGTATTGTTAATCCTACTCCTAGAGTTGTGAAATTTGCCTTTTCAAACCCTCAATATTTTTTACATGATCATTTGTATGACACATTTAAACATGAAGTTGCTAGGATATTTGCTGATAATACACTATTAATGAAAAAGTGGCTTAGATATGGTGAAGCAATGAGGATGGCAAGGTATGAAAGTTAAAGATGTATTTAAACAACCAGTAGATTGGAGTGCTAAATCTGAAAAGCAGCAATTAGCTGCAGTTAAAAAGAATGGATATCGTGTGTCACACATCAAAAGTCCAAGTGAAGCGGTTCAATTAGCCGCAGTTACACAAAATGGCCACGCAATTCTATATATCAAAAATCCATCTGAAGCTGTTCAACTAGCTGCTGCTACAAAATATGGTTCCGCGATTCAACACATCAAAAGTCCAAGTGAAGCGGTTCAATTAGCCGCAGTTACACAAGATGGATGGGCAATTCAACACATAACGGATCCCAGTGAAGATGTTCAGATAGCTGCAATCAATCAGTCCATAAGGGTTATTATATATATTGAACATCCAACACTATATGTTCAAAGAGCAGTGATTATGAAAAATTGTGATATAATAGATGATATTAATAATCCAGACCCATCTATAATTAAGATGGCATTAACAACACCCCGCCTTATAAATCACAAAGCTGGGTATGAGGAGTCTGTACGAAAGATATTTGCTAATAATACACTATTAATGAAAAAATGGCTTAGATATGGTGAAGCAATGAGGGAAGAAGAATGAAATTAATAGAGGTAGCGAAACTTCCAGTTGATTGGAACACTAAATCTGAAAAACAGCAGATTGCTATGGTTAGAAGAAAAGGACATGCTGTAACCAGAATTGCCAATCCAAGTGAAGCAGTTCAATTAGCAGCTATTAGACACCAACCCTGGGCTGTGGTCTTTCTCAAAAATCCCACATTAGCTGCTCAGAAGCTAGCTGTGAAGTTAGAACCCTGGCAGCTTGATGCTATTAAAAATCCAGATCCAGCCATCATTAGAATGGCTCTGACTGATATTAGGTTCATACAAAGTCCTAGTTCATATATTAGAACAGTTAATTGGTTGTTCAAGGACAATGATTTATTAATGAAGAAGTGGTTGAGATATGGAGAAACAATGAGGAATCAAGAATAAATACATTATATAAACAAAAACCCCAAAAGCCTGGCAGCTAATGAGGTTCTCTAAACACCACAATCTTAACGGAGATTATCATGTCTGAAGATATTTATCAAATTATTTCGAGGAAAGAAGCAAAAGCATTAGGGTTGAACAAATATTTTACTGGAAAGCCCTGTAAGCGTGGACATTTGTCTGAGAGATTGACTTCAGACGGTTGTTGTGTAGTGTGCAAAAAACTACGTCAAAAATCAGACGAAAGCCTAGAATACCAAAAGAAATACCACAAAGAACAACGTGAGAACCAGAATAAAAAACATCGAAGCCCAGATTTTAGCTTGATACACTCCATTGTTTCAAGAAAAGAAGCAAAAACTCAGGGTCTAAAGTTTTACTTCACTGGAAAACTCTGTGTGTGTGGACATTTGTGTGATAAATATGTTTCAGTTAGTAAATGTGTTGTGTGTAGCAAATCTGACAAATCAAAAGATTATAACAAAAAATACAGAGAATCTGATGAATACAAAAAATACAGAGAATCTGATGAATGTAAACAATTGCAAAAAGAATACCAAAAAACAGATGCATACAGAGAATATCAGAAAGACTACTACAAAAACTTAGCTGAGTACAGAGAATCTGATGAATACAAAGAATCACAAAAAGAATATCAGAAATCAGCTGCGTACAAAAAATACAGAGAATCTGATGAGTTCAAAGAATCACAAAAAGAATACAACAAATATTATCAAAGGAATCGTAGATCAACTGATCCATTATATAGAATGACCAGTGATATTAGAAATTTAATTAAAGATTCCATGAGCAGAGGTGGTTTCAAGAAATCAGGCAGAACAGCACAAATTCTTGGGTGTTCTTTTGAAGAATTTAAAACTCATATTGAAAATCAATTCACAGAAGGAATGAATTGGGATAATCATGGCAAATGGCATTATGACCACATATACCCAATTGCTAAGAGAAGAGATGAAGCTCATTTGATTGAGCTAAATCACTATACAAATTTTCAACCTTTGTGGGCTTTGGATAACATATTGAAAAGCGATAATATTCCAGATGGATATTAAGTAAGGTGTGTGATATTGTTAGGTAAAACGGGTAATGCCTTACTGACCGTTTGAAAATCATTAGCACTTGCCAATATCACATTAAATAATGATCTATATTTCATCAACATTTCTACAAACACAGATAAATTATCACCCCCTATGAGATCTGAATCTGTAATCAACAACACATTATACTGTTTATTTAACAATCCAAGTAGAGGTGCTTTAACAGCACTAAACACTGTACCTCCTCCTTTGTATGTTGTAAGCAGTTGCTTTAGTGGTGTTACAGATCCTTTTGTTTCGCTAATATCCTTAATTTCCATTGCTGTATTCTTAGCTAAATTACATCTAAACATCTGAGATGTGTTACTAAACGCTATGATAAAGAAGTCTGATCTTGGGAAATGTTTAGCTATTAAATTAGATACCTCCACTAACACCCTCGCAGCAACTCCCCCCATGCTACCTGACAGATCTAAAACAATAACTAAATTTACTTGAACATCGTCAAACTTCACTTGTCCAGCTGTAATAGCTCCTGCTCCATAACTAGAAACAGCAGCAGCTGTTCCTGCTGACCTTCTGGATATCTTGCTGTATGACTTTTGTGATATCTGTTTTGCGGACACTACAAATTTGGCTATTATTTGTTTCCATGAGATTCTAGGTCTCTCTTTTGATGTATCAATAATTTGATCATATCCTTCACCTGTTCCTGGTTGGCCTGTAGATTTAGCATTGGGATCAAGCTTAGCATCTGCTTTTCCAGGCTTGTTTGCTTGTTCTTTCCCCTTCTCCACCGCTTCATTTTGTTTCTGATCGTGCTTATCCATTTGATCCTTACCAGCAGCACCAGCTTTTGCCTTTTCACTCTGTGATGCACCTTCCTCTTGACCTTTCTCGTGACTATCAGAAGATTGCCCATCCATGGAGTCACCAACCTGTTGTTGTTCATTTTTGGGAAGTTTATCTAATTCAGCTTTTACATCCTCGTACAGTTTATTAAAATCTCGGTACTTGTCGTAATTAAACTCACTGCTGTACAACCCAATCGGCAGCTGAGAGTATCCTGATTTTACTAAAATATAGTTTGATCTTAAATCAGAAGCCCAGTTAATTATCTTATGGCTAGGGTTGTGTAATAGATGCTGTCTTGAAAAATCTGAGTGAGTGTAATGCAACAATTCATGCGCCAATACGAATTCAGCATAAGCGTACTCATCAGGAATTGGGCCACCATTAGACTTGAAAAAAGCTGATGTAGGCTTAACTTGCTTTAGGTATGCATAATTGATTAACGCCTGCATAAACTTAGGATCAAATATAAAATTACCATTGGGTGATGCAGCAGCTGTTGTAATATTAGCGTAAGATGGATCATCGTCTGAATATTCAAGCAATGGATGCTTTAATGTTTGTTTTTCAGTCACACTTCTTAGTGGAAAAAACTCACCACTATTTGCACCAGCCATTTCAGCTAGTAATCTCTGCATCATAGGTCTACTAAACCTTGGCGCCCCAATTTTTTGAGCAAGCAAAGTGGGGTCCACTTGCTGCCACATGAAAGTAAATAAAGCGTTTTCAACTCTATTTTGATACATTGTTTTAAATAATTTTGGAGCAATTGAGTGTGATTGTTCTAGGTCGGCCAAATCATCAGCCACAGCCAGTTTAATAGCATCTGCAGGTATTCCCACCCCCTGCAACACTTGTAAAATGTGAACAATAAAAGGAGAGTTCCAATCTGATGATGCAAAAGTTACTTGCTGCTTTACGTTACTAATAGCTTCAGAAATTCTCATATATTATGCCAACTCTTGTAGTTTAAGAATGATATCATAGCCTTCATCGTATAGTACTGTATACTGTTCCTTGGTAATAAGAGGAGGGTTAGTTTTTAATAGTCCAGATAATGTTTTATCCATTAACTCATCCATGTTTCCAACTATATGTTCAAACACTTCACCAGAAAATCCATTAACGCTTAATGCTACACCAACATTTGTTAGTAGGTTAAACATAGGTGGCACTTTTGTATCAGTGGTTGTAAATTCTTCATTTTCAGCATTATATTCTACTTGCTTTACACTCGGAGTAGCTATCAATTTTTTTGCATCGTCTGGAACTTTAACCATAGCACTCAATGCCGCGTCTATTTCATGAGCTACAGAAACGTGATCTTTTGATTTTACATAATTTACAAATCTTGAATCATCCTTCAGTGGTTTTGTCGCAGTTCCACCCAAGTGTTGTTCTAATATTGATTTAATATCTCCTCTGGATGTTAACTTAGAAGAAGATGCCTTTGTTAATTGTTCACCCACGTTAGAGTTCAACATCCAGGTGTGAAAGGCTTGTAACCACCTGGTTCCATCCAAATCATGGTTGTGAAATATATCATACAGGGATGGTTCAAACGAATCGTAGATATTTTCTTTGATATCACGATCCAGTTGTTTAATTTCACTTGCCGCTAAGTCAGTAACTCTATCAGCATTATATTCTCTCAATTTATCATCTATAACACTCTGAACACTATCTGAAGCAGCAGCATACATATCTGTCATATCATTTGGTGTTATATATAACCCCTCGCCGCCTCCCACATCTAAGTAAAATGGTTTTTTATCATTATCCAAGGACTTAAGGCTAAAGTGTGAACTAATAAGCTCAAACGCCTGAATAATAGCATTGCGAACTTCAGGAGATGTTCCTTCTATATCTTTAGATTCTAAGAATTGTTTCTGTCTTGCCCAACTTGCAGATGCCGGTATAATATCCATTACATCACGCATGTGGTGTGTTAATTCATGAGTTCCCTCTCCAGTTGGGTTAATAGCTCCCATGACGATAGCTTCCTTTGGAAGCTTCATTTCAACACCCATGTTATCTTTTTCACCAAAATTCTTTTCCAATATAACTCTACGTAATGCATTCATTACTTGAGGAGGCGCCCTGTTTAATTCATCAAAAAAGATTAGGTATTTCCAACGACTTTTTTCATACTTAGCATATGCTTGTGATCCAGCATCTTGACCTAATTTAGCTATTAAATTAGTTTTATATCTTTGGTCTTCATGATCAATGATATCATTTATTTGTTTGAATAACTTAGAAGCAACAAACTTGACACTTCTTCTACCTTCTTTGGTGTCTGGTGCAGGCAGCCCTATAACTTCACCTGGGTCAACCAACTCACTAGCATCAATAACTACTAACCTTAAATTCATTTCCTGAGCAACAGCCGCTACGTTACTCGTTTTGCCTATCCCAGGTGGGCCAGAGACCACTGGGATATAAGAACGCGAATCACCTAATATTTGCTTCATTTCAACCTGATGCTTAAGTGTGTGTCTCCAGTCTGTATCACTATTAACATCGGACTCTTTTACTGTGATTCCAGATACTTCCTTTATTAATTCAACAACAGCTTTTAATACTTTCTTAGCTATAGGGTGATATTCACTATCCAAATAATGTAAGAAGTTTATTTGAACATTAGTAATTAAAGATTTTGCATCCTGCTCATCCTTGATCGGAAAGGCTGAATTAATATATAAAATTAATTGTTCCCATCTTCTAGGAGAAGCTCTCACAATATCTCCTGATGTGGTTTCAAAATCACTGCTAATGTCAGCATCTTCTAATATCTTACCAAACTTATTGATAATATTCATGTTAAGCTTGACACCACTGGCATCGTTGTTAAACTTAGCTAACAACCAAGCGAACCAATCTTCTTTTGAGGCAGCATTAAGGTGATACATATTGAACCTTTGGTTTTGCTGTCTCTTAGCAATACTATCTCCAGTGTCTGTTAAATTGGAGGCATATGTGAGGTACGCATAATTTGGCAATTGGTGCATACCTAATCTTTTGTTTAATAAACTTCTAAGAATAGCAGCAATAGTGGGAGATGGAACTCTGAAAAATTCGTCAAGAAATAATATAACTCTATATTTGCTGCGAATATCTTTAATAAGTTGTGGTATTTGCTCTCTAGTTCCACCCATAGATTCATACAATGCTGCAATATTAGCATTGTTATACACATTTTGAATATATTGTGCATCTGGAATTGCTTGTGCATTAATCAATTGAGTAAACAAGTGAGAATCAGCCAATTCGATATCAAACTCGTCCTGTGCTGTTCCTTTGGTGACTTGAACCTTTGTGCTCCCTTGTTGTTGTGTGTTGGAGGTTGGCTTTTTAACTAAGAATGGGATGTTAATTAATTTTTCCTCAACAATATGTGGGGCTTCTATTGTTACTAATTCAATCCCTAATAGGCTGGCCAGTGCAGCCACAAACTGGGATTTCCCCACGCCTGGCGGCGACACTAACATGTTGCCTTTGCTCACTGCACCTGAGTGGAATTGTCGCATATGTTGCAAATATTTCTTTACTAAAACAGCTCTTGTGTTATCCATACTATCATCACCTAGATATGTGTTTATAATTTATTAAAGTATTTATACAAATGGAAGACTGTACTATTATTAAAGCAAAATATTATAACTTGTTTTTAGTTTAACCCCAACAGAAATTAATCATAAATACACATTATTACAAACAAAAACCCCAAAGAACTACCAATTCAATGAGGTTTTCTAAACAACAATTAACAGGAAGGTTAATCATGTCTGAATCTATTTATCCAATTATTTCAAGAAAAGAAGCAAAAGCATTAGGGTTGAACAAATATTTTACTGGAAAGCCTTGTTGCAAAGGGCACATATCACAGAGAGAGTTGGGTAGTGGAAGTTGCTTGGTTTGTAAAACCCAATGGAATATAGACAATCCGGAAAAAATAAAAAATAATTACAAACAATATTACAAAAATAATAAGGAAACTGTGTTATCCTACCACACTCAATATCGCAAAGATAATGCAGAAAAATTATCTACTCAAGGAAAGGTATATGATAAGATACATGCAGTAGAAATCTCAGCAAAGAAAAGACAATATCGTATGGATAACATAGGAGCAGCTATGTTAAGGGAGAGTAATTATCGCAAATCCAATCCGGAGAAAGTCTGCACTACCAGAACACTATATAGAAAGAAAAGAAGATTAATTGACCCGCTGTATAAAATGACAGAAGATGTTAGAAATCTAATACGCAGTTCAATGGCTAGGGGTGGTTTCTCAAAATCAGGCAGAACATCACAAATTCTTGGGTGTTCTTTTGAAGAATTTAAAGTTTATATTGAAGATCAGTTCACAGAAGGAATGAGTTGGGATAATCATGGCAAATGGCACTATGATCATATCTATCCGGTTGCAAAAGCAACAGATGAAGCTCATTTGATTGAGATAAATCACTATACAAATTTCCAACCGCTGTGGGCTTTGGATAACATATTGAAAAGCGATAATATTCCAGATGGATATTAAGTAAATCAAAAAAGGGGTGTTAACCACCCCTTTTTTTGTTTCTAATGTCAGCCCATCGCCTCATAAGCCATAATCCAAGATTTGCAGAAATCACTTCTTACAATATCTTGTGGTAGGAATCTAATCATTGAAAATTCTCTCATATTATCCATAACCTTCATAGCTTCTGCAAAGCCACTTGTTTCTTTTCTGCTGTGAATCAAATCGTTTTGACGTATATCACCAAGCACCAACACCTTTGACTCTTTACCTACCCTGGTCATAACACTGTGAAATTCTTCAAAATTCATGTTTTGAGATTCATCAACTATGATAATAGCATCATTCCAAGTTAATCCTCTTAGGAATGAGGTTATGTGAAATTCAATAATCCCAGCATCTTTTAAATCTTGATAAGAAGATGCTTTTCCTAACAGCTCCTGACAAATATTTTGATAAGCCACTTCGTGAGGAGCAACCTTCTCATCCAAAGTCCCAGGTAGGTGGCCAGGGTCACGAGTGGTCACTATAGAACGTACTATGATGATTTTATTTGTTTCAGTTTTTTCATTCAACACATCAGATAATGCAAGATACATTGCGAGGAATGATTTCCCTGTTCCTGCTGATCCATATCCACAAATATCACTATTATCAATCCAGCTTGTAAACATATCATGCTGAGCTTGTGTGAGTGGTCTTATTGATTTTAAATCATGAATTGACCAAGTTTTTTTCTTTCCACCCTCTTCTATAGCTCTACCATTATTCATGAGAGCTTCTTCTAGGTGTCTCAGCTGCGCCTTCCTTGGGTGCACTGCTTTTTCGTGATGGTTCCGTTCTTGGTTGCGACTGCGATTAGTTCTAGGCATAATATTTCTCCATTTTGGATATTATTGGGGTAAAGCACGGGGGTAAGTGTGGATGTTAATCCACAAATTTGAGAAAGCTGTTGAAAAATGAAATTGTATATTGTCATTTAAGCTCGTGATTGGGGTATGTTATACTTATTTATACTCACCACTTAATGGTAGTAACATTTAATGGTAAATGTTCTTTAAATCAAATTGTTTTTATTTTTTGGTTCTATAGCCTCCAATAAAGCGTAAAATTGTTCTTCTTCTCTTTCTGATGTCAAACTGATCGCTACTTCGCTGATATAAAAATAAGTTCCTCCTATCATTGATATCACAGAAATAACAAAAGTAATCACAGCTATAATCATAGCTTCTGGAACATATACAGCCAACCCTAATATTAAGCAAGTGCACAACACTCCAAATATACCAATCAGGGAATAAAGAAAAGCGTTTCGTATTTTCCGAGCTCTGGGCTCTATGGAACTAATTTGAGCCTGCAGCAACACAGCTTCTTGTCTTTTTCCAGCCACCACAGCTTGATACTTTTCTTTGTGAAAAGCCCTAAGTCTTGATACTATGGCCATCTGTCTTACATTAATTGAAAGTATTAATAGTCCAGCTGCAGAGAAGAATATAGCTGGAGCAACGAAAGCCTGGAAAATCTCGGGATGTATCATGTTGACCCTTTGTTAAAATATTAAATGTTGGGTGTATTATAACATATATTGTATAAATGTCAACAGGAGGTTACCATAAATATAGTTTAAATAATATGATTGTTGTACAGAGGGTTGATAATGAAATTGATTAAAATAATAAGATTGGAAGAATCTAGAAGCCGCCCAGGAACACAAGAGGAGCAGATAGCTGCTGTATATAATAATTGGACGAAAATATCTCGCATTGATAATCCGTCTGAAGCTGTTCAACTAACAGCTGTTCAACAAAGTTTAAGAGCAATCCAGTATATTAAAAATCCAACAGAAAATGTGCAACTGTTTGTTGTTAAGTACATACCTGTATATGTTACAATGATAGAGCATCCTACTCATAATGTAGTAAGAATTGCCTTAAAAGACACACAATTCATAAAACACGAACCTGAGGCTTACTTTAGGTTTGTAAGACGCCATTTTGCTGATAATGCATTATTAATGAAAAAATGGCTTAGATATGGGGAAACTATAAGAGAACAATAATTCTCTAGTTACCTGAAGCAATCCTGTGTAGTATTTTTGCATCATACACATTTGATGGATCAAGTCCTTCTATATAATCTAAATAAGCTAATTTGCTAGAATCATGCAAACCAATAACTGCTTCCGGATTTTTTGTATGTTCATACATAGCCTTTGTGCTAGCTTCTTGTATTTGCACTTGTGTAGATACTTTTTGGTGTAGTGTTTTTTTCATAGTGTTATACCCATATTGGTTGTAGTTATTATATTTATGGTATATTACTTTTGTTCATAAATATAATAAACGACTGTTAGGACCCTCCTGTATGAAATTATTTGAAATTACCCAATCCTCAGTATACTGGGATACAACATCAGAGAAAGAGCAAACATCTCGTGTTAGACGTAACCCATCTTCAATCCGTGAAGTAATAAATCCATCAGAGTTCCTTCAGCTAATTGCAGTTCAGAATGATGGTTGGATTATTCAATATATCAAACATCCTACCCCCCAAGTCCAACTGGTTGCTGTTTCGCGTTGGCCCCCAGCCCTTGAGTATATTGATAACCCCACACAGGAAGCATTATTAACAGCGCTGAAAGCCCCAGTATTTATAAGAATGACTACAAAATATGAAAGAGTAGTTAAAAAACTCTTCGCAAATAACACAATATTAATGAAAAAATGGCTTAGATATGGTCAAGCTATGAGAGAAGAATATAATTAGTAATCTGATTGAAACTTTAACTTTAATTTTTCATATAATAATCTATCGTTTTCATCTTTTTTCTTTTGCTCGTTGGAAGCCGCTGCAGCTTCTTTCCTTTTCCTGTCAATTTCACGTTGACTAATCATAAGATGCATTTGATTGTGCCAGTCAATAGTCAACATCTCTTCATATTTAATAAACCCACCTTCATCATCCCCGTTGGGTAGATAACTAGTAACTCGAAACCCATCCATCTCTACATCACCCACACTAGTCATATCTTTTATATCATAATGTGCTCTGCCATAAAGATCAGCACAATATTCCATAGTGTCATATATTGTTTTCATTCTTCTTAATTCTTCTATCTTTATATCAAACATTAGTGTTTTATCCCCGGTTGGTTAATAAATTTAGTTTTACCCTATATTGGTGGATGTCTATATATAGGGAGCTTTCGGATTGAAGCGTGATCCAATGCTGTCTGTTCGTTCTCATACTTACCCACCATAATATTATTAAAATATAATGAAACAGCATTTTGTATAACCATTACTGTAAACCCGTTAGTTATATACACCTTACATATCACCACTTAACCTCCAGTTTGTTTTCCGGGTGTATTTACTAATATTATATACCAACAGCTCCTCAAATTCAACGATAAATATTAATTTTAAGCAAAAAGGAACATATTATGAATTATCTTATTCAGTATCAAAAAAGTCATAACTTAACTCCAGATGGTGTTGTAGGCCCAGGAACTGCAAAAGTAATGATGGAAGAGTTGGGGATTCAATCTAAAATTGCTTTTTGTCATTTCATAGCGCAAATACAACACGAATCTGGTAGCTTCACAGCGGGTAGAGAGAATCTGAACTATTCCGCAGACGCCTTATCAAAATTATTTGGAAAATATTTTAAGACTATCTCACCAAATACAGTGGCTAGACAGCCAGAGAAAATAGCGAACATCATATATGCAAATAGAATGGGTAACGGCAACATATCATCAGGAGATGGTTGGAAATATCGTGGTAACGCTGGACTTCAGCTGACAGGACGGGCGAATCATGAATTGTTTTTTAAATCAGTGGGTTTGCCACTTGATACTGATCCTAATGTTATATTAACACCAGAGTACTACTTTAGCTCTGCCAAATTTTTCTTTGATACTAATCACTTGTGGCAATATTGTGGTGATAAATCCAACGCTTGCATATTAAAGATATCTAAGGCTATTAACCTCGGTAGCGTTAATGCAAAAGGAACACCAATTGGTTTAGAAGCTCGGGAACAATTGACTCATACCTTGTTCGCAAAACTTTGTTGACACTCTCATATTAATGTGGTAATATCTCTCTTAAATTATTAAGAGGGGTATTGTTATGAGTGTTGGAACATGTTATAAAGCTGTTATTGTAGTTGGATTATCAAGAGAGGAAATCACAGATGCTCCTACCAACATACAAGATCTAATAACCAAATGGGAATTAGCAGTGTTTAGCTCAGATAAGTATGGTGTTCATATTGATGACATTATAGGATTATCATATGTTTACACTAGTGTGTTTAGTGCTGTAGATTTTGTGTGGGATGAAGAACAGATTTTAAGACTTAAAAATAAATTTCTAATGTTGACTGGATTAAAAGCCAAAATACATTTAGTCACTCACGGATTTTAAAATGAACAGATTTGATATAATACAAAGATATAGTAGTGAAGCGACTTGGACTAGTCCAGATTACAATTCAATATTCCAGCCAGCCCTTGAAGGAAAATATGTACTAATCACATTTGATGAATTTCAGAAGTTGGGAAATAAGTATGATGATGCTATGGATGCCCTCGATGAGGCTATAGATAAGTGCAACGAATTAACAGATTTAGTATCAGAATTAAAACACTCTACCTTAGATTCAAGAATAACCTTAAAAGAAAAAATTGATGAGTTCTTTGATGAATTTTACGATAAATGAAAATAGTTGTCTTCGTTGTGAGAGTGCTGTACACTCTGTTATCTAATTACACTTGGAGCAACTATGAAACCTTTGTTTATAAAGAAACACGAATACAAGTCTTATCAACCTATCAATATCAAGAAAACAGAGGATCATTATGGATCTAAGTTTATTGGGGATTTTTGTATTAGATCACTTCAATCTTGGACTGAAACACCAGCAGCTGTTTTTTATCAACCTAACCCTAATTTAGAATTAGGCCATACCCACTATTTTGGATTGTTTGTAGCTGATTCCAGAAAAGTTATAATAGTGAATGCAGAATCCGCTTTTGTGGATCCAATAATTGGTGTAGTAGCTGATGATGGTGAAATAATATTTAGTAGATACAGGCATGATTTTGTGTGGTCTGGTGACAGATCTGTGTATATTGATGGCGGGCGTGATTATGTTAAAACAAACGTACTGGATGATGCTAAAATTGTAAAATTAATAATAAACGAGGATCACCTTGATATCAAAACAAACTAATAAATCAACAACAAAAACCCCTTGCCCAAGATACGATAAACTAAAGGGGTGCTTTTTTGGGTTAGCTGTAGGTGATGCTCTGGGCGTTCCGTTGGAATTTGAAATCAGAGACACTCATCCTGTAGTGACTGATATGATAGGCAAAGGGCCATTTAATCTAAAACCTGGAGAGTGGACAGATGACACCAGCATGGCCCTTTGTCTTGCTGATTCGTTAATATCTTGCAAGGGTTTTAATCCCACAGATGTGATGAATAGTTTTGTGCACTGGTGGTTGGAGGGTGAACATTCACATACAGGAACATGTTTTGACATTGGACAAACCACAGTTGCTGCCCTTCGTAATTATATGGAGTTTGATAATCCGTGGGCTGGTTCAACATCTCCCTCATCATCTGGAAATGGATCAATAATGAGGTTAGCCCCCATACCAATATTTTACAAATATAACTTGTATGATTGTATAACATACGCACAAGAACAGAGTAAACTAACTCACGCCTCATTTGATTGTGTGGAAACTTGTGGGAAAATGGCCGCCTGTTTGTGGAATCTAGCTAGTGGAGCTAAATGGGATGATTTTGTTTATGTGGATCAATATAAGAATATTCCTCGTGATGATGTTCAGTCTAGTGGATATGTTATACACACTTGGGAAGCCGCTTTATGGGCAGTAAGCAACACTTCTTCTTTTGAAGAAGCTTTAATTTTAGCTGTAAATTTAGCTAATGATTCAGACACAGTTGGTGCAGTAACGGGCCAGCTCGCCGGCGCTTTGTATGGGTATGAAAGTATTCCTGAGCGGTGGATTAAAAATCTCGCTTGGAAAACAGAATTGGGAATAATATTTGATGAATTATACAATTCAAACTAATATACTGAATAATAAGATATTTTCTAAAAGCAACAAAAAATCAACTTAATAACTTGGAGAAACTGATGAAAAATTGGAAAGATTATGTGGGTCATATTGTAATACCTCAACCAGCCCCCATGCCTGTATTTGGTAGTTATGTAACAGCAACGGGCAAAGGAATATTTGTGGTAAATTTTTCAGCAAGTGATTTATTTGACGCTGCTGATAATAGTATTTTTGTAGAAACAGAAAACACCATAGGCACCGCAGTTGAATCAGCATTGCAAACCTTTCCTACTGTGGAATTAACAGAGAATTACACACTAGATGACGCCAAGTTTAATATTCTTATATACACTAAAATAGCCCCCGCCAATACCAATTGGAATAATGTTTGGTTTTATAAAAGTGAAGTCTATGAAAACGACCAACCATTATATGTTATTCAGCGTGGGGAGGTTTACGGTATCATAAAACATCCAAACTTTTCAAACTATGGTTTTGTAATCTAAGGTGGTGAACCGTTGACTTATTTGTATTTGTGAATTATAATTTTAATCTTTATATAAAAGGAGAGTGTTATGAGTGTGAAATGTTCAAATTTCAAGATTGTATATGTACCTACAACAAGTGGTATAACCATGTTGGCTGTTGATTTGGATTTTGATACTACTATATTGGATGGGGTAATATTTGAAGAATTATTTAACTCTGTTGTTATATACAAAAGAAATGGCAAATATAGAGGCAACCACACACGCGTGGGATCTATGAATGAATTGTTTGGTGTCCCACGATATACCAGAAGATTGTATGCAACTCACAGCTGTGATTACACATCAGCAGCTTGGGGAATTGAAAAACAATCAGAACCAACGCCATTAACAGCTGTTGATAAGGTGGTGGGTTGGTTTGGTAGAGTTATCGCTCCATATTTTTATTGAGGATTTTTTTAATTATGGCACATCTAGTTAGTATAAAAGTGGGTGAGGATGATTATGAGGGGTTTTGGGTATCTGAAGAAGTTTTTAAATACATAAGACAATTGGAGACTTACATAAAACATCCCACAAAATCGAACCTGAAACAACAATATCCAGAAAGATTTCCAGAGGTGAGTGAATGAATGAGTGGCAACAAACATTGTATGATAATTTGAGAGTATTGGTTGATACCAACAATGCTTTCTTTTGTTTGACTACAAAAAGAGATGATTCAATTTACAAAATTTATAATTATAGATTAGCGTCATATACTGATTTCCTAGCTCCTGGGGCCATAGAAGCCAGAGGAGTGATGTTTGAAGTGGATGAAAATGGTGAGGCTATTAGATTAGCCTCACTTCCTATGAATAAATTTTGGAATCTTGGAGAAAATCCTCTCACCACCAACCTTGATCTAGAGGACATTGACTCCATATCAACAAAGAGTGATGGAAGCCTTATAAGCACCTACTTACACCATGGTGAATTATACTTGAAATCTAAAGGGGCTTTGTTTTCAACTCAAGCTATTGATGCTATGGAGTGGCTAAATCAGCCAGAACACGGTGCATTTAAGCGCACTCTGCAATTTTATGCTGAATCAGAGTATACTGTAAATTTGGAGTGGGTAGGGCCGTCGAACAGAGTAGTTTTAGGGTATACAGAACCAAATTTAATAGTGTTGAATGTGCGTTCGTTTAATAATGGGCATTATGCTAAAGAATTTGCCGAAGTGTTAGTCAGACACATGAGCCCTCCTGTTGATCTTTTAGGTCTGCAACCTAGTGGGTTTGTTGCTCAGGTACCTGATATGCTGGATGATATAGAAGGATTTGTTGTAAAATTAAAATCTGGAGTGTGGTTTAAAATAAAGACCTTAAAATACAAGAAGTTGCACTCGTGTAAGGATAGTATTACAAATCCTAGAGGATTATATGAAGCTATAGTAACAGAAGGGTTGGATGATTTACTCTCGTTATTTGCTGACGACAAATTACTTATAAAACAAATTACTGTGGAACAAATCAGAGTCAACCAAGAATACAATCAAATGGCTTCCACTGTAGAATGTTTCTATAATACTAATAAACACTTGGATCGTAAAGATTATGCTATATTGTGCAGGGAGAGAGTGGATGGTAGATATTTTAGTCTAGCAATGAATTTATATTTAGGAAAACCAGCCAATTATAAAGAATACATGCTAAAACACTATGATATGTTTTCGAGTTCAACCCAGCCTCTGTTGATTGAACCCTAGTTTCCAACACCTATTAAAATACATTAAGGTCTCATCGTATGTTACGATGAGACCTTTTTTGTGATGCATTAATTTATTTCATATAAACCACGAAGACAAGTCATAAATATATCTATAAAGTTTAATAGGATCAATACAGATGACAACGAAAAATAAACAATCAGGATATTTAATTGCTCAGAATAGTACACTATCTGCATTTTTTACTTCCTCTAGTGCCTATGATAGTCCACGATTTTTACCTTTAAAAGAAGCCACTAGATATCTAACAGCCGAATTAGCAAACAATGCTCTCACTAAGTTGTTCAAAAATGGTCAATATTCATCTCGCTTGGTTGAAGCATCTTCTATGGAATTTGAATTTCCAGATGACGGCCCCAATAAAAATCTACCACCGGTAACACAAACATCTGGTGATGAAGATATGTCAGCTGGTCAGTTATCAGATGATCCAGAAGATGAATTGAATATGGATGATGATAATATTGAAATGGATGATTCTGATGAATATCAAGATGAAGATTCTGTAGATCAGGACGATAATATGGATAGTGAAGAAAATGAACAATCTTTCATGTCTCCCATAGAAACAAGGATGATGCAAGGTCGCCGCGCAAACACTCCAAGTGGCAATGGACCAGTAAGAGAGAGTGCAACCATGCCTAATAAACCTCAATTGGATGCTACACCATCTGAAAATAAGAATACAGCTTTGGATATGAAAAAGATACCAACTATAGCCTTTATGCAGGATACTAGAAATGAAAAAGATACAAATTACTCTAAAGATATAGAACCCCTTTGCGCTGAATTTAAAACTCCCAAGAGCGTAATGAGAGCAATCAAAGCATCCATAGAAACGTTCCAAAAAGCAGCAGACTTTAATAATACTAGGGATGACGCCGCAGCCAGTTTTGCTTTAACTGTAGCAGAGGCGCTTAGGATGATTAAAGATTGTTTAGACCTAAACACAGAAGAGGGTCTCAAACAAGCGCAGATAAAAATTACTACACTAATGTCACCAATCTTGAATAATTTTCCACCAGTATTAACAGATTTTCTTTACAAAAAAGGTAGACAACCAATATCATTAAAGAATATGTTTTATGATGTGTGGGATAATAAAAAGAAGGATTAATAATATGTATATTAGTGAATTATTAGTTAAACCTAAAAAACCAAAAGCAAAGAAAAAGAGGGTGTTGAAGGAAGCTTTCCCATCACCAGAACCTCAAGAATCAATAGACATTGGTGGGGTAACATACACTCCACCATTCTACAGTTTAGGAAATAATGTAACGGATGTCAATCAACAGCAATTGTGCACTTGTGTAAATTCAAAAGTAGCAAGAGCATTAGCAAATGTTTTGTGGGAGCAATCATGATGAAAAAACCAGGATTTTAATGTGTTGTTGAGTGAGATATTAGATAAATCATCACCCTATATAAAAACCTCTAACAAGCGGGTAAATGATCTATTGTCCCAGAAAAAACATCAAGTTGTTGGGGTAGGAGCACAATCTTTAGCTTATTTGCATAAGAAATTCCCAGGAAAAGTAATTAAAACTATTCAAGTTTATGGTGATTCTGATCCTAGTTATCAGTTCCTCAGATTAGCACTAAAACATCAAGATAATCCTTATTTTCCAAAAATATTTAGTGTAAAAATGTACCCAACCGAACGAGTTTTTGGAAATGAACGGGCAAGGTCATTTGAAGAGATAGATCCAACTGAAGAATTTTCTCCAGCCCCGTATCAAGCTGAATATACACTATATGTTGTTATGGAAAGATTACAACCGCTGATTGGAATGACGGAACAAGATTTAGAACGTTTTGGAATAGAAGATTTTCCCATCCCACAGAGGATGAAAACATGGAGGAGGCAAGCTGAGATTAAGTTTAGACAAGCATTCAACGATCCAAAATGGAGATTGCACATGCAACAGTTTGTGCGAGACCCTGCATTAAAACAAGCTCTTAGATTACTAGAGCCGCTGTTCAAGCACTTTGCCCCTGATATGCACAGTGGCAATATCCTCACGAGAGGAAACAGTTGGGTGTTTGTAGATCCCATTACTCATAGTACATATGGTTCAGATTAAGGAACATTAGATGAAATTATCAGATTTGGTAACTGAACAGTTGAATAAGCCAATTGGTGATATTCATAAATCAACCAAGGTATTAGCTAAAGTCCCTCAATCAAACAAATGGAATCAGATTGGTGTATCGGGTTTGCAAGCCAAAGCCTATCAACAAGCGAGTAAATTAGGTAAGGATGTTGTGATTAAGGTTGTGAGAATTACCGGTGATTCTGATCCTAGTTATCAGTTCCTAAGACTGTGTCATAATCATCAAACCAACCCTCATTTTCCAAAGATATATTCCATCAAAGAATATCAAAATAAGGGTGGGTCATCTGTGTTAATAATAACTATGGAGAAATTATATAGGATTCCAGATGATAATAAATTGTTGTATTATCTTTTTGGCCTTATGCCCAATGATATAGATTTAACTTTGAGCACGTTGTTGTATACCTTTGATGAATTAGAATTAAGAAAAGAAATAGCTACAAAAACCCAACATGCATCACTGCGACAAGCTCTTAGGTTATTGGAGCCATTATTCCGACATTATTTGCCAGATATTCACCAATACAACATAATGTATAGAAAATCCCCACGAGGTCCAACATTGGTATTTTTAGATCCTATACAAAGTGATGTCTGAAAATTAATAAGATCTATTCAGCGCGTGATATGGTGAGCATATCCCCATGCTCATCGCTTATTTTCCAACTAGGCAACATATTTCTAACCATTCGTTTGTATAATTGCATTCTATTAGCCTCCTTACCAACAAATGTTATAGCAGAAGGTGATTGTTCCTCAATAAATGCAGACAACACCTCAACCACAGTTCCAAACACCTTGTACGCATCTCCAGTGTTGGTTATATCGTATACATCTTGGTTATTTTTATAATCAACCTGTGAAAACGCAATCACCCATCTCTGCCCACATCCAGCTCTAACTGCTGCTCCCTTTACGCTATATTTAATGCCACTATCTGATAAAAAAACAGCTTCAAAGTGACTAGAATCTTTATAATTCCAAGTCCATTTGTAAGGTATATTAAAAATTTCATTTAAAAGCATATTACAATCTCCTTTGTATTAAGGTATTTATAATCTAATGTGTAGGGAACCACCACAGGGCCCAGTGTTAGTATGTTTAGATCCTATACAAAGCAATGTCCAACAATCAATAAGAATCAATATGCTTGTGATGAGCTATAATGTATGTATCCTCAACGGTTGTGACCCAACTTGGCAAAAATTTCTTTATCATTCTTAAATATAATTTCATGCGATTGTGTTCATTTGCTGATAAGTATATATTAGATGGATCATAATCACACATAAAAGCTCCTACAACATCTACAATAGTAGCAAATACATTAACACTATTGCCAGAGCCAGTTACGCTAAAATCATTTTTATCAACTGGAGAAAAACTCAACCACCAGTGCTCCTGCTTCATATTATCACCACCTTGCCAATTTGCGTTGAATTCATAATCAATACTACCCACAGCAAAGATAGCAGAAGCTCTTATATCACTTTTAAATACCCATTTCCACTGCATAGGTTGATTAAACATTATAGTTCCTTTTTGACTTTAAAATTGTGCTAAACATTATAACAGAACAGTGTATAATATTCAACATTAATTAATGTAGTCATAAATACACTTATCACATTTAAAAGGTGTAATATAATGAAAATTGAAGAATTGTTTGAGGGAACCACTCTTAGTAATATTAAAAATCAATTGAGTGTATTAGAGGAGCGTTGGGCTGATGAACATCCAGATGTTCCACTCAATAGCTTATTGGGAATATTCCAGTATAGAGCAGAAAAACAAGGTTTTACTCCACCAACCAAGCAGCAAAAAGACAAGTTTGTTGCTGATGTAATTAAATTCAAAAAAGAAAATAAAATGTCTGAAGATGCAGCAATTAATTTAGCATTTTCTGTTGCTAAATTAACCAAACAAAAAAAGTAAAATATTATGATTATTGATAGCAATCAACCTGTAATTCATTTTTATAAACCTCCGTTTGGAAAAATTATAGGGTCTGAAAATCCTCACAAGATTGTAAAAATGATTGGTAGAGACTATGGGTGGAGGAGTGTTCATAGAGAAGTATTATCTTGTCCACTGTGGGATTTTATAAACACCCTAGAGGGAGTTCTCCACAACTCTGATTGGAATGATTAAAAAGCTCACCTACCGATGGTAGAAAGAGGTGGCTGCATCGTCCGGCCTATGATAGGCGACCAAAAACCCTATATTTAATATAGGGTTTTTCCTTGTGTGTTGTTGACATTATATAAGAATAGAGTATACTACCCAACATAGATTAAAAAGTTATGCCCTTCTAACTCAATGGTAGAGTAACACACCTGTAATGTGTAGGTTATCCGTTCAAATCGGATGGAGGGCTCCAATTTTTCAGGTAAGCTCATTGGTAGAGCTTGTGGCTGTGGGCTGCATGGTAGGGAGTTCGATTCTCCCCCTGAAATTTAATATTGACTCATTAGCACAATGGTAGTGCGGGGATCTGCAAAATCTTAGACAGGAGTTCGATTCTCCTATGAGTCTCCACCAAAATCAATAGGATATAATTATGTTTTCGTATATTACCTCTCTCACACTATATTCACCCATTGGTATAATGGGTTATATAATTAGCCCAAAACTAATATCTTCAACATTAGCAGAGTCTGGAATAACATATTTAAAACATCCTCTTGATCAGCTATCTGTGTCCGGTGTTCTTTTTAGATATAAACACTTCAACCACAAAAGTCACGACATCTTTACATCATACAATTTATTTAGTACTGATATGCATTCTCATATGGGAACTGAAACTATAGTAATTTTGGAAGGGATAGGAATATTTGAATTCCCTGTAGATGATATTATGATTGAATTGCGGGTGTACCCAGGAGATTATGTTTCAATTCCCAAGAACATGGTTCATAAATTTAGTTCTAGTGGTAAAATTGAGGCAGTTCGTTACTTTGATGGTAAGAGTTATGAGGCTATTCCATATTATAACGAATAAACAGAATGTGGAGGTAACAAAGCGCTTGGGTGATATTCAGGACGACATAAGAAACAATGAATATCATCCCCTCCCACCAAAGCATTAATTATTCATCTCTCAAAGCTTGGCCATATCTAATCCATTTCTTCATTAATAACGAATTGTTGGGAAATAAGGCCCTAACAACATCATCATAGTGTTTCACCGCCCCCCATTTGTTTGAATACTTGATTAGGTTTAGATCAATCAATGCAGTTCTGATGACATTGTCGGAGAATTTTTTTATTCCTTTATCGAGTAATTCTATAATAGCACAACCACTCCTAGTTACAGCTAGTAGTTGAACAGCTTCTGTTGGTTTTTTAATAAACCTCAAGTAGTCTGGGTCGCTGTGTATAGCAATAAGTTGAACTTGTTCAGATGGTTTTTTAATCCATCTGATAGTATATCCACTGCTGGAAACAGCAGCCACTTGAACAGCTTCTGATGGTATAATTTTGCATTTATTTATTATAACAAACAAAGACATATGATTGGTTGTAACTGCTACTAACTGAACATCTTCGCTTGGATTCTTGATATACTGAATGCTGTTGGGGTACTGTTTTACTGCTGCTGTTTGAACAACAACACTTGGATTGGGGATTTGTTTAATTTTCTTACCGTCCTGGCTAACTAAAGCAATTTGTTGTTTCTCTGTCATAGATTCCAGTGGTGTTACAATTTCAAATAGTTTCATTAACAATTCCTATACTTATATCGTATTTATACTTATTAATTGTTGATTTTGCAATAAATGTGTATAAAATATATATGCAATATACACAAATAATATAACCAAAAGGAAAAACAATGATAACAAAACTCAAATCAATCATACACAGAGCAGCGATAGTTAATTTTACATATGATGGTTCTTGTGTTATTCCGGCGGATCTGATGGAAGCCGCAAATATCCAAGAATATGAACAGGTTTACGTATACAAAGTAGCTACTGGAGAGATTATAATTTCATACGCAATATCAGGGAGGAGTGGATTTGTAGCCATTCCTCAAGGAATAACAGTAGATGATTTTCCCAGAGGGGACGTAACTATATGCACCTATGGCAGATATGATTCGGAAAGTAATTATATTCCTCTGAGCATAATTGTAGATTCGGAAAACTCCCCAATCCTTATATAATAATAAATATAATATACACAATCAGGGAGTAGAAAATGAGTGCACTTGTATTTAATGAAAAACTAATAGACAAGAAAGATATCAAAGAGAAAACAGTAACAATACTCAGATGTGCCAATGCGACTCTGGGGGTGAGAATGTGGTTTCAAATACTCACAACAGCCGGGGAATCCTTTCAGCGTTGGACTATGTTAATGAATGATACAGATGAGATTTTATTTTTGGTTCAACCAGGGGACACACTCACCTTAGAATACGTAGAAGATACCGCTGAAGATACGGTTAATGGTACATTTGAGAGTTTTGACCGTAATATCATACTAAAAGTAACATCATTCAAATTAAAGTAGAAACCTTTTGTTGTATTCTACTTCTAACTGATATATAATATCTTTTTCTAAATTCGATTGAGGTATTATATATTCATGAACAGTAAACCGTGCATATTCCTGGATATAGATGGTCCCATGATCCCAAGCAAAGCTCGATTCTTGCCCAAACAAAAGAAACATTTCTCTACATTTGATCCCTGCGCAGCTTCTATGCTTAATGAATTATTAAAAATATCTGGCGCTCGATTGGTAATATCCAGTTGTTGGAGATATTCAGGGTTGCAGGCTTGTCAAACACTGTTGCAAACCAATGGGATAGATCCGGAGAACATTCACCAAGATTGGCGAACCACTAGAGGTGATACAAGAACTCTGGAGATAAAAAATTGGTTACTTGATCATCCAGAAATAACTAATTATGTTGTTTTAGATGATGAGTTGCTGGATTCAAAAGTCTTACCTGGTTTTGTTCAGTGTGATACTGATGAAGGGATGTCATATCGTAATTTTATAGAATCAAAAAATATACTTGGCATAGCAACAGATGGGGACAGAGACACTTTACGGTTTCTACAAAGGAAAGAAGTTTGGAGAACACAAAGGAAAGGGGATGTAAATGAATCTCTGACCTGGGAATATGCAAACACCTTATTTCCTGTTGTGGAGGGATTACCCCCTCATATGTATCGCGGACATTAAAAACATATAAATATCACCACAAACTATTGGATTAAAATATGAGCATGTTAAAGCAATTTAGAGCAAAAGAACACATTAAAGCTGCAAAACAACTAGTGTATGAGAATACCGTTTTCCCAAATGGATTCATTAAGTTTTTGGATGCTTTATTAACCGAACAAGTTGTAGAAGATGAGTGTGAGCGACAACTGAAAGGAGATACCTACATTTGGGTTGATAAGGTACGTGATGGTGGAATTAAAATAGAAACAACTAAGCATCCATTTGGAGGTGTTGGATCAGCGGGGATGCTAACCATTACCGGCCCCAAGAATCAACTGGAAGTTGTTCAATCCATACTGGAGAGGCATAGGGTGAAGTACGATGGTTCACCATCCCCAGAGGATATTGAAATTAATGTAGAGTATCATGATGAATTAAATCCTACATTGTGGGACCGTGATAAAGAAGGTGAGTATCTGTTACACCAAGAAGTTCAAGAAGCTTTAGAAGATGTGGCTCAGGCCTTTTATGATTTTCTAGATGTTCCTAACCTACCAATTGAAGATGTTATTTTGACAGGAAGCTCTGCAAATTATAATTACACAGCATCTAGTGATTTAGATATACACATAGTTGTTGATATCAAATCAATAGAGACAAGGTTTGGAAAGTTGGCTGTTAATTATTTTGATTGCAAAAGGAAAATATGGAATGAACTTCATGATATTAAAATCAAAGGTCTCCCAACAGAATTGTATGTGCAGGATAAAGAAGAGCTACACACTTCTACTGGGATATACTCAATATACAATCAGTTGTGGGTAGTTAAACCCAAGTTTGAAAAACCTTCAGTTGATGATGCTGCTGTAAAAGCCAAAGTGGTGGATTGGATTGGTACAATTAGGGATTTGATGGGAAGCAACAAAGCTTCTGTTATAGAATCATTTATGAAGAAACTTTCTAAAATGAGACAAGCCGGATTGGATAAAAGTGGTGAATTTGCAACAGAAAATGTTGCTTTTAAAATATTAAGAAATGAGGGATATTTGGAAGAATTATCTGATTTGAGAACAAAAATATTTGATCGTAAGTTATCTGTGGAGGAGGAGGAGCAGAGCATATGGAATCATTTAAATGGTGTGACTCCAGGAAAAAGACCAACAAATCAAAAACAGAGAGAATCATTAAATTTATAAACTAACTGTTGACTTTATTCATAACACCCCATACAATAGCCAGGTATTATTAAAAATACCTGGCTATTGCTCATTGAGAGGATAGCTCGACTAGCTGTTGCTCAACAGAGAGAGGACAGCATATTTATTGCTTTTAGGAGAATAATAATGAAACAAACATATGAATATTTAGATAGTAATATAGCAATTCAAGTGTATAAGTTTAGGGATAGGAAATTTCAAATGTACCCCCCTCACAACATTACACACAAACTCACAACATTATCAACTGAATACACCATATCCCTAGCAGTAGCAGGCTTCAAACGTGATGAATTATCTGTGGAGTTAGATGAAAGGATACTAACCATAAGCGGAGGAGATATTAACACACCGTGTTGGCATGCTAGCATAGATATTGATCCTAGAATTATTGACACGTTATATTCAGGAATATCAACCAGACCATTTGACATATCTTTTTTCCTTGGAGTTGGGGTAGAAATAAATAATGTCAAATTACTAGATGGTATTTTGACTGTTTATCTCATCAAACCTCAATTGGTGGCTTCGCTGAGAAGAGTATATTGTATAGATGTTGGTGATGATGCACCCAAACACCAAACCCAGTAGCACAATACACAGCTACATATGAATCAAGACGAACTTGATGGTACTGAACCAAATTGGGCTTATAATGCCTAAGGAGTATAGTTAAACATGCACTACAGTGGAATAGGTTCTCGAAAAATATCTAAATCTATTGAACAAGATATGGAGCAGTTTGCTTGTGTGGCTGCTAATAAGGGATGGATCCTGAGGTCTGGAGGGGCCTCAGGATCCGATTCTGCGTTTGAGAGAGGTTGTGATAGAGTGTGTGGACAAAAAGAAATCTTTCTGCCTTGGATGAATTTTAATAACAATAAATCCCAGTATATAGCACCAACGTTTGCATCTCAGGAATTAGCTAAGACTATTCATCCAGCCTATAATAAACTAAGTGAACCAGCAAGGTTATTATTAGCTAGGAACATGCATTTGGTGTTAGGACCACAATTAAACGATCCTGTTAAGTTTGTAATCTGCTTCACTCCCGATGGTGTTGAACACCATTCAAACTATTCATCAAAAACGGGTGGAACAGGAAGTGCAATTGCACTGGCATCTAAGAATTTTATTCCAATTTTTAACATATTTGAAGAGCAAAGACTGGAAGCCGCCCTTGAATTTTTACTTAATCCAACAGAAGGAATCATATTATGAGTTATAAATTAGTTAGTGGAGGCATTAATCATTTAGCAAGGATTGAAAACGAAGTCAACCTAATGATTGACTTGGGTTGGGAAGTTGTTGGTGAATTAAAAACAGCTACTGCTGAAGGTCAAACTGTATTTGTCCAACAGATGAAATATACGAATCATCACCAACCAACAAATATTCCTAGTCTGCTTACACCAAAACCAGTGCTAAATTATCCATTCTTAGCAGGAGATACTATTCCTCCACTTTATGTTGTTGGCGATTTCCCTCCTCAACAAACAGGCACATCTATTGATAATGAACCTAGAGGTGGTTGTTTTGACCCAGCATTCAAATCCACACCAAAGGGTAGAGATTATGATGAAGCACAATAAAACAATTTAATAACAAGGAGAAATAATATGCAAAATCCTGAATATGTGCTTGATGAGGCGGTGGTCAGCATACTACAATCATTGAGAGAGTTAGAGTCCGATAACGACGAAACAACTAACTCTATGGAACAAAATATTGAATATATCATAACAGAATCACTAAAACAAATATACACAAGCACAGTTGACCAGCGTGTAGCTTTGGGATTATTAGAGGCAGTGAAGATGGCTTGGTTTTTAACCCACTTTTCTAATCAATAAATAAAGGTTTATTTTGGAGAATAATATGCTTACAGAAAATACCCCTCCCATTTCATTTCAGGTGTTTGTAAATGGTGTACCGTTTGGAGATAAACAACCTAGTATGATGTTAGCTGAAATGATAGTGTGTGGTTTACCCTCCCACAATCAACACTTGGTAGAAATTAGACCAATTACATCTACAGGAAAGCAAATATTGTTTGGATAATTCATAAATACTTGATAAACTGAACAATGGAGAATATCAAATGCCTACTGCTTATATTACAAAAATAGCAAAAAAACACCACACCTCTGTGGAAGCAGCTGAAGGAAAGTGGGAAACCGCCAAAACTGCTGCGGTCAAAGAAGGCAAGGGTGAAAATTTTGCGTATATTACGGGAATTTTTAAGAAATTAATGAAAGAGAGTGTGAGGGAACTTAGTCTCAAACAATTTTTATCATTATCTGAAATGAATGAGGTTGGGGATGTATCCTACGGTTCACATGAAGATGAAATTGATTATGATGAAGAAAATCAAGATGACTTAGATAATCCTGAAGAAGGTGATGGAGAGTTTGATGATGCTGATCTAACAGATGAGGATGATCTAAAGAATCACAAAGGTCATAAACTAGCTGATGTGTTAGATGATGATGAGGTGAAAGAACACGATCAAGATGAAGACCAAGATGAGTTTGGTGATAATTTTGACGAAGCAGACGTTGATGAAAAAAGCCAAGGTCAGGGGGATTTTAGATCTAGCAAATATAGCGGTAGAGAAGATGAAGATGGTATAGGAGAAGCAACACAATGCAACTTTCTCCAGGATTTGATGATAATTAATGAAAAAAAGAAACCCTTGAAGAAGGTTGCCAAGAGTGTTTACCACAGAGATTATGAGGTAACAAAGAAAAAACCCTACAGGAAGTATAAACCCGAAGATCATGTTTCTGAAGGTGCCTTTGATTATTTAAAAGGAGTAGGCCAGCATGTTGGAAGTAAAATTGCTAATTCTATGGCTGATAAAGGTAGACAAATACTACAACCTATTAGACAAGCTCATGCAGCAGGCCAGCAAGCAAGCCAACAAAGTGATATCAGAAGTTTAACTAATTCTAAAACTCAATTAATGCAAAGATTAGTTCAATATGCTGGAAAAATGGGTCCTGATAATGTGGTTAAAGCTATCAACCAAGTGTTTGCTCAAAAACAAATTAATTTAGCTAAACGATTAAAAAAAGACTTTTTAGCTGCTGCTCAACAACAAGCTCCAACAAATGAAGGGTTCTACGATTATGTCAAAGGTGCAGGATCCGCGGTTAAAGGTGCTGTACAAAATATTCATGCTCAAGGACGACAAGCAAGCCAACAAGCAGATCTCATAAAAACCATTCAACAATTAGGTCAAGTAGTATTAAAATTATACAAAGTTCAAAACCAACCTCAACAGCAGGTTCAACAGAGACCAGGTAGATATGATTAAATAATCGTTGACTTTTATTTTAATTTATAGTAAAATCCCTATTAAATTAATTGATAGGGATTTTTGTGTTTGAGAAAAAAATAAAATTTATAGCAAAAGCAAACCTAGTACATGGAAATACTTATGACTATTCAAAAGTTGAATATATAAATTATACCACCAAAGTATCTATAATATGCCCCCTTCATGGAATATTTGTTCAAGCACCAGATAAACACATATATGGGAAAACAGGTTGCCCCAAGTGTGCTGGGAAATATCAAACACTTGAGAGTTTTATAGAAAAGGCTAGTAAAATCCACAATAATATGTATGATTATGCTTTGGTTGATTATAAAAATGCTCACACTAAAGTAATCATAATTTGCCCAATTCATGGGAAGTTCCAACAAACACCCGCAAACCACACACTTGGTGAAAATAACTGCCCCGCTTGTAGTGAAGAAAAACGAATACAACAACGAACGTTGGATGTGGAGACGTTTGTAGAGAGATCAAATATAATTCACAACAACAAATATGATTATAAGCTAGTTGATTATAAAAATTCAACCACTGGAGTAATCATAATTTGTCCAATTCATGGGAACTTTTCTCAACTACCAGACACTCACACGCATGGGAAAGCTGGATGCCCCAAGTGTGCTGGAAAAAATCAAACAACTGAAGATTTTATAGAAAAAGCAAATATTATACACAACAACAAATATGATTATGCCAAATCTATTTACATAGATGCTTGTACAAAGTTAACCATCACTTGTGATAAGCATGGGGATTTCCAACAATCTCCTAATAATCATATAGCTCACCAAACAGGCTGCAAACGCTGTAGTTTTGATAATAAAAAACAAACAACTGAAGATTTTATAGAAAAAGCAAATATTATACACAACAACAAGTATGATTATTCGTTGGTTGATTATATAACAACCAGCACCAAAGTTAAAATTATTTGCCAGTCTCATGGGATATTCCTTCAATCTCCTACTCACCACGTCAGTAGTAAACATGGCTGTCCTATGTGCCCCCAAAGACACTCAAAGAATTCCATTACTTGGTTAAATGCATTAGCAACAGTTCATGGGATACACATCCAACATGGTGAAAATGGTGGAGAATATAGTATTCCTAATACTCTGTATCATGCAGATGGTTATTGCGCTGAAACAAAAACAATATATGAATTTCATGGTGATTATTGGCACGGTAACCCCCAAATATACAAACCAGAAGTTTGGAATAAAGTTATGGAGAAGACTATGGGTCAAAGATACCAAGAAACAATTATTAGAGAAAATGAAATTAAAGCACTAGGTTATAATTTAGTGGTGATGTGGGAATATGATTATAATAAGTCACAAAAATTATTAAAACGCTCTGCACGGATAAATACTAAACACAATTAGGAGAATAATATGCCATCAATTATACACAATTATGAAGTTACACAAGAAGTGTTCCACGTGAGTGAGACCCTCGGGGTTCGTGATGCGATAGTAAAAGGAATATCAATTGCAATATCTCAAACCAGTGTAGCAATAACCTATAGCATTGCTTTCAAGAAAACCTCACAAGGAAGTGCATTAGTTCTAGAAAATACCCTTTACAATGACGTAGATTCCGCGTTGGCAGCATATAGAGGTTCAGTTATAGTTCTTTAATATAAATGTTGACTTTGTTTTAGAATTGTGTACAATTAATCTTAAATTATACACAAGGGATATATGTTATGAATAGACAACAATTTGATAAGTTGGTATACCCAACAATTGGAAAAATTAAAGACGCTCAACATCTTCAAGATGTTATTAAATCTATTATGTGGCAACGGATAGTAGTAGAAGCCCCTGAGTTAGGAAGGGGGCTTGTCAAACCTGCAACTATTGATAGAGATGTTTTTTATTGTTATGTGACAGAATCCGTTTATATAGATTGGAGAGCTAATAATACGAGAATGGAAAACCACCACGTTATATTCACCCCACAACTTCCTGGTATCTATAGAGTGACACTAGATAATCATTATAATTAAAGGAATTAAATATGCCTGAAAAGAAAAATCCATTATTATCATTAGCTGCTCACATGCAAGCAAATCCCACACTACCTATATATGTACAAGTAGGATACAATAGGTTTGAAACTATATCATATGTAATTAATGATGATCATTTTGTAATTAACATCGATTGGGATGCAAACAATCCCCAAGTGGAAACACCACCAACAGATGATAATGTGTCATAGTTTATGAAAATTATAAACTTCTTTGGGTCACCAGGTAGTGGAAAATCAACACTATGCTCTGGTGTATTCTATGAGCTAAAGATGGCTGGATTGAATGTGGAAATTGTGACAGAGTATGCGAAGGATATGGTGTGGGAGAATAGAGCCAATATTTTAGCAGACCCTATATACATGCTTGCTAAGCAGCATAGGAGAATAGCAAGACTTCAGGGGTTAGTAGACTATGTTGTTGTAGACTCTCCTATAATTTTAAGTCACTTTTATTTACCAAAAGTTTGCCCATATAAAGAAACCTTGGAAAAATTAATTGATGAAGTGTTTCATATGTATGACAATATAAACATTTTCATAAATAGAAGTCATATTTATTCTGAAGTGGGAAGACGTGAAACAGAATCTGAGGCTAATGTCATATCAAACAAGATTAAATCATTCTTGGATGAAAATAGCATTAAGTGTTTAGAGGTGGAATCAGGAAAAATCACACCAGTAGAGATATTAGAAATATTAGAAATATAATGTTGACACCATAAAAATTGGTGTAAATTAAAGAAGTAGTAAAAATATGAGGATTATTGTAGTATGCTAATGAATGAGATTTTCAACTCCACTGTGCATCTGATTTGGTACAATAAAGATCAATCAATTCAAACAAATTTCACCGTAAATAATAAACAGTACTTATTGGTAATTGATCCACACACTTATGAATTTGGTGGAGAAACTTATTCTTTTTTAAATATTAACTTCTTTAGAATATTGAATGATGGTACATATACTATGGATTTAACATTGGATACTCCAGGAGTGGTTAAGGTATTAGGGGCTATAGTGAATGGAACCTATGAAAAAATAAAAGAATATCAAGCTGATGCTATTATATTGGTAGCATCAAATAATATTGAAAAACGCATGAGAATCTATAGTAGAATTGCTAAACAATTTGTTAAAACATTTGGAACTATCACACCTATAATATCACTGAACGGTGGTTCAAAAGCTGTAGTATTGTTATCATCATCCATGAAAGGTGAAACCAAACGATCTTTTATAGAATTTGTAAAACAATTGAAGAAATAATGTTGACATTATAATAAAAGTGTATATAATACTTGACATAGATTAAAAAAGATTTGCCTTCATAGCTCAATTGATAGAGCAACGCACCTGTAATGCGTAGGTTGTCCGTTTGACTCGGATTGAAGGCTCCAATATATGCGCCTTGAGGATTGCTGATAATATCAATATTATCTCCCCTCAGGGACTTATAATTTTAAAATTGCAGACTTAGCTCAATGGTAGAGTGTATTCCCCTCCAGGAAACCACGTTGGTTCGATTCCAACAGTTCTGCTCCAATTGTTTGCGGGTGTAGCTCAATGGTAGAGTATTAGTTTTCCAAACTAATTGTTGAGAGTTCGAATCTCTTCACCCGCTCCAAACGCAGAGGACCTACGTGGTTGGATTTGTAAAATCTCTGGATGGTTCTTCTATAATCCACTAGACAGAATACCGCATTAGAGACATGAGCCCCTCTAATGGCTATAGCTCACCAATTTTAAAAAAAGGTTGGTGATATCTTCCAATTAACAATGAGATATCATGTAAGACCTTGTAGTACCTGCCTCCACCTTGAGTGGAGGTCTTATTTAAAGATTGAAGACCTATTATTGACTAAATTAAATACAAGGAGAAGGACCATTCCAATATACGAATATACATGTAGGAAGTGTGGACACACATTAGAAAAGATTCAGAAGTTTTCTGATGCACCATTGTTAGAATGCCCAGAGTGTGGGGAGGAAGCTCTTCAGAAGTTAATTTCTCAAGGTAATTTTTGTTTGATGGGAGATAACTGGTCAGCCCCAGGGATGCACGTCAGCAAGAAACACTAGTGATTAATAATAGATTGTGGATAACGTTGGTGTTCATCACCAATTTTAAAATAAATGTAGAGCAGTATTATCTAGGTACATCACCAGAGATAATTTCATACTAGACCTTGGAGTGGATAGAGAAGCAGTGATAAACCCTCCTTGAGATAATATTGTATCACATCCCATATCCTAGTGACCTAGGTGGGTATACAGGGGCCATTTAATGGCGGTTAAGCGAGGGCCTGTTTAAAAAATCCCTTGTGAGTGACTTGAGCTTTCGGAAGGAATCATAGAGTAGGGTGAAAGGCCTACACAGTTGTGTGCAAATACTTCAATCCTGCATCATACATTGAGATGGTGTAGGCACATTACCCTACCTTTCTTAGTGGGAGGTTGAAGAAATAAGCTAAGTCACACTTAGAAGCGTTGGTAGGACTTACCCGTAAGGGCTCCCCAACGTAAAGACCCAAGCCACTTGGGGTATATCAAGTGGCCACCAGAAAAGGCTCCTACCTCAAGAAAGAGGTGATCAGATATGGAAATAGTTAGACGAGCCTTTTCTGGTGTAATTTTCGACTTACACCTCCTACTTTAATCAAGGAATACATAACATGTATAAATTTACTCCCCGCAGATATGAAACAGAAAACTTAGGATATGAGAGTTGTACCTTCTCATCTGCAGAAGAGTTGAGAGCGCACTCGATGTTTAAAAATTGGGAAGATTATTATAGAATTTGGATTAGAGGCAGTTGTGTTAGGATGGTTGAAGATGGAGAATCTTTTGAAGCAGGTATATTTATGGGCAGTGTTGTAGAATTATTAGAGGATTAAAACATGCAAATTAAGATTAAAAAACTAACTGAAACAGCTATTACACCAACATATGCTACAGATGGGTCAGGGTGTTTTGATTTATATTACTCAGGCAAAAGCCAACGATTGGTGGGCGCTATACCTATTAGTTTAGAAACTGGAATAGCGTTTGAGATTCCTGAAAATTATGTAATGTTAGTTTTCAGCAGAAGTGGCCATGGATTTAAGAATGCAATAAGATTAGCTAATTGTGTTGGGGTTATTGATAGTGACTATCGTGGTGAAGTAATTGTTAAATTGCACCCAGATGTTGTTTCTGTAGATAATTGTCTAACAATATACCCAGGTGATAGAATAGCCCAAGCTATTATTATACCTTACCCCAGAGTTGAATTTTTGGTTACTGATGAATTATCATCAACTGAACGTGGGACTGGTGGCTTTGGTAGTACTGATAATAAGAGTATAGTATGAGAGAACCTAAACAAGTGCTAATATGGAGGGCTGACCTTAGAACCACTCAGGGGCAAAAGGTCAGAACTGGGAAAATATGCGTCCAACTTGCGCACGCTTCTCTGAAAGCTATTTTAGATTGTGGAGAAATATTAAATACAATTGGTGGGAAAGACCTTGTAATTCCTTTGGATGGACAAGATGCATTGTGTAATTGGATAACTGGTATATACACCAAAGTAGCTGTTGTAGTTAATTCAGAGCAAGAGTTGGTTGATATTTATAATCAAGCTGTCCAACTTGGTATTCCTTGTTCATTAATCGTAGATCACGGGTTAACTGAATTTGGAGGTGTTGAAAATATCACTGCTGCAGCAGTAGGTCCGGCTTCAGCCGATGTTGTGGACTCTCTAACAGGTCACCTCAAATTATTATAAATATTCAGTTGACTTTCCTCTCATAAAAAGTATAATACTCCTCACCAACTAAACAATCGAGGAGAACATACATGAATAATCAAATCACAATCAACGTTACAGGTATATCTGGTGTGGGGAAGTCCACTATAGCATTTCTTATTGCAGACTTTCTATCTCACACAGGATTTGATGTGGCTGTCAACTTGTTGGATGAAATAGACGAAGATCTAATTATGGATCACTTTGAAGAAAAACTGGAAGCTATTGCATTAAAGAATACAAAAATCATTGTTAATGAAGTTCAATTAACTAGAAATTCTGGATAATTTAGGGTAACCACACTAAAATTAAAACTAATGGTGAAATCATGAATGAAGAATACACTTTTTTCTCATCTGGAGTATTTTCTCAATGGTATCCTAGCAAATTTGTTGTGGATAATGTTGAATTTAGTTGCGCTGAACAATTTATGATGTATCAAAAGGCAATACTTTTTGGTGATCACCACACATCACAACAAATAATGAAAACAACAAACCCCAAGACGCAGAAATTGTTGGGGAGAAAAGTATCTGGTTTCGATCCCAAAGCTTGGCACCAAAACTGTTTTGAGATTGTTTATATCGGAAATGAAGCCAAATTCACACAAAACCCAACCTTGTTGGCAAGGCTAATGGCCACTGGCACTACAATCCTGGTGGAGGCTTCTTCATGGGACAAGATTTGGGGTATTGGTCTAGATGCTAAGACAGCTATTGTAACCCCACCATACTTGTGGAAGGGTTCAAATTATTTGGGAAAAGTTCTAACCAGTGTTAGAAATAATATTCGTGAGGATATGCACACTGAAGAAATATTATTATAACCTCAAACCTACCTGTTGACTTCTTTAAAGTATCCTTGTATAATTCTTTGTATGCTAATTCCCGTGAAGGGGATCCCACAATTACCTAACTAGTTATAAGGATATTATAAAATGACAACAAAACAAGAAGTGCTAGATATGCTAGTTCAAAAACAAAATCACATTACACCCAAACACAAAGATTTGATAGAAAATGTAGCAAATCAATTTGAACTTGAATCTCACAAAACAATTGCAAGGTTTTTGATGAAAAATCAAATTGAATATTTATCTAATCAGCGACACCTTGAAGATAATTGTAGGGATTTGCTGCTGGATATAAGCTCTGGGTTGGTAAGAGAATTTGTAGCCTTTGGTGATATAGTAGGTATTCAACCGCTTGCATCACCAACATCATTGACACACATTTTGCTTGTTAAGCAGAAGGGTGATGTTGATCCTATGGATGCCCCACTCTCGACTCTTACTATAGAAATACTTTCAACTGCTGTTGAGGCTAAACTAAGAAAACTAAAGACCACAGTACCGTCAGAATTTTTTCATGATTTGGAGTTGAGGAATGAGCTTATTGCTGTTATATCAGAGGCAGTAGGGAATGAACTGATCATGGAGGTTATTTTTGATCTGCTTGATTTGGCTAAAAATAATACCACCACTTTGAATCATTCTGAAGGATTATCAACGTCTGATCATGCTGAGAATGTTGTATCTAAGTTAAATGAACAGGCAAATAAAATTGCAAGGCTTACCAGGAGAGGAAAAGGCAACTTTATAGTATGCTCTCCAGCTGCTGCAAATGAATTGCAGATGTTTATAAACTTATCAAAAGAAAAAACCTTATTAGAATTTAAACCCATTGTTGTTCCAAGTGACAGTCAAAATAAAAAATCAGTATTAAATCATGTTGGCAATGTTGTGTGTACAAACACCCCCACTGAAAAAGTAGTGTATAAGGTACTTACAACGGACTGTGTGATAGATATTAACAATCAAGATACATATTTAATTGGATATAAAGGTGTATCAGAAGTTGATACAGGATATGTATATTGTCCTTATCAGCCAATTACATCCGATGGGTTAACTAATGATGAAACAACGTTTGGAGAAGTTATGAATCTCAGCACCAATTGTGCAAAACAATCAAGATCAGTGAAATTAAATAAACCATCATTTAGTGATTCTTGTAATTATTACAGAATACTAAATGTTCAACATCCACAACTTTAATAGGAACCTTACACTATGGCAGAATTTGAAGTAAAAATCCAAAAGATATTCATCACACAACACCCCAACGCTGATGCTTTGGATGTAGGACACATTGGATCTCCAGATGGATGGCAAGTAGTAGTTCGTAAAGGATCCTTCAAAGATCAAGATCTTTGTGCCTATATTGGAGAAAACTCTGTGGTTCCTGAGTGGATACTTAAAAAGTATGGTTTTTGGAATGAAGAGCGAAATAAAGGTATGTTAGCAGGATCTCTTGGTGATAGAGTGAAAGGAATCAGACTCAGGAACGAATTTTCATTGGGTATTTGTATCCCCACAATTAAGTCATCATCTGGAGAGGATCCTAATAGAATTTTAGTTTCTTATTTAATAGCAGGAGAATTTGTAGAGGAGGGTGATGATGTAACAGAACTTCTTGGTATCACCAAATTTGAACCTACTATTCCAGCAGCAATGTTTGGCCAAGTGTACAACGGCGGAACAAACATTGGAGTTAATTATGATGTTGAGAATATTAAAAATCATTCAACAGTTCTACAAGAGGGTGAGCAAGTTCAAATAACAGAGAAATTACACGGTATAAATTTTCAAGTAGTTGTTCTTCCGATCAAACCTGAATATCACCACGAAGAGCACTTGTTTAGGCAGTATGAACACGATCCAGATATGACAGGATATATTGCTGTGTCTAGTAAAGGCCAAGGTGGGAAGGGCCTATTCCTAAAACACAATAAAGAAAATGAGAATAATGTATATCTCAAAACAACTTATCCCATATACAGCTATTTAATTAATGCTCTAGTAACCAAATTCAATAACGAAATGTTTACGGTTGTTGGAGAGATTTTTGGCCATAACATTCAGGATTTAACTTATGGGATGACAAACAACGAAAGATCATTCAGAGTTTTTGATGTGTACTTGGGTGAGCGTGGAAGAGGAAGATGGCTAGAAGATTCAGAACTTGATGATTTTTGTGCAGCTACTAAGATAGAAAGAGTTCCAATGTTATATCGTGGGCCATATTCAAAAGAACTGGCTCATGAATTATCACAACATACTAAATCTGTATTTGATTCAAATCAAATAAGAGAAGGTGTTGTAATTAAAGCTGTACCGGAAAGAACATTTCACAACGGTCAGTGTAGGGTTAGTCTCAAACTATTGAATGAAGATTATTTAACCAGAAAAGGAGTTACAACTGAGTTTAATTAAACATGACCACAGTTGTAGATAAAACTCAACAATTCATAACCAAGTCCAAAGCCAAATATAATGACTTGTATGACTATTCTTTCGTTTATTATATTAGAAATGATATTAAGGTAACATTGTTGTGCACTACTCATAATATCCAATTTGATCAAACTCCAACTCTTCATATGCGTGGGTTTTGTGGGTGTTGCTGTTGTAGGAGGGAAAAAACCAAACAAACATCGATATTGAGATATGGGGTAGAAAGCACAAATTCATTAGATTGGGTTAAGGCTAAAAAAAATAATGAATATTTCAATAAGCATGGGTATCTACACCAATCCCAAAATCCAGAAACAAAGGAAAAAATAAAACAAGTACGTTTGTTAAGAACTGAAGAACAGAAAAGAAAAAGCGGTGAAAAGAGAATGCAAACAAATTTAGAAAAATATGAAGTAGAGCATGCTTCTCAATGGCCAGAAACAAAGGAAAAAATAAAACAAACACGTTTGTTAAGAACTGAAGAACAGAAAGCAAATTCTGAGCAGAAAAGAAAAGAGGCATGGCTCTTGAAAACAGAAGATCAAATTGAAGCCTCTAAAACAAAAAGAGTACAAACCTGTTTAGAGCGGTTTGGGTCTCATCCTCAACAAAATTTGGAGGTTAAAGAAAAAACTAGGTTGTCTTGCGTTGAGAGATTTGGGGTTGATAACCCAAGACAATCAAAAATAATTCAAGAAAAAATCAAACAAACTTGGATAACCCATTATGGAGTTGACAACCCACAAAAAGCCCATTGTGTTAGAGATCGTACTGCTCAGACTAGATTGCTAAAATATGGTGTCAGGCATTATAAACAAAAAAACATGATTGATATTCTTCCATTGGTAGAAGATTATGATTGGATGGTTGATCAATATATAACACAAAATAAAACAGCAATTCAAATTGGATCCGAATTAGGAATAACAGATAACACAGTGGGTAATCATTTGCGAATGTTACAAATTGATATTAGAAAAAACCACCAATCTTATGTTTCTAAGTTGTGGATGGAGAGTATAATAAAAGAAGAAGGAATTATAATTGAATATGAATATCAGTTTGATAGGTTAAATAAAAGATCCAGAGCAGATGGTTACTGCACTAAAACCAACACAATATACGAATTTCACGGTGATTATTGGCATGGAAATCCCTCTATATATGCACCCAATTTTTATAACAAAATCACAAAAACTAATATGGGTGAATTATATCAGAATACTATTGATAGAGAGAATAAAATTAAAGAGCTTGGTTATAATTTAGTAGTTATGTGGGAAAGTGATTGGAATAAAATCAACAAACCCTTTCTCCCCCACACAATAAATCAACCTTGTACTAATTTACCCAAATCCTTATAACAATAAGGTTTACCAGTCTTAGTTAAAACCAATTTTCCATCAATGGTGGCAGCCATATATTTACCGTGTGGACCATCATACATAGTAGATAGTACCTTCTTGCCATCATACATACGGACGGGTTGCTTAGCTTTAGTTATTTTTGGTGCTACGTATTTCTTCTCTGTGGTACCTTTCTTTACTTTTCCCATGATAATTCTCCTGATTGGTTTGGTTGGTACATTATTTATCTCGATAAATAAAAATAATAGATAATATAGGAAATATCATGATAACAGATGCCCAATTTAAGAAAATGGAAAAAGATATACAACAACTAAAGGTTGCATTCAATAACCTTCTTAGGCACACACAATTATTACAAAAAGAAAACAATAGGCTCAAACACGAGGTTCATAGACATTCTAATGAAATAGCTTCTTTGGGGAGAAAGTAATAAATACCACTATAGACAATCCAGGGATAATTATGATGAAAGGTCCAGCACAAGAAAACGAACTTGCGAGAAAATCGAAAGAGATGAACAAAGGCTCTATTCCTATGCAAACAGATAATACTGATTATGGGAAGAAAAGAAAAGCAAAAAACCATAAGTTTAGTGTAAAATCTACAGGTAAGGATAAAAAAACTTACTGGACTCCAGCTATTGCTGAGAGACTGACATTTTCGGGATATCTAATACAAGAGGATGCTGAATCAAAAACTTTGGAAAAATTAACTTCTTTGCCTGCTGTTGTTGTTGGAGAACTAAAGAAATTAATTAGGAAAGGTGGCCGGGATCTAAATCAAAGTTGGTCAGATGCGAAAGAACTTTGTGATACTGCCTATATGGTTTCTAAAATCCGCCGTCCAATCCCCACACAAAAGTCAGCATGGAAACAATATGAAGAGTTGTTGAAATATGCAGTCCACCAATTGTGGGATTCTAGGGGGAACAAAGGGTCTTGGAGAAAATCCGAGGTGGTGTATTCTGAATCCGCCACCCCCACCATGCAACCACTTTCAGAAGATGTAAGTAAGCATAGATATTTCGTAAGTATCCCCAATACAGCAGATGTTGAGGTTGAAGGAGAAGATCTTGGGGAAGTTGTACACGATTTAATTAATAAACTAAGAAGACATGGATCTACAGCAAGAATAGTGCACCACACTCAAGAAGGAGCGATACTCGCTGTTATGAAAGATGGTGAACAAGTGGAAGAAATAATAATCAAACATATTAGTTGACTTTTAACTAATTTCATAATATGATTCTTCTTAATACAGGAGAATCATATGTCATATAAAACATGGGAAATAATGAAGTGGCTTTCCAACGTTTGTGCTATTGTTGGGACGATCTTATTGTTAAGCCCTATCATGGCCTCAAAATCAATCACACCTTGGCTTATATTAATGTTAGGTAATACATTAATAGTGGGCAGCTTTATTCGTGAGAAAAATTATCCACTTATCACCCTGAGTATGTTTTTCTTTGGATGGGACATCTTAGTGATAATTAGTCGCTTGACTTCTCATAATGTATTCGGTATGATAGATCCTATATTAAACATTTTGGAGAAAATATTACCATGATTAATCTTAAAGACTTTGAAATAGGTGGAGAACCACATTTTTGTGTTATCACACCAACAACATATTTGGAAGAATATGCTACTCAATCCCACACCCATTTGGTATTAGCTCATATTGTGGACACAAACCCAACGTATGCTGCATTTTATAAAAAAATGTCAGACCGGGGAGATAGAGTTATAATGGACAATGGAGCGTTCGAATTGGGGGGAAGCTATGCTCCATCCAAATTAGTTGAACTAGGCCATAGAATCAATGCAGATGCTCTAGTGTTGCCTGATTATCCAGGTGTGGAATCAATTAAGACTGTGAATGCAGCAATAAAACTAATTCCTCAATTTAAAGATGAGGGGTTCAAAACTATGTTTGTACCTCAAAGTGTTGTTGACGATCTAGAGGATTGGATTTCTGCTTATGAGTGGGCTAGAGAAAATCCAGATATAGACATAATCGGGATGAGTATTTTAGGAATACCAAATGCCCTACCGCATATTCCCAAATCCTACGCTCGTGTAGTAATGACACAATTATTATTGGATAGGTCTGCCCTAGCAACTAAGTTTCACCACTACCTAGGGTTAAACAGTGCACCAAATGTTGAAATCCCAGCACTTATAAAAATGGATGCTTTAGATAGTTGTGATAGTTCTGGACCAGTCTGGGCGGCTATATGTGGGCACAGATACAACACCACCGGTGATAGTTTTCTTCCTGTTCATAAAAAATATTTAAGAGAGGTGGATTTTAATGAACCTTGGTCTAAAAAAGATCATATTCATGAAGCTATTCAATATAATTTAGATGTCACATTTGATATATTCAAGTATCCATCAAATTATATATAAGAGGAAGTAATTATGATTTGTAAATTCATGCAAGCGTTATATGAAAAATATCCAACTGTTGGGATAGAAAAAGCTGAAATCTATTATAGTAATGAGAAGAAACGGGTGATTTTGCAGATGTATGTTAACCATTATCCTCACACGTTTTGTTTAGATGATAAGGATTTAGAAGATATTCCAAAATTATTAGATGGTATTGATTACCTCACCAGGAGTCACACATGATTTATCAATTGTTAAGTGCTTTGCAAATTAAATATCCAACAGTTGGGGGTAGAAGCCACCACATCAAATATAATGAAGAATATGATAGCCTTGAATTAGTTATATGGTTTGAAGATGGTTTTTATTCTTTTGACTTAGATCAAGGAGATCTTGATGATATTCCATCATTATTGTGTGATATTGATTGTTGGATGAAGGAGATGATGGATAACGTATATTATCATCAAAATAATCGTTGCCCCAAAGCTGAATCTTCTGTATAATAACTAAAAGAATTAAAAAATGGAAGTAAAAAACAAATGGAGAATATAAAATATGTTAATATCACCAAAAACTGCTATTGATAACGGTTGGGTTACATGGAATGATAAAGTAACTGATATCAAAAAATACATTCAACCAAATGCTTTAGATTTTGATTGTGGGATCTTAATGCACATGCCAAACCCTGAGGATAGATACGCATTTTTGAGCGAAGACTCAAAATCAATGGCCGCGTGGAGGAAACTCGAACCGCAGACGAACGACACATATGGTTTGGTTTGGTGTTTAGAACCCGATAATTGTTATGATTTCACTTCAAACTTCTATGTTAATCTTCCAGAAGGAGTAGCGGCAGAATTGGTTATTCGTTCCACTCTCAACCGAAATGGAACGTTTTTAACTTCGGGATTATATGACAGTGGATTTGTAGGCAATATTGCAGGTATGCTCCACAACAGAGGGTGTAAAATATTACTAGCTCCTAACACTAGAATAGGGCAAATTAAATTTGTTCAAAGTGATTCAGTAGGACTGTATACGGGAGGTTATAATACAGAAGTGGACACTCATTGGTCTGAATATAAGAAACCTCAAGATTTAATCAACTAAATATAACAATCATTTAACTAACATAAGGAAATTATCATGTGTGAAAAAAGCGAAAAATTGGAACTAAAAATTGTTGAGCTTGAACAACGCCTATCTAGATTGGAATATGTTGTATTCCCACAACCTAAAGAACAATCTGGACCAGGTCAACGTCAAATACCATCCAATCCAAATAGAACTGAGTCTGGTATGGGCCCTCTGCTCAATTCAAACTCAGATTTTATTTAATTTTAAAGGAATTAAAATGAGTGATGATAAAAAACCAAGAGGATATATGAGTCTACTACTTGTAGCAGACGCAGAAACATCTGGTGTTGCTTTGGGGGAGGATAATCCATCTTTTAACTCTAAAACTGGTCAGTATTTTCAAGCCGTAAGTTGGGGTGTGTTGGTTGTAAATGCTCAAACATTAGAAATTTTGGATGAACTTTATCTTGAAATTAAGTGGGATGGTGTTAGTCAGTGGAGCGATAAAGCTGAACAGGTTCATGGGATGTCAAGGGCATATTTAGAAGAACACGGTGTTGATATGTCCGAGGCAGTTGAGGAAATCGCCTCCCTAATTCTTGAATATTGGGGTCCTTCCTCTGCTGTTTGCCTAGCAGGCCATAATCCATCTTTTGATCGTGCCTTTTTGAGGAGAACATTGAGATCAGAAGGCATAGAAATTAACTTTGCCGCAAGGATGGTTGATACACACTCCATAGGTTATACAATTTTTGATACATATAATAGTGATGATCTATTTGAAATGGTTGGAGTCCCTGTTAGAGCTAAGCACAATGCTTTGGATGATGCAAAAGCAGCGCTGCAAGTTATTAAAACCACAAGAGCTATGGCTGATGAGTGTTTTGGGTGATAGATATTTATAATCCAACATATGCTGATGTTCACCAATTATGTGTCCACATAGCAGACACTATTAAGAAACAGCATTTGCAATTTAATGTAATACTTGGAATAGCCCGTGGAGGGCTTGTTCCAGCTGTAATTCTCTCACATCTTTTAGATACACCACTAGTGTCCGTATCATATTCGTCTAAACACGGCAAGGGTGATAACAAAAACCATCACAATACTTTACCACTGTTGTATGATGAGCATATATTTTTAATTGATGAAATTGCCGACAGTGGGAGAACTTTAAAAGAGATTGACTCTTTCTATAAGCCAATCCCTGGGAATATAGTACACTCAGCTGTGCTATATTATAAACAACATGACCAACCTATATTTGTTCCAACTTTTATTGGTGTGACTATACCAGATGATGGAACATTTGTTAATATGCCGTGGGAGAAACCTAATGTTTAAGGGATATAATATTTTTAATGTATTGTGGGATATCATTACATTCAGACTCAGATTGGTGCCAAAGCAATTAGCAGATGAACGATATGAAATTTGCCAAAAGTGTGAGCTTCGCAATACAACACTCAACATATGCACTATATGTGGGTGTTTCACCAAAGCCAAAACTAAACTTAAGAAAGCTTCCTGTCCTATGGAAAAATGGTAAACCCTTTGTTGATTTTTGTATTTTATTAGTGTAAAATATATTATACAAAATTCAACAATATATAGAGGATAGAAAAATGAGTGTGGAAAATATGTCGTGGAATGATAAACTTGCTTTAATAGAGAAGTATCACCCAAGTGATAAACTCATTTGTGATACTTTTGGTATCACAATAAGTGAGCTAGAAGTAGCTTTAAAATTAAAAAATGCAGGGACGTTCGCAGCAACGGAGGATTTGGATATCGATCAGTATGATAACCTATTTTGGGAAGATAGAGCACTACTTGTTCAATTAAGTCAAGATCCTATATACCAAATGTCTGAATTACCAACAGCAGCGAAGTCTGAAGCGTGTGGTGATATTACCACTCAACACATAGAGCAACCAGTTCCTGCTGAATCTGCAACCAAGAAAGTAGTTATTAAAGTCCCAAAAAAACGTGGCAGAAAGGGTGATAAGATAACACAAGCTTTATTTCAAGTTACAGAAATTCCAGAACCTGCGTTAGAATTTGCTCAACAACACAATGTATCTTTAGCTGTATTGAAACAAGCTAAACGATTCATTGCTACTATGAGTGAGTATGACAGAGGACTTATTGGTAAAGTGATTGTAAAACAAGATAAAGAAACAAAAATACAGATGGTTTGGAGAGAGGACGTATAATGGCAAAATTTAGTTGGTCAGAAGTATTCATGAGCACAGAAGGGGAAGGACCTTACACAGGGAGACCCACGTCATATGCACGTTTTACTGGGTGTAATTTCCAGTGTAGAGGGTTTAACAATCCAGATATGTTAGATACCACTTCCGTGGAAGTGTTGGGTTTTGATCCAAAAGATCATGATAATATCTATACAATACCTTTAATAACAAGAGGGTGTGATTCTATATATTCATGGGATAGTAAGTTTAGACATATGTGGCATGAGGGAGATGAAGAAGATTTAGCTCATGAACTTATAATGTCTTTACCTAATTATAGGTGGGTCCACCCAAAAACAGGCCAACCTATAATTTTTAGTCTCACAGGTGGTGAACCTACTTTACGGGCGAAAACTATTCCAGCATTATTAAATTATCCTACTATGAGTGGGTTGAAATTATTATTGATTGAGACTAATTGTTCAGTACCTTTATCGGACAAGTTTATGAATGAATTGAACGATTGGACAAATAATCAACCAGGCCGAAAAGTAATTTGGAGTAATAGTCCAAAATTATCAGTAAGTGGTGAACCATTTGAAAAAGCAATCTGCCCTGATGTAGCTATAAAACAATTATCAAAAAATTTGTTAGGTGATTGGAAATTTGAACAATATTTTAAATTTGTATGTGGACCTGATGATAATTCGTTTAATGAAGTATCTAAAGCTATGGAAGCATATTATGATGCTGGTGTTCCAAGAGATATAGGGGTTTTCATAATGCCCATGGCCTGTCAACAATCAGATCAATCAGAAATTACTCAAAGGGTAGCTGAACAGTGTATTGAGCGTGGGTACACATATTGTCACAGAGTTCATCTAGAGATTTGGGGAAATGTGGTGGGGACGTGACGTGATTTCACTTAGATGGACACTCAGAAATGAATCATCCAAAGGTGTAGGTACTCATGGTTATGATTTTACTAAAGATAATGATTATAAATATCAATTATCATCATGGTTTCCACCAAAATCCTGGAGAGATTACACAACTTGGTATGCTGAAGAACATCCTCATGCAGTTAGAGTATTCGTTAATAAAGAATTAGTCTATCATTGGGAAAAGGGGTGGTTAGTTGATATTAACACTTTTATTCCACCAATATTATAGGTGAATCCTAATTAACATGTTTCCACTTGTATCCACCAGCAGTAGCTGCCAACCCTGAAACACAATTGGAAACACCTCTTATACCTGTGATATTTTGAGCCTGTCTTGCACTTACAAATTGCGCAACAAACTCACCAGTTTTTGTTAGTTGTATTACTGGTTTTCCACTAGTCTTCTTATCGTGGACTATTATACTGTCTTGTTTGAGTTTAGACCAATAGAAACCATTACCTTTGGTGCGCTTGAATATAGCATTTTGTATTTGAGCGTATGTTGAGTTTGTGCATAATGAAGCTTCTTTTATATTATAATAGTCACACACAGATTTACCATTTTCATCATATTGAAACACTGTGTGTTTATGCTCATATCCTTCAAAATCATCAGTATGCCTCCACACAAATCCACCGCAAGTGGGTGTTTCTCCCTTGCAACAAGCTAACATACCACTGGGATGTTTATCAGTGGCTTTTGCAGCACCAATTAGAGAATCATATTTTGCTATAAACTCACCATCTTGAGCAAATTGATATACAGTTTTACCAGTATGTTTACGAGGTTTGTGTATTGGATCCCACTTGAGAAGGGGGACATTTGATTTAGTCCATCTAAACCCACCTGTAGATTTAATTTTATTAGTTATACACATAGATAAACCACCTCCATCTATGTGTAGCTGATTAATAATATCTTTGTAATAATCCCAGGTTCTTATGAACTTCCCATCCATGGTATATTGATCAATTTTCATAGCTCTCCTCCTAGCAGCAACTCTCAACAGATCTTTGTGTTGTTCTGTGCGGACATGACCAGATACTCCCTCACCACCATCTGTCATGTTGCATAATATTCCAGTTTTAATATTTCTTCTACCATACTTGTGTATTAGGGCTTTTTCGATCAAAAAAGCTTGTTCTTCTGATTTGCAGTTAAACTTTTGATATCTCACTGTTCCAGAGTTTCTTAATAACTTTTTGATTTTATTTTTAAGTAGGGTGTTATTGTGTGTAGCAGTTTTGTACACTTTGGTGTGATACTGTTCGTGATTATACATTCTATCGCCAGTACCTTTTCCTATATAAAAGGGAAGACCTGTTAAAGAATCTATTAATTTGTAAGCATAAAATTGTTTAACTTCCACCTCATTAGGGGTTGGATAAATAGATTCAGACATGATTAACCTCCTTAGTTAATTTTTGTTTAGAAAACATCAAAAGATTCCCGTCTTTTGGTGTTTTTGATTATAAAGGTATTTATGATTAATAATAGTTGACATTATTATAACTCTTGGGTAAAATACACACAATTATAACAAAATAAGGAAAAATTATTATGGATCTCCCTCAATCGAACCCGAACAAAATTTTAATTTATAGATCAGCGATGATCCCATTCATAGTTGAAAATGAAAAAATACAAATGTTGTTTATGCAGCCAGCTGATTTCGAGCGCGGAGGAAGTGAGTTTCAGCTAATTAAAGGAAAGGTAGAAACAGAAGATCAGGATTTTCTTGCGTGCGCGAAACGTGAAGCCAAAGAGGAGGCAGGTTTGTTTTTTGGCAATGTTGTCAAATATGCTGAATTAGGAAACTTCATGGGCCGCACTATGGTTTTTGTTTGCAAAGTCAAATCTAAAGACATGTTTGGTATTCCTTCTGATGAAACTGGTGATACCAAATGGATGACCAATGAACAATTTCAAGAAGAAGGAAGAATATTACACAAACCGGTCATCGCCGCTGCGTATAGACTTATTAAAAAATTAGAAGAGATTGATTAACATTATAGGTCATTATTTTAAAACTAACCATAAATAAAGGATAAACAAACATCTAAGGAGATTGTTATGAGTTGGGATATTTTAGAGATACGCAAGCACGCGGGACTGTTAGAAGAAGCAGCAGATGGTAAAATGGTTATCACCAAAACTAGTGAAAAAGATAGTGCTAAGACTTGCATGAACGATACTGAATGTGCTAAATTAAAAAAACACCTTGAAGATCACAAGTGGTTGGAAAAATATTTAAGCGATAATCACTTACAACAAGTTCGCAACGTAAAGAAATAAATACCACAAAATATTGGGAGAACATGATGGGATGGGATATAAATGACATACGCAGAATTGCTGGAATATATGAAGCTGCAGAACTAAAAAAGAAGACACTGAATGAAGCTTATGATGAAGATGACTCAGATGATGAAGATCCAGACGTCAAGCGTGCAGAGAAAGAATTAAAGAAAAGGAAGATAGCGCTTCCAAAAACTGCAGAAGTAGATGTGGATAAAGATATTGAAGCTTTAGCTAATGCTCACAAGAGTAGAAACGCTAAACAAAAAGCTGCTAAAAATGAAGCTCACGAAAAAGCTGAATCTCCTGCTAAAGAAAAAGCAGAACAAGAAACTAAAGTAGCTAAAGATGAAAAGAAAGAAACTCCAACTGAAGAGAAAAAAGAAGAAGCTGTAGTTGCTAAGAGAAAAGGTAAGGCTCCACAGGAAAGCAGCAAAAGTGGACAACTTAGATCATGGATTAAGGCTAACGGATATAATAGGAAGGAAGCTTGGAAAGCCGCTGAGGGTTTCGGTATGACAAAATCAGGATTTTCTACTATATACCAGTCTATCAAGAACCAAGTTGTCAAGGAAGGGTACTTGTTAAGACATCCTCACATTCCATCTTATGTACTTCATGAGAACAGAATGATGAATTTATACCAATGGATTTCTGAAAATAGTATTGATCAAGAACCAGTATTTGTACAGACTATAGAAGAGGCAGAAAAAATAGCAACTTATCTAAAAGATTACAAGAACCAACTGTGTGATATTGAAAAAGTACAATTAGAAGATTAATTGTTGACTTCTTGTTTAAAGTATGATAAAATCCCTATTAGTATTATTTTTAATAGGGATTTTTTGTGGAAGAAAGAAAATTAAATCACTTGGCTATAATTTAGTAGTTATGTGGGAGAGTGATTGGACTAAGCAAAACAAAACTATAAATACAACACCAACTAAAACCAAGGAGCTTTAAATGAAATATCTTGCACCAATTATAGTATTTTTCCTGGCAATATTAGCCAGTCCAGCAAATGCTGGAAACTCAAGTCCCGCCGCAGTTTTCGGACTCAGCCCACCAACCTGTAGTATCTATACCCCAAATATTCAACCCCCTCAATGTGTAGACACATCAAGAGTGTTGGCTAGACCAAGGTTATGCAGTTCAGCAAATCCTAGTGTTGTCCCCCCAGCTTGCTCACCTGTAGATCTGCCATTCAATGCACTGTCTCCAGGTGAATCACTTTCAATCCCTCAATTGGCAGATATCTGCAATGAACGTTATTTAGCCAACGTCCCAGCTGAATCTACTGTATTAAATGGAAAAGCCCAGCAAGTATTTGTAAACAATCACTTCCCATTTAAGAAAAGTGCTGCGCCCTGTGTTGGCGGTTGTACTTTAGATTCACTCATACCGTTATCACTTGGAGGTTCAAACAACATTGCCAACAAGTGGCCACAGCCAGACACTGGAACATATACTACAGCAATGAAAAATACATTGGAAGCTACACTAAGAGAAAGAGTGTGCACTTTGGATCCTTATGGTTTTCAAAAAGTAAACTTTACGTTATTAACAGGTGGAACAGCTACAGATTTAGTTGGTGCCACTACATACACTTCAACTATAGTTGCTGGAGGTGTTTCAAAATCTATTTCAATATTAGGTAGTGATGCTCAAACATTCACAACTCTTGTCAATGAGATCAACACTGACCTGTCATACACCGCGGGGTTTCAGGGTGTTAACGTTGGTGGAGCTAAAGTAGTTGGTAGTCCAACGGGGTTAGCTAATGATGCAACTGTATATACAGCTTCTGTTGCCATTGAAGGTGTACCTACCCCAATTTCAATAGTTGGTGGTGCAGCTCAAACTTATACAACATTATTATCTGAACTTAATACTGATCTTTCTGGTAATGCTACTGCTACCATAGTTAATGGTAACTTAAGAATCACAGCAACTAGGTTGGGTGTATTATCCACAGTTGCTATTACAGATGTTGATTTATTTAGCACACTAACAAATTATGTTGCTATCACAGCACCAGTGATAGGTACGAACATTGCAAATGCAACGATAATTCCATCTGCTCCTGGGTTCCAAAACGTTTTGTTTAGCACTCCCAAGCTTGTTGGTGATGCTACTGGATTAGTAAGTGCAACTACTTATACAGCTACTATAACAGTGGATGGTTCAGCTAAAGCAATTTCAATTTTAGGAAGTGCAGCTCAAACATTTACAACTTTGATTAATGAGATTAATACCGACCTTGCAGCCTCAGCTGTAGCATCTGTAAATACACTTGGTAATATTCAAGTATTGTCTGCTACTGCAGGTTCAACAAGTACAGTAGCTATTGTGGATTCTGGTACTAATCACTTGTTTGCAGCATTGACAAGTTATGATCAAGTGGGTCCAGCATTTAGTGGTCCTAACGGAAGTATTAAAATTACAGCCACGATTATTGCAAATCCTTCAACGGTTTCAATTACAGCTGGTACACTATTCGCTTCTCCATTGGCTAACTTAAGTACAATATCACCAGCAGTTGTAGCACATCCTACATTGGTAAATATTGATACTGCAAGGGGTGAATTAACAGGAAATTGGAAGGGAGCCTATGATAGGTACGTAACCAACCAAGAGTAGTATATAATAAAAAAGCCTAATAATTATATAATTATTAGGCTTTTTCTATAAAAGCAATTGGTTATGCTTGTTTCTATTCTGCAAGGTCTATTTTATATTTCAATACATCTAATATACCTTCATATGCTAATATTAATTCTATTAACTGTTCCTCTTTCTTTATGTGAACATAGTTTATACCTTGTCTACCTTCGTGCAAATATGCTAAATAAAATTCTATGGCTTCTAATTCTAATTCTAATTCTTCTCTCATTGGGGTTATGCTCCAGTTGTAATATTTTAAAGAGATTATAGTGTAATACATTTTGAATAAAATTCAACATATTATTCATAATATTTATTTATAGTTGATCTTTCTAAAACTATATAGTATACTAAACACTAAATAACATAATAAGGAAATAAATGAGAAAAAAGACCACAGCTGAATTTATAGAACAAGCTTGGAATAAATTAAACAAAATATAGTTGTTCTTTTTCGTGTTGTGTAGTATACTAATTGTTAAATTAAATATAAATATAAAAGGAAAATAAAAATGAAAAGTACCTTATTTCTTAGCAACTTATCCATCATAGATCATGCTTATGTTTCAGACACAGGCCAAGTAATCGGTGGGTCTTATAACCCAAATTTTTTGGTATCTGGTGAAGTATCATCAGATGAGTCAGTTGTAGTCGACTTTAGCACGATAAAACACGATTTAAAATTTCATATTGATAAACACATTTTCGATGTGGAAACTAATGGATTTGATCATAAATTGTGGATCATTGAAGGATATTCAAAATGTAATTTTACAGAAGCTGAAAGTGTTGTTACCATAGGCACTCCAGCATTCAGTGGAACAGTTCCTGCTGATGCTATTAGATACATTAAAAATCCCAAAGATTTAAAATTTAGTGATGATTTTATTGGAGATGCTATTGCTAATCATCTTACAGAATGCTTACGGCCACAATATCCAGATGTTAATATTGAAGTTAAGTGCATTAATACAACTGATGCTCACGTTTGTGATCCCGATTTACCAATTAGTTTCTTTAGATATAGCCACGGATTAAAGGATAGTTCCTCTTATGGGTGCAACAATATTTTCCATGGCCATCTAAGTTTCATCTCATATGAAGATCAAGATACCTGTGATTACATAGCTTCAGAATTACACAATGCTGTTTTCATTAATCCAGAAAATATAGTGTATGAAGATGATGAAATAATTACAATTTCTTATACTACTCCCAAAAGAGGATTCTTTGGTGCTACTTACAAAAAGGATCTAAATAAAATTATAATCCTTGCCACAGAAACGACAGTTGAGTATATTGCAAATTATGTAAATTATAGATTTGGTCTTTTCAGTCCTTTCTATATAAGTGAGGGATTATCCAAAGGTGTTTATATGCAATAGGAGACATCCACAATGGACACAAGAATCGAAAAGTATATTAACAGTATTGAAATTGATACTTGGCAAGATACCAACAGAGATGGTGAACTAGTTAATAGGACCAGATCTATATATTGTGGTGATGGTCAGGGTGATTTTGAAAAACGATCGTATTATACTACAATAGAATGCTTAGAAGATTATATGATCCATTGTGATGATCAAAAACAATTAGCATTTAAAGACTTAATTAAATTAATAGAGAGACAACAGTAGAATTATAGATATAAACAAAAGTAAGACCAATGTAAAAAGTGTGCAACAATAAACACATACACAACCTAGGAGTATTAAAATGAAATATTGTACAAGTATAGTGGACAAATCAATTCAATTAGTTAGACAAAGTGTCAACCAAGAAGCAAGAATGTGCCTAAGCCTTCCCCAGTATATGAGAGAATTTAGAACCATCCAACTTTTACTCCCCCGTCAAGTCGGCAAGAGCACTTACATTAAAACTCACGCTACAGAAGATGATATTATTTTATATCCATCCCTTCTGATGCTACATCACCATGGGAAGGGTGTGGCAAATGCCTTTGCATCACACACTTTAATAAACTTCAAACCAGATGCACACCCAGCGATTAATCAGACATATAATATCATTTGGTTGGATGAGTTTAGCGTAAATGATTTCCATGGTAAAGATACTCAAAAATTATTAGATGCTTTAGTAAAATCTGGTGATGAAATTATTGTGAGTCTTTCAACGCTATATTAATGCTAAATATATGAAACTAAATGAAATATTAATCCCAATTCTACCCCACAACCATAGGCTTCAAGGAGCCTATGATAGATATCTTAGTGAGTATGAAGATCAATTCATTGTAATGGATCAACAATTTCTCAAAGAGGGAGAATTAGCCTCTCATCCAAGAGAATTAGTTGTTAGAAAATTACGATCACAATTCTCAAATAGTGTGTATATCTATCCTTTAGCTATTGATCCAAATAATATTTTAATTGAGGTGGCGGCTGATAGAGAGTCCCCTATACATAAATTAGAGCAGTTTATAACTAATGTGGGTTGGTTCATATCAACAGTGCAGATTGGTATCACTTCCATTAATAATATAGATCAAGCAATGTCAACATTGAAAACGAAAGATTATGGACGTGCAATAATAACAATTGAACCCATTAGAGGTGTGAATATAGTTACACCCACTTGGATATACCACGTTACTCCTTCTGATACATGGCAAAATAAAATAAAACGCTTTGGGTTATCTCCAAGGTCTAAATCTGTAATAGCGTTTCACCCATCTAGGGTATATTTTACCACTACACTAAAAGCTGCTGTAAGAACAATACCAACACTTGCATCAGAACGAATTAAACAATCATCTAATGAAATATATAATAAAAACAAATTCAATCCAGTCACACACTATAAGAGCTGGGCTATATTACAAATTGATACTTCTAAGATCCCCAATATTAGAGGACTTGGATATTTTAAATTATATAAAGATCCCAATGTAGATGAGGAAGGACCACACATGGCACTATATTCACTAAACTATGTTCCACCAGAAGCAATTACATTAGTAAAGCACGTCTATTTAAAGTAAAGCTTTTGTTCATTTAGCATAAATATTCTTATCATGATTGAAATGTCAAGGAGAACCAAAAAATGTCCTTTAACTTATTAAAAGAAGCTCTGCTTCAAATAAAACTTAGTGATAAGCAAAACACTACTATATCAATATTAGAGAGTGTTGTAGATACAAAAACCGCTCGTAGGATTGTAGAATCATATCAGGTTTCGGAACCTGATTACAAAAAATGGTTAGATGTGATATGTGGATATGCGAAAGATGAAGGTCTTAAGATCAGCTCAAAAAATGTATTTGCTGATACAGCAGGGGCAGTGTTGGAGAATGATCCAGCTCCCATAGATCAAGATATGCAAGAAGCTATTATCAATGTGTTGTGGGCAAAATATAAAGCCCAAAAACAACACTCCAAAGTAGAGAGAGTGGCAAGGGCTCAGGAAGAAGAAGAACAATTATCGTATGCACTCAATAAGATGAAAGGTTGCCAAGATGAAGAGCAACCTGGGGATACGCTTAGAGCAAGAAATAGAAACTTCAACACCATGAATTCAATGGATGCTCAGGAAAATGAAGAAAGTTCTGGAGCTTATACTACAGGATTTCGTCATGGCAAAGGTGGACAAATAAGAACTTCAAGATATGCTCAAATGGGCAGAGATCCTGGTAGAGAGTATGAAAGAGGTTATAAAAAAGGACAGTTGGACAACCAACTGAATGATCCGTTTAGGAGAAAAGAAGAAAATGAAGAAAGTTCTTCTTGGTTTTATGATCTAGGGGTTAAACATAAAAAATCAGGACAAAAACCTATTCCTAAATATGCACCATTTGATAAAGATAGTGACCGTGTTGAATATGATCGTGGATATACAGCTGGAGATCTTGATCATCAACAAGGTGAGGAAAACGAAGAACCATCTAAAGCATATGATATCGGATTTACTCACGGTGTTCAGGGTAAAAAACAAGTAACACAATATGCTCATTTTGGTAAAGCGTGGACAGCTAAGTATAACCGCGGATTTGCTGCCGGTGTTGCATCAGGTACCAAATCAGAAGAAGATGAAGAAGCATCCCACGAGCCTATGTTAGATTGGGATGAAGAGTTGGACGATCAAGAATCTGCAGAATTTGCAAATGTCCTGAACCATGCAAGAGACCATGCTTTACCTGCTCCCCCATCGCACCTACCAGCATTTAAGAAAAAACCTCGTAATCCAAAATATGAAGAAGAGGAATCAGCGTTCTCCCAATTATTTAAACAAAGTCAAAGTATGGAAGATGAAGAATCCGATGATGACTTTGAAGAGGATGATCGTGGATATGATGATGAGGATTTTGAATTACCAAACAATAACAAGTACGATAATTTAGATGATGAAGATTATGATGCTATTGATGACGATGAACCTACGGATAAGAGAGGTGATCGTGATGATTATGATGAAGATGATGCAGATCTTGATGATGAAACAATCAACCAAGGTTTAGATATGACGGAAGATCGTTACAAAGATGAAGATGATGAATATGAGCATAGGTCTGTAGGCAATGGGACAATGTTGAGTAGAAAATCAAAACGTCCTGAGGAAAATGAAGAACTTGCAGACCGCGGAAGTCAGTTTCACAAAGGTCAATTGGTTACCTGTAAGAAAACGGGAAAGCAATATAAAGTTGACATTCCTCCGGCAGGCGGCGACTATACAGGTGTACTAGACACCAATAATTCAACAGGTAGAATTACAATGGTAGCTACAAAAGATTTGTTACCGGTTGAGCAACCAGTGGAGGACGAAGAAGTTAAATCTACTAGTAAACAAGGATCAAGAGTTAGTTTTCTAAATGACCTGCTTACTGGAAGCAATACAGCAGCTAATATGAAAAAATTGCAAGATGAAATTGAAACTGAAGCTCACAATGCTTACATGAACCATCACGCCAAAGCTCCTCAAAGTCCACACCCCAAAGGCAGTATTGCTCACAAAGCTTGGATGAAGGGCTTTCAAAATGCTGGGAAATCAATTTACGCCCCCAAAGTTGTAGTGGATACTGTGAAGCCGAAAGCAAAGAAAAAGAAATAAGTTTACTAGTAAACACAAAAGCTTTCTATTTTATTTTAGAAAGCTTTTGTAGTTCTTTCCAATCAGACTCCCACATTACTACTAAGTTATAGCCAAGTGATTTGATTTTTTCTTCTCTTTCCACTGTGGCTTGATATAGTTCACCCATGGTTTTATAATTTGTTCCATTTATTTTATCTGAACGTTGAGTATTAGGATTACCGTGCCAATAATCACCGTGAAACTCATACACAGTGTTTGTTTCCTTGCAAAATCCATCCGCGCTTTGTTTTTTATTTTTTGGATTATACTTATATTCTCCACCATTGAGAGCATGACTTATGTGAATGTTCTCTCTCTCAGTTATTGAATCTAACCAACCTATACATTGTTTAGAATATGTGTGAGTGACACACCTTGGGCATCCTGTTTTCATAGAAGTATGGCTACATGGTGATTGATAAAATTCCCCATGATCTGGACAAATTATAGCAACGTTGGTGTGTGTGCTCTTGTAATCCACCCTTGAATAATCATACTTATCCCCATGAATTTCTTTTGCTTTTTTAATAAACCCGTTAGTAGTTTGTGTGGTGCTTGCACACGTTGGACACCCTGATTTCTTTGAATTGTGTATATTAGGCAATTGATAAAATTCCCCATGATCTGGACAAATTATAGTAACGTTGGTGAAATTATTTTTATAGTTGACCAAAGAATAATCATATTTGTCCCCATGAACTAATCTGGCTTTTGCTATAAATTCTCTCGTGGATGATTTTACATTACAGCAACACTCTGTGCAACCACAACGTTTATTAGTATGATCACCTGGTCTTTGTTCAAATATCCCGTGAATATTACACACAATCTTAACCTTATCACGAGTGCCAACATATTCTACTAAACTATAGTCATATTTATTGCCATGAACTTCTCTTGCTTTGGATATGAATTCACTAGTTGATAAAGGATGCTTACCAGAACACTTGAAACATTTACGCCCTTGCAAATGATCACCAGGCCTCTGTTCAAACACTCCGTGAATCTTACACACAATCTTAACCTTGGTGTTACAGTTCTTATATTCCACTAAAGAATAGTCATAGACATCACCATGTATTTCAACAGCTTTTTTAATAAATTGTTCTGTGGTTAATTTTGCTGCCACCCTTAATCCTTTCAATAGTATTCCAATGGAGATATTATACTATGACCACTTCTTTAAGTCAACAAGTGTTATCCTTATATTTTAGTGTATAAATATTCTAATAATATAAAGGATATATAAATGAAATTAGATGAATTGTGTGATGAACCAAACTTATTAGACTTGCTAGAGTCTCTAAACTATCAACCAGATGTTAATTGGGATGGTGATGTTGGACATTTTTATATCAAAAATCAACACTTCTCTGCTACTATTCGACCAGCTAACCCAATAGAAAATAAAACATTCCTTCCGTTCTTCCCTGAAAAATCGCCCAAGGTGGGGAATGTTGATTTTTCTATGATAACTTCGGGTGATAAAACTACTCAGGATACTACAGGAATGATGGGTTCTTCAGCTTTTAAGGTGTTTTCTGGGGTGGCATATATTGTATCTGAGTTGTCTAAAAAATATAATTATGATATACTATTGTGTGTTGCAAAGCAAAAAGCAAGTCCTACCAATTTTCAAAATAGAGTAGACGCTTATGATATTATAACTGATAGAGCAGCTCGAAAAGCTGGTATGATGCATTCAAAGATGTGGACTTCTCCTGGTGAAACGGTATTTGCTTTATATAAACCCAGTTTTCAATCTGGGATAGTTAGAGTCAAGACATATATGGATTCCTTATAATTATTTGACTTTTGCCCCCAATTGTGTATAATACTCTCCATGTGTTAGATATGACAGAGAGGTTATTATGATTTCAACTGGTAATAGATTTCCACTTAAACAAATATTACCCTTGTGTTATTCTGGAAAATCATTAAGAGTAGGTGGCATCCTTTATAAAAAATCCAAAGCGTTGAAAATAGGTGCTGCTCAGGATATGATCTGCCCAGCTTGCAAAAAGAGGGCAATGTATTTTGAGATATTTGAAGATAATTCGTGTTCTCCACCCAGTTCTATTATACGGGCGATGTTTGATCACTTTGATAGTGATGGAACTCAATCGTTTATGACTATAGATCACATGTTTCCAAAATCCAAAGGTGGAGCTAACACAAAAAACAATCTCCAAGCGATGTGCAGTGCTTGTAATTTTGAGAAGAGTGATGATATAGATCCATTCACACCTGTCCATAATATAGTTGAAGTAAATTGGATAAACAAACTTTGCTATGTTTCGTATATCAGGTGGTATATAAAAATGTTTCGCAAAGATATATCAATGGGTGGGTGGGCCAACGGGCACACATTCCTATTTGTAGAAATAAAGCAAGCCATTAAGAGATTCCAAAAAGTAGATAACGTTTCGTGGATGTCTGCGTGTGATGCTGTTCACAAGAGTATACCTACAAATGCAAATAAGAAACAGAAAGTAGTAGCATTTCTAGATAATGTGTAGTAAAATATTAATATTAAATCAACAAGGTGTGGTGATGAACATTATTAGAGAAAGACAGGCTGAAATTAGAGAGTTGACTTCCACTATTAAAAATCATCCTTTGTGTTTGAAATTTAAAGAAGATAGTTATTATTATCTAATTACATATCCAGAAGGTTTTCAATTAGATGGATGTAGAGCCACCCACAAGAGTTGTGGTAAAATTGTTGCTCTAACTAGAATCCTAAATGCAATGGAAAGACATTGGGAAGAATCAAATATTAATTATCGTTTTTAGGAGAATAATATCATGCCAGAATTACAACGAGGTCATTTTTGGTGGACATATGAAACAGCTTGTGAAATTGCCAACGATCGCACCAAACAATGGGGAATATATTGGACAGCTGTGATGGGAAAACCTTATTTTTTAAAAGACCCACCACACAAATGTTGGGGTGTAACTAACAGATTTGACCCAACCGTAAAGAAATCATTAGGAGAATGAGATGGATGATAATAGAGAAACTGCATTAAACACAACACACATACAAATGATAGAGTATGTTGCAAAACTGGAAAAGAAAGTAGCTGAACTCACCAAAGAGAAAGCACTACTGCAAGATAGGCTTGATGATGCTTATGAGAATGAAGATTTATCCGCTTGGCTTCCTCCTATAACAATAACAGCAAAGTAAATAACATGAAACCAATTCAAATAATAATTTTAGCAATATCAATTTTTGTAATAATTTTCATTGAAACGCTATTCACTCCTGCTCAAGCCGCCGCAACTGCGAATCAAGCAATAAGTCAGCATATTGATCAAATGGTGATAGCTGCAGAGGCCCCAGTGGAGGGAATTAAAGGTGTTGATTGTGATATAACAAAAGATCCAATAATCATATTACCCACAGGCCATATTATAGATCTCGTGACCTTGGTGGGGTGTGGTGGGGGGAATCACTATGAAACCTTTTTACTTCTAGCTAGTAAACATCCTAATGGTTGGGTAATAGATGATACAATACAGGTGGGAAGTGATCACACTCTGGCTGTGGATTTTGTTAGAATTTCTGATAAAGTTGTAGTATTAGAAGGTCATGAATTATTAGAAGAAGATGCTCATTGTTGCCCATCTGGAGCTAGAATGGATTTGTATCAAGTTTTAAATAATAAATTAGTACCACTTAAATAGGAATACAAATGAAAATATTAATGATGATTCTGTGTATATTCACAACTTGTGTGATTGCCTCTGAGGTTCCTCTGACTGTAGATAAACACGGTGGTAAATTTGTTCAGGTTAGATTAAATGATACAGTGACACTACCATTTAAAGTAGATAGTGGTGCAGACGACATTCAAATATCTAAGGATGTGGGGTTAACACTGTTCAGAGCAGGAACAATATCTAAAGCAGACCAACTACCTTCTGAACGATATTCTTTAGCAGATGGTACTATTGTTTTATATGAACGAATGGTTCTTCATAGGCTGGAAGTTGGAGATAAGGTTCTGATCAACGTTCCAGTCTCAGTAGGAACCACAGAAAGTTCATTGTTGTTGGGACAAGGGTTCTTCAAACACACAGACAAGTGGAGCATAGATAACAAACGAAATGTTTTAATTTTAGATGATTCACTTGGTAGGACACCACAATGGATTGATTTTATAATATATGCATTTATGGGTGTTGCATGGGGGATCATAATTTATTTGACATTGAGCCTCAGTCGCGCTGCAAGCCGCTCTCATTGACTTTATACTTAACTTAAGTATAATACATACATTGACAATCTTATTAACTGGAGTATGCAAATGAATAAATTTATAGAAAGAGCAAAAAAAACACTGTGGATAATTGCTTTTTTAGGAGCAACAATTTTCTTCATCATGGTGATGATAGCCCCATCTTCAGTTGAAGCAGCTGATATTGTTAGTGAAATTCAATTATCAGAAGATGGTGGAATATATACAGTCCCAGTTATTTTAAATGGTAAGGAGACTGTTGAGTGCATTGTAGATAGTGGAGCTAGTGAAAATTTAATTCCTGTGAATGTTATTGTAACTTTGAAATCCGCCGGTACCCTTCAAGATTCTGATAGGCTTGAAGGCATGACAGTATCCCAAGCTAGCGGGCAACAGTTTGATATCAAGCGATTAAATATTAAATTAACTCAAGTTGGAGATCAAACAGTATACAATATTCCAGTTGGAGTGGGTATGTCAGCTAACAAATGTCTTTTGGGGCAAAGCTTCTTTAAGCGATTTAATAAATGGAGCATAGATAACACCAGGAAAGTATTAATATTAGAAGGTGCTCCAAGCAATACACCAATATCTTAATTGACTTTTGTACTACCTTCAGTATAATATAAACACTAAACCAATTTAACAAAAGGAGCAAACAATGGAAACACCCTTCTTAAATAAAGCTGAAATTCGCAACATTATGAACACAAACACAGGTTGGTTAATGCAAATTTACAAAATATGCGAGCTTGATGAGGAAGATAATAGACTAACTGTAGAATTTTGTGATTGGTTCTGTGAAACAATTCAAACAACCCTAGACAAAGACGGGGAAGAGTTTGAAGAAGCAAAAGATAAGTTTCTTTGTGAAGCGTTCTGGAAGATTGAAGAGGCTAGTGGTTTATATGTTGAACCTCCTGTGGTTGAGGAAAGTTTGTGAAATTAAAAGATTTAATATATGAGCAGATTGTAACTGAAGTAGCTGGTGAGGTGTTATTCTCTCATAGAGGCACATCGGTGATAGACACGAATCACTCAACATCCCGATTTTTGGAAAGATTGCCTATAAAACTGGATATGACCACATTCTTTGCTAATATGATAGATAGAGTATTGAAAATTGAACAAAATAGACCCAATATACCAGAGGAGATGATGATATATTCCAAATCAATGGACCAAGCTGTCATAGTTGCTTATCGATATGACAGATTTGATAGAAAAGATAATACCAAACACTTTTACATCATCACATACCTTCCGCCACATCAGAAAAATATGAAGCCAGGCACTTTCCCAGTGCTTATTGAACACAATCAAACTTGGTTATCTGTGTCTCCTGAATTAGTAACCTATCTATCAAAGATTGTTAATTCAAGGAGAGTAAAATTGACCGAGAGCACAAAGAATATTGATTATTTTCCTGTGTCCCTAGTGAATGGCTTAGATCATAAAATTATATTAAGCAACAATCAACTATATGACCTATCGTTAAGTGTAGTTGAAATCAAGTAGTAATATTATACCTTGATTTTAATATCAAGTTGTGTATAATATTCATTTTAATATCACACCACACAATAGAGGATTAAATGACAACTAAGGTTCTAACAATTAATGCAGGTAGCTCTTCTTTGAAGGCTTGTCTTTTTGAAGAACAGTTAGATGGAGCTCTAACAAGACAAGATTTTCAATTTACTAACGTAAAAGATCAAAGAGAGGCCTTCACTAGCCTCCTGACACAATTGGGTAATAATATGCCCAGTGTCATTGGACATAGGGTTGTTCACGGTGGAGATACTCAGGCTTTTGCGACTTTGGTTGATGATGTAGAACTGAAAAGGCTCAAAGGATTAGTGCATTTAGCACCATTACATTTACCTGCAAATATATTGGGTATTCAGATGTGTAGTGATATTTTTAATGTTCCTCAAATAGCTTGTTTTGACACAGCCTACCACTCCACTATGCCAGAATCTAGCTATCGCTTACCCATCCCTACAGAATTAGGATTTCGTAAATATGGTTTCCACGGGCTAAACTACAATCACATTGCTAAAGAGCTGCCAAAGCATGTTGGCCACTTAGCTGAAGGGAAGATTGTTGTGGCCCATCTTGGAAGTGGGTCTAGTTTGTGTATGATGGAAAATTTGAAATCAATTGACACGACCATGTCCTTCTCCCCATCTGCAGGCTGTGTGATGGGCACTCGCAGTGGAGATATAGACCCAGGTGTTTTGATTGAGCTGAGTAAATCTTACACTCCAGAAGAAGTAAGCAACATAATTTATAAACAATCTGGACTATTAGCACTATCCAATGGTGAAAGTTCTGAAATGTACGAACTAACTGGATCATCATATTCTGATGATGCTGAATTTGCAATCCAATTCTTTTGTGCTTCTGTTAGAGAAGCTATCGGTGGCCTCGCAGCCAAACATGGTGGAATCGATGTTCTTTGCTTTTCGGGTGGAATCGGGGAAAATTCCAGTGTGATTCGTGATTTAATAGTATATCCTCTGGAATTTCTTGGAATTAAAGAAGTTGTTGTTATCCCAGCAGATGAAGAAAAAACAATATATGATCTATGTGTAGAAGGGTCTTGAATAATAAGAGCAGAATATAGGAGTTAATAAAAATGAATTTGCCAATAGTATTAAAATCCTGTCCGTTTTGTGGATTTGTGTTGGATATAGAAGATGAAGATTGTATATATCCAGCAACAAGACCAGAGTATGATAAAAATACTGATTCTATGATTTATGGTTTGTATGAAATAAATTGTTATGAGGTTGGTGGGGGTTGCGGTGCATCAATATTGGGGAGTACTCCAGCTGATTGTATCAATAAGTGGAATACGAGAACTCACTAGTGATCAATTAAGATGATTATTAATATTCCACCCATGTTTAATTCAGATACTGCTCAAGAGTGGTGCAAAATTGGGTTATTCATAGAAAAACAAAAAACATCACAACTCACATTAAGAATAAGTGGTGGGGGCGGCAAGATATATATTTTAGATTCGTTTTTGAAATCAATTACAGTTGCTCAATCGAAAGGTGTAAAAATAGTAGCTGAAATTGTTGGTGAGGCATATTCTGCTCATGCTTTCCTTGCTGCCTACACTGATAAAATTATATTCACCAACAACTCATCCTTAGTTTTTCACCATGCCGCCATCCCTCGCTCATTCTTGTTTGGATTAATTTCATACAGAGACCTACACTTAGGACAGGCTGAAATGGAAATTCAAAACAATATGTTTGATCAATGTATAAGAGCTCAAATATTAAACGAAGATGATATTGCTGCTATGAGAAGAGGTAGCACCATTACTATCTATCCAGATGGTTCAAAAGAAAACACAACCCCCTTCTGGAATTTATTAATAAGTTGACAAGTGGTGATATTTGAATGTATAATGAGACTTTAAATTAACTAGGAGAAAACAAGTGAACTTATTGGGTAGATTTAAAATAGACAGATCAGCAAACCATTGCCACTTGAGTACAGCTGATGCTGACACTCTATTTGGTAAAGATATTGAGTTGACGTTGAAACCTCTAGCTATCAAAGGTGAATATGTTACTAACTTAAAAGTCACAGGTCAAAATGGTATTAATTACACAGTATTGTATCCCTGGAGGAGTTACTCCCAGGTTGAGCTAGCAGCAAGTGATTATTTCAAATTATTCAAATTATACCCAAAACGAGTTGCTTCGGGTAATGTTGAATGTACTCAAACATTAACAGTCAGTGGACACACTTCAACGAATGTGGATGTTCCAGTTATTGTAGCTGAGGCTCACGTGCACATAGCCAAAGAAAGTGATGCACACTTACTTGATTCATTGAATTTTCCATTCCCACTGGGTGTAAAGTTTAATGAATCAACGGACGATTTCTCTCACATTCATCTCGATGTTGATCAATTTGCAGCAATTCAAGGTCTATAATAAGGATTATAAATGCTACTATCTGAAATACTAAACATCACTCACTTACCATATAAATGGATTAGCAATACCATTGGAACCTTTGAATTTAATAATCATCAGTTTGGTATAGTATTGGAGGATTACCATGTTCAACTACCAACCCACATTATTTCAATCGTGAATATTTCATTTGGTTTGGTTATAGATTCCAATGAACCAATTTCACCAACCAATATTGATAGGGCATTAACCAAATTTGGAAATCCAAGAACGATATTAGCCACCGTGGGCAACGCTTGCGTTAATAATCCTCACCTCCAACAGTATGATATTATTATGGTGGCAGCTTCAGATCAAGTTAAAGAAAAGCGGATAGGTGTATATGTGATGGCAATAAACGAACTAATAACTCATCTGAAACAATATCAATACAGCTATAGAGCTCACACTCCAAACAATTCTATATTGGTTGTGACTAGTAAAATCAAATTATCTCAAGATGAGATTGATTTTATTAGTACTGAGGTTCTACACAAACAATAGTTGACGTTTGCTTTGATTCCTGTATACTGTGCATCATAACTTAAATAAACAAGAGAATTATAATGGCAGCTAAGAAAAACAAAACCCCCGTGCTACTCACCAGAACTGAACAAATACAAACAGCTCTTACATCCAAACAACATATGTATTTTAGAAGGGCGAAGGGAGATAAGTTTGATATTATTCCAGAAGTGCCCTCTTATCGTTATGTAAACATTGGTGATGAAGTACAAATTGGGAACCTATCTGACTGTGTTGTTGCTTTTGTTTCAGAAGATCGCAAATTTGTAGTAGTTGATTATGTAAAAATAGACAATAACTATGGTAAACCCATACACACACCATCGATCGGCTGCTGGGTTTGGTATGATGTGTTCTTATTAGCGGATGTTAAACAAACCAGTTTTGCTCCTGAAAATAATACGATTT
>JALNYV010000005.1 GCA_023229785.1 Candidatus Dojkabacteria bacterium | reverse complement strand
ATTCCACCTAATTCATTCAATTTCTGGGATAATTTATTTTTAAACATTCCCCAACCAACTGAATTGATGGCTTTTGCTAATTTGTGATTCTTCACCATGCCTTTAATATTAAGGTTTTCCATGCAAACAACTTGATATTTCTTGGTTATCGAATTAACAAGTTTCCATTGGAAATCTTTTCTTTTGTTTCTTATTTTTCTATGCAATTTAGCAACTTTATGCTTTGCAGCTGCTCTTTGGTTTGATCCTTTAACCTTTTTGGAGAGTTCTCTCTGCTTTCTTTTCAGCTTCTCTTCACTCTTCTGAAGGTGTTTAGGATTATCTATTTTTGTTCCATCACTTAAAACACAGAAATCTTTCAACCCAACATCAATTCCAATAACTTCACTGATATGAAAATCTTGTTTCTGTTGAATATCAGGGAGTTCAGTTAAAATAACAGCAACCCAGTTATCAAGATCTTGTTTAATTGTGATGCTTTTTGCTTTTCCTATTAATTTGCGATTAACTTTCCATTTAATCCAGCCAATTTTAGGTAAGTAGATTGCTTTATTGCTTAATCTAAAGAACTGAGGAACACGAAAGCTATCATTATTATTTGATTTCTTTTTGAATTTGGGAAAACCACAAGCTGATTTCTTTGATATTTTTCTTTTGAGTGCGGCATCTAAATCTTTGTTCTTTTGCTGCAACGATTGTGAATTAATTCCCTTCAACCAATCATATTCCTTTCTTAAACAAGTGGTTAAGCGATTCATATCAAATTGGAAATTGAATTTCTTTTCAATATCATATTTCTCGATGTTTAAAGCAAGCATATTATTCCAGATCCACCTGCAAGCACCTGCATGTTGCTTGATAGAATCAAGCTGCTCAGTTGTTGGATTTAATCTGAAAGTGAATGCTTTATTCATTTTAACCTTTTTTTAATTGATATTCTATTTATGATAACTTGTGTTGAGGTTATCATAAATATCTGTTATAATACCAAATTCATCCCCCAGTTGAAGCAAGGGGTGGTCTTTGGTTGATTGAGATAAATACTTGGTATAAATCTAGTGGAATTAAACCATGTCAGCAACTGCAGCAGAAATTCAAGCATTAACACAACAAATGAGATTATTAACAGAAGGGATGAAATCCCTTATAGGTGCTCAATCTCAAGTTGCTAGATCTACTGTATCGTACTCAGACACAGTAAAAGCAGCCAATTCTGGGCTGGAAGATTTTGAAGCTGATTTGCAAAAACAAGGTGCTATATCAAAGGAGCAGGCTAGAGTTCAGCGATATTTATTAGAAGCAAAACGTGATGAGATTAGATTATTAAAACAAATTGAGCAAGAAAAAGCACGTTTAGCTCAACTTGAACGTGATTATATGACTCAAGTGATTTCAGCTACAGAGTACCTAGAACGATCTAAAACAGGTAAGTCAAATCTTGCAAATTCTCAATCTCAATTATCAACAGCTAGAGCTGAAATCAGCAGTCAAACGTCAGCATTGCAGAGTTTTGGAGCAGCTCTGGGTAGTGCAGGAAAAGTATTAAATATCATCACTGGAGTGTTGGGTGCTGTAGTAGGAGCTCTTTCAGCATACAACACTACATTTAAAGAATCTACCCTAGCCACAGGTGGAGTAATTGAGGACGCTGGAGGTAATTTTGATCGTGGTATGGATAAAGCCATACTTACACTTACAGCAAGAACTGGAATAGCTACTAAAGATTTCCTAGCATTAAATGCTGCTAACAGAGGAGTGGTAAATTCTCTGGGTGGTATGGATAATGCCATCCAGACAGGTAGATCCAATGTGTTTAAAATGTATGGGTTGTATGGGTCTCTTGAAGAATCGTGGAAGCAAAATTTAAGAGTGATGACTAATTTTGCTGAACAGGGGGTGAGACCTACCACCAGATTGTTAGATAATTATAACAATGATTTGATAAAGTTAAGAGTGATGACTGAGTTGTCTAGTGATGCACTGAATACCATGATCGCTGGCATTGCAGGTGATTCCGATTCCATATCTATTCTTAGAGCTGTAAGAGCAGGAGAGCGTGAAGCCATATTGGAGAATCAGAGAGCTTTGTTGTTGTCTAGTAGAGCTTTAGGTATGACAACCACCCAAGCTGAAGCCGCTGCAAAAATGTTAAATAAGATGGTAGCACAAAAACCTTTGGAGAGATTTAAACAGGCTGCAAGATTACGGATGATGGGTGCAGCTATGGGAGTAGATACCGAGGGTGCTGCTAGAGAAATGATGAAAGCTAAAGGACAGCAAAACATGTCGCTAATGAGAGATAACTTTCTCAATTGGCCACTGTTATGGGTGCAGCTGCACAACAAGGCCCAGCTGCAGAAATGTTTGCATCTATAGTTTCAGAAAAAGGACAGTTTGATGAGCTGCAATCCACACTTGATCTCAACCTAGCAGCAACGAATAAAGCTGCAGCAGGTACTATAGAAGCCTATAAAGATTCCTCCAAATCTACTGTGATGAGAATTAATATTATAAAAGATATAGCTGCTAATATTTTAACAGCTATGACTACAGGCGGTGGGATCTTAGCAGCTATATTGTTAGAGATCCAAAACTTGGGGGTAGTTGATGTTGTCTCAGCTATTACCACTCTGAGCACAATAATTATAGATAATTTTCTCAACTTTGTTCAAATTTTAACAAAAGGACTATCTTATATACCAGGATTGGGAGCAATTTTTGAAGGTATGACGGAACGGTTGGGACAACAAAGGACAGCTGCGTGGCAGGAACAAAAAGATAAAAACACTGCTAGGGCTGAAAGAAAACAAAACTCAGTAACTGATATTGTAGCCACATCTCAGAAAAAAGCGGAATCTATTCTAACAGGTATTGAAAATCAGACTATATCTAGACCAGTCCTCCCTGGCGAAGCTGTACCTATTAAATTCTCCCCTGATAGTGAAAGCAATCAACAAAAAGCAAGCAACAAAGCAGAAGAGTTGATGACTAACCAACTTGACACATCTACCCAACAACTAAGCAAAATTGATATACAACTAAAGCAGATGAGCACATCTAATGAATATTTAAAGATTATAGCAGATACTAATCCAAAATTAGTAGATTTGGCTGAAAAGCAGTTAGCTGTATCAACCATGACTCAGGAACAAAAGAGTAAAGCAGCTAGTAGGATGATGTCTAACAATGCAAAATTTACAGCAGACTATAGTTATGCCTTGTAAATATAATAACACTATTGGAAACTACTTATGAAATTAATAGAACTATTTGAAGCAATGAAAGTCATACCATCTGATTATGATGCTGAATACGAGAGCATAAAATCAACTTTTGGTCAATCAAGGTTGTTACCAGCACACCTAAACTATTTGAATAGATATGCTTATTTCGGGGCAGTGCTGCCAATTCCAGAACTAAAAAAAGAGCTTGCTAAGCTATCTGATACTGATATAATGAGATTTATTATACACGACTCAAGGTCATTCCAATATATACCAAATCCATCTAATGATGTAATTAAATTCGCTCTTAGGGAAGATGGTTTAATTCTTAAATACCTACCTAAGATGGGAATACCCATGACAGATGAATACATTAAAATTGCTGTTAGATCGAATGGCCGCGCTATTGGGTACGTTGATAATCCAACAGAAGAACAAATGATAAGAGCTGTTAGTAGGGCTAGTCAAGCTATTCATAATATTATCAAACCATACAACAAAAAGCTCACTCCAGGTGTATTAACTCCTGCTGTTTTGGCGGCTGCTAATAAGAAAAATCCTAGATCATCTACTGCTGTGTTAGCTAAACATAACATGCTAGACCTAGAGGAGCTAAAAGCAGCAATCACCACCAATCCATATGTAATTCTTCAAATAAAAAAACCAACACCAGAGGTGATAAAAATAGTGCTAACCTCCCAAAATATAATTAACATGGAGAGACTTTATGATAAATTCTTACGTAAGCATCTAGGAAACAATGCATTACTGACGAAAAAGTGGCTTAGGTATGGTGAAACGATGAGGAATCAGGAGTGAAATTGTTTGAAATTGCTAAACAACCAATAGATTGGAATACTAAATCTGAAAAGCAACAGATTGCTATGGTTCGTAAGACTACAGCTGGTATTAAAAAGATTAAAAATCCATCTGAGGCTGTTCAACTAGCATCATTAAAAAGTTATGGGTGGTGTAATTTAAAATATATTGAGAATCCAACAGAGGCTGTTCAACTAACGGCTGTTAGTTATTCTGGGTATGCTATTATGTATATAGAGAATCCACCACCAAATTTGATTAAAATAGCATTGACCCAAACGAATCTTATTAACTCGCCACCAAAATACGAAGAAGTGGTAAATAAACTATTTAGAAATAACACACTGTTAATGAAAAAGTGGCTTAGGTATGGTGAAGCGATGAGGGATCCAGAATGAAATTATTTGAAATAGCAAAACCAAAAATTAATTGGAATACTAAATCTGAAAAGCAACAGATTGCTATGGTTAAGAGAAAGGGATGTAATATCAAGAAGATAAGCAACCCAAGTGAAACTGTTAAATTAGCTGCGGTGTGGAATGACGCTTCAGCTCTTCAATACATAGACAATAAAAGTGAAGCTCTTCAACTCATGGCAGTTAAGCAGTGGGGCCCTGCAATTGTATACATTCTGAATCCTTCTGAAGCTGTTCAGATGGCAGCAGTCAAATGCATCAGCGGATCAATTCAATATATTGAACACCCAAAGGATTCTGTTATTAAAACAGCATTAACAGATCCTGGTTTTATATTTCAAAGTGATAACTACAACAAAGAGGTTATGCGAATATTTAAAGATAATACTCTACTAATGAAAAAGTGGATAAGGTATGGTAAAGTAATGAGGAATCAGGAATGAAATTAATAGAACTGTTTGAAGCTATCGATTGGAATACTAAATCTGAAAAACAACAGATTGCTATGTTAGTCGGGGGGATGGGTTATAAAATATCTAGTATTAAAAATCCAAGTGAAGCTGTTCAATTAGCCGCTATAAACCTCAACGCCTGGAACATAACATACATTAACCGTCCAACTCATACGGTAATAAAGTTGGCGCTCTCTAATCTTTGCACCTACTCCAACAATAAAGATGGATATGATATGTTAGTAACAAAACTATTTAAAGATAATACATTACTAGCTAGAAAGTGGATAAGGTATGGTAACACAATGAGAAAATCATAATTTATCAAAATCACTCTCCCACATAACTACTAAATTATAACCTAGGCTTCTGATTTTTTCTTCCCTCTTAATAGTTGCTTGATATAGTTCTCCAGCTGTTTTATTACTAAACGGGTGACATTGGTCTAACCCATTATATATTTCTGGGTTGCCATGCCAACAATTACCGTGAAACTCATATATTGTATTTGTTTCAATGCAATATCCATCCGCGCTATATAGTGTTTCTGGAATTTTAAATTCTCCACCATTCAACGCGTGTTGAATATCAATATTGTCTAATTTCATAATAGATTCCAACCACTCTATACACGTAGACGAATAACCACTTCTATATATTATTGGAATGTTGTGCTTTGTGAGGTATCTCCCCACTATGGCACCGGTAACACCCAAAATATTAGCAATTTCTTGTGCAGGTTTGTGATTGTTAATATATTGATTAATAACCCAATCCTTATCTCCCAACAGTTGAAATTCTTCCGGTGCGTGTCTTCTGCTTTGGTGTCCCCCGTATTTTTCGTTAGAGGTTTTCATCATTTTATTTTTAATAGTTGGGTTCTGAGCAGGGGCAATAAATCCAAACTTTTCCAAATTAGATTTTTCCCTTCTCTTGATTATTTCAGAGCATTGTGTAACATTTCCAACACCATATCTTTCCAAGTTGGTATCTACTCTTTTTTGTTTATATTCATCCAATTGGATGGCAAAATCAGCACCAAATTTTGCATTGTTAGTTTGTTTAATTTTTGCTACTATCTCTTTTCTGCCCTTACCATATCTTAGAATTTCAGTATTGTGTTTCTTAGCTTTTGTATCTGGGTGAATTTTGCCACAAGTGTTGCTGCAAAATCCCCTGTATTGTTGATCTTTAAATGTTTTTGTATCATCCCATTTTACTGGGTTATCACAACCCTTGCATTTGGGAATATCTTTAGTATTGTTGATAATATGCCACAACCTTTGCTTCGGGAACACTTTTCCAGATAAGTATAGAGTATTATTTAATAAGTAATAATACAAAGGAGACTTAAATTTAATTTTATCGTAATTATTATAAATTGTGGTTAGTTCTTCTATAGAATACATTTTAATTCTCTATTTTTATCTATTATCAAAATCACTCTCCCACATAACTACTAAATTATATCCTAATTCTTTTATTTTATGCTCTCTTTCGATTGTCGTTTGGTATAATTCACTTGCTGTCTTATCATTAAACGGATGGCATTGATCATATAGGTCAAAAACGTTTGGATTTCCATGAAATCTGTCTCCGTGGAATTCATAAATGGTGTTTGTTTCAATGCAATATCCATCTGCTTTGAATCTAGTTCCTGGGATTTTATATTCACCAATATTCTTAGAATGTTGTATATAGATATTTTCTTTCTTCATTATCTGCTCCAACCAAAAAACTGATATTTTGGAAAATCCTATATTGTAAATTATATCAATTTTATGTTTTCTTAAATAATTTATAACAGTTCCGTAATAAACATTGCCCACCTCTTTTGCTATTTGTGTAGTTGGTTTATTTTGGGTGATATATTGATTATATAGCCAATCATAATTTTCTAATAGTGGAATACTATTCACCATATGGCGTTGACTAGAGCCCTTGGTGCCTGATAATTTAAAATTAGTTGCTTCTTGTTTTTCTTTGATAAAACCACACTGCAAGGGGTATTTAACACCATACCTATCCATATTGGTCTGCAATTGTTTCTTCAACAAATCAACCGATTGTGAAGAATATTGTACACCATATTTTTTCACCATAGTATCATTGATCTTTTTATTTACTTCGGGGCTACCCCTCAATATCCCACCGTGCCTATTAATTGAAGTATCTTTAGTTCGTTGATGAATGGCCTTATCCTGTAGTGGAAATTCTACTCCATACTTTTTCGTACAGGTTTGTTTACGCTTATTAATAGCCTCTTCAGTATGTCCAGGATGCTTTCCATATTTGTCTGTAATGCTCTTTTTAAAATCTGGATCATTGGCCCTGCATTTTGCGGAACAATACACACACCATGATTTCTTGGAGCTGTTCCACTTGACTGGATTATCACAACATTTGCATTTTGGTGGTAACCTTCTTTCCATATATCACTCTTTGATTAATATCATAAATAAGCATTATACAACATCTTTAACCCTAAGGCAATATAATATTATGGCAAAAATTCAAGATTATTTTAAGATCGTCACCCCTAAGCCTGGCATAACTACTATGAGTGATTCCCAGAATGTTGGGGATCAAGGAGTGTATGCCAATTATACTTGGTATCAACGGTTGGTGCAAGGTTCAGCTTCCAGGTTGACTCGTTATAGAGAATATGATTTGATGGATAATGATGTAGAAATCGCCAGAAGTTTAGACACCATTGCAGAAGAAATGATAGGATCAAACCCCAACAGTGATCTTCCGTTGGAATTAGTTATAGAAGCTGATAAAAATCAGGAAATATCATCAACAGTAGTAATGACACTCAGAGCAGCTTTGAGATATTGGTCTGATCTGCATGATTGGAATATCAGATTATTTAAAGTTGCTAGAACCACCATTAAGTATGGAGATTGTTTCTTCTTGAGAAAAAAAGAAACAGCTAAGTGGGAATATGTTCATCCAAAAAATGTGGTTGCTGCTATAGTGGATGATCGTGATATGACTAGAGTATTGGGATGGCAAATAAAACGTGATACTAAAGTTCCAAACTCTCCATACAATCAACCAGTTGGTCATTTTGGTAATTACTCAAATGAGCTAGTGGACACATTTCCATCTGATGATGTTGTGTGGTTTACACTAAATGATGATATTTCTGAAACAGCACCATTCGGAGAGTCTGTTCTTAGAGCTGTGTATCGTGCACAAAAACAGAAAGAATTGTTGGAAGATGCTATCATTATATATCGTATTCAACGTGCTCCTGAACGGAGAGTATTTTATATAGATGTTGGTAAAATGTCACCAAATAGAGTTAAAACATACTTAGAGAGTATCAAAAACGAAATTCGTCAACGTAAAGTACCTACAGCAGGTGGTGGAGTAGACCAAGTTGACTCTGTATATAATCCACAATCAATGAATGAAGATTTCTTTTTTGCACAAAGACCTGATGGTAGAGGTTCCAAAGTAGAAACATTACCAGGTGGCCAAGGTCTTGGAGAGTTAGCTGATTTAGAATATTTTCAATGGAAAGTGTTTAGAGGATTACGTATCCCCCTATCTTATATGCGAGAAGGTCAAGATGGTGCAATGGCTAGTGATGGTAAAACAGGTATTGCTTATATTCAAGAACTTAGGTTTGCCATGTACATCAAACGGTTGCAAAATTATATATCACGTGTGGTGGATGCTGAATTCAAACGATATATTAGAATGGCTGGGATAACAGCTGACCCAACCATATTTAATATAAAATTGCCTGATCCAGAAAATTTTGGTATATATCGTCAACAACAGTTGGATAATGATTTATTAAGTACTTATGGACAAGCTAATGGTGTAGAACATCTATCAAAACGTTTTACTATGAAAAAATACCTACAAGCTACAGATGAAGAGATATTGCTTAATCAACGGCTTCGCGCTGAGGAATTAGGAATGGATCCTGATAATTTAACGAAAGAAGACTTCCTCAGATTGTATGGTCCACCGCCAGGTGAAGGTGGAATGGATATGGGAATGGGAGGAGGAATGGTAGCAGGATCACTAGGTGGCATGGGTGGTGGCATGGATATGGGGATGGAACCTCCTGCAACTGGTCTAGGTGATATCGGTGCAGAACCTGGAATTGCACCAACTCCTGGAACCCCACAACCACCCCAGGCTCCACCGTTGGTAAAATAATATAACCCAATAATAATAATAATTTAATAAATATTCTTAGAGAGTAGTTTTTTCTAAGAACTAACACAAAACTATATTTTAAATAGGGAGTAGTAAAAATGAATAAAGCGATGAAAAAAGACCTTGAGGCTGTTGTCAATTCAATTGTGAATGAAGATACAGCTAATGGAACTAAAGCATTTCATAACTTCATTAGAGCAAAATCTCAACAAATTCTTCTAGGTGAAAAAAAAGATGAAGATGATGAAGATGATGAAGATGATGAAGATGAAGATGATGAAGATGATGAAGATGATGAAGATGATGAAGATGATGAAGATGATGAAGATAAAAAACCTAAAAAAGGTGTAAATCCCTTCGCTAAAAAATCAGATAAGGATAAAGAAGATAAGAAAAAACCTGCTTTTTTAAAGAAAGACAAGACAAAGGAATAATCAAATGAAGAAACAATTAAACAAAAATCTTAAATCTGTTATATCTTCTTTGGTTAATGAGGATATAGAAACAGCCACAAAAGCATTTCACAGTTTTATTAGAGCAAAATCTCAACAAATTCTTCTAGGTGAACACGATGAAGATTATGATGACGATCCTGTAGATTTTGATCCCAGTGATGATATGAATCCACCTAGTGTGGGTAGATACCATGATGAAGATGATAAAGAGGATGATGATTTTGATGAAGATGGTATGGAACCTCCTGATGTAGATCGTGATGAGGAAGCTGACGCTGACTTTGATGAAGATGATATGGAGCCACCTGAAATTGATGATCGTGATGAAAGTGGTTTTGATGATGATATGGACAGAGAAGGCAATTCAGGCTCTTTGGGTAAAAGAAGAGTGCAACCGCTTAGAAATAGGCTTGCTAGATAAGGAAGAATAGTCATGGCAACTCCAATCTTACTAGTTGAGGATTTAAAGCCTCACGAATGTAATATAATACAGGAATCGTCTAACGATGGCAAATCACTTTGGTTAAATGGTATTTTTATGCAAAGTGATATGAAGAACCGCAATGGGAGAAATTATCCATTGTCTGAAATATCAGAAGCTGTTCGCCTCGCATCAGATACAATAAGACAAACCAATGGTATTTTTGGAGAATTAGATCACCCACAATCTCTTCAAATTAATTCCGATCGAATATCGCATTTTATATCTGAAATGTGGATGAAAGGATCTAATGCGTTTGGAAAAGCTAAACTATTAAATACTCCTATGGGTCTAATAGCCCAAGAGTTAATTAAGAGTGGAGTTAAAATAGGCGTATCTAGTCGTGGTGCAGGCAATGTAAATGAGAGTGGAAATGTAACAGGATTTCAATTTATCACATGTGATATTGTAATTCAGCCCTCTGCTCCAGAAGCTTATCCTGGTAGTGTATATGAATCATTACAACAAGCTAACAATGGTAAGAAGATTATCACCATAGCTGAACACTATCGTAATGATGATGCAGCCCAAAAATATCTAAAAAAAGAAATTTTAAAGTGGTTATCAGAAGGATTATTCGCAAAAAAATAGAAACATAAGAAATACTAGACCCTGCATAATTAGCCTGGCCCAGTAATCCTTAAATTTTGTTTCATGTGAATTTACCATGGTACCATAAATATTTAACATGAAGGTCCTAATAGGAGATTTTTACAATGGATGAATTACTCAAAAAATTATTATCAGCTGATGTATTAACTGAAGATACTAAAGTTGAATTGGAAGGCGCTTTTAAAAAGCAACTGGATGAATCATTGAGTGTAGCTAGAGCAACAGCAACAGCTGAAGTTACAGCTCAATTAAACGAACAGTGGATTACAGAACGTGAAACATTGATAGAAGCATTGGACGCTAAAGTAACAGAAGCATTAACTTCAGAGCTTGATGAATTACGTGAAGATATAGAACGGTTCCGTGATCTTGAAATTGAATATGCTGAAAAGCTAGTTGAAGCTAAGAGTGAAATGGCTCATGTGTTAAAGGGAGACATCGCACAATTGATTGAAAAAGTTGACGCATTTTTGGAAATTCGTTTAACTGCTGAACTTGGCGAATTGCGTGAAGATTTTGAAGTTGTTAAGAAAAATCAATTCGGTAAAACAGTATTCGAAGCATTTGTGCAGGAATTTCAAAAACATTATGTTGGTGACAATTCTATCGAAAGCAAATTGAACGAAACTCAAATTAGATTAGATGATGCCCTAACAGCATTGGAAGAGTCTGATAAGAGAACAGCAAAATTAGAACGTACTATGAAATTGAAAGAAGTCTTGGCACCTCTTTCTGGTCGTACGAAAGAAGTTATGGAAGCAATTCTTAAGAATGTTGATACATCATTATTAGAAGATGCTTATAAAACATTTGTGGGTCGTGTTTTGAAAGAAACAACAGACACTCAATCTTCAGAGAAGGAAGGCAAAGTACTAGCTGAAGGCAAGAAAGAAGAAGTTAAACTAAAAGGTGCAGTAAGAAAAGGTAATAATGATGAGCAACAACTTGACGAATCTGCTATAGATAAAAAAGATGTTATTCAAAGAACCACACTTACTGAAGCTGATAAAGCTCATATGCGTAGAATCGCAGGTATTGGGTAATATTAAGAAACAAAACAATGTAGTAAATAAAATTTAAGCTAGTTTTTTGCAAAGGAGCAAATAAAATGGACAACACACTATTCGAAAATTGGTCAGAAGTTAAGGAAGCCCTGTTGGACGGCTTATCTTCTCACAAGAAAGGTATCGTTGGTACCTTGTTAGAAAACCAAAAAAACCACATATTGATGGAAACTGCAGCATCAGGCGCCGTTGGTGCAAATGATATTGCTGGATTCCGTAAAATTTTAATCCCCATGATTCGTCGTATTATTCCAGGCACAATCGCTACTGAAATCGTAGGTGTACAACCTATGCAAGGTCCAGTTGGCTTGGTATATACTATGCGTTATCGTTACGGTGAATCTGTTGCAGTTCCTGCAGCTGGTCAACCAGGCAATCCTTGGGCTGCTAATGGTTCATATGGTGCTATTACAGCAAATGATGAATTATTCGGTAACAACCCTGTATTACGTCAGTTCTATTCAGGCGGTGCTACTTCTGGTGCTGTAAACGATCCTGCAACTACTCAAGTTGCTGGTGTATCTGGTATTGCAAACCCTGCTGCTGTTGAAGCTGGTATTAGTACTAATGCTTCTCGTGGTGCATGGCCTTCAGCATTACCCGCTTATAACACTTCACAATTTGGTCCTAATGGTGTTGATCCTATTGGTCAACAATATGCAGGCCGTCTGTATGGTGGTGCTGGTTCATTCATAGAAGGTTCTGGTGGTCGTACGATGAAACTGGAAGTAATTTCACAAGCTGTTGAAGCTGGTACTCGGAAATTACAAGCTGGTTGGACAATTGAAGCAATGCAAGATCTGAAATCACAACATGGTTTGGATCTGGAAAGTGAATTATCACAAGTTGTTTCTGCTGAAATCGTTCAAGAAATTGATTCTGAAATCTTATCTGATTTGATTGCATTGGCTGGTACTGTTGGTACATATGACTATGCTACAATTGGACTTGGTCCTCAATATCAACCAGCATACTTAGGTGATCGTTTCGCTAACTTGGGTATTGTTATTAACGCTGTAGCAAATGAAATTGCTCGTAAAACACGTCGTGGACCAGGCAACTTTATTGTTGTATCTCCTATGGTTGTGTCTATACTTCAATCAGCTGCTAAATCAGTATTTGCACCTGCAATCGCTGGTTCATTTAAAGGTCCTAACAACACTATGTTGGTTGGTACTTTAAACGGCACTATCAAAGTTTATTCATATTTGTGGAATCAAGTTTCAGGCTTGGGTAACGCAGTAAATGATGTAATTTTGGTTGGTTATAAAGGTGGTAATGGAGAGACTGATACAGGCTACTTCTACTGCCCATATATTCCATTGATGTCTTCTGGTGTGATCATTAATCCGATAACCTTCCAACCTGTAGTCAGTATGATGACCAGATATGGGAAAACAGCTTTCACACAAAGCCAAACATCGTTGGGAAACTCAGCTGACTACTACGGCAAAATTAATGTTACGAATTTCCAATTCGCATAATTAATAACACCTGCGAACCCCGCTATATGCGGGGTTTCTTTTCATCCCCTGGGGAATCCCACAGACCAATAAGAAGTTGACATATTATCATAAATAAGGTATAATGATTCTAAATTATAGGAGAATATTATGCCAAAGCCTGGAGAGTTCAATAACAATTATCCATTGTTATTGGAGAAAGAAAATCTAATCAAGTTGCTAGAGCCATTTAGAGGTACTAAACAACATCACAAGATGTTGTGTATGACTTGTAATCATATCTGGTCTGCTACTCCACTATCAAAAAGACAAACATACAAAAAATATGGTGTATCTGGCTGTCCTCATTGTAATACTCAAAGTAGAAGAAACAGTACTAAAGCTATTCAACAAGTTCATCTTGACAAATTGGAAAAAATGGGAGTATCCATAGTTGGAGATTATACTGCTCTTAGAACTACTACTAAAAAATTAAAATTCTTCAATAAAAATTGTGGACATTATTTTGAAACATATCCTGGAAATGTAATTGAATTAGAAACCACGTGCACCGTTTGTGGAAAGATAGAAAGAACATCAACGATCACAGCTTGGTCAAAAGCTAATTCAGCTAAGTGGAAGGAAACTGCTACAGAATGGCAACAATATAAATCAGCAGTAAGTTCTCTAACAGAACAGATTTATAATAAGTACAAGAAACAAATCAATCCAACTAATTTACCTAGAGGTAAAGCTGGTGTGGATGGAGCATATCATTTGGATCATATAGTTCCAAAGCGGTTTTGTTTTGACAACAACATTCCTCCAGAGCTTTGCGCAGATTTTTCAAATTTGCAAATGATAGGGTGGTTAGAAAATATTGGATCTCGGAATCACATTAAAGGAACTATTCCACCATTGTTTTTTCAATATATATCTTCCAATACCAAATTAGAACAATATGCTAAAGCACTATTGCATATATTACCCAACAGTAAACCATTTGTCAGAGTAGCTGATGTTATTACCACAGTGTATGATGAAGAATCCAATAGGGCAATCGTCGTTCTACCTATAGATCAATCCCACGCCAACTTAAAGAGTGGGTTATCTACTTATAAATCATTTCTGGAGGCTGGGATTCAATTTATCATTCTATTTGAGGATGAAATGAATAATACTGCATTACTATCAGCTAAATTAAAACACTATACCCAACTGGGCATGGTACAAAAAATTTACGCCAGAAAATGTGAAATAAAAGCATGTAGCGGTGATGAGAAACGAGCACTACTGGAAATCAATCATGTTCAAGGTAATGACAATGCTCAAATATCATATGGGGCATATTATGATAATAGTTTAGTTGCTGTTATGACTTTTACATCTCCTAGAGTGGCTCTTGGACAAAAAGATAAAACTAAATCCAAAGAAGGTATTTGGGAATTGAGTAGATTTTGTACTGATATAACATACCGCATTCCTGGTATAGCTTCTAAATTATTAAAACACTTCCAACGGAATAACGAATGGAAAGAGATATATAGCTTTGCTGATATGAGGTGGAGTGTTGGGAATATGTACCAACAGTTGGGGTTTGATTTAAAAACCACTAATCCTCCCGCCTATTTTTATGTAGTTGATGGTAAACGGAAACATAGGTGGAATTACAGAAAAGATATTATCAAGAATACACTGCCTAATTATGATGCATCATTGACAGAGTATCAGAATATGCAAAACAATGGTTACTGGAGAGTGTGGGATTGTGGCACAACAAAGTGGGTGATGATGAACAATACCTCCTGTGGATAAATACAGTATATAGTCAAGTAATCATTCGATAACTATGACTTATTGGAGTTGATATAAATAAAGTATAACAAATCAAAAAAGAGACACAGATGGGACAAACATTTAAACAATATCTTGAAAGTAAAGAACAGTTGATGGATGCTATTAAAAATACACCTGTGTCCACTATAGAGTATGAAATATACAAATATTGTAGCATCCCTGTTGCTGAATGTGATGTGGATGCGATCAGTCTCAGACCTAAAAATAAAATATTAATTGAGTGGTCTTATGATGATATACATAACCCTACTCCACTATCAATTAAATTCAAAGGGGTAAAGGATATTGATGAGGATGATCAATATAACTTAAATATTCCCCGTATTAAACTTCAAAAATTCTTAGATAGGCATACCAAGTGAAATTGCTTGAAATAGCAAAACCACCAGTTGATTGGAACACTAGATCTGAAAAAGAGCAGATAGCTATGGTAAAAAGATCATTCAATGGAATTCGAAAAATTGATGATCCATCTGAGCTTGTCCAAATAGAATCCATCCTGAAAAATATAAGCTCGTTGGAATATATTAAAAACCCAACAGAGCATGTTATGCAAAAAGCGGCAGCGAGGTGTGGATATGCTGTGTTATTTATTAAAAATCCCTCACAAAAAGTATTATTAATAGCTCTAAAAGAGCCAGGGTTCATTGGAATGCAAACTAGGTATGAAATCTTCGTAAAAAAATACTTTGCTAATAATACACTATTGATGAAGAAATGGCTTAGATATGGCGAAGCAGTGAGAGAACAATCATGAAATTATTTGAAGTATTAAAACCAAACATTGATTGGAACACTAAATCTGAAAAGCAACAGATTGCTATGGTACAGAGAGAATTATTGGGTCTTAGCAAAATTCAAAACCCATCAGAAGCTGTTCAAATAGCTGCAGTTAGTAAACGGGGGTTAGCGATTCAAGATATTGAAAATCAATCAGAAGCAGTTCAACTGGCTGCATTTAAAGAAAACACCTCAGCTATTCATTTTTTTAAAAATCCAACCCAGAAAGTGTTGTTAAAATGTCTTACTTCTCAAGAATTTATTAACTGTAACATAGGATATAATCAAGCATTAACAAAATTCTTCGCTAATAATACACTATTAATGAAGAAATGGCTTAGATATGGTGAGGTAATGAGGAATCACTGAACTACCACTTGTCTAAAGAACAAGTGGCATTCTTTCATTTGTTTGGGAGTAAATAGTCGCAAGTTCCTCCAAAGAGTATAAATATTAGATAATCCCAACTAGGAAATACAATGTCCCTTATTAAACAAGCATACAACGTTGATATAAAAAACACAACCCAACACAACTACATTCGTGAAAATATTAAGCATATTGCAAAAAGACAATTCACGACTCCAGCTTTAATAGCAGAAGGTGTCACTCACGTTCTTGCAGGTTTAGGTCAAACTGCTCAATATATGCACCCCAATACTGTGGCAGCATTCTTAGCTGGCGTTTCTAAGTTGTCTGATGAGTTAGTTTCCACAGATGATGCTAATAAAAAGAATAAAACATTAAAAATATTAACCGCCGCCGCGATGAAGTTTGATGATTTAACCAAACAATCTTTGCCTAATCAATCAGTTGTTATCATAGCTCAATATGGTGCTAGATTTCCAGAATTAATGCAACAATATGTAAAAATAGCTTCTAGTTCAAATCCAGAACAAATCAATCAAGCCGCTAGACAACTTTTAACACCTATTGAACAAGCTATGAATATGGCTTCAAAGGCTTCGGAAACTCTAGCCTCTAACCCATCATCATCAGCTGGTGTCAGCACCCAAACGAACTAATATGAGACTTACAGAATATTTAATGCTTGAATCTGTTGATTGGAATACCAAATCTGAAAAAGAACAGATTGATTTGGTGACTAAAGATGGATTATCCATCCGTCATATCGAGCACCCTTCATTGGCTGTGCAAATGGCAGCAATTAATCAATATTCCTGGGCAATTAGATATATCAAAAATCCATCTGAAGCTATTCAATTAACAGCCGTTGCTATTGCCGCTTGGGTTGTAAGATATATAGATAATCCAACAACGAAAGTATTATTAACAGCATTAAAGGATCTAAAATTCATTAAAGATGAAGAAGAATATAACGGTTTCGTAAAAAAATACTTTGCTAATAATACACTATTAATGAAAAAATGGCTTAGATATGGTGAAGCAATGAGGGGACAAGAGTGAGACTCACAGAATATTTAATAGTAGAAGCTAGAAAAAATCCAGAGATGAATCCCAAGACATCACCTTTGGATGAACTGAAGGCTATTGCTAAAAAATATAAGAGTGAAATTAACACAATATTTGTCACCTTTACGAATATTCATAAATTGGGTGTTAACCCACAAAGCATGTATAATACACCTCTAGGAATTTACTCTTATCCTATCCAATATGTTATCAAGAAAAAAATGGAAGTTCCATTTCAACAAGATGCTAAATTTATTCAAGTTTTTAAGGTGACAGATATGTCTAATGTATGGGACGTCACCACTGATAACCAACTAGAAGAGATGATACAAAAACTCACCCCATATATTAGGAAACATTCAGCTGTCGGTAACACTAGACAATTGTGGCATTCTATCTATAATAGCATCATGATGAATACTTTTGATACTGAGGATACTAAAACTACTGGTTTAGCAGCTAGAAAGATGTTGAGGAAAGTTGGGATAACTGGAGTGGTTGATAGAGGTAAGGGAATCATACACAACAACGAAAAAAATCAAGCCGTGTTTTTTAACACCAAACCATTGCAATTATTGAGTGTAATTGATAATACAGGATATTCTTTTAGAAAAAATGCCAAAGAGATTAAAAAATACTCCGATAATATTAATAATTTAAATCCACACGAAGCTTATAGGTTTTGTAGTATGAAACACAGAAGGATACGTAAGTTGGAGCCTATAATAGCTAAGGATCATACGTTAGCTGCTACATATGCTCAATTTATTATTGGTGGACGTTGGAAGGAACAAGAATCCAACATAGCGAAATACCCAGAGTCCGCCTATAGATATGCAACAGGTGTGATTTACGGTAGATTTCCAGAAGGAGAATCTGCCATAGCTTCTAATGGTTACACAGCCTTTGAGTATGCAAAATACGTAATTCACGGTAGATTCCCAGAAGGAGAAAATGCCATATTAGCTGATGCTTACTATAAAAGATTATATACCAATTTATTAAAGCAATACAACATTCAAATATAACTCACATTCTATTGCACCATTTGGATAAATATTCCTATACACTACAATTAGGAAAAACCATGGGACAATATGATATCAGCACAGATGCTCCTGGGATGCTCAGAGCAGAATCTCTAAATATTTCACTCAAATTTGATAGAACTGGACCCACCACTGGTAGAATCAGTTGGAACGTTCCAGCTCCTGCTGTAGGTTGTGGATCTTTAAGTCAAGCCTACAATGGAATGATAATCACCATTGACACAACCCCAACGGCAGTAGGTAAGATTCCAGTTAATGGAACATTATACAACTCAGATCCAACCGTTGATTATAATTTGTTTGCGGGTGATAAATTAGGTACAGCAAACATAGTTGGAGCATTTTATGATGATGTCACAACTACATTTTTTGATGTAACAGGATTAACTCCCAATACTCCATATTATATCACTGGATTTCCTGTAGATAATCAACGTAGATATTTTATAGAAGGAGTTCATGCCTATTCTATGGATTATCTGGTTGATGGCTCTTCTGGAACTAGTGGAACTCAAATAGTAATACTAAACTCAGAACAGAGTGTTGTTGGTGTTGATCCAAACGCCTTTACTGAACTAATGCCAGGAATCACATATGAATTCCAAATTCAAGTTGGTTTGATACCTAGACCTAATACACCGGTAGATCCTGTATATGGTGCGCCTGCTCCTATGAAATATACTATATCTGTAGCAGGAGCAAATTCAACACATTATGTAGATCTTGTTGCTGAAATCAACAAACAACTATCACTTATAAGCAACCCCACTCAAGGTCCATATGCACCAAATACAAATGCATTCTATTGGAATGCAACCTTGGCAAAACTATACCAGTGGAATGGATCAGCTAATGTAGAATTACCAGTCATAATTCAAGATACTACGCCAACCGTTTTATCAATTGGAACATATTGGTTAAATCCCACAACTTTTGTATTAAAATTGTGGAATGGAAGTGCTTGGACTACACCAACTATTATAACATCTGTTGTGGATCCTCAAAATCCAATTGCAGATACATCATATTGGTTTAATGGAACAAGCGGTTATGTGTGGAATGGAACATCATGGTGTAACATATACACCACAATATCTACTGCAGATCCTTCCACTATAAATCCAGTAACTAGCGGAGCCTTCTGGTATGATACTGAACACACCACATTATATAAGTGGGATAGTATATTTGAAATGTGGGTGGTGGTGGATGAAGTTAAATATCATGAAGATCCTACTAATTTAACAGATGGTGCATACTGGTTCAACGAATCTGCGAATACACTAAACGCTTGGAATATTCCAAACCCAGGGTGGAATCAACAAATCAACGTCGCTGTATCAGAAATACAACCTGGAACTCCCGCACCTGGTAAATTTTGGTATAACCCCACCAGTCAAACATTAAAACAATACAATGGTAGCACGTTGGTTTGGGATATTGTTGAAGTTATTTCATATCCTCAAAATCCAATTACTAGAACATCGTGTGATTTGTGGTGGGATACCACATTGAATCAATTGAAGGTGTGGGATTCTGTAAATTCTATTTGGAAATCAGCAACAACCTTCTATCAACAAGCTACAGACCCATCAGTAAAATTAGTTATGGTGGAGGGTTCGCTTTGGTTTAACTCAACACTAGATACATTAAATATTTGGAAAAATAATTGTTTTGTTGTTGTAAATTATATAAATTATCCCACAGATCCCACAGCACAATTGCCAGTGGGTGTTGTTTGGTATAATCCCACTTCTGCCTCGTGGAAGGCTATCAACGGAAGCTTTGTTTGGGCTAATATAACTCCTGTGATATCAGAAAGCGATCTTGCAAATCTTCCCATTGGATCATATTGGTTCAATACAACAAATTCATCCGTTCAGATGTGGAATGGTGTTGCTTGGATTTCTGTAGTGTATTCAACATCTAGTCCTGCCCCCACTGTGGGATCCACTTGGTTTAATTCTACTATGAATAAATTATTATTGTGGAATGGTACCGTGTGGGAGATTGCTCCAGTCTCAGCTACTGTAGAATTAACAGGAAATGGAAACTTATTATTTACAGATACTAGTGTTAATAGTATGTCTTACATTCAATTAGCAGACATTACACTATTTCAATCATTGGGAACCCGTTATAATTTTTATGATCCAAAACCTGGAACTGATAGTGTTTCTAGTCAACCATCGTATGATCAATTAGGCATAGGTACTGATGGAACTAACGATCAAAGATTAACATTAATGACAGAAATTAGATATGAATTAGGCTATCCTGCGGTAGATGTGGAGGTAGAACCACAACAACTTGATTATGCCATAACAAGAGCATTAAATGAGCTTAGAGCTCACTCTGGGTTAGCCTACAAACGTGGATTTATGTTTATGCAAGTGTCACCTGAAACTCAACGCTATGTATTATCAAATAAGATTGGTGGAATGGATAAGATTGTTGAGATTATGGGAATATACAGATTAACATCTTCGTTTTTATCGTCTGCTCATGGTGCTGGATTGTATGGCCAAGTTGTATTGCAACAACTCTATAACATGGGGACATTTGACTTACTAAGTTATCATATCATGACTGAATATACAAAAACAATGGAGCAGTTATTCGCTGCTAAGCTTACTTTTACGTGGAATGAACAAACCAGAGAGTTGTGGATTCACCATAGATTTCCAATGACTGAACCATATGTGAGTATGGAGGTCTCTATGGAGCGGACTGAGCAGGAAATAATGTCGGATCGTTATGCTAGACCGTGGATTCGTAGATATGCAACAGCTGTTACCAGGTTGATGTTAGCAGAAACAAGAGGTAAATATGCTTCACTTCCAGGTGCTGGCGGTAATATTACACTTAATGCTAATGATCTTAGAATGGCTGCTAAAGAAGCTATAGACGAGTGTATGGCTGAAATCTTTGATTACGTTGCTGATAGGCCCGAAGACTGGGGCATGGCCTCAACGATGTGTTTTGGGTAAGTATTTGTTGACTTTATGCTTAAAATATAATACGATCCTTGTTAATTATAATCATTAATAAGGATCTTTCGTGGGACCGAAACAAGCAAAATTTTTAGAAAGAGCTAGAGCAGTTCATGGTGATAAATATGATTATTCAATGGTGGAATATACAGCAGCACACTCTAAAGTCAGTATAATTTGCCCAGAACATGGGAAATTTATACAAAGTCCCAACAACCACATATCAAGCAAAAGTGGTTGTCCTGTGTGTGCTGGCAATATTAAATCAACTGTGGAAAATTTTATATTAAAAGCGATGGAAATTCATAAAGGTAGATACGAATATTCATTGGTAGAATATAGAAATTGCAAAACTAAAGTTTGTGTAATTTGTCCAAATCATGGAGTATTCAACCAAACACCTGATGATCACATCAACGCTAAAGCAGGTTGCCCCCAGTGTGCTGAGAACTTAAGGGGATCTAAAGCCAAGACTCCAACAGAGGAATTCATAAGACAGTCAAGGATCATTCACAAAGATAAGTTTGATTATTCATTGGTTGAATATAAAAATACACACACCAAAGTTAAGATTATATGCCCCACCCATGGTATTTTTGAACAAGTTCCAATGGATCACCTAAAGGGAAATGGTTGTAAGTTATGCAGTGGAAAAGGAGTCGCCTACAAGCAAGAAGATATTTTAACTAAAATTAAACAAATTCATGCAGATAAAGGAACACCTAATTATGATTATTCATTAGTAAAATATAAAAATATAAACACTAAAATTAAAATTATATGTAAGGAACATGGTGAATTTTATATAACACCAAAAAGTATATTATTGCAACATGCTGGGTGTAGACAGTGTGGATTAAATATTAGCGGATTTAACAAAAGAAATACTCTTGATGATTTTATAACCAGATCCAATATTATACACAATAACAAATACACTTATGCTAATTCAGTTTATATGAGAGGTGATGAAAAAGTATCAATAACCTGCCCAATTCATGGGGAATTCCAACAAAGACCATGTAATCACATAGTTGGACAGGGTTGCCCCACGTGTGCTCGTGAAAAAGCAAAAGGTGGTAAAGGTGGCTATACTCACGAATATTTCAAAAATAATCCAGATCAGCAAGATATTCCTGGTATTTTATATGCCATGAATATTACCAAAGGGAAGGAACATTTTATTAAAATTGGAATCACAGCAAAGTCAGTTTATCATAGATATAGTAGGACTGAGTATAGAGGTATGGATATTAAACTATTATACCAAGAACCTATGCCCATATATGAAGCTTTTTGTGCTGAGCAAGAGTTGTTAAGGGAATTGGAAGATTACAAATTCTTTTCAAATTCTAAATTTTCTGGATATACAGAATTGCTTCAATACAAACCAGTAGTTATTGATAGAATTCGAGAAGTGTTTAAAATATGAATTTTATTAAAAATAGTAGTTGATTATTTAGTGGATTGGTAGTATTATCGTATGGCCAAAAAACTAACTACTGCTGAATTTATAGAGAAGGCAAACCTTATACATGGGGATAAGTTTGACTATTCAAAAGCAATATACACCACCACCTATGCTAATATTATAATCACATGTCCCATTCATGGAGATGTTGAAACACCAGCCAAGAACCATCTTAGACTAGGAGGCTGTCCTAAGTGTGGTAATATAAATAGAGAAAATACTATGATAAAAATGCATGGTATTAAAAATGTTAGTCAACTAGAAACAGTAAAAGATAAGAAGAAACAATCCAGTCTTGAACATTATGGAACAGAACATACTCTACAATCACCAATGCTTAGAGAGCAAATCAAGCAAACTAATTTAAAAAATCATGGTGTCGAACATATTCTACAAGTTCCTGAGTTTCGTGATAAAGGAAAACAAACCAACGTCAACAATCACGGGGTTGAATTTGGTAGTCAAATTAATATAGTTGATGTGTTGCCTCTACTAGAAGATAGAGAGTATCTGACAGACTTGTATATTACTCAAAATAAGACCTCTGTACAAATATCAGAAGAATTAAATGTTTGCATTAAAACTGTATTGAATTATTTACATAAACATGATATTCCTATTAACTATAATTATCCAACATTGGTTGGATATTCACATTCGTGTATTCTTTGGCTAGAATCAATAATGAAATCAGAAGGAATTAACATATTGCATATGGAAAATGGTGGGGAATATGTGATTCCTGGATCCCAACATTGGAGAGCTGATGGTTATTGCAGAGAGACAAACACCATTTATGAATTTCATGGTGATTGCTGGCATGGCAACCCTGAATTATATGGCCCTAATGATAAATGCAATTTCAGAAAACCCGATAAACTAGCTGGTGAATTATATCAAGCCACGATAGAAAGAGAAAAGAAAATAAAATCTTTAGGGTATAATCTCATCACCATGTGGGAGAGCAATTGGAATAAGTTAAATAAACTTAGTTGACATAATCTTTCATGTGTAGTACACTATATTTTTATAATCTCGTAAGAAGGCACCTCACAAATGATAACAGAAGATATAAAAGCAAAAATGAAACAAGAAGTAGAAGAGTGGTTAAATCCACCTATTCTATCAGCGCCAATGCCCACAACAACCATTCCTACATTACGAGATTATATAGAGTCTCTCGATGGTGTTAGTGTTGTTTATAATGCAACAAATATCATTGATCCAATGACTATTGATATATATTTTCCTGATGTTAAGGTGGCCATAGAATTTGACAAGATAGCTGAACGATCTGATCTGAGCGGCCAAGATAGACACTATAGAGTTAATAAAGCTGCTAAGTGTAGGGAACAAGGTATTAGATTAATTTTTGTGTATGAGAACGAATGGGTCAATAAGACAGAGATAGTAAAATCAAGAATATCATCGTTAGTACACAAAAACAAAACTATATATGCCAGAAAATGTTCTATTGTTGATATTAACAGTAAGCAATATTCTAAATTTTTCAATGAAACTCATATTCAAGGGAGTGCTGGTGCAAGTGTGGCTTACGGACTTGTGCATAATGGGGAACTTGTTGCTGTATTGTCTTTAGGTAAGAGCAGATTTAATAAAAACGTTGAATATGAATTAATTAGATATGCAAACTCATTGTACACTAATGTGGTGGGAGGTGGTTCTCGTTTATTCCAGCATTTTATTAAGCAAAGAAATCCAGAATCTGTAATATCATACACAGATTTAAGGTGGAATACAGGAAATCTATATGTCCAGCTTGGTTTCACACACACGCATGATGCCAACCCCAATTATTTTTATTTTCATAAAAGTAATCCTTTATTCTTACAATCAAGACAAACATATCAGAAGCACAAATTGCCTGCTAAGTTAAATCCATTCGATATTAAAATGACAGAGTGGGAGAATATGATTTTAAATAATTTTGACCGTGTGTGGGATTGTGGGAATGGTGTTTTCCTATGGAGAAGGGAAGATCATATTTAATCCCATTGGGAGATAAGATCAAATTAAGATCTTATCTCCTTTTGTTCTATTTTGAAATCTATATTTTTCACTAGCCTCTGTTGCTTCCCATTCTGTAGGCAACAGATTCCCCTTTGTTCTATTATCCTCTCCCCACAACGGCTGGAAATTTGTATAGTGATTCAATTCAATTAAATGAGCCTCATCATCAGCTCTTGAAACTGGATAGTAGTGATCATATTCCCACACTCCTACGTTTTCCCACGTCATGCCTTCTAAAAATTGAGTTTCGATGTGAATTTTAAACTCCTCAAATGAACATCCAAGAATTTTCGTTGTGTTTGATGATTTTTTAAACTTGCCTCTTTTTATAGCTCCCCTAATGTTATTCCTGATGCTACAGGTTAGCTTGAATAAAGGATCTGTATATCTTCTATTCTTCTCGTAATCTCTCCGCCTTTCTCTGTGCTCTTCTGTATTTTTGTGTTTTGTTGGATTTTCGTTTTCTTTATATATTACTTTTCTATTAGCTTCATATTCTGATCGATATTTCTTATATTCATCAGTTTTTCGATATTCTTTACCATGTTTATTATAATATGTTTTTGCTTTATCTGTTTTTGCATATACTCTGTTTGCTTCTTTCGCCTTATCTGTTTTTGCATATTGTTTGTTGTATTTCTTATTGTATGTCTTGAACTTATCAGTTTTCCTGCTGTTCATTTGACACTCAACACAACAATTGCTTGAAGTGTACCTCTCAACTATATGACCACTAGGACAAGGCTTTCCAGTAAAATAAAACTTAAGACCCTGTGTTTTTGCTTCTTTCCTTGAAATAATAGGGTATAGTGCACTAAGCTCACAATCTTGATATTTTTTCTTATAGTGCAACCTGTGATATAATCTCTGGCATTCCACACAACCATAATCTGAAACTAATTTCTCAACTATATGACCACTAGGACAAGGCTTTCCAGTAAAATAAAACTTAAGACCCTGTGTTTTTGCTTCTTTCCTTGAAATTATTGGATAAATAGATTCAGACAAGATTAACCTCCTTAGTTAATTGGTGTTCAGAGAACCAATAGTGATTTGCAGTTACTATTGGTTTTTGTTTATAAGGGTATTTATAAATATTTGATAGTTGGTATTTAATAACAAACACACCATTCTTATAAATACATTATAACAAAATAATTTTAAGCTTTAGGAGCAAAACAATGGCAAATCCAATTTTCGTAACAAGTGAAAATGTTAAGTTCAACGGAACACTTGACAACGCAGCAGTATTAGACACTACAACTGATGTTAGATCATTAGTTTTGTGGGATGATCTTTCTTTAGAAGATCAAGGTATTTTAACAAAATTTGTGAATGATAATGGTGGAGCCTTACCGTTAGTGGGCCCAACAGCTGGACAACAATTGGTTGACTTTCTCAGCACTGTAAAAGCTGGTGATGCTACTGGATTAAGTAATGTATCAGCGGCAACTGCCGCAGTAGCTACAGTAGATATAGGTGGAGATAAAGCTGCAGGTGATGCCTCTGGTTTATCATCAGCTCAAGGAACTCACGGAATACAAGTTGCAAATTTTGATCCATTTCTTCTACCAGGTACTTCTACTGGGTTAGTATTAACCCCTGGCTATCAAGCTGCAACATTTGGTGTAAATTTAACAGGTCCTACAGCTTCTGGATTGCTTGCAGATGCAGCAGGATATCAAGTTGTTGATGTTGGTGGAGCTAAAGTAGGAGCTAACCCAACAGGATTAGCTATAGGCACAGCTGGCACACAAGTTGTTAATGTTGGTGGAGCTAAAGTTGGTGGTGATCCTACTGGTTTAACAAACGATGCTACTGTATATACAGCATCTATAGATATAGATGGTGGTGCTCATGTTAGGGCTGTAACAGTTACTGGATCTGCAGCACAAGATTTTACAACATTGTTAGCTGAATTAAATGCTGATTCAGGAGCATGGTACACAGCATCATTATCTGGTGGTAATATTTTAATAACATCCAACCAAACTGGTGCATATTCTGCAATTGCGATTACAGATGGTACTTTATTTGCGGCATTAACAGGATATGTTGCTATAGTGGCAGCCACCCCTGGCACAGGAACCACATACACAGCATCTATAGATGTTGATGGTAATCCAATAGCCATATCATTAGACGGTGGGACTGCTCAAACATTTACAGAATTATTAGCTGCAATTAACATAGATTTGGGTGTTGCTGGTACCGCTTCTTTAGCTGGTGGCAATGTTGTGATCACTTCAGCAACTACAGGCCTAGCATCTACAGTAGCTATTACAGATACTGATCTATTCCTTACATTAACTGGCTATGTAGCAGTTTTAGCTGCTGTTGGTGGAACACATCCAGTGTATACAACTACTATTACAGTAGATGGTGTAGCCAAACCAATAAGCATAGATGGTTCAGCAGCACAGACCATAGCAACAGTAATATCTGAAATTAATACAGACCTTGGTGCTTCTGCAGTAGCAGCCATTGATGTTAATGGTGATATTAGAGTGACATCAGCACTACAGGGTTCATTATCAAGTGTTAGTATGATTGCTGGCACATTGTTCCCAGCCTTGTCAAATTATACAGCAATAGCTTCAGCTGTAGCTGGTACCGGTAGTGCTGCAGCTCTAACAGCAACAGTAGTAGTTGATGGTGTTACTAAGAATATTAGTATTCTGCCTATTGCTATACCAACTTTTGCTGATGTTATTGTTGAACTTAATGCTGATCTTGGTGCATCAGCTGTAGCTAGTGTTTCTGGTGGTGATATTAAAATTACCTCAGCTACATATGGATTATATTCAACTGTAGTAATTACAGCTGGTACTTTATTCCCTGCTTTAACTGGATTTTCATACTTATTGCCAGCTCAAAACGGTGGTGGTTCATCTCGCACATACAGCGCCACTGCTGTTGTGGATGGCACTCACGTCAGACCTGTTAATTTTACTGGTTTGGCTGGAGATACATTACAACACGTGTTGGATGAAATCAATGCTGACTTAAATGTTGCAGCAGCTGCAGGTTATCAAGATGTTAAATTTGGTGTTAATAGAGCTGCTACATACACTACTGGGTTAGTAAATGATGCAACTGCTTATACAGCAACTGTGGTGTTGGATGGTGGTTCAAGAGCTGTTTCAGTGGTTGGTAGTGCAGCACAAACATACACAGACTTGTTAACTCAGATTCAAACTGATCTTGACAATGGTGGTGTAATTGCTGTAGCCTCTCTTGTTAATGGTAAATTGCGTATCGCCTCAACCACAGTAAGTAGTGCTTCCACAGTAGCTATTACAGACACAGGTACACATCCGCTATTTGCATCCTTATCATTCTTCTTAGAAGTTGCACCAGCTGTAGTAGGTAATGATTTAGTTACATATGCAACAGCCTCAATATCTGGTGGCAATATTATTGTTACATCAAATACTACTGGTGTTAAATCAGCAGTGGATTTGTATGATAATGGATTCTTGTTTAATAGATTAACGGGTTATGTTGGAATTAGCACAATACCTGGTGTGGCTCCTACAATATATACAGCGGTTGTTAAAGCTGATGGTGTGGATAGAGCTATTGCAGTACAAGGTAGTGCAGCTCAAACATTTACAAACTTATTAACTGAAATTAATACAGATCTTCATGCAGGCACTAATGTAGCGACAGCGGTATTAACTACTCCTGTTGCTGGTTATCAAAATGTATTATTCAGTGCTGTTAAAACAGGTGCAAGTGCAACTGGATTAGCTAATGATGCAACAGCTTATACAGCTTCTATTTTAGTAGATGGTGTTGCTAAACCGATATCAGTTGTAGGAAGCGCCGCTCAAACATTTACAAACCTGTTGGCTGAAATTGATACTGATTTGGGTGCTTCAGCTGCAGCAACTATTAACGCTGATGGTGGTCTCGTAATTACATCAGCAACAACCGGGATTACATCTTTAGTTGTTATCACAGATGGTGTAGCTCTTCCATTGTTTGGAACATTAACTGACTATGTATCGCTTGATGCAAATCAACATGGTATTGGTAGTGATATTAAAGTCACTTCTGCTACTACAGGCATTGCATCTACTGTAGCCATTACCGATGGAACATTATTTAGAGCTGTTGGTGCTAAAGGTATTAAGCCTAGCATAGCTGGTATAGCAAATATGCTTTCTGCTGCTAAACTGCAAAAAACTTCAGTTGGTATGCCAGTAGCTGATCATTTTAATGTAATTACAGTTGGTCTTACTCCTAGCTCACTGTGGTCTATTGATCATGTGCCAGTTAAAGCTAATATTCCAAAGGTTCCTCAGTTCACATATTATGGAACTGATGGAAAATGGAAATGGCTTGCTGATGATACAAATGTAAATCCATAATACTAATAAAATTTAAACTTCATAAATACCCTCATAGAGCAATCTCTGAGGGTATCTTCTTATGCACCAAACATTCAAACAATTTTTAGTTGAAACAACTAAGTTAGAGACCCTAGCTAAGAAATTAGGAGTTGAAATATCAACATTAGACAAGATGAAAAAAGAAGATATTAAAACTATTCTAAAATATGTTGGTAAACATGATTATGCTCCAAATTCTGATTTTAATACTAAACAACTAACAATGGGTATTAAAATAGAAAAAGAGCATACAGACAATGAATTGGTTGCTGAATTAATTGCAAAGGATCATCTAAAAGAATTTCCAAAATATTACACCAGCCTCACTAAAATGGAAAAAGAAGAACAGATTAAAGCCAACCAAAATAGAGAAAGAGATGATTCTGACTTTCAATAATATTACCAGGACTAAACAATGACAAATCCTAGAACATCGTGTAAACTATCATCAAACTTTGCAGGTTGTAAGCCTTGGGATTTGGTGACACAAACCAAAACCAATGATCTCGCAGATGCTTACTTGCAAGAGACATTGAACATAGCTGGTGCTCATATAAATGTTCATATGCTTATGGGAATTCACGAACAAACAAAATTATTCGATATTACAGGAAATGGTGATGCTATATCAGGTGGTGATGCTCCTGGTTATCCAGCTATAAATGCCTTTAATAAATTAAATCATACTTGGTATTCCAGACAATCAGGCCCCCAAGTAATTAATTTTGGATACGTTGGTTATGATTTTGGAATAGTTAAACTTCCCAACAATAGACGTAGGTATGGGAATGAGACATCTATTCGTTATGAGATCACCACTATTAAGATAAAACAAAGTGTCAACGCTAAGTCTAGGGTTACTAAGGTTAGAGTTGAAAGATCAGATGATAATGTGTTGTGGAGGGGAGTAGCTATAGTTAATTTACCAGATAACGATAGTTTAAACACAATCTCATTCAAACAATCTGCCCCCAGTAGATATTGGAGATTAAGACCAATATTTTTTAATGGTCAAGAGTGTGATAGTTGGGGAGTGCAAGCTTTAGAGATGCATGAATTTGCCGCTACTGATATATCAAACATTCAAGATAAGATCTTAATGGAAAATCGCGACAGGGATTATAACCAACAAGCTATCCTCCTCAGGGGATATTATGACATGGTCCAAGCAAATACAGATCTGCAGCGGTTTGGTATTGAAGTGCAAGCATCATACAACATCAAAGTAAATTTCAATGCTTGTGTGGCATTGTTAGGAAGACCATTGGTAATTGGAGATATAATAGAATTGCCCAGTGAAACACAGTTTTCCTCTGAAATGTTGCCTGTTAAACGATATCTAGAAATTTCTGACGTGACTTGGGATCCAGGGAGTTATACTCCTGGGTGGATGCCTCTTTTGTTATTAGTAACAGCACTACCTGCACTAGCATCACAAGAGACGCAAGATATTTTTGGTGATTTAGCTTCTAAAGTAGATAGCTCTGGATTATTTGAAGATGGTACTAAACTGTGGCAGGATTTTTCTAATGTTGATCAAGCCATTAAAGCAAAATCATTGTTGGATGTACCAGAACGTGGGTCTGAAGGATCTAACGTGATAAGGGAGTTTGAACAGGATGTGTTAGATGCAGCAGCTTTAGCAGGTGTACCACAAATAAGGAAGCTTGGGTTTAATAGGACAGGATTATATGTGGAGGATGCTATTCCTCAAAATCAAAGCCCCTATACTGAAGGCCCAGCTTTCCCAGAGAATCCAGTTGATAAAGAGTATCATAGGTTGACTTATGAAGGATTATCTAAAGAAGTTCCTGCGAGATTGTATAGATATTCAGGAGTCAAGCAACGGTGGGTCTATTTAGAGACAGATAGAAGACAGGAATTCAACCAACAAAAACATATATTGGAAGAATATACTACAAGTCCTACTAAAACACCAGCAAGAGATATTAGATAAAATCAGATTCCCACATAACTACTAAATTATAACCTAAAGCTTTGATTTTATTTTCTCTCTCTATAGTAGCTTGATATAATTCACTAGCTGTTTTTTTATTGAAAGGATGGCATGGATATTCTGGTTCGTATCTCTTGAGGTTCCCATGCCAACAATCACCGTGAAACTCATATATGGTATTAGTAGCCTTACAAAATCCATCAGCCTCACACCTTCTCATTTCAGGAAACCTATATTCCCCACCATTTAAAGCATGTTGAATATAAATATTATCACGTTTCATTATTTGTTCAAGCCAAAGTATGCTCTTGTATGAGTAAGTAGAAGGTTTCATTTGAATTTCTACTTTTTTTAAATAGTTGCCTATAGTAGTACTGCTTGTGCCTAATTCATCAGCCAAGGATACTGTTGTTTTTCCTTGAGTTATATATTGATCAAATAACCAATCGTGATCCAACAAGTTGGGCAATTGCTCTTTTATGTGTTGTTGGTTATAGAATTCTACTCCATATTTTCCAAGTTGAACTTGTTTAAGGTTTTCCTGTATTTCTAGACTCTGAGATGGGTATTCAACACCATGATTTTTGAAACAAGTTTGTCTTTTCTTTTCTTTTACTTCTTCAAGCTGGCTGGGGTTTTCAACCCCTCTGGTATCCATCCAACATTGTTTTATTTTCTCTTTAATACATACAGACCCCAGAGGACTGAGTGCACCATGCCTTACTAAGCAAGTTTCTTTTATTTTCTCTCTAAGCTCAGGTACTTGGCCTATGGTTTCCATGCCATATATTGTCAAGAAGGTTTGTTTTATATTTTTTCGTATTTGTGGAACTTTCCAAGGGTGATCAAAACCATGTTTATCTAAACAAGTTTGTTTAGTTTTGTCCTGAACCTCTTTTGAATAGTTTGGGCTTGCCCCACCAAATTTTTTTATATTTGTTTGCCTTCTATTTTCCTTAATAATATCAGATTGTAATGGATGTTCAACACCAAATCGCTCCAAATTAGTTTGCTTAGTTTTATCTTGTATTTTCTTAGATTGCATGGGAAATTCAACACCAAACTTTCTTAAATTAGTCTCTTTTTGTTTTATTGTTTGACAAGATTTATCCTTAAACTTACACTCAGGACAGCAATATATTCTATATTGCCCTGTAGATGCATTCCATTTGACTGGATTGGGACATATTTTACATAGGATTGGGTATGTTTTATCACCATTAATTATAAAATATTCTTGTTGTTTGGGAGTTAATTTAATCACACACTATCCTAAAAACTAAATAGAAATATTATAGCATAAATAAGTCAATAAGACAACAATTAGGGAAATGTATAATGGCAATTAGACAAGATGGTTACTTCTACGATTCACAACTGACCCGCTATGTAAACCAGTTCATGTCCATATTTCAAGGGATGCAAGTTCAAATTGGAAAAAGAAATGGAGAAGATGAAAAATTAATTACCGCAGAGATCCACTACAGTCATCCAGATAGGGTTGTAGCTTCTATCATAGCTGATAATACACAAAATAAACCAATTAAGCTACCTACCATGAGTGCCTATATGTCTGGCTTAACCCCTGCTATGAATAGAGCAAGAGGTGTGGGAGTTGAACATAGAACTGCTTATGTTCCTGTAGGTGGGCTAGTTCCCAACGATATAAAAGTTGTACATAGCCGCATGCCCGTCCCTTACGATCTCACTATGGATCTTAATATTTACACAAGCAACACAAATCAACACTTTCAAATATTAGAACAGATACTGCCTGTGTTTGACCCTTCAATCAACATTCAAACTAGTGATAGTCCCTATGATAATACACGTTTAACGAAGGTTGAGTTGAAGGATGTTCAGTTGGATACTAATTATCCCATCGGTACAGATAGAAGAATAATTCAAAGTAAACTTACGTTTACTATGCCTATAGAGATGCAAGTTCCAGCTGATGTTAGACACGATATTGTTGAAAAAATCTTCTTAAGAGTGGGAGCTGTTAATACAGCATTCACAGCAGCTGATAATTATGAAATAATTGCAGAATTAGATGCACAGGGTTCCACTTATGTTCTTTCTGCTACAGATGAGAATCTACCATTCGAATGAGGATATATAAATGTTATTAAAAGACCTACAAGAAGCCCTAAAAATATCCCAATATCGCCCATTGGTTAAGAACTGGGATAAGAAAAGATATGAAGAAATATTTAAGAAATATCCCCACGACCGCAAGGCCTATCGAATATTCTTGCCTCTAACTGCATCATTATCTGACGCAGAAGCAGACCCTAGGATATCTAATTATCTAACCGAACTTGGATACACAATATCCAATTATAAAAACGGATTAGCAAAAAAACAAACAACCAAACAAACTATTAGAATTGGAAAGTTATTAGCTAAAAGACCTGATTTATTGAAATTATTTACTAACGATAAAGCTAGGGCTGGCTCAACAACATCAGACTATTATGTGGTTATTAGTAGACACCCATATGATATTGGTGGGATGTCCACAGATAGAGGGTGGACAAGCTGTATGAATTTAAATAAAGGAAAGAACAAGAGATATGTGCCCATGGATGTGAAAGAAGGAACATTAATAGCTTATCTAATAACCAAAGCTGATAAAAATATCCAGCATCCAGTGGGAAGAATATTAATTAAACCATTTGTTGACGTGACCAATCCAAAGAATGTCATACTTGGTGTGTGTAATAATGTATATGGTGCTAACGTAGATGGTTTTGTGGACTCAGTTGTGGAGTGGGTTGATGAGATTAATAATCAGGGAGAAATGGAAGGCGTCTTTGAACCCAATAGAAAACTATATAAGGACAAAGGAGATGACTATAAAGTACTGTTGGGAAATGATCAAGACCGTTTAATGTGGGATTCTATAATAAAAGATCCTAATACTATACAATATATTAAAAATCCAAAGGAAACATTACAGATTGCAGCAGTTAGAGGTGATGGAAACGCAATCAGGCATATTAAAAATCCAACGAAATCTACTCAGATAGAAGCTGTACGTAATAATCCAGCAGCTATAATACATATTAAACATCAGTTTGAAGAAACCCAACTTGCAACAGTAGCGCAAGCTCCAATCTTCATAGGATATATGACTAATCCATCAGAGACTGTTCAGTTAGCTGCTGTTTCTCTTGATGGTAGTGTCATAGATGATATATATAAACTGAATATAACTCCTAGTAAAGCAGTGCAATTAGCTGCTGTAAATCAGGATGGGTATTCACTAAGATATATTAAAAACCCTTCTAAAGACGTTCAATTGGCTGCTAAGGAACAACTAAACCATCCCCACAAAAAAACACCACCCACAAGGCACCCTAGGGATGTGGACTCTTCTGGGTATGTTGAATGAGCTGGATCATTCCATACAATCTCAGCTACAAATGAGAATCTTCCATTCTCCTAAAGATTATTGACTCATTCTTACATAATCAATTTCCATAATATAGGGTAGAGCTGAATCATCAATGGTTTTACCCCAGTTTCCACCACAAGCTATGTTTAATATTAGATAAAACTTTTGATCAAAAGGCCAACCATTTTCGGTGCTGTCAAGCCCTTCACCATATTTGTAGAATCTTGCTACTTCTTTATTGTCATACAAGAATGCTATGCTCTCCTCCGTCCAATCGCATGAATATATATGAAACATATCACTAACGTTTTCAACTGTTTCAAAATGAGTGTGTTGTGTATTATGCATATGATTATAAGTCTCGCTGTGCAAACTTATGTGAACCATATCTTGATTATGACCTACGTGTTCCATGATGTCTATCTCACCACACAGAGGCCACCTAACTCCTTCCCTTCTACCATCAGATAACATCCAAATCGCAGGCCAACTTCCTAATCCCTTGGGCAATTTAGCTCTTACATCAATTCTTCCGTATTTTAACGAAAATTTAGAATATGTTAATAATCTTGCTGAAGTATAATGAAATCCTTCGTATTCCTCTTTGTGAGCAATAATTTTTAGTTTACCATCTTCAACAATCGCGTTATCTAATCTGTCAGTATAATATTGGGATTCATTATTCCCAAAACCATTATTGTTACCAATCTCATAACCCCACTTGGTTGGATCTGGCTTGCCAACATAATCAAAGTTATCTTCAAATACTATTTTCATAAATTGTGCCTTTGTTGTTTAATGAAATCTGATTCCCACAATACTACTAAATTATAACCAAGTGCTCTGATTTTATTTTCTCGTTCTGTAGTAGCTTGATATAATTCACCCATTGTTTTATTTAATTTAGTGTTTAAGAAGTCTGGACCATATCTATTGGGATTGCCGTGATAAAAATCACCATGAAATTCATATATTGTGTTTGTGTCAGTACAATATCCATCAGCACTATATGGTGTTCTAGGTATTCTAAATTCACGTTCTATTGTAATAAACTCTTGTTCAGCTAATTGATTTAACCACCTGGTACAAACATTAGATGTTTTACTTTGTGGTTTAATTTTAATACCGTATTTATGTATATATCTTAATACTGTAGTACCAGTAGTGCCTAGCTTATCAGCAATTTGAGATGATGTATCATTCTGTGTTATATATTGATCCTCAACCCATGTTGGATTGTTTATTAGGTGAATAATATTAATCATGTGTTGTTGAGAATTATGCACATTTGTGTGATTTCTTAAATTCGTTTGTTTAATTTTTAATTTTACTATTGGTGATTTTCTTGGATTGATTGTTCCATACTTCTCCAAACACGTTTCTATTCTCTTATTCATTAATTCTTTTGATTGACCAGAGTATTCTACACCATATTTTTCTATCATAGTTAACCGTGCGTCTTCTCTGTGTGGGAATGATCCAACTCCATATTTTTCTATATTAGTTTGTTTAGCTTTCTCTGTATTTGTATAGTGTTCAGTATCATACAACATTAAACAAGTTTCAATAGCTTTATCTCTATTATTATAATTTTCATTCCCATGATTTAATAACTTTGTTTGTTTAATTTTTAATATTGTGGTAGGATTTTTGCTAACATTACTCACACCATATTTTATAATATTTGTTTGCTTCTGCTTTTCCTGGACATCAACATTCTGAAAAGCATTTTCAAAACCAAACCTTTCCAAATTTGTTTGTTTAGCTTGATCAAGTTGTGATTGTTTATCAATCCTAGCACAACCTGGAGAACAATATAACCTCCATCGTTTGTGTGTATAATCCATTTTTACGGGAGTTGGACACATTTTGCAAAATGGTTGAAGTAGGTTATATTTTTTGTTCATAATCAGATTCCCAAATTGTAATGAGATTATAACCTAAAGATTTTATTTTGCATTGCATTTTCAGTTCCAAATTTTTTCAAATTTGTTTGATTTCTCTTTGTTTGAATTTCCTCTAGTAGGTGTGGATTATCCAATTGATTTTTTAATTTAGTCTGTTTTTGCTTATTTTGGATATCTTTATTTTGCATTGCATTTTCAGTTCCAAATTTTTTCAAATTTGTTTGATTTCTCTTTGTTTGAATTTCCTCTAGTAGGTGTGGATTATCAATAAGTTGAGATAATTTGGTTTGTTTTCTTTTTTCCCTCACTTCAATTGTGGATGAAAAACATTTAGAACCACAGTATGTAGGGAATGTAAATCTATAGATACCATCTAGTCTCATCTTAACTATATGACCACAACACCCACATGTGGGTTGAGTTGTAATTTCATTAATTATACAATGTAGTCTAGTCTTGATACAAGCTGAGTATTTTAAAAATAAAGTATGATCCAGAATTTTTTGTATTATTTCTGGATTGTTGTTTAATATTTTCTTGTATTTTACGTATAAAGATAGGTCACCATTTAATATTTTGTGTTGTTTGAGGTAGTGGACCATAGCATTGTTATTCATAATTTTCCTTTTTGTTTAGACTATAGCATATATTATACCTTTTGTATTTATAGAAGTCAACTATAATTAGGAACCTTTTTATAAATAACTACATCAATATGCAAAACATTTAATATAGGAGTAATGCAATGAATTTAATTAGCCCAGGAGTCTCAGTAACAATCACAGATGAGTCGTTCTTTATACCAGCAAGTGCCACCACAGTACCACTTTTTTTTATAGCTACAGCTGATGAGAAATTGCGTCCAGATGGTGTAACACCAGCTGCGGGAACACACGAATCTAATGTAATTAGAACAGTAACTAGCTTGTTGCAAAGTACTCAGTTGTACGGCATACCTAAATTTTTAACAGATTCTGGCAATAATCAATTGCATGGTGATGCAAGAAATGAATATGGGGTTTTTGCTCTTAATCAATTCTTAGGTCTTGGTAATTTAGCATATGTTATTCGCGCAAATGTGAATTTGAATGATGACTTAACCGCTATAAGATCTGCTTGGGATGTTAAGATGCAAGAAGCTGCTTATGTGTTAGAAAATTTAGTAACCACTTATTTGAATGAATATAATACCACCAATGGATATGCTCCCAATAACATAAATTACAAAACCACAGTTAACCAAACTATTATGTTATCATTAGCTGCATCGGCTACACTACCCATATGGCAATCTTTTTCATTCTCTCACAGCAACACTAGCTTCACAGCAGATCATACAGCTTTGCCTCTGGATGTTTTTGCAAATGGTTATGGTAATGCCTCCACTTCTACATTCTTGGGGTTGACTGGTAATGCTCTAGCTTGGGTAGCAAACTCTCAGGGTGGAGTAATTCCAACCGAGTGGACACCACTAGAAGCTGGCAACACACTACTTGATTCCACAGATGATTTTAAGTATACTGTTGAATTTTTAAATGAAACAAGCTTGGGATCAAATGATGCTGCTAGAAGAGCAGCGATAGTAACAGCACTACAAGCTGCAATTAATAGCAACACCGACATACGATCTGAAACATATGAATTCAACTTAATTCTTTGCCCTGGTTATTATGAAGTTATTGATGAATTATTAACTCTGTCTGCTGACATTCAAGAAGAAGCTATGGTAGTTGCTGATACACCAATGAATTTATCTCCAGAAGATGTTGTTACTTGGTCTGCAACTGTTGCACGTAGAACAAGTCATAACGCTGCTTATTATTATCCACCTTGCTTAGCTTCTAATTTGGATGGTGTAAATGTGTGTGTAGCAGCATCTGGAACAGCATTAAGAACAATCACCTACAGTGATAATGTTGCAGAGCTTTGGTTTGCACCAGCTGGAACTCGCAGAGGTGTTGTAACAAGTATAGATAATGTTGGATATGTTTCTGGTACGCTTGGATCTGCAACTCTATTTAATCCAGTTGCATTAAATCTAGGACAACGCAATAATTTATATAAATATTTTACAAATATTAATCCTATAGTATTCTTCCCAGGTCGTGGAATTATAATGTGGGGACAAAAAACATCTGCTCCGGATGCTTCTGCTCTGGATCGTATTAATGTTATAAGATTGCTTATGTATATCAAGAGATCATTGAGAAAAAATACAATGTCTTTTGTATTTGAACCAAACGATCAATTAACCCGTGATAATTTAAAAGCTGTTGTGGATGCATTTTTGGGAGATATTTTGGTGAAACGTGGGCTCTATGATTTTGCCTCCGTTTGTGATGATTCTAACAATACACCAGATAGAATAGATAGAAATGAGATGTATTGTGACATTGCACTAAAACCTGTCAAGGCTGCTGAATTCATATACATACCAATTCGGGTGGTTAATACTGGTGCTTCATTAACAGCATAATAAAAATTAACAAGTTTTAGAGCAACATCGTTGCAATATCATAAATACCCCTGTATAATAGAATAATATTTTAAAACCAGGGGTATTTTTATGTGTCAAGAGTTAATTCAGTGTGCTATTTGTCAGGAATCAATGAAATCCATAACCTGGAGACATTTGGCAAAACATAATTTGTCATTAGCTGAATATAAACAGCAATATCCTAATTATCCCACTAGTTCTGAAGCTGCTATTCAACGAAAAAAAGCAGCAGGTGTGATTTGCAATGCTTCGCGAAAAGGGATCCCAAGAACAGAAGAAGTGAAGCAGAAAATTAGAGAAACAAAAGAAGCTAACCCTAAGGAAGCCTGGAACAAAGACATTCCAAGAACAGAAGAGCAAAACAAACATTTGTCTGAATTCAAAAAAGAACAATATGCTAGTGGGGAGATTATTCACTGGAACATTGGAAATCACTGGTCTGATGAAGTAAAACAAAAAATAAGTAACACTGCATTGGTGCAGAGTAGAACATATAGTGAAGAAAGTAAGCATAAGAGACGACACACCATTCAGCAAAAAAGTGATATTGGTTGGATTCATCACTCTACATTAAACAAAGGAAAACCGTCAAATATATCAAATCACACTAGAGAAAAATTGAGAGCTCTCTCTATAGAAAGAAACAAAATAAGAACAATAGAAAGTTGCAATATTAAAAATCATCATCTGCAGCAGTTTAGGTTAACAACACAAACTAAAGATGGGTACAATTTTGATATTCATTGTTCTGTGTGTGGCACTAGTTTCTCAAGAACTGCTAGTGTATTGGTTCCATATAGATACAGTTTATACAATGGTGAATATTGTCCAACTTGCTACCCTCCTCAATATGGATATTATTCAGATGCATTCTTTGAGCAAAATCCAAAACTTAAGGATCAATCTGGTATATTATACATCGCATTAGTCAATGACACAGAACAATTTATAAAGGTTGGAATTACAAATAGAACAGCCCACCAAAGATTATTATCAGAACCTTATGATTTTGAAATATTGTTTGAGTTTGAAACCACAATATACAACGCATATAATTTAGAACAAGAAATTCTAAAAACGTATAAGAATCATCAGTATATTCCCACCCTAGATTTTGGCGGAAAAACAGAATGCTTAAGTGCTTCTATATTAGAAGATGTTAAATTATTTAAAATCATTGAAAAATATACAGCTTAATAAATATCTGTTGCAATCAAATTAAAAAGCTCTGTGTAATAAATTATGAGTTCCTCATTGCTTCACCATATCTAAGCCACTTTTTCATTAATAGTGTATTATCAGCAAAATATTCTTTAATAAATCGTTCATACCTATGTTGCATTCCAATAAATACTGGCTCTTTTAGAGCTGTTGATATAACTAATTGTGTTGGATTTTTAATAAATACCACAGCAAAGCCCCTTTGTGTAACCGCTGCTAATTTAACAGCTTCTGATGGATTATCAATAAATTGAATGGCTGGCCCCCATTTATTAACATCTGCTAGAGCTTCTTTCTCTTTACGTATGGTTTTATTGTTTGTAGAGCTTTCTAATAATTCTTTTAATTTCATATAATAATTCCAGTGTATTATATATTTATATTATTCAACACATAACGCAACTTACCACAATCCCATATGCGTAAGATGTTATTAACATCACAATTTTGAGTTTCACTTAATAGTGGATCAAACTTTTTTAATAATTTGGGTAAAAATTGTCTACGATAATTAAATTTATGAACTCTATTGTGACCTGATGGACTATAACAATAATCGGGTGGTAATATCTTATCCAAACAAAAACCATTCTTTTCATATAAATCACCATCACTCCACCGCAAGTCAGCAAAGCTCACGATCTGATTCCATTTGTAATTTTTCTTAAAATAATTTAGTAGTTTACTAAAGCCACCAATTGTGTGGCTACTTGTAGCGTATCTATTCAAAACAAAAACATCATTTTTTTGTTTAATGAATGACATACAAGCAACTAGTGTGTTATTATAATTTAGTCCGATATTTATAGAACCAGGGCCATCACCTTGTATGTGATGATTGTTAAAAAATTGCGATTTGGCAATTACATTTCCTAACACTGTACATTTTCTGGCAAATATCCTGTCTCTTTGATCTTGCCCCACTATAGACTGAATCTTCTGTGTAACTAAATCTGGTTGTTGTTCCCACTCATCACTAAATATGGTGATTAACCTTATTCCTATATCCTTGCATCTGTTGTATTTTAAAGAATGATAGTGTCTACCTTTACCTTGTTGCTCGCTATGCCAATACAAACCACAATATTCAACAGCTAATTTATGTTCTGGAACATAAATATCCAATTCAAATGGTGGTATTATGGTTCTGGTGTTACATTCTGTGTAAATTTTTAGATTATCAAAAACCTGTAGTAGCTCTATCTCTTGGGTAGATTTATAGAAATGTTTGACGCACAAATTATGTTTGGTGAGGTGTCTTTGAATGGTGGTAATATCTACACTTAATTCATTAGCTATAGTGCTTAAGGTTTTGTGTTGAGTGTGGTGTTGATCCTCTAACCAGTCTTTTGATAATAAAAGAGAGTAGGTATTGTCATCTATGTGGTTTTGGTTTTTGTGTGTTCTGTTGTATCTGGTCATGTTAGTTAGACTAGTTTTTATTTTTACACTATCGTGTTGTTGTGGGAATTTTGTTCCATATGACAAAAGAGATGTTTCAATTCTACGTTCTGTTTTCTTTGGACTAATATGACCACATTGTTGAGAGCATGAGTCAGGATATCCTACTTGAGTACCATTTCCACGAAACTCAACTTTCTTGCCACACACTATACAATTTTTTGGTGCAGTTGTATGGGTCTTGATACAATATAATCGCTCTCTTATGGTTTGTTTCATATCTCCCAATATAAAATCAGTACGGTTTTGAATATCAGCCAATAAGTCTGGATATTTTACTAGAATGTAATATGATTTTTTTGATAACTTATTTTCTTGGGATAAAATATCCAAACATCTCATCCTATCTAGTAGTTCAGCGTCTATAATTTCGAAAAAACTCATAATTCATTCCACTTTAAATAAATAGTATCATACAACAAAACAACTGTTAAATCAACAAATTTAAGGAGAATACGAATGAGTACTATTAACGATATTGGGATACCAGGTGTAGGTTCAGGTATATTGCATCCCATGCAAAAAAATAGGTGGAGAATTACCATGGCGAACATGGGTGGTGGTGTGGATAGTCAACCAGTATCGATGCAAGCTATCAAAGTTAATAGACCACATTTAAAATTTGAAAAAGTATCACTGCACAGATATAACTCAGTAGCATATATTGCAGCGAAACACTCCTGGGAAACAATGAATTTGACTGTGCAAGCTGATGTATCTGGCACAGCTGCTAAAGTTATTCAAGCTCAACTACAGAAACAACAGTGGTTGGTTGGGGCTGAGGGCCAATGGTTGGCAGCAGCTGGTGAAGGATCATTATATAAGTTTGTTGTTTATTTAGACCAATTAGATGGAAATGATACTGTTATTGAGAAATGGACGGTGGAAGGATGTTGGTTGGAAGATGTAGATTGGGGTGAGTTAGCATATGAAACAGGTGATCCTGTTGAAATTTCTCTTACCATCAGCTTCGATCATGCCCGCCAATTCATCGGGGGCTATCAACAAGGTCCTGGAATTGCTACTGGCGGTGCAGGTAAAATATAATTGTTGACTGTGTGTTATAATTAATATAAAATATCTCCTTTTTAAAGGAGATATTTTTATATGACAATAGAAGATGCTTTAACTTGGCTTATAGATGCTAGGAAACTTTCTAGCCATAAAGATAAGATTGCAGAACTAAAAGTTCAAACTCAATTCCTACCACAATCTGCTGTATTATCACAAAGATTGTGGCATGTCATCAATGACACCCAACAAATGCCACTTTGTAAAATCTGCCAATCCCCTGTGTCTTGGGATCAAGCACACAAACAATATAAAATATATTGTGGAAATAGAAAATGTCCAGGAATGGATCATATTGTTAATTTAAAAAAGAAACAACACTCTAATTATGAGAAACAAAAGGAAAGAAGAATCCAAACAAATTTAGAAAGATATGGGGTGGAGAATTCGTTTCAAGTTAAAGAATTCCAAGAAAAACAAAAGCAAACCAACCTAAATAGGTATGGATATGAATTTACTACTTTAGTTCCTAAAGTAATTGAAAAGAAAAACAACACTTGGTATACTAAATATGGAGTCAGTCACCCGTGGAAGGCGGACACATTGAGGATTAAAATCAAACAAACCATGAATGAAAGATATGGTGTTGATTTTGCTATGCAATCTGAACATATACAGGAAAAAACCAAGCAAACAAATTTAAAAAGATTTGGTGGACATCCTCAACAAAACAAACAAGTAAGAGACAGTACAATGCTAACATGTTTGTGGAAATATGGTGTTGATAATCCAAGAAAATCTGCATTAATAAAAGAAAAAATCAAAAAAACTTGTTTAGAAAATTTTGGAGTTGATAATCCAAATTATATTAAGAACTCCCATATAATCAACCTTCTCCCACAGTTAACAGATTACCATTGGTTATTTGATCAATATATAAATCAAGGTAAAACAGCAGAGGGGCTTGCTGTTGAGTTGGGGCTAGGTACTACCACTGTGCTAAATTATCTACACAAGCATGAAATTACAATTAAATATAATTATTCATACTCTTATGCTTGTATAGGCTGGTTAGAATCAATAATAGAAAAAGAAAACCTCCACATCCAACACGCTCTTAATGGTGGGGAATATAGCATTCCAAGGACACCCTGTCATGCAGATGGCTTCTGTAGGGAAACAAACACAATATATGAATTTTATGGTGATTATTGGCATGGGAATCCTAAAGTGTATGAACCTGAATTTATAAACCAAATCAATAGTAAAACTATGGGTGAATTATACACAGCTACTATAATCAGAGAAAATAAGATTAAAGAGTTAGGATATAATCTTATCACTGTGTGGGAGTCTGACTTCAATAATATGAACAACCCCCCAGCTAAAGCAAGGGGTTTCCGGTCCAACGACCGGAATTTTGATATTTCAACGATACTGCCCATCAGGTATATGTTTGGTTATCACAAAGCCTGAGTTAACTCAGGCTTTTATGTGTTTTGATATAACACAACCACTAAAACCTGACAGGACTCACATTATCTCTATATCCGTTAATTTCCCTAGTTCCCAGGGTATGTTATTATTTATGATTAATATTGAGGGGGCAAATATTACCAAGGAACACCCCCAGCTGAAACTGGGGGTGTTCCTTGGTTGATTTAGATAAATACCTTAATACAAAGGAGATTATAATATGAAATTAAATGAAATAGCCAAACAACCAGTTGATTGGAATCTAAAATCTGAAAAAGAACAGATTGCTATGGTTAGAAGAAATGGTGTTAACATAGAGAAAATTGATAATCCATCAGAAGCTGTTCAACTAGCAGCTGTTATTGATCGTGGGTATGTAATTAAATATATCAAAAATCCACTCGAATCAGTTCAATTAAAAGTTGTAAACCTCCGTGTTCATAATATTGTTTGTATCAAAAATCCAACCCAGAAAGTATTGCTAGTAGCTCTTAAAAACCAGGAATTCATTGAGAGTCAAACAATATATGATAATTTTGTAAAAAAGCAGTTTGCTAATAACACAATATTAATGAAAAAATGGCTTAGATATGGCGAAGCAATGAGAGAATCATAATCCTAATTTTTTCAATTGAGCAACAGTATCCAATGCACTAACATGTAAAATACCAATACCACCAGCAGCTCTCCAAGGATCAATAGATTTTTCCCTATCATCTATCAGAACACAATAAGGCTTTGCGTATTGAGCTTTATCAGCTGAAGTTTGAACCATTATAGCTGTTGATGCTGCTCTACTTCCAAGATGTTTCCTAACCCAGCTCAACTTTTCTCCAGAGGCTCCCTTACAAGCTGATCCAATAGCTGTTAATACAGTAGGATCATACTTTTTAATATAATCCCAAAGGATATGTGCATCGGGCATAGGGTCCATATCTTCAAAAAACTTATTTCCATTCTCTATCCATCGCCTAACTCTCTTCCAGAAATCCCTCTTAAGAGCTTTGTCTGTATCAATATCTCTAGGCATGATCCCAATGTGTTCCTTGCAAAATTTTGGAAAATCTGTTAAACAACCATCTAAGTCACAGAAAATCTTTATATTTTTCAAAGAGTTAGTGTCCTTGATTTCATTTAATTTCATAATTTATTCCTATACAGTGGGATATTGAAAATCCCTTAAATATTAATATTTAAGGGATTTTCTATTATACTATATTAAAAGTCAAGGATTATTTTATGGTTCAGTATGATCAAAATCATAAGTGGATAACTTTTTCAGATATTGGATATCCTGAGCATTCATATCACTTCCAGCTACCTCTAACATTTCAGCAGGAGACATACAACCTTCAAAAACTACACTGTGTCCAAATTTATAAGATACCTGGCCACACCAACAAGTTGAGCTTGCTGTGCAACATAATTTTTTTGGTTTAACTTGAAGATGTTTTAATTCTTCCAGTAATTTATCGTTACACATATATTAACTCCTTGATATTTATGAGCATTTGGAGACACCACAGTTGCGGCAAATTTTGCATCCTGATTCATATACCACATTGGTACCGCCACACTCTGGACACACTTCCCCCACTGCCGCTTCACCATCTTTGATGAAAGAACTTAAAAACTTCTTTATTTGAAATAAGAAAGATACCACAGTAACACCATCAACACAATCTAAAGCTGCAACAATATTTTTTAGAAGTACCCCGTGTCTTAAATTGAGACTAATCATGCGGGCAATCTTAGTAGTGTTGTTGTCTCCTGATATTTTACACAAAGTTTCATCGATGTGTTTATCAGGGATTCCTTTTCTCTTAGCCAAAGCTAATAATTGATCAACTGCTCCCAACGTTGTGACGTTCTTTTCAGAACTATTGGTATGGACAAATAGTGCCAGTGGTCTTGTCATATCATCACTCCAAACACAAGTCACATACCATTTTCTTCCTTCAGAATTAAGTGTTTTTACAGTGGCTGGGGAACTATCAGGTAATTTTACATCTAGTAAAATTATTTCCTCATCTGATTTATCAGCAAGCTTTTCTTCCTTGGCGGATAAAACTGTCATTAGAGTGCCACTCCTGTATGTAGTGAATCCCTTAATATATCCTGTTTTATAAACATCTAAATATAGATTTTTGAAGTCTTCGTACGGATAATCAAATGGCAGATTGACTGTTTTGGAGCATGCTGAATCTGTATATCGAGCAAATCCCCTTAAATCACTAACGTGATGAGCTACAGTCAATTCTGTTGTTGTCTTGGCCCAATTGGCGGTTGGATCCCACTCTCCCAGTTGTTTTAGAAATCTTACACCATAATCCTCACAAAGCACCTCTTTTGTAAGTCCTCTATTTTTATCAATCTTATAAGTAACTCCATATTGATCAACCCCTTTGAGTAGTTGATCATCTCCCTCTAACACAAATTTAAATACATCTGTTTCATGCCATGCACCCTCACTCCAATTTGGTGTAACATTAGCGAGATGTTCAGGTGTCGCACTAATTATTACAGTACGTATGTACTCTGGCATAAAAATTGGTTCGATTCCGCCTGATACTATATTAGCAAGAATGCTAGAATTTCCATTGGGTTGTTGACTTAATAAACTTGAATTTCGTATACCAACTGTACTTAGTGTTCTCATATAATCAGCTGATAATCCTAACGATTGAACAAAAACACCAGCAGCGTGTTGTTGTGGATCACATTTCTCAAACATCCCCCGCTCCACAGCAAGATCTATAGAAGCTTCATACGCTGCTCTTGCATAACACAACATTAATTCTTCACGAATGTTTGCAGCTTGTTCAGATCCAAAAGGTGTCTTCATCATGAATAATGAACTACCCCACCCCATAACTCCACACCCAATTCTACGCTTTTTGGTCATAGATTCTTTATATTCCGGAAGAGGGACTGATGAATATGTGTTGACGTTATCTAAAAATCTTACTAAAATTTTTACGAACGCTGCCACTCTATCTAAATCAAAACCATCCCTATTATCGTTAACAAATTGTGTTAAGTTTAATGAACCCAAACAACAAATTCCAGCTGGAGCTAGCATTTGCTCTCCACATGGGTTACACGCTATAATGGTCTCCGCATAATTTAGAGGATTGTAATAGTTTGCCCTATCAAGGAATATTATACCTGGTTCTGCTTTTGTGAAAGTGCTTTCCATTATAAGATTCCACAACTTGGTGGTGGACATAGTGTGGTATACAACGATTGGGAATCCTTTGGCCTGCCACAAATTAATGTCGCCGGTCCAATCACTCTTATAATCAGGGTGTGTGGTGTCTGGAAATATTAAATTCCAGACATCCAATGCGTCCCGCTCATTTTGAAGCTCTGTGTATGTTTGGTGTGTTGTTGGGGTGTTCACCAAAGTGTTATCAATCTCCTGAATGCGGATAATCCTCTTCATAAAATCATCAGTGCAATTGACAGACATATTAAATTTTGTCAACCTTCCTGGTTGTTTTTAGCTGTAATGAATTCTACAACATCTGGATGAGATACATCCAGTATAGCCATCATGGCTCCTTTGCGAATTTTTCCTTTTGCTTTCTTGTTTGTAGACGTTTTGCCAGAACCTGATGTTATAATTTCAGAAGATTTATCAAACAACTCCATATATTTTATAGACCCTGGGCTCTCTACACCAATACCGTTTATAAATGCTCCCCTTGGGCGAATGTATGAGAAATTTGTTCCCCACCCCCCTTCAGATTTTAAAGTTATCGATTGTTTTTCTAAATCATCTAATATACCAACTAGCGAATCGATATCATACGTTCCTCTAGGAGACACGAAGCAATTGGCTAATGTTGTTCCATTCCACTCTGTGCCAGCATTGGATAGTATCCTTCCTCCTGCTACCACCTTGAAGTTTGTTAACATGTTGTAAAACTTTTCCGTCCATTCCAATTGCAATTCTAGCGTTGTCTCAACAGATGCAATTGCTGAAGCCACTCTAAACATTGTTTCATCTATTGTATTGTCTTTATGATCTTTATATGTTGTTTCCCAGATTTGCTCTGAAAAACTATCTTGAAATATAGTCTGCTCTTTAGCCAAGCACACTTCCTTGAGATTTTGCAGGGAATCTTCTTGTGTCATTTATTATATCCTTGTTTATTATTGTTGATGTTTTTTGTTTACGGTAGCTATATTTACTCACCACCCTATTAGAAAATTGGAAACTTTTCTAAATCTATGTATTGTTTCAAAAACAAATTATACTTTTTTAAAATAAAAAGACAACAGTGGTCTAGGTGTTGTCTTTTTATTTTTTTAGTGTATGCTGTTTCGTGTCATTGATATTTTGACATTCATTTTTCTGTTTAACAAGCTATATTAAGGAGAATATTTTATGGCTGAGAAAAAAACAACACAAACCAAAAGTGTTGACCAAATTATTAGGTATTTGACAAACACCTTCAATTTTGTAACACAACCACTAGACAAAGCTGTCAGGACGAGTGCTGGTCCCAATAGACTATATAAACACCAGACTGAATTTGCTTACTTGATAAATGACGTGGCACAAGGACAGCCATCCGTTTTGCAGAAACATATTGCAAGATGCAATGATTATATTGATCGAGTGATGCAAGAGCTAAGTAAATAGTGAACAATCCTTCTTCCATTAGCATAAATAATCTATTATGAAGAGGTAATAATCAAGTGCTAATGGAAGACCACCCAACCAATTACAATTTAATATCTACCTTAGATATCAATACAATATGTTCAAGATGTTCTCATTTTATATTGGAATCGAGGGGTGTACCTGTGTATAAGGCATTGCCTAAAAGTTATTCAGATGTGCACAAAGTAAAAGCTAGGTTTAAAAAAAGGATAGATGAAGTAACCCCTTGTTTCAACAAAGCCTTTGGGTCAAAGGCTTCCAGATTAAGACAACGGGCTATATTTGCATACCCATCATATCCCACAACTACTGAATATACAGAATTATTCTACATATTCCCCATAAACAACTATAAGTTTTTATATAGTCACGAGGTGATGAACTCAAACAGCGATTATAAACAAGTAATTGATACTTTATTCAAGACGTTTGATGATGCTGATAAAGCTTCTGATATTATGATCGAGCTGCTAAAATATACATACTCTACACAACATTTATATGAAGGCATTATAGCAAACACTGAACTAATATTTTATGGAATACCATATTATTATGCTGTTAGAACGAGTGCTTGTTTGGATTATAATCAACTTATTAAACATAACACAATTTAAGGAAAAGCAATGCTAAAATTATTTACACTAAACAATGGCCTTGAAGTAATAGGCAAATTAACAAAAGAAACTGATAATTTTTATGATATAGATCAACCACTAGGAATACACACCAAACAAACAGGGCCTGATACATATGGGTTAGCGTTTGCTCCAGTTAGTGCTTCTAATCCAGAAGGAGAGCATAGATTTTTCTTTAATGGTATTACATCTGAAAGTCTCACAATTCCAGCAGAAATTGAAAAAGCTTATTTGCAATACACCTCAAAAATTCAGATAGTGGGCCACTTATAATGCAAAAAGTAGTTGCTAGAGGTGAGGCTGTATATGTGTGTACTGTATGCAATAGAAAACTCCGTGTTCCTACAAACAGAAAGGGTATGGATGTATTGGTGAATTGTATACTTACAGCTGGATGTAGGGGTAAAATGAATAAGGTTCATCAACTTCGTGATATAAATAATACTCCAACTCTAACTCCCTCTGTAGGGGGAGTTTTGGATTGGGTTCAACGAAAATCATTATACACTCACAACCAAGAAGTAGCATCTCAAACGTGGAATATAAATCACAACTTAGATGGTAACCCTATTATACACACATATGTAAATGCTCCAACACAAGTGGGAGTCCAGTTGGTCGCTGGAGAGCCTCAGGATACTATATTAATTGACTCCAACAATACGCAACTAATATTTGATAGAGCTCAAACTGGCATTGCACAGTTAATAGCACTATCTTCACAAAATACCATAAATTCTCCCAATGCTGTTATAACACCAACTGATATTGCAAATACTCAAATATCAACAAATTCCGGATTAATAACATTAGGAACACTATTGTCTGATTCAAGTATAAACCTAACTATTAGTTATAATATCACTGGGCAATCACCTATAGATATCATATATAACAATTTAGATAATATTCCTTCGATTTCCTCCCCTTGGGCTGGGATTCAACGGGTTTTTGTTAATGGTAAAAGATACTTTACTAGAAGTATAGATTTAACAAATCACATAAATGCATTTACCCATTTTTTATCAGGAGAAATACCTCCACAAGGCGCTGTTGTTAATATAAAGTTAATTAATAATTCAATTCCAAACCCAGGTGAGGTTATAATACTAGAAGCTGAGGCTCCATTTGATCCCACTGATAGGATATATGATCAGTATGTTGATTTTAGCGGTGAGACAGCTGCTTCAGCAAACGTAATATACAAATACGGAAGGTTTTATGTATTGCCAGCCGGCAATAGACAAACATATCCATACATTGTTGTTGTCTAACTTAACGATAGTGTTATATAATATTATATAATTCACGCGTCACTATCACAACATGGAGTTTTTTGATGGATAATACCCCTCAACAACAAAAATTATTAATAGAATATTTGATATCAGATACTGATACATTTACGTTATGCAAATCCATAGTGGTGGCTGATTATTTTAACCCAACTTACAGAAATTGTGTTGCTTTTCTTCATGAATACTACAATAAGTATGGTGCATTACCTGAAGTGGATCTAATAGAAGCTAAGACTGATGTTCAACTAAAAAAAAGAAATATTACTAAGGATCAAATTAATTTTTGTGCTGATGAAATCGAAAAATTTTGTAGAGATAAAGCAATGGAGGCCGCAGTTATCAAATCGGCAGCGCTGATTGGAACAGATAATGCCTCAGAGATTGAAAAGCTTATAAGAGATGCAGTGTCTATATCTTTAAATAAAGATTTAGGTGTAAATTATTTTGATAATCCATTATCTAGATTGGAAACATACGCAAAAGAACCACAACGAATTTCTACAGGACTAAGAGATGTTGATGAAATGTTGGGTGGAGGGGCGGCGAAAACAGAATTGTTATTAGTATCAGCAAATTCAGGAGGAGGTAAATCAATTGTATTAGCTAATCTGGGCGTTAACATGTTTATGCAGGGATATGCTGTTCTTTATATTTCTTTAGAATTGTCAGAGAAGATGATTGAAGAACGGTTCAACACTATGATCACTGGCATCTCTACTATAGGGTGGACTGATCATATATATGAAATTGCAGATACTGTTGAAATGGTTGGGAGTGCTTGTGGTGGTCATTTGAATATTAAGAGGATGAACTCTGGGGCAACATCAAATCAGATTAGAGCTTATATTAAAGAATACCAACTAAAATTAGGAATAACTCCAGATGTGCTGATTGTTGATTATTTGGATAAGATGAATCCTAATGAAAGAGTCTCTGCTGACAACATATCACAAAAGGATAAATTATCAGCAGAACAACTAGTGGATGTATTAATAGAATACAACATGATGGGTTTTAGTGCAAGTCAGCAAAACCGCGAGGCTATAAATGCAACTGAGTTGAATCAGGGACATATAGCGGGTGGGTTAACGAAGATCAACGCTGTCGACTGGTATTTTTCAATCATTTTTAATCAAAAAATGAAAGCGGAAGGTACTATGATGTGGCAATGTTTGAAATCTCGTAGTAGTGATGCTGAAGGAAAACAAGTAGGTTTTATATGGGACAATACGTTTCTACGGATCAAGAATGCTTTAACGAAAGTAAACTTTGATGATGATGGTGTTATTATTGATAGTATAGCTGCAAAAAAACTTCAGCACGGTAAGAAGAAAACACTTAAAGATCTCATGGATGTTGGGTTATAAATTAACCTAACAATTGTAATAATAAATAATCACACAAAACAACTTAGGAGAATTGCATGACAATGTCAATATTACCCACTACCACTATTACCATAGATGATCTTATATTAAATGTTAATGAACAAAGCACCGAAATACAACAAATGGTAGCATATCTGGATGATTGGAGATCAGATGAAGCTAATCAAGCCTCACAGTTGGTTAAGACAAGAGCTGCACTTAAAGATCTACAAAATTCAATATTGCAACAACTGCAACTGGAACAACAAGAAAAGTTGAATGAACCTAAAGCTCCTGGTAATGATTTCTAAATTTAATTCACTGCATATTGTTTAACGTGAAAGAGCTTGGTAAAAAAATATCTGAGACAGACTTAGCGGCTGCACTGATTGCTGTATTAACACAGGATGGTTGGAAGTGTTACTCTGAAGTGCAAGTTGCCAGTTTTGGTGATAGAGCAGATGTAATGGCAACAAAGAATGGGATCTTGTGGGTTTTTGAATGCAAATTAACACCCAACTTAGATGTGTTGGGTCAAGCCTTAAGGTGGGTTGGTAAGGCACACTATGTTAGTATTTGCACACCTCACTCCACATCTAATCCTTATTCTAATAAGGGAAGATTCATAACCGATTGGATTAAATACAAAGGAATTGGGTGGGAAATTATTGATATTAATGCTATCAATAATGCTATTTTGCAGGTATCCAGACGAGGTGATGGTAAGCTAACCGGCCACTGTTGTAGATATTCATTGGATTTAAATCCTAAATTAAATAGGTCTGCACACAACAAAGCTAAGATAATTATCAACAAACTGAGTTCAGATATGAATAACTACACCGCAGGATCTGGAGGGGCAAAATATAGTACACCGTTTAAGCGTAGCATACTCGCGGTTGATCAATATCTGCAACAACACGGAGAGGCTGAATTAGGTGTAATGATTGATTCGATTTCCCACCACTATAACACCAAAACTTCAGCTATATCATGTATAGGACAATTTGTGTGTAGATCTAAAGAACTCTATAGAACTGAAGGTTCTGGAAAATCTATGAAAATATTTCCTCGTTAATTAAATCCACTGTAGAGGACTTTATCTTATAAATACTTTGATATTATAAATGCTTATTATGGGATAAAGACATATGACACCTCTAATTCAACAATTAAATTCTAAACAAGATATATCAAAAATCATCAAAGAAGACGGTGATGGTGGATGTGCTATGGGAGCTGTGGGAGCTGGCAGTGTAGCTGGTTTTGCTATGCCTATGTTTGCTAGCATGATGAAACGTGCTATACCGTCCAAACCTAGAATTATTAAATACTCAAACCACAAGAAGAAAAAGAAAGGTACCTTAGGAATTCGTGAAGCTTTTTATAGCATAACAGAGGATGTGGGTCAAGCCAACGGGCCTGGATCATTTAATACCACAGACGCAATATCTAAACTAAAATCTTTAGAAGATAAAGAGAGTGTGGATTATAGGGACACGGCAACTTTTGGGTTAGTGGATTCTAATAAAAATATTGTTAGGGTAACTATTCCTAGCGATCAAGCACAAGGGTTTGAGCAGGATATTCAACACGTGTTGGGAGACAGGGATGAGTCAGATCCTGCTCCTGAAATAGCAGAAATATTATTTAACCTCAAAGATCGTTACACTATAGTGGATGTAGAGTGGCCTGAGATAACTTCTGAAGAAGAAGAGGGTCAGGAATTGCAGGGAGGAGAGCAAAAGGAAGAAGGTGGGTTAGGTGACTTACCTCCTGGAGGTGAAGGAATACCAGGAGCTGAAGGTGGAATGCCTCCTGCACCTGTTGGTGGTGGAGATGTAACTCAAGTTACCACTCTATTAACCCAAGTGATTGATATGATGACAAAAGATGCTGAGGCAAGGAAATCAGAATACCAAGCTAAAGAAGCTGAGGCAAACCTGCGTCAGGCGCAGGCTGCACGTGACCACGGGATGAACAAAGTCTCACAAGAGGAACAATATTTAGAAATGGATCAGTACAATAAAGCGCAAAAAGAAAAAGATAAGGAAGCCAAAAGACTGGCACAATTGTCAAAATGGAAACATGATATGAGAAACAATAAAAATCAAGAAAGGCCTGCTCAGGAGCCTTCATATGATTTCAATCCAGGTGAGGAGGAAAATGAAGAAACTTCTTTCAGAAGACCACAACAGATAAGACCACAACAAACTAATAAACCACAAGTTATGCAAGGTAAGGTTAGTTCTTCCGATATTGCAAAATATATTGCTTCTAGAGTAAAATAACTGTTGACTTGCTTATTATAGTATGATATAATCCCTATTGATGTTATTTTTAATAGGGATTTTTTTTGTGAGTGTTAAAACAGAGAAATTTATAGAAAAAGCTAAATAAGTGCACACTAAAATAACTATCATATGCCCAATTCATGGGAAATTTAAACAGACCCCACCAAACACATGCATTCAAAAAACAGGCGCCTTGTATGTGCAATTACCAAACGACAAAAACTAACTTAATAAAACTGCTGGTGAACTATATCAAGCTACAACAGCAAGAGAAGCAACTATCAGAGCCCTATGATACAACCTCATAACTATGTGGGAACACGATTGGGATGAAAGTTATAAATACTTGGAAAAAGATAAGGATACTACAAATGTTGTCATTTAAAGACTTTTATAACATATTAGAAGAGGACATTGCTACAGATCAGCAGATCACGCAAATTCAAACAGCATTGGCTCAGGTTGATACACAAATTAATCAACGCACTCAACCTCTACTAACACAAAAGCAACAATTGCAGCGTAGGTTGGGACCACTCTTAAAGAAGAAACAAGATGATGATGCTAGAGCTGGAAAACAACAGCAACCTCAACAACAGATGAATGCTCCACAAGGTCAACAACCTGTCACTGGAACAACAACTCCAGGTGGAATAGGTTCCGGAACCCCAGGCGCCTCTGCAACTACAACCCCAATAAGATAATGAAATTAACAAAGATAATAAGGTTGGATGAAGATATTAGCAATTCGTTTGAGGATAATCTAGTTGCAAAAGTTAGTAGATATCCATGGAAAATTGATAATATGCAAAATCCAACAGAGAGAGTTCAATTAGCAGCTGTGTTGGGGAACCCACTCGTTATAGACGTTTTACAGAATCCAACTCAGAAAGCTTTAATAGTGGCTTTAAAATCTCAAAGGTTCATTAATGAAAAGGATAGATACGAAAGACTTATTAGAAGACACTTTGCCGATAATACACTATTAATGAAAAAATGGCTTAGGTATGGTGAAGCTATGAGAGAATCATAATGTTTACTCATCTAGATACAATCACACCAATTCAGTTAAAATCTGTTGATGGTCCTAAGGGCAGATTTTATAATACTCCTGGTGGTAAATATCCATCAATCACTACCATATTGGGTTCTGGTGAAAAACCTTGGTTAACTAGTTGGAGAGATTCTCTTGGGCCTATCAAAGCTGATAAAGAAATGAAGAGAGCTTCTGATAGAGGAACCGCTGTTCATCTAATGCTTGAACGATTTGTAAATAATGATCCTAACCCAACAAGAGGTCAGCAAATTGATCACATAAACGAATTTAAATCACTTAGAAATTATATTAGACCAATTGATAATATCTTATTGCAAGAAGCTGCTCTTTATAGTGATACGATGAAAATAGCAGGAAGAGTTGATTTAATATCTGATTATAAAAGAAGAATAGCTACCATTGATTATAAAACTTCAACTGGTTCTAAAACTGAACAAATGATTCAAAACTATTTTCTTCAAACCACAGCATACTCTCTGATGGTTGGTGAGATGTATGATATCATCATCGAGGATATTGTTATAATAATGAGTGTAGAGAGGGGAGTGCCTTTAGTGTTTAAGGGGAAGGTTGATGATTATATTGAGGATCTCTTGAAAAAGATTTCAGAATATTACAAAAAGAATAAGGTATCATGATGAAATTGTGTGAAGTAGTAAAACAGTCAGTAAATTGGGATACTAAATCAGAAAAACAACAACTTGCTCTAGTAAGGAGAAGCGGAAGGAATATCTATAAAATATCTAATCCATCAGAAGCTGTTCAACTAGCAGCTGTAAAACAACGCCCGTATGCAATAATATGTATCAAAAACCCATTAGAAGCTGTTCAACTAGCTGCTGTTAATAATCATGGGTATGTGATTCAATACATCAAAAATCCAACGCAGACTGCGTTGCTAACAGCTCTCAAAGATTTAAGATTTATCAACAACCAAGACCATTATGAACTATTCGTAAAAAAGCAATTTGCTAATAACACAATATTAATGAAAAAATGGCTTAGATATGGCGAAGCAAAGAGAGAACAATCATGAAATTATTTGAAATAGCTAAACAGCCAGTAAATTGGGATACTAAATCAGAAAAACAACAACTTGCTCTAGTAAGACGTGATGGCTTTAATATAGAGAAAATTGATAATCCATCAGAAGATGTTCAACTAGCAGCTGTTCAGAAATTCGGGTATAGAATTAAATATATCAAAAATCCATTTGAATCAGTTCAATTAGCTGCTGTTAAACAAAATGGTTATAATATTGGTTTTATTAAAAATCCATTTGAATCTGTTCAACTAGAAGCTGTAAACCAAAATGGTTATATTATTAATTGTATCAGAAATCCAACTCAGAAAGTATTATTAGCAGCTCTTAAAAATTTAGAATTTATTAATTGCCCAGATGTTTATGAACGATTTGTAAAAAAATACTTTGCTAATAACACAATATTAATGAAAAAATGGCTTAGATATGGCGAAGCAGCGAGAGAACAATAATGTATAATATTAACAACATAAATATAACATAATATAAACAACAGGACTATAATATAATGAACTTGTCGAATACAGAAGCTATGGATGATAACAACGAAGGTGATAATGTTATAGGGAATTCAGTAGAGGTTACTTTCGTTACTCTAGGAAACCGGAAGATTGAATCGAAAATTGATACTGGAGCTACAAACTCTAGCCTAAACGCACAACACATCAAAGTAAACCAACAAAACAGTAGCGTCTCCTTTATCTGTCCAGAGTTATCTGACAATCTTATTACTATGGAATTGGATGGGAGCCAGTCTGTGGTATCAGCTGATGGAAAGGATGGTGGGACAATAAGACCAATAGTTAAATTTGAAATAGAAATTAATGGTACACCATTCAAAGATGTTTCTTTCAATTTAAATGATAGATCTGATATGGATTCCCCTGTATTGATTGGTCAAAACATATTAAAAGCTGGAAATTTCTTAATAGATGTTAATAAAGATGGTGCTCCAGAAAGGGCTGAGGTAGTTCAAAGGGACGTTCAAACAAACAAGGATAGAACATTGGAAGTAACAGATGCTATGCTGGTGCTTGCAAAACATAATGTTACTTTATTAGAAATAGTAAATTATTTAATCCAAGTTAATTAGGAGTTAAGTGTATATGAACCAAAAATCCCCTTTTTTTGTAGTTAGAAATTTTATTAGTCCATTACTCTGTGAGGATATTGTAGATACATTAGATTTTACAGTTCCTGACAGAGACAAGGATGGAAAAGATATAAAAACCATTAAAACTAATGAATATTTGGAATCTATTATATATGAAAAGTTGATGGTACTAATACCAGACCTTCAGAGTCATTACCAACTATCGTACAATGGAACAGAACGAATTATATTTGAGATGATCCCACAAGGAAGCAAAGGAGAAGTCGCAGCTGAAAATAGTAGCTTTTTGCGAGGTAAATGGTTAAGAACTAAACAAAGAGATCTCACAGCAATATTATTTTTGTGTGACTATCAAGATAATGTACAATTTGATACTGAATTTGAAATATATGGAGGGAAGCTTGAATTTCCACAACACAATTTTTCGTTTAATCCTAATAGAGGAACGTTGGTAATATTCCCCAGTGATCCACATTTTTTAAATGCCACATCCACAGTATATGTCGGAGACGCCATACAAGCTAGAATTCAAATTGCTGCAAAATCACCATTTATATATGATCCAAGATTATTCCCAGGTAACTACACCAATTGGTTTTCGGATGAATCACAATAAATAGTAAGCAGCTGTTGATATCCATATCAAAACAGTATATAATATAGTATAAATGACAATATTTAAATAGGAGAAATAGTGAACCCACTAGTTATCTGTGGGTGATGATAATTAACATGTACACATATCAAACCTTTGATATGTTTGATAACAATTCAAAAAGTAACGTTCAAAGAATGAACAAGGGAGAAATGAGTATGATAAAACAAAATCATTCTAACCTATTCACTGCTGTAATAATGCTAGTAGTGTTGATGTTTGGTTGTAATATGGCTCAAGCTAGAGTTAAGTCTCACCACAACGGGTGTGGTTCTCAGGCTGGACAGATGATAGGGCATCATCACAGAAAAGGATCTATAAAATCAAAAGGGTATAAAGCAACAGGAATAGCTTCTTATTATAGCTATGAATCAGGGTGCACAACAGCTACAGGAGATCATTTTGATCCACTAAAGTTGACAGCTGCTCACAGAACTCTTCCTTTACCATCTACAGTGAAAGTAACTAATATTAAAACTGGTACATATGTTATTTTGATAGTCAACGATCGTGGACCCTACAAACACCACAGACTAATTGATCTCTCGTTAGCTGCAGCAAGAGCAATTGGATTGGAAAAAGATGGTGTTGGTTTGGTTGAAATTGTGGTTTTGAAGTAGAAAAGATGTTGACTATTGGGTAGTGTTTGTGTATTATATAATTTTAAAATTGAAACACAAATGGAGAACTTAATATGGCATACCAAAAGAAAAAAAAACAAGAAAACAGCAATACAATATCAAGCCCAGAAGAGCTTAAGAAATTTAAGCAGATACTAGTCACAATTACACACTATATGCAGATTGTTGATGATCAGCGGGAAGCTATAAAGGACACTATAGATGAAGCTGCAGGAGAATATGGTGTAGATAAGAAATATATTAGGAAACTAGCTAAGGTACTTTTCAAACACAATTATGCTGATATTCAAGAAGAAAATTCTCATTTTGAATTTTTATATGAAGCACTGGTTGGTGGGAGATTAATTGCATCAGATCCTTTGGAAGATTCTGAATAACAACAAACGATAATAGTGTTCCAATAATGATATATCATAATATTGGAACACTATGTTTTTGTGGAATTGCCTAATAATACAAATGTATATTAACCATACCAACCTTCCAGGAGCATAGCAAATTGCATGGTACAGGATATGGGGTTATAGGGACCTGCAAAAGATGCTGGAATCATAGCGACTTGATATTGAAATGAATTAGTGGTGGTATCAAATCCTATAATATTAGTATTGTTGGTATATGCTTTATCGATAACAATATCAGTATTTGTGTCCACGCCAAACCCCTCTACCCAACTCTCGCTTGCATTTTTTCGAAAGAAAAAATGTCCGGTGATATCTTGATGCCTTGCATATGGAGTGGCGTCTATAACTACATGCATGTTGCTATGCACTATACAGTGTGTAACACCAGGGGGAGGAGTTAGCAACACTGTTGTGACAGCACCATTGAGCGTAAAACCAGTTATCACACCAGATAAAATCACTGATGATAACCCAATGTTAGCATTGCCTACACCACGCGGAAACCAGGTTTTCCCTAATGTGGAGCCAGTCAGGGCAGGAACACTCAACACACCTGTGTTGCCATCGATTGCTAATCCACTGCCCACCTTAATTCCACCCAATACTGTATCACTAGCTATCGGTAAAGAATATCCACCCACTGATGACCACTGTGTGCCATCATAAAACTCAACAAGCTTTGAGTCTGAATTAAAAATTAGGCGACCAGCTTGAGGTGTAACAATACCTGGAATGGTTACGTTGGTAAATCCCTCCAACACCATATTTTGTGCCACTGTACCAGCTGCTAGTTCAACTCCATAGAAAATCATAATTTCTTCCTCTTAACATTATATTATTATTTATCACAATTAACCAAAAACTAGTTGATTACATTGCTATAGCTAATGTACAATTGCATATTATTTAAATTGGGAATTAAACAATGAGCTATATTTCAGCAATAGTGCCATCAAAACAAGATAACATAGTAAGAGTTTGGGAGAGAGATCCAAGCGGGGATCGCATAATACTTGAGTATGATGCTCCTTATTTTTTCTATATAAATGATGAAGATGGCGAATTTACAACAATTTACGATACAAAGGTCACAAAGATTGATTGTGGGATGAATAGGAAGCAATTTTATAAGAAACGCAATGAATATCAAGATAAAGGAATTGTAGTGTGGGAATCTGATATAGGAGCAGAATTAAGAGTGCTTTCTAGTGAATATTATGAAGTACCAGCTCCCAAACTACACGTAACACACCTGGATATTGAAAATAATTATTCTTTAGAACTGGGTTATAGTGGTCCAAAAAACCCATACGCTGAAATTAATGCAATATCATTATTTCACGAACACACAAATACCATGATATCGTTGTCCATCCCACCAGATGATGGAATACAGTGGACTAATGAATTATTAGAACAAGCTTGTAATGATATCCTACCACTTCCAACAGAATATAAAACTATATTTATTGTGTGTAGGGATGAAGGAGAATTGCTGGATACACTCTTAACAGAAATTAAAGATAGTGATCTATTAGTTGGGTGGAATAGTCAGCAATTTGACTTTTCGTTTATTGGCAAAAGGATAGAAATTGTATTAGGAGAACATAGGTTACGTGATTTATCTTTTCCTAATGCAGAAGCGCCATATTTCTCAGATGAAGAGACTGATTTTAGCAAATTAATAAGGAAGAAGAATCCATTAGCGGAAGCACAGACATATATTAAACTAAACACTAGTGGTAGAATGTTAGCTGACTATATGGTATTATTTAAAAAATATGAACCAGCTGAAAGAGCATCATATAAATTATCATCAATATCTGATGAAGTGTTGGTGGATGAGCATGGCACCCCCACGTTACCAAAATTAGAATATAGTGGTGCTTTGCATGATTTATACGTAAAAGATTTTGCTTTTTTTGTGCGATATAACATTAGAGATAGTGAAATTTTACACGGGTTTGAGCAAAAGCTTGGTTATGTAGAATTAGCGAACCAAATGTATCATATGTCTTGTGGATTGTTCCAACATGTTGGTGGAACATTAAAATTAGCTGAATTAGCTATCACTAACCATTGTCATCATGTTATCAAACGGGTTGTTAATAATAACACAACACCTGAATTTAGTTCAAGGATTGAAGGAGCTTTGGTATTACTACCACAAATTGGTATGCATGATTATTTGGGTTCAATAGATATTAATTCTCTCTATCCCACAGCAATCAGGAGTATCAATATTTCTCCAGAAAAAATCAGAGGACAGTTTAATGAAAAAGAAGAGGCATCAGCAGCCCTTCTAAATAATTCAGACACGGAACTCACACTAGTTATTGAAAAAACAGGTGAAGAAATTACCGCCACTGCAGCTGAATGGAAGGAGTATCTATTAGATGCTAAATGGGCGGTGTCTGGATATGGCACAGTGTTTGATCAGGATGCTGAAGGTATAATTCCTAACGTATTATCTAATTGGTTTAAAATGCGGAAACAATATCAAAAACAGAAAAAAGAGGCAGGAGATAAGATGACTGAAATAGTAAAGAAATATAAAAATGCCAGCTAGAACTATATTTCTACCAGAAGATAAACTAAGGTCACTCTACCTAGAAGAACACTATACTATTAAACAATTGTGTGAGTATTTTGGTGTATCTAAAAGAACCATTGCGCACGGGTTTTCTGAATATAATATTTGCAAACGAACTATGTCTGAAACACAATTGCTAGATTTATCCAATAGAAAAAAGCACACATTAACTAAAGAATTATTAACAGATCTTTATTCAATCAAACAACTCAACGGAACTGAAATTAGCAAGATGTATAATATTACACCAACAGTCCTAGTTAAGTTATTTAAACGGTTTGAAATTCCAATAAGAACAAAACAAGACCAGCAAAAGCTAATACTTAAAAACAAAAACAAAGATCTACTCCAAGCCTTCATCCGAAAATCCAACATCATACACAATAATAAATATGACTATTCAAAAATTACATACACAAACTCACACTCAATGGTTCATATTATTTGTCCTATTCATGGTGAGTTTACTCAGCTAGCATACAAACACTCTCAGGGTAATGGGTGTGTGAAGTGTGCCAATAGTTATATACCAACCACTGATGATTTTATCGTAAGAGCTAATATAGTCCACAATAATAAGTATGATTATTCACAGACTAAGTACAACAAATATATGGAAAAACTTACTATAATATGTAGCGTACACGGCAATTTTAAACAAAGTCCTTCAAACCATCTAAGAGGAACTGGTTGTCCTAAGTGTGCCAAAAGCCATTATATAACAACTGAAGAGTTTATTGAAAATGCAAAGGTAGTTCATGGAAACAAGTATGATTATTCGTTAGTAAAATATAAGAAATGTACAGAAGAAGTTGATATAATATGTAAGATGCACGGGCAATTTAGACAAATACCCTCAAATCATCTATCTGGATGTGGATGTCAAAAGTGCGGTGGGGTGCACATCCCATCAACTGCAGAATTTATATCAAGAGCTAAATTGATTCATGGCAATATTTATGATTATTCTTTAGTATACTACACTAAAGCCACCACAAAGATAAAAATTATTTGCAGCAAACATGGAGTATTTAAGCAGACACCAAGTATCCACCTGAGAGGAGGTGGATGCAAGAAGTGTGTTGGTAATCAATCATCATCTGCTTGTATTTCTTGGCTGACACATTTGGTAGAAACTGAAGGGATCTACATTCAACACTATGATAATATAGGTGAATATAAAATACCAGGAACAAACTATAGAGTGGATGGATTTTGCAAGGACACAAATACAGTATATGAATTTTATGGTGATGCTTTTCACGGAAATCCAAATAAATATAAACCATCTGATCTTTGTCACCCATATAGTAAAAAATTAACGGCTGGACATCTATATCAACAAACATCAAAAAGAGAGTTGTTGATTAAATCGTTAGGATATAATATAATTATGATATGGGAAGCTGATTGGAATTTGCTGAAAAAGGAGTTAAAATGATAGAAAGAGGTGGAGTATTAATGACTGAAGAAGATGCTGTTTTGTATGATGAATATAGACAGGATTATGAAAATTATGATAGAAAACAGTATGTTATGAAAATTAAACTCAACAGTTTGTATGGAGCAATGTCCAATAAACACTTCAAATTTTTCGATGTGCGGATGGGAGAAAGTACTACTGGAACCGGTAGAGCTATTCTCAGACACCAAAGTAGGAGGGTAAATGAGATATTTGAAGGTAATTATGATATTGATTTTCCGATGTATGCTACAGAAAAAATAGCTGCTCTTAAAGGTTATCCTCCAGAGGTTGCTTTAGATGGTAAAATATTCAAAGGAAAATTTCAAACAGATGCTATCATCTACGGCGACACGGATAGCACGTATTTCAAAACATATACAGATAATGTAGAGGATGCAATTAAAGTTTCAAATTATGTTGCTGAGGTGGTGAATGATTCATATCAAGAATTTATGAAAAACACCTTTCTGTGTCAACCTGGATTTGATAATTTAGTTAAGTGTGCTCGTGAGGTTGTTTCAGATCGTGGTATATTTGTGGAAAAGAAAAGATATATGTTGCATCTAGTTGATTTAGATGGTAAGAGAGTGGATAAGTGTAAGGTTATGGGGTTGGATACAAAGAAAACAACTCTACCAGCTGCAATATCAAAAAGATTAGATAAGTTTCTAGAGAGATTTCTAAAGGGAGAATCTTGGGAAAGTGTCTCGATGTCCATTGTTGATTATAAACATGAGTTAGAATTATCTAAAGATATCATGGAGTTAGGTTTACCAAAAGGTTGTAATAACGTAGAGGATTATACAAAACGATTTAACAATGATCAAAGTATGTTAATTGATGAAGATGATGAATACGCTGCTAAAACCAAGAAAGGGAAACAAGTTTCACTTCCTGGACATATAGCTGCAGCAATTTTGTACAACCAAATGTTGGTGTTATATAACGACAAAGTTAGTCTCCCAATTATGTCAGGAATGAAGCTGAAGGTGTTCAACCTGAAGGTTAAATATGGAAACTTCAAAAGTATAGCACTACCAACAGATGCTGAATTTGTTCCTGATTGGTTTCTTGAAAATTTTGTTATTGATAAGAAGATGCATATTACAAAATTAGTGGATAATCCATTGCAAAATATATTGAAGGCCATAGGCAAATCAGCACCAACAAAATCATCGCTTGTTTTTGATGAAGAGTGGCAATTTTAAAAATAATTATAAGGTCAACATTATGAAATTAGATAAACAAGTGCAACACATTGTTAATTTATGGGCTGCTGGCTACCACCCTGCTCTACAAGAGAGTGTTATCAAATCAACAATAAACAACTGCAAGAGGCTTCAACAAGGATATGAAAATATTTTAGATGAAAATACAAAGCTGAGAGATAAAATAAAAATACTAGAACAAAGGAACTATAAATGAAAGTAAGGGATATATTAATACCAACTCAAACATTAAGAGACTTATTTGAATCGTTGAGTTATATACCACAGGATTTAACATGGGATGAGGACGAGGGATATTTTTCTGTCAAGGGAGAACAGTTTCAGGCCACTGTGAGGCCTGCCACATCAGATGAGGAACATACTTTTTCATATTTCTTTGATCCCATTCCAAAAGTGGGAAATGTGGATTTTTCTATGGTGATTCCTGGTGGTTCTACTCAAGATACCACAGGCTTGATGAAATCTTCAGCATTTAAAGTGTTTAGCAGTGTTGCTCATGTTGCTTCTTTATTAACCAAAAAACATGGTTATCAAGTTTTATTATGTATAGCTAAGAAGAAACACAGCCCCACAAACTTTAAGAGCAGAGAAAGTGCTTATGAAGTTATAGTAGACAGGTTAGCTCGTAATAATGGTATGACTTACACTAAATTATATACTACACCAACAGAGACAGTGTTTGTTATATACCACCACAACCTAAGAAGTGGTATTGCAGCAGTAAAGAGACACATGAACAAGTTATAAAAAACGCTTGACTTAAAGCAAACTTTTTAGTATAATAAAAAGAAAAAGGAGAATTGTAGATATGAAATTAACAACGCAAGAAATAGATTACATTCAAAAAGTTATTACATTAGCAAAATCAGTTAATATTGAAAATGTGATAATAGAACCTGGAAAAATTCGCGCCATGGATGTGGCACAGACTGTAGTATTATTCCAAGATAAGAATGTTCCCGATATGTCTTTTGGTAGTTTAGGATTGAATAGAATTAATGACTTTACATCAAGATTAGAGATTGCAAGATCCCAAGATGGTTTTTCGATAGATGCCACTACCACAGGTGAGTCACCCACTGTGGGATTTGATGTTTATGATCCAAACATCAAAGGACCTACTCCAATGTGGATTAGATCTATGATGATGAGTGGGAAAAATACTAAGATTAACTTTAGATCAGCCTCCCCCCAAACAATAAAAGCACCTAAGAGTCGTGCGTCTGCTACTGTGTTTGGTGTAGACTTAACCCAAGAAGCTGTGAATATGATGATAAAAGGAAAGGCTGCCATGAAGGCTGATGAGGTATCATTCAATGGTGACAAAACCGGTGTATCATTAGAGATAGTGGATGTTAATGGAGATGCCTTAGAATACCAATTTGCTGACTCCACACAGTTCCAACAATTAGGAAAAGATTCAGAATTTTCATACAAATATCCTATTGATTCTTTGTTGCGTGTGTTTAAACCCAACCCTACTGGAACATTCTACATCACAGCAAGAGGACAATTGATGTATAATATAGATTCTGTAGATGTGTACGTCATGGCTAGATTATAATACAACAAATAGGAATAATTAATATGTGGATATCAAAAAAAGAAAAAGATGAATTAGAAGGAACTATTACTGCTTTAAATAAACAATCCATTGGATACAAAAATGAGAGTAATGTTCTAGCAAAGAATGTAGAGACTTTGAAAAAAGAGCTTGAAACAGCTAATGCTGAGATTGATGCTTTAAAAGAAAAGGCTAAGGAAGAGGATCATCAAACAAGCACAGAACCATGGTTTGAGTTGGTGGGACAGTCTATTGATCCTATCAAAGGACTACAATTTAGGTCTGATTGGAACCCCGCAATGATTCAATACTTAAAAGAAAATGGTATAGTTGACAAGGATGAAGACTTGGTAATTCAAAAATTCATTGCTTTTCTCTATCAAGATCTAATTGAGAAATTTGAACAACGAGTTATAGACAACAGTGATAAAAAAACAGTGAGTGATTTTTTATGAAAAACATAAACTTCTCAATATTTGTAACAACTAGAGATGAAGATTCAGACAAAACCAACCTAGAATGGTCTCTAAATGATCACTACTATCATATCAATATTCCTGAAATCGTATCGCCTATTGAGAAATTGATAAAGTATAACAATAACGGAGTTAATAAGGATTATATCAGGTTATTAAGAAGAAAGTATGGATTTTCAGTATACGAAAATTTCATCACTGTTAATTATGGAATTTGTGAATATGATTCAAGTATAGATCAATCCAAATCGTTTAATTTAGGGTGGAGAGATCACACTTTTGTCAGATGGTCTATATATGATACAAATCAGTGTTTATACGGGCACTGTGAGTTAAAAGGCCTCAAAAAATGGAACTCAGATGAAGTTGTAGATATGAGAGCTGGGGTAACAAAATTATACTTTAGCTTTAATGATTTTGACGGTGAAGAAATTATTGCCACTTGTCTTATTGAAGAACGTGAATGGCACATTGGTTCAGGATGGTTCTCTTGGCTTCATTATTTTAATAAACCTCTTATTAGAAGATGTATTGATATTTCATTCAATAAAGGAACTGGTTCAAGGAAAGGTTCTTGGAAAGGTGGCACGTTAGGAACTGGTATAGAAATGCAACCAGGTGAAGCTATATCATCTGCTTTTTTGAGATATGCCAAAGAGCATAATTTTACAAATATACGCGAATTATAAGGATATAATATGGATACTAAACAATGTGACTATTTGTTGATGGATATAAGCAATCTCTTGCACCGTACATTTTTTGCACAAACAGGAGAGGATGATGAGACCTTAGCTGGTCTCGCCTGTCACATGGCGCTAACAACACTTAACAAATATTATAAACAATATAAGCCAAGAAAAAAAGTTGTAATGTTATTTGATAGATCTTCATGGCGCAAGGAATATACCAACGAGCATGATTTCTTAAAACCCTACAAAGGCAATCGTAGACAAGACATGACTCCAGCTCAAAAATTAAAATATGAACGATTTTGTAATCACCTAAAGGAATTTGAAGCATTAATTACAAAACATACAACTATTGTTACTTTATTTGGTGATAGGCTTGAAGCTGATGATTTGATTGCTGGTTTTGTTCAGAGAGAACGAGAAGATAATATTGTTATCATTACAGCTGATAGTGACATGGCTCAATTATTAAAATACAACAATGTTGAAGTGATTTCTCCAATAACTGATAAACCACAAGCTACACTTGAAAAATATGACAACGATGCTGAATATTACTTATTTTTTAAATGTATACGCGGTGATGCATCAGATAATGTGGCTAGTGCTTTTCCTCGTGTGAGAGCTACCAAAATCAAAGAAGTGTATGATAATGCATTGGATGGTGATGGTTATAAGTATGTCAACTTTATGAATGAACAGTGGACAGACCAAAATAAAAGAAAATTTACAGTTGGAGAGATGTTTAAACATAATCAAATACTGATTGATTTAGAATGTCAACCAGATGATATTAAGAAGATCATATCTGAAGTGATTACTACTGAACTGGATTTGAAAAAACATTTTTCATACTTCCACATTCTCAAATTTATAGGCAAGTACAAACTTAAGAAACTTGCTGATACTATTGATAATTTTGTTCCTATGTTGAGTAGATAAAACAATTTGGGACCAATTTTTTATGAATGATATAGCCTTATTCTTATGTTTCTAAATAGAATTAAAGAATAACAAAATAATTTCATAGGAGAATTATCATGACTGAAGTAACTTACGCACACGAAAAATCAAAAACACATCACCATATAGAATGGATTGATCTGGCTGGAGATGGTATTCTACATGAATGTGCAATAATGAAGAGAGATGCTTATAACAACGTTTTATTTTTCAAAACCAACGATTTGGATGAAATTGATAAAAAACGCTTAGCTGGCATTCTAATGGATCGTAATGCTGATAAATTTGAATTATTTGACTTGTGTGCACAAAAAACACTTGGCAATGGAATGAACGCACTTGCATATTTCCATCAAATAACTAGACAATTGACTGCGAACGGACGGATTATAGATCCGAGGAGCGGTCAGATGGGTGGTGTTACTACTGGCCAAGTAAACACTGCAAAACCAATAGTAGAATAAACGATATAGTTGACTTTTGATATTGTTTAGTGTAAAATACTAAACAATATCAAATTAACTTATTGCCAACACATGCCCAAAACATTAACTTTAGAACAATTCATAGAAAAAGCCAACAAAGTCCACAACAACAAATACGATTATTCACTCGTTGAATATATTAATAATTCTACCAAAGTAACCATAAAATGCAACACACACGGCACCTTTACCCAAAAACCGGGTAATCACTTGACTGGTAAAAATGGTGGTGGAAATGGGTGTCAAATATGTGCTCAATTATCGAGAGTAAGTACTAATCTAGAGAAGTATGGTGGAAACCCAGCATATAGCCCTGCAGTTAAACAAAAGAAAGTGCAAACTTGTTTATCACGCTATGGAGAGACCTCATATAGTAAAACTACAGAGTTTAACGAGAGAGTTAAAAATACCAATTTATCTAAGTTTGGTGTAGAATATCCCCTACAGAATCCTAACATTCAAAAGAAAGCTAAACAAACAATTACAGAAAGATATGGTGTAGATAATAGAAGTCAAATTCACATAACCAATATTATTCTACTCATAGATTCAAAAGATTGGTTAACAAGTGAGTATATAAATCAAGAGAAATCGGCTGCTCAGATAGCAAATGAATTGAGTATAACTGTGAATACTGTCTATGTATACTTAAGAAAACACAATATCAAGCTTAGACACCAAGATAGTTATTCGTATGCTTGCATAACTTGGTTAGACTCAATAATAGAAAAAGAAAATATCAGCATCCAGCATGCTCTTAAAGGTGGGGAATATAGCATTCCAAGAACACCCTATCACGCTGATGGATATTGTGTTGAAACTAATACAATTTATGAATTTCACGGTGATGCCTGGCACGGGAATCCAAATAAATACAAACCGACATATAAATGCCACCCAAAAAATAAGAAAGTAACAGCGGGTGATTTATATCAAGCCACCATCATCAGAGAAAATAAGATTAAAGAATTGGGATATAACTTGGTAGTTATGTGGGAGGGTGATTATAATAAATTATGAGTTCCTCATTGATTGACCATATCTAAGCCATTTTTTCATTAATATTGTATTGTTGGCAAAGAGTCTTCTAATAAGGTTTTCGTAATATTCTTGGTTATCAATGAATTTCTGGTTTTTCAGAGCTATTAATGATACTTTTTGAGTTGGATTCTTAATATATCGAATTGCCCACACATATCTATTAACAGCTGCTAATTGAACAGCTTCGGTTGGGTTTTCAATACGGTGTATTGATATAGAGCAGCCACTAACGGCTGCTAATTGAACAGCTTCAGATGGATTTTTAATAAAACCAATAGATGCGCCTGCGTTTCTAACAACTGCTAATTGAACAGCTTCTGATGGATTTTTAATCTTTTTAATATCATAACCATCACTCGTCACCAAATCAATCTGTTCTTTCTCAGATTTAGTATTCCAATCAATTATTGGTTTAGCTATTTCAAATAATTTCACTCTTGTCCCCTCATTGCTTCACCATATCTAAGCCACTTTTTCATTAATAGTTTATTATTAGCAAAATATTGTTTAATGAAACCGTTATATTCTTCTTCATCTTTAATGAATTTTAGATCCTTTAATGTTGTTAATAATACTTTCGTTGTTGGATTCTTAATATAATGAATTGTCCACGCATATTTATTAACAGCTGCTAATTGAGCATCTTCTGATGGGTTTTTGATATATCTAATTGCAAACGGGTGTTGTTTTACAGCTGATAGTTGAACAACTTCTGATGGATTATCAATTTTCTCTATATTAAAACTTTCGCTTCTCACAAAATCAATCTGTTCTTTTTCAGATTTAGTATTCCAATCAATTATTGGTTTAGCTATTTCATTTAATTTCATATTATAATTCCAGAGTTATTATGTATTTATCACCCTCTCCTAAAAACTACCATCATCAAAACACTTCTTGCTGCCCATCCTAATTACACTTCCGTATAATTCATCATCATTTTGATCAATAATGTATTCTGCCCACTCCAACAAACCAGCAAAACACTTTCTCTCTGCGGGATCCCACACTGTTCCATGCTCTGTTATATGAATATCATATTGTTCTGAAAGATCCTCTATCGATAATGTTTTAATATCTTGGAGGACTTTTGTGTTTGATTGATTGTAGTTTCTTTGTTTCATTTGGTGCTTATTCCTTGTAAAAATTAATTGTAGTGTGTTGTGGTAATTTAGTTTAAATGTCTGTTGGGTCTTTCATAATATTTTCCTATTTGTAATATCCCTTGTTGTATTTAGTTAATACTTCCTGAAGCTCAGTGGTGTATATGTTCTTTCTTTTTTCCTCACTTTGAAGTAATTCAGCATAATAAGCTAACATTTTTTCAGCTTCTTTTAGTTTTTCTTCATTCTTCTTATACTCATCTTCAGTGAAGCGGTAAATTGGTAAATCCGCGATATAATCAACATATATTATACCAAAATCTCCCAATAATTCCTTAAGTTCAGATCTGGATTGGGTTTTCTTAGCGAACTGTCCTATATTATTATCTATAGCACACTTAATATCAAGATATCGTTGATAGTCAACTAACAATAAGTCTCTTAGACGTTCATATCTTTTTTCATAGAATGATAATCTCCACTCTGTAAACTTTTGAACTAATTCAATAGGCTTAGCATTCCAAACAGCCTTGCCAGAGAAGTCTAAAACATTTAGATTTTCATTTTGTTTAACTGTTAACCCAAGCAGCTGAAGCACAGCCTCTTTTTCAAGATCTCTAAGAACTCCTTTTTTAAATTTCACTTCGATATTTATAGTATCTTTTGATCCGTCAGTATAGTCAACAACGTTTCCATTAGCATATTCTGTTTCTATCTTAGCAATCACTTTATCGTGTGTTTGCCCATATGGAATCTTTGTGATCACTATGGTGGTTGCATTAATTTGTGTGTAATCACCACTAAAGTAATATGCAAACCCCTTTTCTGTTTCTACTGTTTTGTGTGATCTATTATCTAGTGGTGTAAATGTTGGAATCAACTTATTGCTAATTTCCGACCCTTTTAATATATCAAGCTGAACACTGATAATATCACTTAGTAATCTTGGTAGAATGTTAGTTGCAAATCCAACAGCGATACCTGAAGTGGGGTTTAATAGCGCTATAGGTACCAACGGAAGGAAATGCTCGGGTTCTTGGAGAGTACCATCATAATTTTCCGTAAGAGGAACTATTTCAATATCTCGAAATATAACATCTTGTGTAAATTTTGATACTTTAACTGATGTGTACCTGCTTGCCCCAAATTCTTGTGGTTCTAAGATCGTCCCGAATGCACCAAATCCAGTAAATAGAGGAATGTTATTGCCATAATACGCTGTCAAAGTATTAATTGTTGAGTCAGGGCTTGAGTGTGGATGTATAGGCATTGTGGCTCCAGCCAAATTCGCGCTTTTCCATTTCTCTCCACCTCTAGCTGTCCAGAGAACCCTTCTGCCACCCGCTTTCATTCCATCAGTCACGTTTAAAATCGCCCTTGATGTCATCACATACAGGGCGTATTCCCTAGCTTCATGATTTATATATGGCGAACTTTCAATTTTTCTCATTCATACAACTCCATAATAATTTTTGCTTTGTCTAAAATAACATTCATATTTAGTGGTGTATAATTTGTGCGCTCCACACAAACGTTAATGTGCTTTTGAGATAGTGCAGGTGAGTTGTGACAATGCCCGTGAATATTGATACACCCCGCTGGAACAACAGTTAATGGATAATGTGTTACCAATAGTTGATATTCTACTTCAGCATCTACCACATCGATAACAATACAAGAGTGTCTTTCATCAAATGATAGTGCATTCAATTTACCCTTCCTATCCATATCGTGGTTACCAATGATGTGTATCTTATAACCTGGCATAGCATTAATCAATTCATTGGTGTGGTGAACATCACCAAAAGTCACATCACCACACCAAATAACGATATCATTTTGCTCAACTACATTGTTGTGGTTGCCAATCAAGCAACTAGTCATCAATTCTATTGTGGGGAATGGCCTATTTGAGTATTTAATAATATTCTTATGGTTAAAGTGTGTATCACTCAGAAACCAAATATTACGCTTTGGTAGTGGATAATTAGGCTCAAAAGGATCAATAAGCATAGGAAGTTCCCTGTGCTTATAAGTTGATGGAATATCCCAATATTCAGGGTGTCTATTCTTAACATTCCCGTTGTGTGTAGTATCAACACCCTTAAGATCTTCCAAATAGTATTCTAATAGTGTTTCGTTTGTGAATTTCATGTTTTGGAGATCTTTTTAATCAAATCATATAAATCTGAACTAACCATCATGGTGTTGTTTGGAAAACTCAAGTTCTTAAACACTGTTACACCCTCCAACAAGTTGTTAATATTATTGGGTAGATTCTGAGGTTTTGTAGTTGGGGGTGTGCATAATGCTACCAAACCTTTTTTATAATTATAATCAAACGTATCCATAGCTCTCTCTGATAGATAATCACTGTAACCAGACTGCCACAGCAGAGAAGAGTTATTCCAGTACCGAAAAACCTGTTCGGGTGTTGTGATCCCAGTTGACATGGGATCTGCATCATTATATTGAGGGCATTTACTCACCGCACTCAAGCAATCTTCATTAAATTCAATCAGCTCTTGTTTGTTGTATAATTTATAGCAGCTCATTTGTTAATTCCTGTGGTGATTAATATAATAGTTAGTATAATATAATTATTGATAATAATCAACATTTTAATTTTTGTTGATCATTCCAATCACTCTGCCACATAGTGATGAGATTATACCCTAAAGATTTTATTTTATTTTCTCTTTCTACAGTCTTTTGATATAATTCACCAGCTGTTATTAATTTATCTTTTGGATAACATCCAAAATCTGGTTCATATATTTTTGGATTTCCGTGCCAACGATCTCCGTAGAATTCGTATATTGTATTAGTGTCTACACAATATCCATCAGCACTGTAATTGGTTGTTGGAATTTTAAATTCCCCACCATTGAGAGCATGTTTGATGTGTATAGCTTCAGATTCCATTGTTGATTCTAACCAATCAATACACATTTTTGAGTGGGTTTTGGACACACACCTGGGACATCCTGTTTTCATTGAAATGTGATTATTTGGTTTTTGTGAGAACTCTCCGTGTATCGGACAAATAAGTATAACCTTTTTGTGAGTGCTAATATATTCAACCTTTGAATAATTATACTTATCATTGTGAATTAATTTGGATCTCTTTATAAACTCCTCGGTTGATAGCTTAATATTATCAGCACACATAGGACATCCAGCTTTACTGTTTGTGTGGTAATCTGGTTTTTGTTCAAATTCACCATGCTCTGGACATATTATAGTCACTTTCGTATTATTGTTTACATAATTCACCAAAGAATAGTCATACTTATCACCATGAACTTTTTTAGCCCTTGTTGTAAATTCCCCAATTGTTTGTCTGGTGTTGCCAGCACACTTGGGGCAACCCTGTTTTGTTGATGTGTGAGCAGCAGGAGCCTGACTAAATATCCCATGAGTGTGGCAGATTATATTAACTTTAGTGTGTGCATTAGCATACTTCACCAAAGAATAATCATACCTATCTCCATGAACTAATTTGGCTCTCCCTACAAAAGATTCTGTTTTAGTCATCAACTGTCAACCAATTTTTCCTACTATCTGTGTTATCTCCAAAAAGTAATTCAAACACTTCTTTCATATGACCATCATCTATAAAGGGAATAAGACAATCATCTCCTGATAATATAGTAGTAAAATCATCCTTCCCCATTCCACCGAGACCTTTCATAAATTCAATAGTCCAACCTTTGTACTTATCTTTAACCTTTTCGTAGTCAGCTTTGGTTGTAAAATGAACACGTTTACTTCCTTTTGAAGCCACTATATTGGGCGCCATAAGTCTATAAAATACAGGCTCATAATTTTTGTCGAATAGACAGGGCCAAAATTGATAAAATAAATTTAACAATAGTGTGCATATATTAGCACCATCCTGATCTGCATCAGTTGCAATCACCACCTTTGAATACCTCATTGCACTCCTATCAGCTCTCTTACCTGGAGTTAAACCAATTACAGAAAGCAGATCAGTCAACTTTCCCATTTTTAACACCTGAGCAGCACTACACCCATATACATTATTGATCTTCCCAGTTAATGCAAACGCTGCACAAGTTTTTGGGTCTCTTGCTTCGGAGATTTGGGCTTTTGCAGAAAGTCCCTCAGTTACAAGGAGTTGACACTCAAATCTATTCTTACTAGTGGCATCCAATAATCCTTCAACCTTAATCTTCTTCTTTATGTGTTTCTCATGATCCTCTATTGCTTTTTTATTTTCACCATAGTGGTATCTCTCATTAGCCCTTTCTAGAATATTAGCCAACCATCCAGAAGTTGTTTTAGCAAACGCTTTCCAGTTAGAATCAACAACATTGGTTAACTCTTTGCGAAGATCTGGCCCTACCATTCGTGTCTTCGATTGAGAATCGAACTCCGGATTTTTAATTTTCAAATTTGCAAAAACTAATAACCCTTTCCTAATATCATTTCTTGTTACTTCAGCTTTAAGTTTCTTAGCCTCTCTTTCTAAGTGTGTTCCAACTCTATCGAATATTAAATTGAATATTTGTGTATTACACTTTCCACCATCGAAAAGGTAGGAGCTGTTGATCCAAGTGAACGCAACTTCATCAAGCCCCTCGTGCCCATCACACACAATATAAATTTCACCTTGAACATTAGCTTCATTAACTTCCATCTTATAAGTGATTTTATCTTTAGCTATTTTATCAATATATTCCTGTAGCCCCTTCTTGAATCTGAATTTTTCGCTATTATATTCTACAGTTACATCAGGATTCATTAGGGCTATTTCTATAGCTCTGTTGCGAATTAAGCTATCTGGTAATGAAACATCTTTAAATACTATAGGATCTAGCTGAAAGGTAAGCTCAGTTCCTGTTGTTTTGGAAGTTGTGTCTGTTATGACAGGTTTAGATATTTTTTCTGCACCATCGGAAAATTTTTGATAGTATTTTTTATGATCTCTTTGAATAACAACTTCAAAATCAGTACTACAGAAATTAACACAAGAACTTCCAACCCCATTTGACCCAACAACTCCAACCTCTTTATCATCTGTAAAATTTCTACCAGCTCTTAAGTGTGACAGAGCTATTTCTGGTGTCCATATTTCTTTTTTGGTTTTCCCAACTATTTCAATTTTCTTCTCAATGGGTATACCTCTACCATTATCCGATATTGTATACAATCCAGTCTCTGGGCTAGCATTAATCTTTAATAATTTAACCTTGGATGTAATTTGTGAAAATTCATCTAAACTATTGTCTAAAATTTCACCAACAGCCTTAAACACACTGGGTATAAATATTACCTCTTCCATTTTCAGTGTGTCCTCTGATAGTAGTGGAATGGTATATGTGGTGGGTGACATGCTTCCTAGGTAAATTTGTGTACGCATGCGCACATGCATTTTGTCTGTCAATGAGACAATATCAGCACCTGTATATGTTTTATCTTTTGCCATTCTAATATCCTCTACCTTGTTTACTAGTAAACATTAACATATCTTACATTACCACCTTGTGTTTTCCTACTGTGATTTTGTTATTAATCAACTTATTCAGATCTGCCATTGCTATATCCAAGGCACACCGCAAATTCATCACAGTGGGATCGCCCTGAGACATATATGATAATAAATTCAACTTATCCAACACCAGTTCTTGTTGAACACTCAATTGTTGTGTGGACATGGTTGGCCAAAGATCTGTCCTAATATTCACCTCTACATCATCTTGCATATCATCACACATATTTTCCTCTCTTGCAATAAGCATTTACTCTAACAGAAGCTTGAACACCCTCTGTTGTATTATTAACGATAGTCTTAATAGTATACAACATTCCGTGTTTTACTATAGACTCATTTACATCCTTACAATTATCGCCTAGATCTAAGGTACTTATTTTCCACCCTAACTCAATGGCCTGGTTTGCGAGGATTTGCCCATCCCCATATCTATCTGGGATAATAACTTTTGGTCTGTTCGATCTATTTAGCCACAATATTTGCTGGGCAGTTAGTTTGTTACAAAAAATGGCAACCCCGTTTAACATAAACGAGTCAAAAAACCCCTCTGTCACATACAAAGGATCTTGGGAGTATACTAGTAATTGATTGTAACCATACATTACATTTTCTCGTATAGTGGTGGCGCTCAAATATTTCTTTTTGTGTAGATCAGTTAAATCCCTACCTTGATAAAATATCAATTTTTTGTCTTTATATGTTGGAATAATAAGTCTACCATACCATCTCTTATTATCTGGATGTTCATTCCTCCTAACACAAAAGAATGGATATGATTTCCAATCAATTCCTCTCTCTGTTAAATAATCAATGGAGTATTGACACCAATCATCATCTTTGTCATCTGATAACGGATAAAAAAACGGTAGGAGTGGAATCTCTGTGGGTTCTATTTGTTGCCTTTCGTGATCAACAGTATCATACTTATTAACTAAGGCATCAAAGGAAATCTTTCTCCATTCTACTTCAGGTATTCCAAAAGATTCAAGCACTTGAATCATAGATTTGGATGGATTTCGATTTTGTGATGGATCATATACAGCGGTGGTAGAGCAATTGAAACAATTATAACCAACAGTGTGGTCATCAAACCTAAAGGCAGCCCTCTTTCCTTTGTGCCCTTTATCACCACACACCCTACATAACACAGGACACCAACCTTGGGAGTTAGGCCTATCCAAGTTTATGTGTTGTCTGATGATATCTTGTAGGGAAGTAGTTTCCATGTATTTTCACTCATAGTATGATACAGAGTATATCATACTATGAGTGAGTGGGGAAGTCAACTGTGATATTGTTTACTTGTAGTTGTGAGTTACCAGCCCAAATATTTGTTTAGGCACCACACCTATTCTGTAAAAGGCCTTAACAGCATCAATTAAAGTGACACTAGTCACTACATTATCATCAACCAGTATGATAATCTTGTTTTGGATGTTAGATGTGATATTTGGATCAATCTTTTGAAAACCATAAAATCCTCTCTCAGCATCAACTTGCCCCCTCCCATAATTTTTCAATTGAAACTCGTGCTTGAGTTGGTCTTTGATTTGATCAATCCTGTGTTCTATTTTATTCATCTCAGTTTCTGTTGAGAATTCAGCATCTTCTAATTCTGCTAATTCTCTATCTAGGTTGAGTTTTCGCTGTTTGGGGTTAATCCAGTTATCGCGGGGCTCATATCCTCTACTCTTGGTAAATGAATGAGATGATTGTTCTGGCCACCCCTCTTTCTTGAACATTTGAACTACTGGAGCCCCTGTAACATAAGACA
>JALNYV010000033.1 GCA_023229785.1 Candidatus Dojkabacteria bacterium | reverse complement strand
CCCCATACCATATATATATATATAACTCCCCCTCTCCCCCATAAATTAGAATTAAATGTCTATCCCCATTCCAAAGGATAATAATTCAATGAACATATACTATTTAAACATTTAGGTAATACACAGAAAACAGCCTATTCTTTAATTAATCCTATCGCTTTATTTTTATTTTCTTCTATCCAGAATTCTAAGGCTCTAATAAAACCTTTACTAATATTTTTCCTTCTCTGTAATTGTGTAATAGCCCAATGTTCTCCTTTATATAAGAGAACAGTCTCACCAACCTTTTCAGTAACTAAACGCTTATCTTGATATTCCAGGTGATGTGTTTGTATAACTTTGTTTTTTTTCATCGCTGTTAGTCCTTAACGCTCCTATAATCTCAATCTCACATATTAATTCTTCTCTATAATTTAATTATGCTTCGCATAATTAAATACTTCAAAGTTTAAATAAGTTCGTATAATCATTGTGTCGCGTTAAGGAAAGGGAAGGGGGGGCTGTGGGAAGGGGGGGCAGAAGGGAGAAGAAGAAGGCGAGGGCGGGGGGACGGGGGGGAGCCCGAGCCTCTGCGTATAAAGGTTCGCACAATCTGTTGAGTTAGGGTGCTATACCGAATAACTATGTTGAGGAAGCGACGATTGAAATTTAGGGGGGGTTGGGGGGGTAGAACCCACAGAAATTTTTTAAAATATCAGGGGGCCGGTATTAAATTAGAGGTGTTTGAAAGGATGTGATAGAAAACCCCCTGATATTCACGTATAACCACATTTCAACAATAGTAAAATATATATACTTTTCTAATTTAAAATTACAATAAGGGGGTATAAACGATGATAACAAAAAAAGATTTTGAAGACGAAAAAGTAAAACTTGAAAAAGCTATCGAAGAAGAAAAACACACAATGGATTTAGTTGTTATGAATGTAAACAAGATAACAGCTGCTCTCCAGTGGGTTAATTCTGAAATAGCAAAATTCCCCGCTGAACCTGAAAAAAAGAAAAAATCTCTCTTTGGTAAGAAATGAAAATATCTGAACTTGACCCGTGGCAAAAAGAATATTTAGAATGCCGAACTCATAAAGTTTTAGTTAGTGGTAGACAGACTGGAAAAAGTGAAGTAGCTGCAATAGACAATGCTGAAGAAGCAATTAATTATAAAAATTCTATTTGTTTAATAATCTCTAAAACCGAGCGTCAAGCAGAAGAACTACTGCAAAAAACATATATTTATTTATTGGACAACTACCCAAAATATATAGATAAGAAAGGAAACCACAAACCAACTAAGAGTAGAGTATGGCTAAAAAATGGTTCAAGAATAATCTCTCTACCTGTTGGAGAAGCTGGAGAGGGTGTAAGATTTCTAACAGTAACTAAACTAACAGTTGACGAAGCCCAACTCCCTAAAGACGAAGTTTATAATGCTGTCACCCCAATGTTATTAACAACTGGCGGTCAGATTTCTTTGTTAGGAACCCCACAGGGTAAACAGGGTTATTTTTGGAATGCTTTTAAAAACGAACTCGGACAATTTAAAGTATTTCATATTAACAGCGAGGAAGTTATAACAAATAGACCAATAAGTGAGAGTTGGCCTGATTGGAGAAGACAGGCATCACTTGCACATTTAGCACAAGAAAAACAAAGGATGACTGCAAAATGGTATGCTCAAGAATATTTAGGAATTTTTGTTGAAGACCTTTTAAATTTAATTCCTTATGATTTAATAAAAAAGTGTTGTTCAATAAAGAGAGATGGAATAATAAGAGGTAAAACTTATTTAGGTGTTGATTGTGCAGGAATGGGCGAGGACGAGAATGCATTTAGTGTTGTAGATAAATTGGATAAAGACCACTTCAGACAAATAGAAAATATAAAAACAAAAAAAGAATTAACAACAGACACAAGCCAAAAAGTTATTAATTTATCTATTGCTTTTAATGTTAAAAAGATAGGTGTTGACGATGGTGGAGTTGGATTTGGTGTTTTCTCAGAATTACTAAACAACCCAAAAACACGAGACAAAACAATTGCTCTTAATAATTCAAGCAGACCTTTAGATAAATCTGATAAACCTAAATTTAAAAGAATATTGAAAGAAGAAATGTATTTTAATTTATTAAACTTGATGGAAAAAGGACAGATAAAATTATTAGACGACGACGAACTTATTGCATCTTTGAGTTCAGTTCAATATGAAAGAAATGAACAGGGCAAATTAATTATATTCGGTAATTACACACATCAGACAGAGAGTTTAATTAGGGCTTGTTGGTTAGCTGTTCAAGACACCTCTTTAAATCTTTGGGCTGTCTAAATAGCAAAGTTTAAGTATTTCTTATTTTTATAATAATAATGAGTTTCAATGATAAATACACAACAACAGAAAAGATTGCAGCAGACAAGACGACAGAAAAGACGGAAGAAGCAAAAACAACCTTATCCAACGATGCTTATGCTCTTGGAGAGATGGTTGAATGTTTAAAAGATAAAATTGAGAAATTGAGGTTAGCAATAATAAGATGACGTGGACACTATGCACAAGTGGGGCAGCAATAGCCAACGCAGGTTCTCACGCAGATAACACAATAGTTGCGAGTGCAGCAACACTTCTTAATTGGTGCACTGCTGCAGAAGGGTTTATTTGTATGGAAACACACACGGACTTTGTTGCTAATTATTCAACTCAAAATGTAAGGATAAAAGGAGCTCTAAATGCTGCCTGTGCTGCTATGGTTGCGATGGATATTATAAAATATAATCCAAGAAATTATGTAACAAGAGAAGCAGATATGCTTATGAATGCAAATTATGAAAGATATTCACAAGCGATGAAATATTTATCAATTAAACAAAATCAAAAATTAGAATAAAATGCCATTAGAACAAATATATAATTCACAAGACAACGCAATAAAAAGTTATAGTTTTACAGATATAGTTTCAGGAAAAGGATATAAAAAGTTTTATGGTGCTGAAACTCTTTCAGGAGCAGGAACAGCAGGTTATATTTTATCCCCTGAGGTCATAGGTTCAAATACAATAGTTAAAACTGTTGCTGTTGGTGCAGGATTTACAAAAGTTATAGATTTAGATTTTACAACAACTTTTGACACAACCGCAACAATAGAAGGGGATGCTATTGTTAGTTTTACTGCTGGGACCACATCAGCCACATCAGGAAATAGGAGCACTTATAAGGTTGTTGCTGAGGTATATCAAAATGCAACCTTTTTAGCAAGTGGAGCAACAGCTATAATACCAAAATCATCAGATACAGGTGTTCAGGGAACTTATTCAATAATGTTAGATATTGCTAAAACTGATTTTATAGAAGGAGATGTTTTAAAACTAAATATGGAAGTATGGAGCGAGGAAACTACAGACAGCGGAACCTGTTTAACTGGGATAGGGATAGACCCAAGAGGAAGGGATGACCCTACAGCCGGTTTTGTTCCTATAGATGCAGGAAGTGACACAGAATTAGAATTTTATGTTCCTTTTAAAATAGATATATAAAATGGGAAATTTAAATATAACAAACACCAAACTGGGAGATAATACTAATCAGGTTGCAGCTTATGAAGTAACCCCTGTTAATGTTGATACAGCAAGAGATACAAAAGAGACTGAGTGGGTTAATAATAGGGCATCAATACAGTGGGGATGGTTCAACTCAAATCCTGATTTAAAGAGTGCTTTAGTTATGAAAGCTATATGGGATGTTGGAAAGGGATACACAGCTGACCCTGAAACTATGGTAATTCTTGACCATATAAAAGGAAATGGAAAGCAAACATTTAGAGATGTTTTGTTTTCTATGGAAATTGTTAAAAGGATTTATGGAGATAGTTATGCAGAAATTATAAAAGATGATGACACTGGGGAATTAATTAACTTAAAACTTCTTAATCCAGCAAATATGAAAGTTATATTTAATGAGTTTGGAGATATAATAAGATATGAACAGTTTAATGCAAATTCAAAGAGCACAGTAACAAAATGGCAACCTGAAGATATTTTACACTTTGTTAATTTAGGTATGGTTGGTCAAATTCACGGAATATCTGAAATTGATGTTTTAGAGCCAACATTAAAAGCAGATGAGGAAAGCTTTGCAGATGTTAGAAAAGTTATGCACTCCCAAGCTATCCCTTTAATACTTTGGAAGTTAAAAACAGATGATGTTACAACTATAAACAACTTTGTAACTAAGATTAATACAGCAAGAAAATTAGGCGGTGAAAATGTCTTTATTCCTGATGATGATAATATAGTAACTCACGAATTAGTTGAGATTAATTTAAGCCAGGCTATTTTTGAATGGAGAAATGATATAAGAAATAAGTTTTATAGAAATATAGGGCTTCCTCAGATTATACCAGGTGCAGGGGGGCAGGGAACTGAAAGCGAGAGTAAAGTTATTTATACAGCTTATGGAAATATTGTGGAAAACGACCAAAAGTATGTTGAAGAACAAATATGGAACCAACTTTATTTAAAAATAGATTTAATACCCCCTGAAAGTCTTATCCCTCAACTTCAATCTGACACAAGAAAAGATACTGGGCAAATGGGTGTAACACCAGGGGAAATGAACCCAGGGGGTAGTGCATAATGGTAGTTACAAAGAGAAAACAGGGCAGAGTTCCAAAACCTGAAGAACAGGATGTTATTGTAGAGGAAGCTAAAAAAAAGGAAGTTCCACAACAGAGAAAAGAACCTATAGGGATGACATTAAGGGATAGGCAAGAGTTAGAAATGGCAAGACAAAAGAATATAATAACACCACAACCAAGCCCTGAAGAATTAAACTTAGATATTCAAACAAAGAAAAATAAAGGTCTTGCAGCAGGGGAAATAAGCAGACTTAATGAACAACCTTCACTTCCAGTGGAAAATATAGAAGAACAAGAAGACCAGGGATTTTTAATTAATAAACTAACTCAGGGTGTGAGTGCTGGCCAGTCTAATTTAGGAAAAGTAGCAACTATGGGCTCAAATGTTGCAGGGGCAACAACAAACATAGCTGCTGCAGGTGCTTTGGGTTGGGCTGCTGCAACAGGTTTATTAGCAATTCCATCTGCAGCTGTGATAGCCCCAAAAGTTTTAGGAAATTCCAAATTAGCTAAGAAGTTTTTAACTTTTGCAGGGGTTGGTAGTTTATCAGGTATTACTGCAAAGATTGGTTTAGCAAAAAGACAAGCAACAACAGACGCAAATAATATATTAACAAATGCTAAGTCAAACATAGGTTCTATAATATCTTCTTTAAATGCAGGGGCAATAACACCCCAAGAAGCAACAGAACTATTTAATAAAGAAAAAGCAAATTTAAATATGTCTGAAAGAGCATTGAAGCAATTAACTAAAAATGATGTAACTACTTTTTTATCAGGGGCAAAGGATGAAATGGCAGATTTAAACGATTATAAATATGGTAGTGGTCTTTTATTAGATACAAGAGCTTTAGAGTTAGCAATAAATAAATTTTATGGGGTAGTTCAATGACCTTAGAAGAATTTTGTTTATGTTCTGTTTTCTTTGTTGTTGGGTTTATCTTAGGCTTTATTATAGTTTTATGACAGGCTTAACTTTGAATGTTAAAGAATTTGAATGTTTACCTCAAAAACAAAAGTTAACTTGCTTATTTGAAAACCAGTGCACAACTATAAGATTAATTAGTTCATATAAAACTTATTATAAATTAACAGCAATAATAGGGGCATTCCTTTTAACAGGTATGGGAATACTCTTTAAAATGCATATAGAATAATGACAAAAAAAACAAAATACAACATTTGGATAGGATTAGTTAAGACTGCAAAGAACTCAGCAGTTTTATTAGTGCCTTTTTTCCTAGCTATACTTGCAGGAATGCCTGTAGAGTATGCTTGGATAACAGGACCTATTGCTTACTTCCTCAAGAACTTATATGAGATAAAGACTGCTAAATAGAAAAATATATAAAGATATATATTGTATTTCTAATATGGATGAAAAAACTGAAAAACAAGAAGTGGAACTTATGCAAAAAGCTAAGGAAGTTTTAGCTGCCGACAATAAAGTTATGCAAGAGGAAAGCCCTTTAGAAAAAGCTGAGAGGTTGAATAAAGACACTAAAGAGATGATGGATAAAATCTCTAAAGACAAAAGTGAATATGAAACAGCGAGAGCAAACGATAGAATGTCAGGGAGAGGGGTTTTAGTTCAACCGCCAAAATCTCAAGAAGAACAAGACTTAGAGACTGCAAAGGCATTGGCTAAAAGATTGTTAGGATGAGCTTTTTGGAATCTGAAATTTTAATCGGCGGATTAATCTTAATAGCAATTAAAATTTATCAGGTTTTTATAAAAGAAAAATGCACTTAATATTTTATATGAGAGGAATTTATTCTCAAATAGAAGTTCTTAAAACACAATTACAGTGCACTTTTTGGAAATGGAAAAGATTAAATCTTGATACTGGAAAAATAGAAGAAATATTAGTTCAGGGGGCATTAAGACCGTCAGTTCTTGGTGCTTATGAGTATATTTTCCCTGAAGAATGTTTAGCAGAGGTTTTATGTGTTATGGGAATTAAGGGAGAAGAACATACTCACAGCGATAGATTTAAGGATAAATTAAGATTAGCATTTCTTAGAAAAGTATTCGGGGCTAAGAAAATACCTAAGTCTTTTTATGAAGAAGCTATCAAAATACCACAATCTTTAATTATAGCTGGAACCTGGAGAGGACTATCTCACTGCATAATTCCTGGAACTGCTGTGCACTGCATAGGAATAAAAGCCGACGACAGACGAGATTTTGACTTCACAAAAGAAGGATTAGGAAGATATAATCAAGAAGCTTTATAATTATTCGGTTAAACGGGCAATTAGAAAAGTATTTAAAGTTTAAATTTATAGATTTGCTATGACTTACGAGATTACAAAGGTTGAATTATTTGGGGAGAATAGAGATGGAGACCAGGTTTCTTACACTTGTGCATCGGGAACAGCTATTCCTAAAGGAACATTATTAACATTATCAGACCCAAGAACTGTTGCAGCAAATACAGCAAGTGGTGCTGCTATTGCAGGAATTGCAGCTATGGATAAATCAGGGACAGACTTTTCTACTAAAATATCAGTATGGACAAATGGAATATTTGAAGGTTATGCAAGCCGTGCTATAACTGCTGGAGATAGAATACAGGGTTCAACAAACAACTGGTTGGGCTTTAATGTTCCTGGAAGTTCAGGGGCTGCTACTGTAGGTTATTCTTTAAAAACTGCTGCAGATGGAGAAAAATTTACATTTAAATTAACTCATTAAAATGGCATACACATTATTAACAGGTTCAGAAGGAATAAGAAAGGAAGTTATAGATAATCTTGTAAAGGTTTTTGCTCAACCTTCTTATGTTTTAAAAGAAGTTGTATCTGTCACTACAACAGGTGGATGGCAAAATACTTATTATCAAGAAGACCCTGCTGTATTAACTGCTCCGACAGGTAACAGTGGTTCAGGATTGCCAAGAGGTGCTAATTTCCCTCAAATATCAACTGCTAATGCATTAAAGACAGGTTGGATTACTAAGGTTGGATTTGAAGATAATATTCTATATGAAGATATAATTGCAGGAAATGTAGACAAACAAGCAAGAACTGTATTTAAGCTAACTCAAAAGACTGTTTACACAGTAGATTTAGCAATTAAGAACGGATTAACAGAAGATGACAGCCCTTCAACAGTTAATAATTTCACAGTTGCATCAGGTTATGGTTGGGATAAAGTTGCATCAGCTTCTATAATTGATGACTTAATGCAAGCTAAACAACTTATAGCAGAAGATAATTACCCAGTAACAAATTTAGTCTGCTTAGTTAATGCTAAAGACCATAGAAGCATAGTTAATTATCTTGCTTCTAAAGGTGCACAATTCCCTTCAGTTGGGGAAGATATGGCGACTAATGGATTTGTTGGAAAGTTAGCAGGAATAACAATAAGACAAACTGAAACAATACCTGCATCATTCGCAATAGTTTTAGTTCCTAAGGTTTGTGCAACTTGGAAAGAGCTTGTTCCATTACAATCAGATGTTCACGAAGACCCTTTTAAATCTACAAGAATAAGAGTAGTTGAGGAAGGTATGTTAGAATTGACTGACCCTTCAGCTGTTTGTGTAATTCGTGGAACAAGAAATTATATATAAATTTAATAACATTTATTAAGTTTGTATTTCTTTAATTATTATGTGGACATATAAAGAAGGACACTGGGTATATTATCAGGGAACTATAGAGGCTGATTATTTTATTGGAGATGGTTCTAAATTAACAAATATTTCTGCAACAGGAACGGAGACTGACCCTATTTTTATTGCTACATCAAATGCTTTAGCTTATGTAGCTGTTGAAAGTGACCCTATATATATTGCAACGAGTGGGGCATTTATTAGAAATGAAAGCGATCCAATATTTATTGCAACTTCTAATGCACTTGCTTATGTTGTAACTGAGAATGACCCAATGTGGACTGCTGCAAGTTCTGCTTATTGCACTAATGCTTATTTTAATATTGCTTCTGCTGCTTATTATGCTCACGCTGCTGACGGAACTATACATTTTACATCAGGAAGTTTATGGACACAAGCAAATTCATCTTCAAATGCTATTATAGCAAGTGCTGCACAATGGATGACATTCCCTTCAAATAGTGCAGGTATAGCAGCATCAAATGCTATCATTGCAAGTGGAACATCCTGGACTGGAGCAGTAGCAAATGGATTACAGGGCGTAGCTGCATCTAATGCTATTGTTGCTAGTGCTGCTCAGTGGATGACATTTCCTTCTAATGTTGATGGAATAGCTGCAAGTAATGCTATAATTGCATCTAAAGCAATGTGGGCTGCAGCATCACAAGCAAACACTCAAGCATCAGCTTGTTCTAATGCTATTGCTGCGTCAGCTGCTATGTGGGCAACTGGGGGGGCTGCATATACTCAAGCTATGGCTGCATCTAATGCAGCATTACAGGGTGTTGCTGCATCTAATGCTATTGTAAATTATACAACAGTTGATAATGATGCAACAAGTGCAGCACTTCTTAGAAATATTGTTATATCAACAGCTTCGGCAGGAATGACAGTAACAAGTTTTACACAGGGAACTGTGCTGTTGGTTTATACTTAAAAATGGCACTTGTTTTAGGAACTAATTGTGGGTTTGTAACTACTGCACCGACTGCTGACCCTAATGCAACTGGAAGTGTAACTATTAATAATACTTCAAGAGCAACAAAAGACACTTCTGCTGCTGATGCAACCAGAATAATTGAAATGGGTTTTTATTGTAACAGTTCTATTGCTACTGAAGGAAATTTTGAAGTTGGTCTTTATTCAGACGCAGGAGCAGGAGAACCTGAAACAAGATTATATATTAATAATTCAAATTCAACTGGAACAGATGCAGGTTGGAAAGTTGTAACAGGTTTAAATTGGAATATTTCTCCTAATACCATTTATTGGTTAGCTATAGAATGTGATGGTGCAGGTTCTAATGTAAATATGGATTGGACATCTAACGGGGGAAGTGGTGTAGCTCGTCTGACATCTCAGACAACTTTGCCTTCTGATTGGGGAACAAGTGCAGCCAAAGACCCTGATGATGTATATGCTATTTATGCCGTCTATGAAACAAGTGCACCATCAGGAACAAACCAATGGATTAATGTTGATGATGCTTATAGACAAGTAACAGAAGCGTGGGTTAATGTAGATGATAGTTGGAGAAAGGTTAAAGAAGCCTGGATTAATGTAGATGATGTCTGGCGTAAGTTATATTCTGTATAGTTCCATATTTCTTAATCAGCTTCGGTATGATAGTTCTAAATAGATATATATATAAAGCATAATGTATTCATAATGGAAGCATAATGAGTATAAAATACTCATAAGCAGGGGTTAAACGATTTACGGATTAAATCGCTTAGGAATGGTTATCCGACCAACCCCTTCATATTCAATCACAATGGAAACTAAAATAAAAACAATAAGAATAAGATATAAAGATTTTAAAGAATTAAAGTCTTTATTCCCTACTAAATACAATGAGAGTTTAGCCGACTACTTCGGTAGATTGGTTGAGTTCTTGGTTGTTCAATCGGAGACAAAATGAGTGAAGAAACAGAACTTAAAACTTTGAAAGATTTTAGACCAAATTCTTTTTTATTAGAAGCATTTGATAGTGATAGTTTTGTAGTTGATGCAAGAATGTTAAAACAAGAAGCGATTAAGTGGGTGAAACACGAATTAGAAGGATGGAGTTATAATATAGAAGGAGATAGTAATCCAAGGCCCCACATTGTTCTTTCAGCTTGGATTAAACATTTCTTTAATCTCACCGAGGAGGATTTATAATGAAAACCCCAACAAAAGAGGAAGAAATAATAGAAAATATGTTATTTATAAAAGATAAATGGATAAAAGAGGGTTCAAAACAAACCCTCAAAGGATATGTTAAGATTGAAGATGTTTTGAAGATTATTGATAATTTTCCATTTGTAAAGTTTGTAAAAGATTATTTATATAGTGGTTTAGAAAGTAAAGGTAATTGGGATTTAAGAAAGGAATTAAAAGCCCAAATAGAAAAAGAATTGGGGGAGATTGAGAAATGAAAGAACCGATGTGGATATATACTTGTTATTGTGGTCATAGATGGAAGGAAAGAAGAAGTGTTGTGTCTTTTTTATCTGCTGCTTTATTAGGAGATTTTGCTATGAAAAGTAAAGTTCTTAGACCCACTATGTGTCCTAAATGTGGAAGAAGTCCTAAATGTGGAATTACAGAAGATGGAAAACAGGGGTGTGCTCACATATGAAATGCCCATATTGTTCCTCAGATAAAGTCAAAGAGGGTTCAGATTTCTATTTGTGCAATAATCCTCATTGTTTGCATATTTGGGGTAAGAAGAAAACTAATAAATTACAAGCTCTCGGAGAGCTTGTTAAAGATAATGAAACACCAAGAAAGAGGGGGAAGAAGAAATGAATTGTGAATATTGTAAAAAAAGAATAAGATGTATTGACTGCTTTTTTAGAATACAAAAAACATTATTCAGAATGGGAGTTGAATTAACTGAACAATCATTTTATCATATAAATTGTTTCAAATTAAAAGCCCAAAAGGCAGGAGAAATCAAAAATGACAAGTCTAAAAGAAGAAGCAGAAAACTATAAACCAACACAAATAAAGAATGTAGCTGATTTAGAGTATGTTGATGTAAATATGCAAGTTCTATCAGAGAATGAATGTGAATTTCCATACAAATACATTTTAAGTAATGGAGAGAGATATAAAATCAACAATTCAGTTATAGCAGACATTAATGGTTTATTGCTTAATTCACCAAATTTCACTAAGTTTAAGATAGTGAAGAAGGGTGAAGGAATGAAGACTAAGTATCAAACGATACCTATACAATAAAATGGAAAAAAAGTATTATTGGTTAATTTTTTTAGTTTTTGGAATAGCTTTGTTTGTAATAGCATTAGCTTCTCATAACTATTTTTATGATATGAATTATACTAATTGTAAAAGTATAACGGGAACTTTTGCTGTTTCAACAGAAGATTATGTAAGCTGTCAAAAATTCTATAATTATCCATTTTGGAACTTTGAGTTTCCTTATTGGTTAATTGTAGGATTTATCCATTTATTAATTGGTGTGGCTATATTTATAATAGGTGCTATTATATGTGGTGATGATGACCTATATTAGCTAGATTTGCTCTAGGAAGCCTCAGGCTCAATTATTTTTATTTTTTAATATCTTGTGCCGTGTCTTTGACACAATCAATCCAGAACTCTAATGATGTGTTTGTATAACAGGTTTCATTGTAAAACCTTATTTTTCATTAAGTCAGAAATAAATCTATGTTCACAAGTGGGGCAAATCCATTTCTCATCAGGAAGAAACCAATATAGACCATTCATATCATTTGCAGTTGCTTGTCTCATTTCTCTACCACAATACTCACATTTATCTCCAGTTTTATCTATTTCATTTTCAGGATTAAGTTTATGAATTAATGCTCTGTCAAGAACCTCACTAATATTAATGCCTCTCTCTTTTGCTTGCTGATGTATATATTCATCAACGCTGACTGCTATTGCTTTTTTACTCATAATATATATTAAACTATATACCTATTTAAACCTTTCTATAAAAAACCCCCCTCTCTTGCATCTCTCCCCCCATACCATATATATATATATATAACTCCCCCTCTCCCCCATAAATTAGAATTAAATGTCTATCCCCATTCCAAAGGATAATAATTCAATGAACATATACTATTTAAACATTTAGGTAATACACAGAAAACAGCC
>JALNYV010000032.1 GCA_023229785.1 Candidatus Dojkabacteria bacterium | reverse complement strand
GATACCAGAATATAAAAGTGATCAGAAACTGCCTATTACAAAAATGCATTTTGAAACAGTAGGTATTGGCATTAAAAAAGATTATTGGGTAAATGTCAAGACCGGAGAAAAAGCAGATCATAAAGTAAACGACGAATACATCGAGGGACTATAGAACCCCGCAGGAAAACAGTTTGAATGGTTTTCCTAATTAGTAATCTATAAAATAAAGGTAAGCTATGATGAAGTTTGAAACAAAATACAGAATATTATTATGGAAGTCTTATTTTGATAAAGGATTTGCTGTCACAAATTATTTTAAATATTTTGTTCTGTTCTTTGCATTATCAACAATGGATGCAATTCTTGCAATTTTCTTAACAATCTTATATGCTGGATTTTGTCTAGTGTTTGGCTGGGCTTATTTTAAATATAACTGGATCATAGCAGAGATAGAGATCACAAACAAATATAATCTTTTTGTTAAAGAAGTTAGAAAAAAACTGAAAGGGGGAAATTTTAAGAATGGAAAAAAATAATAATTGGTTATTGATAAGTTGTATAATTGTAAGTTTATTAGTGGGTATGATCATTGGTTATGGTTTTATGCCAGTAAAAACAAAAGTGATAGCATCAAATTGTCAGATTTGTCCAGAGATCCCAGTTTCAGAGTGTCCGGATTGTAATTGTCAAGAAGATCAAACACCGACAGTGATAGAAAGAAAAACAATAGTTAATCCTTTAAAAACACAGATTGATCCTAATCAAGCTGTAGTATCTATTACAACACCAACAAAAGAACATAGTTTAATTTCTACAAGATCTTGTAGGTCTTGGCTATTAAATAAAGGTTTTAGTGAAAATCAAAAAACTCCTTTTTGTTGGAATAATAGAATGATACAATCAATGACAAATACCTATAAAAAATATAATCGAGAAGATATTTTAACAGGGTGTCAAATGTATTATATTGGGGAAAAGTGTACAACAGTAAAGTAATTCGGTTAACCGAATAAGATAAAGATTTAAATATTTATTATTATTGTTTATTTTATGGCAAATGAAGCAGTTATCATAGAATTAGGATTTAATGGCGGAAGACCTATAGAAAGAACTTGTTTAGATGCAGTTGGAATTACTAAAGGTGCATTATTACAATTACAAGATCCAAATACTGCAAGCGGTGCAAACCTAGATGCTGCAAGCGGACAAGCATTTGCAGGTATTGCAGCAATGGATAAAGTTGCAAGTGATGGGTCAACCACTATTTCATGTTATACTTCTGGAGTTTTCGATTTAAAATGTAATGCAAGTGTAGGTATTACTGCAGGCGCACCAGTTTGTTTATCTGGAACTAATTTAATTAGAGTTGCTGCTGCAGGAGATCTATTAACTGGTGCAGTTATTGGATATGCAGAAGAAACAGCAAGCGCAAGCGAAGTAGTAAGAGTGAGGTTATTAGGATAAGATGGTAGATACAACAGGACAAGCAAATTTAAGAGCAGAAACTATTACAGCAACAGTAAATGGGTTTGCATTACAAGAATATAAGTTTAAACAAGCTTGTGCAGTAAATAGATCTAATTCTTGGAAAGAATCATATTATCAAGAGGGTGCAACTGAGTTAACAGGCGGAACAGGATCAGCAATTAAAGGAGTACCTAGATTAGCAGCTTTCCCTTATGGAGAACCTAACTGGACTAAGACATCAGCATATTTAGAAAAGTATGGAATGGAGGGTGTTATCTCTTGGGAAGATCAGATGTATAATGAAGTGGATGTTATTGCAAGAACATTATTAAGGATCTCAAGAGCAGTTACTAAAGCTGTAGATGATCAGATCTTCTCAGCTTTAACAACTGCAACAGGAGTACAAACTTTTACAATAACAGCAACTAAAGCATGGAGTAATCTAATAAGTGCAAGTGGTGCAAATGTGATAGATGATCTTATGAGAGCAAAACAAATGATCAAGAATTATAATTATAATTCAGATAATGCTTATATATTTGTTAATCAAAGAGATCATAGATCAATAGTCAGATGGTTAGCAGAAAAAGGTGCACAATTCCCAAGCATTAGTGCAAATGTCACAAGTAATGGAAATGCCGGAAGTTTAGCAGGTCTTAATATTGTAGTCTCAAATAGTGTAACAGCTTCTGGAGCATTAGTTATTGTTAAAGGAGAAGCTGCAACATGGAAAGAAGCAGTACCATTAACTGTAAAGACAATAGAAGATCCTGGAATAAAAACGACTATCAGAGCATGGGAGATCGGAGTTACTCAAGTAACAAACCCTTATGCAATAGTCTGGATTAAAGGTACTGATGACGGTACAGCATAGTGTCAAATTCTTATTTAGAAGCCCAAGACATAAAGATTTTTAAGTTTTAATAGAATAGTATTAGTATGGAAGATCATAGCGGGTTTAAGTTGCTTGGAAATATAAGTGGTGCTAATTTTAATATTGAAACTACTGGAAAAATTCTTACAGGAACATTTGAGGATAACATGAGCGGACTATTATCAAATAGTACAAATGTTATGTTTACTAGAAATCTCAGACCTAGATCTGATAATGCATATGATCTTGGCTTAAATTCTGCAAGATATAAAACAATATATGCAACTGAAATTTCGGGAGCAGTATTAACAGGAAGTCCAACAATAAATGAGATCAGTGGAGCAGTTGCAGCAATCAGTGGTACAGGCGGAGGACTTTCTAATTTAGATGGAGGCACAGCGTCAAGTATTTATACTGGCGTTACTGCAATAGATGGAGGTACAGCATAATGGCAGTACAAATTCAATTAAGGAGAGATATTTCGGGACAGTGGATTAGTGGAAATCCAGTATTAACTGATGGAGAATTAGGGTTTGAGAAAGATACTAGAAGATTTAAAGTTGGATCTGGGAGCACATGGAGCACAACAAATTATTATGAGTGCCCATTAGTAACTGCAACAACAGCAGTTAAAGGAATTTCTCAGTATTCTGGATCTCACTTTGCAGTTAATAGTGGAAATGTGACATTAAATACAAATGTTTTAGTTAATGGAATTAATTTTATAATGGATAATGGAGGATCATTAATAACAACAGGTATTAAAGGAGATTTTAAGATCCCATATAATTGTAAGATTACTAAAGCAGGAATCTATACTAAAAATGCAAGCGGTGCAATATTAATAGATTGTTCTTTATGGAAAAATATTCCATCATTATTCCCACCAAGTGGAGCAAATCTTATTTCTTCTGGTGCAACATTAAGACTTAGTGGTGCAATAATCAAAGAAGATTCAACATTAACAGGCTGGACTACAGATCTTAGTGGAGGAGATATAGTCAGAGTTAATGTAAATTCAATAACTGCAATAAGTGGAGCAACAATTTATTTAGAATTGTTAAGAGTTCTATAATGGCAGATACAGGATTTTTATATCCAGCAAATACTGGAGAAGATTATAATCAATGGACAAGTCCAACAAATGCATTAACAAGTAACGATATTAGAGCAAGTATTAATTCAAATAATTATATGCAAGATTATTATAATTTTAGTTTTTCAATACCAGCAGGAGCAACAATTAATGGAATAATAGTCAGATTAGAAGCATTACCCACAGTTTCAACAAATACTGCAATTAATGAAGTGGAATTAAGTTGGGATGGAGGAACAACATATACAACATTAAATAAACAAAAATCTTTTACAGGAGCAGCAGATACTTTAAATGATTTTGGAGGAGCAACAGATACATTCAGTAGAACATGGACAATAGAAGAATTATCAAATGCTAATTTTAGAGTAAGAAGCGAAAGAATTGCTTTTTCACAACAAGTTGATAGCATAAGTTGTTGCATTTATTATACAGAAGCAGGAGGAGATCTAAATCCAAGCAATATTAATGTGATTATAATCTAAAATGGAAAAAGAAGAATTAGAAAAACTGATTGAATTATCTGCACGAGGATTTAAATGTCCCAATGATTTGTGCCCAGATTATGAAAAATATAATCAGTGTTATAATCATGCTCATGTTTTATGCATAGAGTTTGAAAAGTATCAAATTGAAAAATATGAACAGCGACGAGAAAAAGATTAAAAAGAAAAGATTTATATATAGTGAGTGAGTAGTATTTCTATGACACAAGAATTTAATCTAAGTAAACATATATGCGAAGATGCTGATATGTGTTATCCATCTCCTGTATTAATGGTAGAAAATGTAAAAGAATTTATAAGATTATTGAAAGAAGTTTTAAGTCAATATCCTTATCCTGAAAAATGCTATGATTGTGGAACAATCTTTAAATTAAAAAAACAAATAGATAAACTTGCAGGAGATAAATTATTATGAAAGAATTAAGATTTACAGTAGAAGAAAATAGTAATTTTATTCGTGCTAAAGATCATAGCAAATTAACATGGAAAGAGTTTTTAAATTATGTAGCACAATTATACTGGAAAGTTGAAGTTAAGAAAAGACATAGAGATCTAAAATAATGTAAGGGGGTAAAATAAGATATGGAAAACAAAGAAACCAAATCAGAAGAAATAATTGAAATCATTGCAATAAATGATAAGGCTTCAAGTGCTGGAAGAAAATATTTTCAAATTGAAACAGATAAAGGAAACTTTAGTTGTTTTGAGTTTGATATCATCACAGAATTAAAAAAACATTTTGGACAGAAAGTTGAAGTTGAAATTGCAGTAAATGATCGTGGATTTAAAAATCTGCGTAAGTTCATAAGATCTATAGATACAATAAAAGCTGCGCCAGTTACAGTTAATAAAGAAATTGTTGAAGCAAGATCCATGAAAGATACGTCTATTTATACATCATATGCTAAAGATATTTTAATTGCATTAATTTCAAAATCTGAGAAATTAGATGGATTGAAAACTGAGCCATTAATGGAAGTTGCAATTAATCTAGTTAACAAAGCTAAAGAATCTTTTAAATAAAATGGTTGAAATATCCAAAGAAAACTGGATCATATTGCAAAGAGCAGTTAATCTAGTCTGCATACGCGAAAATATTACAAACGAAAGTAAAGAAATACTGAAAAAAGCAAAGAACATTTTGAATGGACACGATTATGGAAAACAAGATCAAAAAAATATTGCTTGTTGATGTTGACTGCAAATATCCAAATATAGCCTTGATGAAGTTATCATCTTTTTACAAATCTCAGGGCTATATTGTGGATTTTAAAAAACTACATTATGATTTCTTTAATAATCATAAAAAACAAAAAAGGCGTAAAGTTATCAATGGTTCAAAATATGAAAAAGTGTTCTTGTCAATGATCTTTAATTCTAATAGATATAAAACTTTTGTACGTGGAAAATGTGAAGTTGAGTATGGAGGCACTGGTTATAATGTTTGTAAAAAACTGCCACAAGAAATTGATGATTGTATTGAAGATTATTCCATCTATAATGAAAAAGAATACTCTTACGGATTTATTACAAGAGGCTGTCCAAGAAATTGTAGTTTTTGTTTTGTGCCAAAAAAAGAGGGGAATATTTATAAATATCGTGAGATCTCACAAATTGTAAAACATCCTAAAGTTAGATTCTATGATAATAATATTCTGGCTTATCCTAAATGGAAAGAAGTATTGCAAGAATTAATTGATAAACAAATTGCATGCTGTTTTGCACAAGGACTTGATTTTAGATTACTTAATGAAGAAATGGCTATCATGCTAAGAAAATTAAATTATATAGGAGAATATTATTTTGCATTTGATGATATTAATTTACTTCCATTGTTTGAATCTAAGATCTGGATCCTAGAAAAGTATTTTAATAAATGGTCTTGCAGATTCTATCTATATTGCCACCCATCAATGGACATCAATAATGATGTGATTAAAAGAATTAACTTCTTAAGAGATCATAAATGCTTAGTGTATTTCATGCGTGATATTGCATGCATCACTGATAAAAATAAATTGATATATCAATCAATACAATCATGGACATATCTAAGGAATAACTTTAGAAAGCAAACTTGGGAACAGTGGCAGGACAATCCATAACATAACATTTATATATTTATATTGCTTAAGAACTCTGCCGAGTTCTTCATTAATCAAATCTATAAAGCATGTTTGGATTGTGCACGCTTTGCAGCCTGCTGGCTGTTGTGCAAACACAAGATGTAAATAGTGGCATCGCTTGCTCAGCCACTATTTAGATCTTGCGTTTGCTATTCCGCCTGTGCCTTTGGGCTTGGCTTGGCGGCACAGGCTCCCGCTTGCCTCTGCTGGCTGCGCTATTTGCTGGCTGCTGCCAGGCTGTCACCCCCTTCGGCTTGGCAGCCGCTTTCCCCCTTAGGGGGAAACTCCCCCCCCCTTTGTGCGCCACCATGCATCAGCCTAGCAGGGCAGGGCATGGGGGGGGGCTTTCCCCCCCCCATGCAGCCATGCCCTGCTGGGCTGCATGGATGTTGCTGCTCGGTGCTGATGCACCGATGCAGCCGCACTCGGGTGCGCCCGAGGCGGCTTATGTATGATGCACTGTGTATGTACCTTTGCTTCTAGTGCAGATCTATCAGTATATATTCTCTTGTCTCTCTATGTATGTATATATCCTTGTAGTACCTATCAGTAGTGAAGTATGTAGCGAATCTTAGGGTATCAGTAATTAGTGTAAATGAGGTCATCAAACATTTTTTATAAAATATATACATAAATGGTCAGCGTCTATAAAAATCAAGAAATGCAAACATTTATAAACTATACATAGTTTTTATAACTAACTAACTAACTAACTATTATATCTATAGATATATATATCTATATACATATAAGTAAGTAAGTAAGCAAAATAGAAAGAGAGTATATAAACCTTTCTATACATATAACATGCCAAACAAGCAAATTTATCTAAGCGAAAGTTTAATGGAAGCAGCCAAACTAGAATCTAATTTTTCTGAAATAATCTCAAATTTATACACAGATTACTTAAACTCTAAGAGATCTAAAGAAGAATTAATAACAGAGGCAGAGAAACTAGAGAATAAGAAACAAGAGATTATAAAAGATATGGATAAAGAGATAAAAGATATAGAGACTGAGATCAAGATAACAGAGATTGAAGAAAAGAAAACTTTTGAATCAGAAGAAGAAAAGAAACACAAACTAGCAAACAGGATCTCAGAATGTCAGAGATTAACTAATGATATATTTCATGTATTATTAACCGAAAGTGAAGTTGTAGAGTACCTAGATGGATCATACGAAACAATAGAGGAATACTTAATAAAAAAGAGATTCATATGAGAAATTTACCTAGAATAATTAAGAAATGTAAGACTTGTGACAAGTTACTTAGATGGAAAAACAACTCTGGATTTTGTTCATTTCATTATAGGGAGAATAAATATAACATGGAAAAAGAAATAAAAGCAGAAAAATCAGATCTGGAGAAGTTAAGAGACACTGCCAAAGAGATCATCTCAAACGCAAAAAGAGATTATCTCTTATGGTCTGCAGTACTGGAACAGGTTGAAATAAAGCTTAAAAATGCCAAATAAAAATTACATCAAAGGTGTGAAGAAAGAAAGGAAGATCGTAAACGAGTTTAGAGACATGGGTTTCTTATCTTTCAGGTCTGCAGGATCTCACAGTAAGATAGATGTGTTTTGCCTTAACCATTATGATATGGTTATTCATCTGATCCAATGCAAACCAGATAGCATGTCAAACAAGAAAAAACAGAAGTTATTAGATGATCTTAAGAAATATGAGGGATTTTATACTGTTAAAGTATCAATAGAATGACAAAAGAAAAATGGAAAAGGCAAAAACAATCTCTGGATCTAAGATATTATGTGAAATCAAACGAGGGGCTAGATCCATGGCAACAGGAAGCCCTAGACATACAGGGGAATTTAGCGATCAGAGCAGGGAGACAGGTTGGAAAAAGCACAGTTATCTCACGAAAAGCTGTAAATTTTGCATTAATGAATCCTGGTGTAAAAGTTTTAATTATAGCTGCTGCCCAAAGAGAAGCAAGTTTCTTATTTGAGAAGGTCAGATGTGAATTAGAATCTATTGAGTTTAATTGTTTTGCAGAAAAACCAACAATGACTAAGATAATTCTTAAAAATGGATCTGAGATCCATAGTTTACCTACTGGAAGAACAGGTTTTCTTATCAGAGGACAGACCATTGATTTATTGATTGCAGACGAAGCAGCTTATATTCCAGAGTTAGTATGGTTATCAGTTGTCCCCATGATCGCAGTATCGAGAACAACAAGAAACTTTGGATGGGTCTGGCTACTCTCTACCCCATTCGGTAACTCGGGATTTTTTTATAATGCGTTCAGTGATCCTAGTTTCAAACATTTTCATATTTCTGCAGAAGATTGTCCAAGAATCACGCCACAGATGTTAGAACAGGAAAAGAGAAGATTATCACGAAACGAATATCTGCAAGAATGGTGTGGAGACTTCATCAGTTCAATGGATAAGTTTTTTCCAACAGAGTTAATAAAATCATGCGAAACTGAAGACGATTTTATTAACGTTAGTAATGTCAATAAATATTATCTTGGAGTAGATGTTGCAAGATATGGAGAAGATCTTAACGCGTTTGTAGTTTTAGAAACAAAACCATCTGGAGAATTAAAAATAATCTATTGTCAGACATTAGACAGGAGAGCATTAACACAAACTAGAGATGAAGTGATCAGACTACAAAACAGATTTAATTTTAATCGGATCTTGATAGATGATACTGGACTGGGCGGAGGACTTACAGACATGCTCGTTGAAAAATTCAAAAGTAAAGTACTAGGAATAAACAATAAAAACAGATCAGAAACTCAAAAGAAAAAAAGGATCTTGAAAGAGGACCTATACAGCCATGCACTAATATTGATGGAACAAAACAAACTTAAGATCATCCCAAACATGGATCTGTTTAGATCATTAGACAGCATCAGATTTGAATACACCGAAGAAAATAATATAAGGATCTTTGGAAAAAATGATCATGTTGCAGAAGCTTTCGTACGTGCATGCTGGGGATTAAAAGAGAAAAGTTTAAAACTATTTGCTGCATAGTTATTTGATGGTACACACAGGAATATTTTGTTCAAAAGCAGAAATTGATGTAAAAGTAGGAGAAAATGTAGATCTAACTGGTTACACCGAAACAAACATCAATGCATCATGTTTACAAGCAGAAGCATACATAAATGTAGCTTGTAGATATAATTTCTCAGATAATTATGCAACATTAAACGCGGATGTAAAAGGAATCTTAAGCGAGATGGAAGCATGCTGGGTTGCTGTAGATTTTATTTCTTACAATATGTTTGGTTACTCGTCGAGGATAGAAGCAGAAGATATGATCAATCTACAATGGGCAAAGTTCAAAAGATTATTAGAAGTACTAATAGAACAGATGACAGTAACATACATCAAAGGAGCATAAAATGCTAACTCTTGGAGAAGACGAATTAAAACAAGACGAGGAATTAATGCCTATATACAAACATCCAAAACAGTTCGACGAAGGTTTAGGATTGGAAAGAGCAGGCAAAAGTTATGTAGTTGTTTCTCAAGATGGATCGGGAGATTGTGATAATCTAAGAGAAGCATACACACAACTTAACAAAAATGGTGGCAAGATTTTTATCAAAGATGGAACATACATCTTAAAAAGTACATTACCATTATATAAAAATAATGTAACTATAGAGGGGAGCGGTTCATCATCAATAATACAGGGTACAAACAAAAATCCATTAATAAAAATTTCGGGTGCAAACATCAAGATAAGTAATTGTTATATTAAAGATGATTCTGGAGTAATCACTACAGGAACAAGATTAATAGATATCAGTGGATCAAACCTAATTAAGATCGATAAATGTTTCTTTAGTGGTTATGATCGTGCAGTATGGTTGAGAGGAAACTCTACAGAATGTACACTATCAAACAATCAAATAAACACATCAAATGCAGGTGCAGGTTATGGGTTTTATGTTTCTAATTCTGATCGGAACATTATAGAAAATAATGTAATCAATAATACTGCCCCGGAAAATGGAATATACTTAGATACAGGATCTGATTTTAATTTAATCTCTAAAAATTCGTTCACAGGACAAGACACTATGCTTAATGGGATCTGGATCGCTGCAGGAGATAATAACATCATTAGTGAAAATATGGTTCAACATTTCACAGAGTATGGAATTTATATTGCAACAGGTTGCAATAATAATGTGGTAACTAGCAATTTCTTAACAGTTAATTATGGTGTTCAGTTCTTAAATTCGGGCGCAAACACTCAAATTGCGCATAATGTAATAGTATAGTAACATATTTAAACATCAAATCACATTAATTTAACATGGCAATTTTCAACACAGCAGACACTACAAACATGAGTGGAATTACTGCATTTTCTATAAACACTGCAGAAACAGACGGAGCAACAGGAATTAATGAAGTTTCATATATCCCAGATTGGACAAAATGGAATGGTTATTATAGAACATTAGACATATTAAATGCAATAGTTGACACTAAAGCACGCTGGACCGTAGGAGATTCTTACGAAGCAGAAAAAAGTGTTAAAGAAAAACTAGACAAAATAAAAGGTTTTGGGAAAGATAACTTTAATTCTATAATCTTTAATCAATTAAGAACAGCTTTAATCTGTGGAGATTCATTTGCAGAAGTGATCAGAGACAAAGCAGGAAGATTAATCAATCTTAAACCATTGAATCCAGGATCAATGGAAATTATTGTAGATAAATTTGGGATCTTAAACAGGTTTGAACAAAACTCACAAGTAGGAAAAAAAGTAAAGATCATATTTCAACCAAAAGAAATATTTTATCTTTCTAATAATAGACTTGCAGATGAAATACATGGCAGATCAGAGTTTGAAAAGGTTGAAGATATAGTCTTAAAATTAAAAGAATTAATAGCAGACAATGCCAAGATCATACACAGATATATCAAACCTTTAACAATCTGGAGTGTAAAGACCGACGATGATACAGAAATACAGAGATTTAAAACAAAAGTAGATCATGCGTTTGAAAACTGTGAAAATCTGATAGTACCAGATGAAACAGTTGCAGGACATGATAACATCAGCACACCACAAGCACAGATATTAGACCCATTACCTTTCATTAATTCTTTAAAAACAGATATAACCAAAGCATTAGGAGTACCAGACATCATTCTAGGCTGGAGTGGAGGAGCAACAGAAGCAAGCTCAAAAATAGAATACCTATCTTTTGAACAAATGATAAAATTCTATCAAAAATGGTTAGAGGAACAGTTAGAAGAACAAATCGGAATAAAAGTTAATTTTGTAGCACCAACATCATTAGACCCTGCACAAACTGGAAATAACAAAGTACAATCTTTAAGCTCAGACCAAAAAAAAGATGCTGGACAAACTAAAGAATTAAATGTCAATCCTAATAAAGATGGGTGAAACTAAAGAAATCTGCTGGAACATCATAAACGCATTAATAGCCGGAGGATTAGTTTTCTTAGGAGCACTTACAACAGGACATCTAAACACTGAAAGCATAATTGCATCATTAATTGCTGCGGGGATCGTAGCACTAACACAGTTTAGAAATTACTGGTTAGCAGAAGAAAACGAATATTGCGAAAAGTTTAAAAATACTAATGTATTCCAATTTGTGTGAGTGAGAAAATATGGAAGAACAAAAACAAAATGAAGAAGTTAAAAAAGAAGAAGTTGACATTCTGGAAGTTGCTAAAAAACGCAGCGAAGAACTTAATAAAGCTAATCAAGAGTTAGAAGATCAAATCCGAAAACATGATCGATTAATTGCTGAGCAGATTGTTAAGGGCAGATCTTTTGGAGGAACTCCACAAGTTACTGAAAAAGATAAAATAAATGAAGAAGCCGAAGTATTTGCAAATGCACTTGGCAGAACATTTAAAAAATGAATAAGATCAACATTGTTTTATTAATCATAGTGTTTAGTCTAGTCGGCTATATCGTAGGATATAGCATTGGTTCTATAGTTATTCTGAACTGGGGGGTTGAGAAAACCCTCTGGTTTTTAAATCTTAAAAATGTTAGTGTTGATATCAATGCAGCGATGATAACTACAGGAATTTATCAGTATAAAAATAATATTGGGGGTTGTATGTTCTTAAACAATACAAAATAAAAATGCATCTATACATTGTAACTAGAGGAATTAAAAACTGGGTTGATCAATTCATCACAGAATTACAGGGGAAATATTTACCTTTTAAATATCACACTGATGGCAAAAATATTGTAGATTGTCAAGTACAATTATCTGTAAGACCTATTCAACTCTGGGAGATTGTTTTCCCAGAAGATCAAAAGGATCTAGTATTAGCAACAATCCTAGACGATGGAAAGGGTGGTAAGACACAACATAAAAGGCATGAGAAATTCATCTGGGGATTAAGAAAAACTCTAGGAGTTGAAAAGATACCAGAATATAAAAGTGATCAGAAACTGCCTATTACAAAAATGCATTTTGAAACAGTAGGTATTGGCATTAAAAAAGATTATTGGGTAAATGTCAAGACCGGAGAA
>JALNYV010000071.1 GCA_023229785.1 Candidatus Dojkabacteria bacterium | reverse complement strand
GTGCATCTTTAAGAATGGCTCTGGCAATAGCTACGCGTTGACGCTCTCCGCCTGAGAGTTTTATTCCTCTCTCTCCTACGTATGTATCATAGCCAAGTGGTAGTCTATCTATAAATTTATCACAATTCGCAAGTCTACTTGCAGTTTTTACTTCTTCGTCTGTCGCATCACGTCTCCCATATCGTATATTTTCCAAGAGAGATCTGTGGAACAATGCTGGATCTTGAGGTACGAAGCCTATTTCTTCTCGCAGATTCTTCTGAGAAATAGTACTTATGTCTACCCCATCTATCAATATCTTCCCTGAAGTTAAGTTGAACAATCTCATAAGAAGATTCACGAAGGTCGACTTCCCTGCCCCCGAAGTTCCAACTATTGCAAGCTTTTGCCCGGCAGGTATCGTAAGAGAGAAATTATCAAATACTTTTGTATTATTCTTATCATAAATATAAGTCACATTTTCAAAAATCACTTCGCCTTTTACATTTTTTAATTCCTGTTTTACTTCATCCTGTATTTCATATGGCTTGTCCATGATTAAAGCCATCTCTTGAGCATCAGCAAATGCTTCATAGAAAGCTTTAATGATAGAAGCAAAGTCCCAAAGATTTTCAACTAAACGTAACAAATAAGTTTGAATCAAAACTATAACAGGCAAGCCTATAAGCCCAAGCTTCCAGTCTCCAATTGCAATCCAAAAAATAATAAACTCAACCATTAGCATATAAAAGCCTTGGAGAGCACCTAGTCCTCCCCATAGATTCCAGTTAAAGAGTTGAGCCTTCTTTTGTTCGTTTATCACTCCACCTACTTTTATATCCTCATACTCATGACCAGCAAAAAATTGAACAGACGAGTGATTACTTATCGAGTCGGCTAGCACTCCGTTTGTTCTAGTGTCTGCAAGTGCAGCAATGATGTCATACTTTAGTTTCAAACGAGTATATATAAGAGCTGTCGCTAAAAATACAACACAGAAAATTGCTAATATCAATGCGTATTTAGGCACAAGAAAATAAATGGCAATGACCGTTCCGATTGATTTGATTACAAGATAAACTCCATCTCTCACCATTCTTTCATTTAATTTTCTAAACGCATTAATATATTTATTTACTTTCTGAGTAAGTGCGCCACTAAAATTATTTGAGAAAAAAGATTTAGAATGCCCCATCATATAGGAAAAGGCTTGCTTGCGAAGTCCGGCTTCGGTATTAGAAGAATAATAGAAGTTGGAATATTCAATAGCCCTCCTTAGTCCCCACCCTATTATCTTTAATACAAGAATAAATAGAATAATACCGTAAGCTTTATCAACAAAAGAAAAATCATTAGCTGAAAATACATTAAAAAGTTTTAAGAATTGAAAGGGTATATAAATATCAAGACCAGAAACAAGTACGATACTAAACACAACAGTAAAAAACGAGAACTTGAAATTCCTTATGACAGCCCAGTAATATTTAAGCACCAATCCTCGGTGCAAATTTGCAAAATCTTTTTCTTTATCCATATAGACAACAAACAAAGGGCTTTTCAGCCCTACGTGAGTATTATACCATAAAAACACCAAACTTCAAATTACATCCCCTCGAATTTAGATCCTCTTACAAGGGCATCAAGTATATTTGAAAGCTTTATAGTGGCTACTCCTACTACCTTATCCCCTCCACCATAGTAGATAAATAGTTCCTTACCTCGAAGTATCATTCCACAAGGGAATACGACTCCATTCACAACTCCAAACTTTTCATAATCTTCTTCAGGAGCAAAGATCGGATCAGAAGTACGAGCAAGAACTATAGCTGGATCTTTCAGATCAAGGAGAAGAGCTCCTACTCTATAAGTAGAGTGACTCTTCGAGACTCCATGATAAAGAAGTAGCCATCCATATTTAGTCTTTATTGGAGGAGCAGTAATACCTACCTTTGCACTATCCCAAGTATTTCTCCTTGGGCCTATAACTCTGATACATTTGTTTACTTGTCCTGCGTTAAAGTCTAGTCTAGTCAAATAATCTCCACATATTTCATTATTCATTCGATGTAAAATAAAGTAACCATCCTTAAATTTCTCAGGGAATATACAAGTATCTTTATCATCGAGTCCTGGTGGAGTTATGAGGAATGGTTTACTCCAATTCCATTTATGAGCAAGGAAGTCCTCCTCGCTTATAGAAGATACTGCAACTTTGGGTGGATTTACACTATCATAAGCTGTATAACATAGGTAAATATTCTTGCCTATTTTAGTAAGGCGAGGATCTTCACAGCCAGAATTACCATTTGGAATCTTTTTCATCTCAAAGTCCTCTCTTGGTAAGTAAATAGGTGTTTCTAATCTTTCGTCTATATGAAAACCATCTTTACTTGAGGCATATCCTATAAAAGAAGTATTGTCTTCGGAGAGAGTTCTATAAAGGATGTGTGTCTTGCCTTCTAAGTATATAGCCGCTGGGTTAAATGTAGCTTTTGCTTCCCACTTATTCTCTGCTTTAGGAATTATTATTGGATTTA
>JALNYV010000070.1 GCA_023229785.1 Candidatus Dojkabacteria bacterium | reverse complement strand
TTTGAATATAATTTGAAAGGTTCCTGGATATCCAATTGCATATATAGTGACCCGGCTTATGGAGGATATCCTTATAATGTAAAATTAGCTAAAAGACCTGATTCCAAAGTTGTTGCATTAGATAATTACTACGATGTTACTTTTGATGGGATATATTATTCATTTCATACTTATATTTTACCAGATAGAAATAATGGTTATGTTATTAAAAATAATAATAAGACTTATACTACCGAATTACAATTCATTAAAGACATTACATTCGCTTTCATAGAAGATTACAGCAAGTTGACTCTTGCTGTACAAAATTCTGCTGTCAAATGGCAAAGATCCTATCCCAAAACAACCCTCAATTCCATCTGCCGCCTCACTGATACATCTTTCGCAGTTGCCGGCTCGAAGGAAGGATATTGCTGGTTCGGATTCTTCGATCTTGGAGGAAATATAACACAGGAATATAAACTTGATCAAAGATACGGCGAATTTGCAAAGGTGAGTTTATGCAAGGACGGCTCGCTGCTTCTTACAGGCTCAGTATACAAGAACAAAGATGAAAACAGTCTTTATTTGTTTAAGACTACGAAGGTTGTTGTCCTTGATGAAACACCGGTTATTAGCAAAAATAGTTTATTCGAAGTAAATGCATTATACAAAACTGATGGAAATATCAAGTTCAAAATAAATCTTACCGAACCTGGCAATGTTGGAATAGAAGTATATGATATTCTTGGAAGGCTTACCGGGAAAACAAGCGGCTGGGTTAATTCGGCAAGTGAGTTTTCTATGAATTGCGGGAATTATTCCGGTTTACTGATCTATAGAGTAATAGCAGGTAATAATGTGAAAACAGGGAAGATATTGGCGATGCCTTGAAATTGCTACACACCCCCTAACCCCCTCTTGTTAGAGGGGGAACTAAGAACTTGATAATTAGAGGCTTATTCCCCCTCTAACAAGAGGGGGTAAGGGCAGGGGTGTTTCACGCTAAATAAATATTAGGAATAGTCGTTAATAATGAAAGCATATAGAGTTTAACAATTGTGGGGGAAATCACAATGGGCAAATCTATTATGGATTATTTCAAGGAATTACCTGACGTCCGTAGATCGCAAGGTTTAATGCATGAGCTATCATTTTGTTTGACATTAGTAGTATTAGGCTTAATGTCAGGATATAAAGGAGTAAGAGGATTAGGAGATTTTGTAAAAGGAAATAAAGATGAAATAGTAAAATATTTCAAACCTAAGAAATCGCGAGTTCCATCATACTCTACAATTAGAAGAGTTATGATAGCAGTAAACTTTGACGACTTAAACAAGGCATTCTACCTATGGGCAAGGCAAAATATAGAATCAACCGAAGAAGAGGCGTATGCAATAGATGGGAAATGCATAAGGTCAACAGTAACGGATTCCAATGACCCTGAGCAGAATTATTTAAGTATAGTAACAGCATTTGGTCAAAATTCCAAACAAGCATTAGCTCAAGCAAAATTCTACAATAAGAAGGATTCGGAAATAAGTAAAGTTTTAGACATATTAGAAATGATTGAAGTAGAAGGCAAAACCTTTACATTGGACGCACTTCATTGCCAAAAAAAACAGTAAATTTGATTAATAAGCAAAACGGAAATTATATTATAGGCTTAAAAGGTAATCAGAAGAAATTATTAAAGACAGCGAAATCAATAATAGAAGAAAGCATAAAATTAGAAGAGTTAACAACGTCAGAAATAAACAAGGGAAGAATAGAAGAACGAACTTATCAGTTGTATAAATTTACGAACAAGAAAGTAAGTGAGGAGTGGGGTAATTTAAGATATATCATAAAGGTGAAAAGAGAAGTTTTGCGAGGTAATAAAGTTAGTGAGGAAGAGTCTTACTATATAACAAACAAAGAGACAAGATTGGAAGCATTGTCTAAACAAATTCGTGGTCATTGGAGTATAGAAAATAGTCTGCATTGGGTAAAAGATATGAATTTTTCAGAAGATACGATGAGATTTGGGAGTTTAAATATTCCAGCCAATATGTCCATATTAATAAATATTGCCATAAATATTTTGAGGCAACACATTGATAAATATATAAGAAGGACAATGAGATTATGCTCAAACAAAATTCCACTTTTACTAAGTTGGGTAGCGTGAAACAACCCTGCCCCTACCCCCCTTTTTCAAAGGGGGGATATTATTAAATCCCCCCTTTGAAAAAGGGGGGTAGGGGGGATTTTCTTATTAAAACAAGAGTAATTCTATATAAACAAAGAAATTTATATCGAACTTACGCTATCTTATCTTATTTTGGTATAATATTTGAACATAAATAAAAATTAATTAATTTCGGAAATAATCTGAAAATTAATGGTTTATATTAATATTAATATATTATGAATACCATAAAATGACTAATATTCTTCATATTATACAAACAATAAGCCTTGGCGGAGCTTATAGGGGGATGATTGCTACAGCAAAATATTCATCCGTTAAAGGCGAATTCAGGCATAGTGTTACTACGTTAACAG
>JALNYV010000031.1 GCA_023229785.1 Candidatus Dojkabacteria bacterium | reverse complement strand
TAGTCCATTAATCTTTTCCTTCCATGCCATCCTTTCAGGGTTGTCTGAGTAACCTAAGTCAAACAAGTTCCACCCGTAGAAGATATGTAGTTCTGCATCGATTACTTCCTTACGAATATCAGGCCACATCTTTAATAAATGCTCTAAACCTCTATCATAACTTGATCCATATATAATTCTGTGAGGGTTTCTAACAATAGGCTTTTTAAGTGCAAAGATTAAATTAGCTCCAACCTCTGCTACAGTATGATACCCTTTGTTCTCAAAATAAGGTTGTATTTCAGGATTAACTCTACCTTGTGTAATAAATTCTATTACTAATAGTTTAGGTCTATGTTTTTCAAAGTCCATTGACTCGAATACATCTATCTCGCTTCCTTCGGTATCTATCGACAAAATGTCGATCGTTGCTATATGTTTATCTACTAAGATCTTTTCAAGTGTTACAGCTTTAAGTTCTGCCGAATAGTCGGCATTATCTGTTGTTTTTAAGATTCCTGATATATCTGGTGTCTTGCGGTTCATGTGGAATTTAAGTGTTCCTTTTTTACTTGAAACTAAAGCTCCAATACCAATCTTTCTTTCTTTTTGAAGTTTCTCTACATTTCTAGGATCTGCATCAACACAAATAACTTTCCAGCCGTTCTTTTCAAAGAAATAAGAGTTTGAACCCTGTATTCCATCTGGTCCTGCACCAATATCAACCATAACACCTTTGTCAGGCATTAAATTAAACTGTTCATACAAGAATTGATCTTCTTTGTCGTTTCCGTAAAATGTTAAGTCTTTAGCGTTCATATTCTATAAGATTTTAAATGAACATCTATCTGTTTTGCTTTTATTTTACCATATTTTTTTATATTATAGTCGTATAGACTTTTATATATATAGACTTTTTTTGTTTTGGTAAATAAGTTTTTAAACCACCAAGGAAATGGAAACTTTTGGCTATAATTCCATTTATGTTTTAACCAACTCATATATTTATTCCATTAGTTGTCATAAAAACCTTGTCTTCTGGTAAGTCTGGTACATTATCTCGGTGGAACTTTGACAGGAACATTGCTTTGGTTAGTTTAGCCACTCTTTCGGGTGTATAAGTTAAACTCGCTTGAAGATCGTGGTTCCACAAAAATATCTTTTTAGCTTTTAGGTCTGGTACATCAACTAGCTGTATCTGTCTCCAGCTTATTATGATATTAAATTCATCTTTCCAATTAACATGGAAGTGTGGAAGGTAAGTAACTCCGTCATACACTCCCATATCTTCTCGGGGATCAGCATATACGGTTATTTTCCAGCCTAGTTTAGCCATTTCTCTCATTAGGTTAATAACAGCTTCTTCTGACCCACCTATACCACTATTAGCACTCTTAGGACTCCACTGCTCAAAGTGTGGACCACAGTAAAGCATTATTTCGTTACTTTCCCACTTTCGAGGTGGTAGGTATGAGTTTCTTAAGTCTACAAGTGCTGGTTCGCCTGCAATCTCGGTTGGTATAGCGTTTATGAGGTTTATAAGTTGTTGTTGTTGCCCTGTATCCTTTAAATGATTTGCAAGTTTAAGTGTCCAATGTGCCATGTCGTTTCTGTGTTTTAAATCGTCAATCATGTCTACACGGGATTTGTTTACGTCACTTGGAAGTATTTCATTTAGTCCACTAGCTACCTTCTGACACAATTCAAGCTGACCTGTGTTTAAGTAGATGTGGAACAGGGCTTCAAATATCATTGATTTGTAATCTCTTGGATTTAAAACTAAGGTTGTTTTTGGTATCTCTACATTACCTGCCAACTTAACCCAGTGCAATGCCTTACCCCAGTCTTTAAGATTTACATAACAAAGTGCAAGTTGGATATAAGTTGAAGTAAATAGCGGATTCTCTGTTAATGCCTCAAGTAAACATTTAACTCCGTTCTGCATGTCACCCATTTCCCTATAAATCATTGATAGGTACTCCCACGCCTGTGCTCTTTCCTCTGCCCAACCCGACTTCTTTATATAGTCTTTGATAAGTTCGATAGTTAAAGATTCAAGACCATTACCAACTGATTCGTATAATAGTTCTGGTGCTCTGGTGTCAAAGTAAGCCTTGGCTAAGTAATAAATAGGTCTTGGATCTTCGGGGTTTCTCATTACTTCTTCTTCTAGAATTTCTATATTTCTCCACATAGAACTAAGCATTTCCTCTCCCGTGATTAAATGAACTACTTGAAAACCTGAGTAGTCAAACTTTCCTGTAGGTACTTGTTCTATTAAGGTTTCGTGAATAGGTGCTACCCACTTAAAAGAGCCGTCATTTCGGATTATTCTTTCTCTTAAGTGTTCTATTAAGATTTGTTTGATGTTACCTTTCTCATCCAACTCTACTTGATAAAGATAGCGAGCAAATATAGCTTTCATCTTCATAGACTCTGCTTTAGCGATGGCATCTTTAAACGTTTCAGCTCCAACGACTATGTCGTCTGTGTCTGCCCAAAATTGCCACTCATATTCTTTTGGAACTTGAGAAAAATTGTAATTTCTAGCTGCGGAAAAATCTTTTGTCCATTTAAAGAACGAATAGTGTGCTCCTATCTTTTTACAATACTTTTGTATTTCTTTATTTGGAATATTTGTTGCTGTTATAAAAATACCATCAACATAATTTTTAAAGGAATTAATAGCTCTTTCTAGTATCTTTACTTCTGTATCGTTCTTAATGATAAGACAAGCGGCTAATTTAGATTTGTTTTCCATAATAATTTTTATAATATTCCCTGTTACCGTTAGCACCAGAATTACATTTTCTACACAAGGATATTAAATTAAACTCTTTATTATTACTTTTATCATAATCAATATGGTGAATAGTCAACCCCCGACCAAAGACGTCCTTGACACAAAGTTCCTCTTGTTCTAAACCACAACCTTTACATATTTTTCCATCTCTTTCAATTATTTTTTCTTTTAATAGTTTTGTAAAGTCTGGAGCATAAGGAAGAAATGAACGACCATCTATATAATTTGGATTGTTAGAACCAGTCAGTGTTATTCTCAATTTCTCTCTAATTTTAGTTGCTTTTTCTATACCATATATTTCTTCTATACACTTCCCCTTTTTTGAATGATTTAGTTTCTTAAAATGTTCACTTGCTTTTAGGACACAAGGATTTGCTTTTATAAGTGAAGACATCTTTAATTTGTGTTCTGGGGTTCTAACATATGAAGCCATACCTTTCTTACTCTTCCAATAACATTCTCTGGAACAATTTTTACCCGCACCCTTCTTTATCCAAGCCTCCCATGTTATAAATTCTCTTTTACAATTCTGGCAGGTCGAAAGAATCTGACTCATAATGCTATTATATCATATTTTTTTGGACAGTTAAGGATTAGTTCCTGAAGCTATTGAAGTAAAGAATCTCATTTTCATATCGTCTACTGTTTTACCTGGAGTTACTGATTGTGCTTGACAAGCATTAAGCCACAATTCAAAAGGTTTGTCTGAAGTCGAAGACCCTACACTCTGTAACCACTCCTGTTCGATTTGAGATAGAGGCTTAGCTATACTCATATTAGCACCAAACCCTTTAGTACCATAATAGGTAGCTTTGTGGTCTCCTAATGGAGCTGTATTGGGTAGTCCGCTACGTGTAGCATACCAATCATGCTCTGCTGCTATTAACGATCTGTTTTGAATTGCCATGTTTATATTATAACACGACCTTTCGATAAATTATTAACACCACCTATTTTAAATCCAGGGAACTTTCTAATTAACTTATACATAAATTCCTTGTTAAACTGCTGGTAAGGAAAGATAATCTGTATCATTTTAATGAAGCGTTGAGGTAATGCTCCTAAATATTTAATCTCCCTTGTACTCGAATACCCCCCAGCGTTTCTCGAAGCTCTAATATCTGGTATTTGCGATTTAAAGTCTTGATACTCTTGAGGAAACTCGTCTGCCCAAAAGTTAACAAGTTCTTCTACTATTGCCCAATCATCTGAAGATTTGACTACATCTCTATTACCATGTGCCATTTGAATTATATGATCTGTTCTGTCTACTAACTTCTTTTGATATTGTTTCCATACAATCTTAGCCGAGGGATCGGTTGCTTTTTCATAGATGTATTGATCTATGAATGGATCTGGTTGTTGTATTGCACCCATCTTGTTAGCACCCGTAAGGGGCGAGTGCTACAAAACGGTTACCCGTTTACTGCGTAACCCTGTCGGTACACAGAAGTTCTCTCTCCTCTGTATTCAAGAGTAAACTCGCCGATGATTTGACCGTTTTCGCGATCGCCATCAACTGCAAGCATCTTTTTGAAAGGTTTCCTTAAGTAGGCTACCTTGTAAAGATCCTCTTTAATACCTAAGAATGCATTAGCACTTGAGATAGCTGTCGCAACTGATGCTGCGGTAGATGGAACATATCTGTGTTGCATTATTCTTGCAACTCCAGCGGATGTTTCATAAATAGCTACTGGTTGTGTTAATTTCTTGTCGGATTGATCAACGTACTTGGTTGCACCTGCGGTAAACCCGTCTATCTTCCTCTTAAGATTAAAAGGAACTAAGACTAAGTCGAACGCATTGTCGGTTCCACCTTTCTCCCATGAATGCTGATGCATATCTTGGAATTCGGTTTCTGACAAAGATGTACCAGAATTTCTAGAAGTAGCTAAGGTTGTAATGACACCTGTCAATCCAGCCATGCTTGCTGCTGTTCCTGAAACACCTGAGCTTAAAGCTCCGTTTACAAGAGCATACTCTTGCTTCATCTTCCAACTTCTTAATGCTTTACCTGATTGGTAATTCATTGGATCACCACCTGCTGGTGTAACTGCTGCTTCTGTACCTGACACTCTAAATGTTTCGGACAAAATAGCTGTTATGTTTGTGATTCTAGTTGGTTGAGTTAAAGCACTATAAGTTGCTGCTGCTCCTTCTGCGGCGAAGGATACGGAAGTTGGAGGAGTTATATAATCCTCTAACCACTGATGGACTGTATCTTTGGCGGTACTGGTACCTAACATTGTTGCCAATGGTGTATCATCTGGTGTAACGTCTCCGATAACATCCAAAAGATCTTCTCTTCTGCTTGTATCATAGAATGTAGTTAACATATATTTTTTTAATTCACCGTCCTTTCTGACTAAGTTAGTTAATCCCTTAGTCAGTCACGACTAAGTGGATCTACTTATTTGCCCAAGGTATATTACTCATTCTGGCTGCTATAGCATCATCGTCTCCGAACCTTGACTTCCTACTCAGTTCTGCAAGTTGTTCAGCCGAAGCTGCTTGTTTTGCTGGTTGAGATGTCTGTCCTGAAACAGTGAGACTTGCAGTCTCCTTTTCATTTACCTCGTTAAGGATCTTCTCCGCGCCTATTTTTTCGGCTTTGGATACAGCTTTGCCTACACGCTTCGAATAGCGTTCAGCAATGTCGAAGATTGAAGGATTTTCACCTCTTACCTTAGCTGCTAACCACTTATCAGCAATTTCTTGCTCATCGTCTGAATTAGCAAACAATTCTGGAAATCTATCACGAGCTTTCTGCTCATCTAGTTCTTCCTTAATTGCTTCTTTGGCTTCATATGTCGCACTCTGTCGAACTTGACCTAACGCATTATTAACCTGCTGATTATAAGCCTGCCAGTTAGTTTCGCCTGTTAACGGATCTTGAAAATCCATTATATTAACAGTTTGTGCGTCACCTGCTGGAGGTGTCTGCTGTCTAAATGCACTAAATGCAGATTCTCCTTTTGTACGATTCTGTTTCTCTTCTTTTAGCTGTTTCAGTTCCTGTCGCATCTCTTGGAACGCCCTTCGCGTTTCCTCGTTGCCTTCAGGCACATCATCAGACTCCTCGACTACAGAGCCTTGATCATCGGACTCTTTAATCTCCGTTTGCTCCCCAGTAATAGGAGCTTCTGTAGTTGGCGACTCTACTTGGGTAGTCTCAGTCTCTACCACTTGTTCTTCAGCCTTATTATTGTCGTTCATTCATATTCACCCCCTTTATACAACCTGGTAACGCTGGTGAGGCGGAATGACTTAACATTCACTAGACTTGTGGTCTAGGTAGGAAGGCATCTGCCCTGCCCCCCTACTTAAATCACAAAGATTATTTATGTTTTTTAGGCATCTTCTTCATGTTTTTCTTCATTTCTTTCTCTTTCATCATCATTTGTTTTTTCTTCATCATCATTTTCATCATCTAAATCACCTTCTTTCCTTTTTTAGTATATAAATGTCCTTCTTCTATCCTGTCTCCAGGGTCTAATTCAAAACCCCAGTCACATAAGTTACACTGTGCTTGTCTGCCAGATGTTCTAACAAAGTAATGTTTTTCGTTAGGATCATCTTTTACAAGTAATCCTGTATGTATTTCAGCGTGCTCCCAAAATTTATCATTGCTTTCTGGCAAGTCGTCAAGTTTTGTTTTGATTTCCATAACATATTAAAATTTATTAAATGCTACACTTGGATTTCCACCCATTTGTGCTATTCCATCGGCTGTTGTTGCAACTCTAAGTCTTGCATCTGCTGCTAATACTGCTGCTGCTATACCATGATCTGAAAATGATTTCTTTTCATTAGGTCCAAAAACAAATTGTTGTCCTTGAAATTCAACTCTAACTGTTCCTTGATCACCTTGAACTGCACCGAAACCTTTAGTGTTTCTCTGTCTATCCATTTGTCCGAAATTTTGTAATATAACTGTCATAAGATAATCACCTCCTAGCTCATTGCCTCCCTTAAAGGATCTACTTTACCCTTTTGTTTTTCACCCATTGCTATACCTTCTTCAATAGTCTTTTCAATAAAATCTATAATCTCGTCACTTGCCTTAGCCATTGCCCAAGCTGTTCTCATTGCAAATGAGTATTCTTTGTCGTTTTTAAATGTTCTAGGATCTACCCATGAGTTACGAATAACACTTTCAAGATGTGGAATTAAAACTTCACTCCACCCTTGAGTTTCAGTCATTTCTCTTAATTGAGAACCTTGTAACTGTAATTTCTTTTCTTCGTCTGTTAATTTCATGCCATTCCCTCCATTGTTGGTTCAGGTGTCATTGCTGGCATAGTTGGTGCTTCCTGTGGTATAGGTTGTCCGTCTGGTCCTACTTGTCCCATTGGTTGTTGTGGTGGTAGGTCTTCGAAGTATTGATCAGCGTCTTTAATTACCTTAGAAGCTTCTAACATCTTTATAAGTAGTTCAGAGAACTTAGTTTTTTTACCTTCACTTGCTAGTCCTTGTTGAATAGCTGGGTTAGTAAGCATTCCTAGAATAGCTGTTAATTTAGTTTCTACTTGTTGGTCACTTGGTGCACCCATAGATTCAATATCTGGAATAAAGTCATAAGTACCTGCTAGATCGCCTTCTTCTACTATTAGATTTCCACCTGCACCGTTTTCATCTGGAATGTACTTTGGTGCTTCCATCATGTTACCCATATCATCTTCACCTACATTGACTGCATAGCGTGGACCTGGAATTACGTCTTCTTGTTGCATTTGACCCATTGCTATCATCTCTGCATCGTTTTGTGTTGGTCTGATGTCTGCTAGTCCTGTTTGATTAAAGTATTCTGCAGCTTCACGACCTACGATTCTAATTATTCTTTGTTTATCTACAGAACCTTTGAACATAAATTGTTGATTCATTACGTGCCAGAAGATAATCTGCTTTTTAAGTGCTTCGGATAGGAAGTTCTGGTTCATGTTGTCTCTGATGTTTCGGGTGTAACTTGTGTCTTTAATTTCGGTAGCAGTTACTCTGCTTGCATCCTGTGTTGGATTAGCGGAACTCATACCTTGCGACTGTTCACCTAAAGCATTCATTAAACTTCCCTTAAGTACTGTATAGATAGATTGGAAGTTTGTAGTCATACTCGTATCTATCTTCATTTGTTGTACGTCTACATTTGGATTGGTCATTAACCATTTGGCTTCTGGATTCCATTCAATAGTGTGCATTCTGACGTTTACTGGGTTTATATGTACTGGTGGGCGTAGGGCTAAAGCAATAGTGTCTGAATAAGCTGATAGATGAGCGTTAATAGCTCTAATTTCTTTTGATACTGGTTCTAATTCATTAACTCCGTACAAATCATCAGCTAACGGGTAGTATTTAAGATGAACTACAGGAATTTCACCGTGTTTGTATGGATTTGGTATGTCTTGAATGATTACACCGTGTTTAGGAGCGAATTTAATCCATCTGTCTGGTCTGTACTCGGTTATAACCTCAAAAGCTGGGTATGTTTCATCACTTCCCATATAGTCAGTAAGACCTCTCATCTCTTTGTTCTTAATGGTGTAGTTGTTGTCTCGTCTGTCGCCTTTGTTCTTGGCTTCTTCGGCAAGTGAAACCTCTAATATGTCTAAGTTTTTATATATTGCCTTAGATGTTGAAGATTCGTTAGTTCTTTTCAATTCATCAACTGTTACATATTCTCTATATTGAAACCATTTGTTAATGAAAGAGTAGGATGGATTGGCTAATACGTCTCTTGGATTACATACTGTGAAGTCTGGACCATCGTAAAATGTCTCTGAGCTTATCTTCTCACCGTCTTTACTAACTTTCTTTTCTTTTCTCCATTTACAAATAGCAAATGAGGAACCGTACTTCCTTACATTCATGTCCATCATTGCCCATTTGGAAAGCATTGAATCACCTAGTCGAGTATTGTCATCCCACTGGTATGAAAGAAGTTCGTTGTTAATCATTGCACCTAGTGAATCTCCACCTTCTCGTGGAACCATCCTACCTTTAGGCTTAGACCCAACTAGTCTACCGTTCTTTTCAAGGATAACTGTATAAGGAGTTGGGTCAAACATTAAGGAACGATATGGCCAGCCGTTTTCGTCTATGTGTGAAGCAAACATCTTGTCTGCGTCATCAAATCCGTTCTTGCGTTGAATACGAATATCTAAATCTTCTCTTGCTGTTTTGTAGTGTTTGTTAACTTCAGTAAAAAGTTTGACCTCAGCTTCGGTTCCTCTAACTAGTGATGATGTAGTGTTTTTTGGCATATGGCAATAAAAAAGCGACCCTTTCGAGTCGCCATTAAGATACAATCTTGTACGCGTTTCTATTATATCACAAACATAAAAATTATCTTAAAGAAATATCCTCTCCTGTGTGTCTTACCTCAACGTTAGCCATGTCTTCTCGGACATGGACTATTACTTGACCTTTACCAGTATATTTAACTATTTGGTCTATACCACTAATAACTCTTGGTATTATCTGCGTTGTTGAAGTCTTGGCGTTAATGAAGTAAACAACTTTGACTATGTCATCCCGTGTTAAGGTTACATCTGGGAATAGTTGACTAAATAGTAAATCTTGTTGGACAGTTGGTAAGCTGATCATAGTTTCCATTTATCTGCTAAACCTGCGTTTATATTGTCATAATTATTAGTATCTTTCTTGTAAGTCATTGCGAAATAACGTATAGCATCCATTGCATCGTCGTTTACTTTATTGGGTGCTTCTTTGATAGCGTTGTCGGCACTCTTATTCTCCATCCATCTGTATCTTTCAAACTCATCTGCTATCCAATTTAGGTTTTTGTTGAACATTAAGGTTGGTTTGCCAGTATCGGCTCTGACTTTTAGTAACTCAGCTACTTTGACTACTCCCGCCTTAACTGAGTCGGGTGCTTTCTCTACCGGGTTAAACGATACACCTAGTTCAGCTAGTTGTTGAATAGACATTGGTTGAGCCGAATCAGCTACTGGATTTGTTATTGTGCGACCTGAGTCTTTAACCTTAACAACATCAGCTATTTGATTTTCGGTTAGACCTTCTTGATATAAACCATCGTAAGCATATATAGCATCTCCTACTGAACTGATAGCAAAGTAGATTAGTGCTGTCTTGTGTGCGAATCCAAAGTCTAAGGCTCTGGTGTAAGTGAAGTTATAATCTAAAGTAGGTATATCAACCATGTGTGTATCTCTACTAAACTCCTTGTATATAAGTCCAACCATTTTTCTAAACTCTCCCATGTACTCCTGGGCGAAAGAGTCCTCATCAGTAGTTTTCTTGGCACTTTCTAATTCCTCTTTGTCAAGGTAAGGATTATCGTAAGAAGTAAAGTGAAATGCTACATGGTCACTAGGTGCAAATACTGGCTTTCCGTCCTTCTTAGCCACATTCTCATACATTTCTTTGAAGTGGTTAAACCCGTTAGGGGTCGAGATGAACCAACAAGAGGCCTTAGAATCGATTAAGGTAGGGCGAATTACGTTCCAAACCGCTTCCCACTTGTCTATGAAGGCTACTTCATCAAATACACAGAAATCTATTCTTACTCCTCGAAGGCTGTCAGGGTCTTCTGCGCCCTTGAGTAATATCTGACTTCCGTTCTTTAGTTCTACTTTGAGTTCGGTTTCATTTTTCTTTACTATCCCGTGTGGTGGAATTATGTTCATTAACATAGCCCACATGATTGATTTAGATTGTTTGTAGTTAGGGGATATGTACCATGAAATTGATTTTGGGTTGTTAGAAGCAAAGTCTAAAAGTTTAATTGCGACTAAGAAAGATTTACCTGCACGTCTACCACAGTTTATTACTTTGAAACGATGGTTATCGTCAATTACTTGTGTTTGCCATTGGGACAGTCTTATTTCCATCTGCTTTGATAACTATTAATGACTCACCACCTGAAGTTATATCTAGTTTATCTGTTAGTTTTCTTTTCAATTTAAGCATAGTATCCCAATAGCGATGTCTTGTGGCATAATCTGGATGTACCTCCCCCGTCATGGATTGTTTAATTGCTTTTGTCATACCTTCTGTCCCTATATTTATAAGGGCAACGTCAGTTAATCCCATATCTTCCATTAATTCTGCAATATTAAGTTTTGCTAAGTTTTCTGAACCCAACGCCCTAGCACTGTCCCTATCTTTACAGTCATACGCTTGCATAGCTGCTTCTGTGGCATTTCCCGTCTCAATATAAGCCTTAATCCATCTTTTTTGCTTAATCGTTAATTTATCTTCTGAAGACTTCATAACTCATATTATACCACAAACTATTCTTTACATTTATAATCTGATTTAGGTAGATTTGCACCAGGAGTTGATAGAAATATGTGTCTTTTGTTACAGTATTTACATACCTTACCGTATTTTTTATCTATCCATGAAGTTTTACCCATTCATCTATTTTAACATAAATTTCTATATCACTAAAGTCATCTACTAAGATTCTATTACCATCTTTATAAGTAACCATCTTGTCGCGTAGTGAAATACTTAGTATATCATCGTAGCTTATATTGTCTTTGATTATTTTAAATTTCATTTAGTGTGAATCATTACTCCTAAACTTAATGACCAATTAATTAAAAATATATTAAGTGAGAAAATCTGATGAGAACCTTGAACAATAGAATTTATGTCTATCCCTAATTGTTGTACAGGGCAAGGAAATAAATCTTTTAGATTATGTAAATGTATTTGTGGTGTAATTTTCATTTTTTGTTTCCCCACTTAATAATCTTTGTTTTCATTTGTTAATAGTAAACACACAATAACTCCTAGTATATATCCTACAGTAAAAGCTCCGTATAATGCCATCATTTATTTTCTTTTAAATATCTAACCATATCCCAATATTCTTCTTTTAATTTATTTGCTTTATTTATAGCACAAGTTCTGGAATGATAATCACTAGACCAAAAATAATCTCTAGGTTCTCTTGGCATTCCACAACCTTTACAATTTTTTTTCATTTGTTTATAAATTCTTGTAACTTAACCATTTCAGTCCAACTATTATCACGTTTTTTAAGTGGTAAGCCCAAACATTCTTGTAGATAGAATGATATAAATTTATTTATTTTCTTTTTCATATCTTTTTGTCCTTGCCTGAATCCACTAGCTTTGCATAGATTACAAACATCTTGCGTAGGTGTTTTTATTCTTTTTGTCTGTGTCATTTTAATTTAATACCCCAGTATTTTAACAGTCTTTTCTTACCATCGGCTATAATTCTTTTAACTAAAAGTTTATGTTTCTTTGACATTGGTTCTGGTTTGGCTAGTTTTAACATATTCTTTTTGTCTGTGTATTCATTTTAAGTGCTTTAGACATACATTTTTCGCAGATATTGTCTATCAATCCCCATTGCTTCTTGCCACAATTAGAACAAATTAGAACCTTCTTATTCTTTTTATCTGTGTTCATTTTATTATTGTTACTTTTGGTATAGATATTTGTCCTCTAAAATCTCCATTACTCATTATTTCTTGGGCAAGAGTTATATATTTGTCAGTTTCCTTGATAACAAAACCTACAACCACAATAATAAATGGTTCACAAATTAAACTATCTTGGTCTGGTGTCCTAGCACTATCAATATATTTAATTTTTTTAATTTTCATTTTTTATTTTCAATATATTCTAAAGTCCTTATTGTAGCTTTAGACAAACTCTCAATAGATTGTTTAAAAATCTTTAATGGTAAATGTTTTCCTAAACAACCTTTAGAATATCTTTTACCTTTCCAGTTTAAAACTATAATACAAGCGTTCTCTGGTATTTCTTCGTTTACCTTAATTATTTTCATATTCTTTTTACAACAACACATATGTTATTTTTAAATTTTCTGTCATGTATTCCACATCTATAAAAATGTCCAAATGGAGAATAATAGTCATATTTTGCTAATCTATCACACTTTGCACACTTGATTGTCTTTTCTTTTATTCTTTTTGTCTGTGTATTCATTTTATATGTGTTTTCCAACAAATAGAACACCCCCTTCTTTGAGGTTTACCCTTAATATGGCAAGGACAAATACATTCTTCCATTATTGTGCATAGTCTATTAAACTCTTTCTTTATTCTTTTCATCTGTGTATTTTGCATTGGTTATTTAATTTCCGTCAAAACCGAACTTTATCTCCGTACCAACCAACCTTGCAATTGGACTTTCGTAAATTATTCTATAACCACATCTTTTACACTTTATTGTCCATGTTGAGTACTTGGAGTGTCGTATAACGCTTGTACTACCCCTTTCGTGTCCTTTTAACCAACATATTATTTTTTTCATATTTGCATTGTGTTTATTTAACCCAAACTAAGTTTAATTGGATTACCAAAGTCATCAACCGCATTAGCTTCTTCATCTTTAGCTGTGTTTAATCCTTTTTTATATCCATTCTCCTCTCCTAGTTTGTAGACCTTTTCTATAAATTGCCAAATTGGTTTTAAGTCATTACCAGCATATACATATTTACCTTTTTTCTCGCAAAGATAACCATACCCACCAAGATAGAATCTTTTGAACTCTTTTTTAATTTCTTCCATTGTGTTTATTTACTTCTATCTAAAAGACTTACAACTGCGGGTAAGAAATTGCATCTTACATGGTTATACTGGTTTTACTCCATCTTGCCTTTCACCTACCATTTCAAGTAGGGATAACAACCTTAGAAAGCGTCTTATTCCGCCACCGCATGTGTAAATCTTCTAAATTTTAAATGTTCTATTCCTTTACCTTTACTTTAATGTTCATTTTAATTCAAAATGTAATCCGTATTCACACAGGCAACAACCTGCTTGTTTAATTGCTTCTCGTAGGGTTTTAGTTGTACTGTCTAGGG
>JALNYV010000069.1 GCA_023229785.1 Candidatus Dojkabacteria bacterium | reverse complement strand
GTGCATCTTTAAGAATGGCTCTGGCAATAGCTACGCGTTGACGCTCTCCGCCTGAGAGTTTTATTCCTCTCTCTCCTACGTATGTATCATAGCCAAGTGGTAGTCTATCTATAAATTTATCACAATTTGCAAGTCTACTTGCAGTTTTTACTTCTTCGTCTGTCGCATCACGTCTCCCATAGCGGATATTTTCCAAAAGCGATCTATGGAACAATGCTGGGTCTTGAGGCACGAAACCTATCTCTTCTCGTAAATTCTTTTGGGATATAGTAGAAATATCTATACCATCAATCATAATTTTACCAGAAGTTAAATTAAACAATCTCATGAGAAGATTCACGAAAGTTGACTTTCCTGCCCCCGAAGTTCCTACTATCGCAAGCTTTTGTCCCGCAGGTATTGTAAGAGAGAAATTATCAAATACTTTTGTATTATTCTTATCGTAAATATAAGTGACGTTGTCAAACACTACTTCACCTTTTACATTTTTTAATTCTTGTTTTACTTCATCTTTTATTTCATAAGGCTTCTCCATGACCAGTGCCATTTCTTGAGCATCAGCAAATCCATCATAAAAAGTACGTACTATGGAGTGGAATGTCCAAAGATAACTAGTGAGACGTGACAGATAAGTTTGTATTAAAATAATAACTGGAACTCCTATCATACCTAATTTCCAATCACCTATAGCTATCCAGAAAATAACAAATTCAATAATTGTTGTATAAAGACTCTGTATAAAAAATAAACCGCTCCATAAGTACCAATTTGTAACAGTAGATTTTTTTTGTTTCTGTATAACTTCTCCAACTCTTTTATCTTCATATTCACGACCTGCAAAAAGTTGAACTGACGAATAATTACCTATGGAATCTGCTAATGCTCCTGTGGTTCTAGTATCTGCTTGTGCTGATATTATGTCATATTTAAGCTTAAGCCGAACATAAACTAATGCGGTCAAAATAAAAACAGTAGAGAAGATTAATAATATTAAAGAATACTTAGGGACAAGCGTATAAATAGCAAAAACCGTTCCTACTGTTCTTAATATAAGTGGGAGACCATTATCAATCATCATATCCATTAATCTTTCGAACGATTTTGCATGTTTATTAATTTTCTGGGTGAGAGCCCCTCCAAAATTATCCGAGAAAAAAGAATGTGAATGTCCCATAAGATATGAAAAGGCTTGCTCACGTAACCCTGCTATTACATTTGCCTCAAGATAAGCAGATAAAAAGTTAACACTCCTAGCAATAACTACACGAGTAATACCTAATATAAATATAGTGGCCACGATATGGTATGCCTGATCTGAAACAATAAAATTATTTGTACTTAAAATATTCCAAAGTTTAAGAAATTGAAAAGGAATATATAAATCAAGAGCGGTAGCAATAAATGTTCCAATAATAACAGAAAAAAACGATTTTTTAAATCGTCTAACTACTCTCCAAAAGTACTTAAGTACTAATGCAATATGTAAATTATTATAATCTTTTTCTTTATCCATATAGACAACAAACAAAAGGCTTTTCAGCCCTACGTGAGTATTATACCATAAAAACACCAAACTTCAAAATTACATCCCCTCGAATTTAGATCCTCTTACAAGAGCATCAAGTATATTTGAAAGCTTTATAGTGGCTACTCCTACCACCTTGTCCCCTCCACCATAGTAGATAAATAGTTCCTTACCTTGAAGTATCATTCCACAAGGGAATACGACTCCATTCACAACTCCAAACTTTTCATAATCTTCTTCAGGAGCAAAGATCGGATCAGAAGTACGAGCAAGAACTATAGCTGGATCTTTCAGATCAAGAAGAAGAGCTCCTACTCTATAAGTAGAGTGACTCTTCGAGACTCCATGATAAAGAAGTAGCCATCCATATTTAGTCTTTATTGGAGGAGCAGTAATACCTACCTTTGCACTATCCCAAGTATTTCTCCTTGGGCCTATAACTCTGATACATTTGTTTACTTGTCCTGCGTTAAAGTCTAGTCTAGTCAAATAATCTCCACATATTTCATTATTCATTCGATGTAAAATAAAGTAACCATCCTTGAATTTCTCAGGGAAGATACAAGTATCTTTGTCATCGAGTCCTGGTGGAGTTATGAGGAACGGTTTACTCCAATTCCACTTATGAGCAAGGAAGTCTTTCTCACTTATAGAAGATACTGCAACCTTGGGTGGATTCACACTATCATAAGCTGTATAACAAAGATAAATATTCTTGCCTATTTTGGTAAGACGAGGATCTTCACAGCCAGAATTTCCATTTGGAATCTTTTTCATCTCAAAGTCCTCTCTTGGTAAGTAGATAGGTGTTTCTAACCTTTCGTCTATATGAAAGCCATCTTTACTTGAGGCATATCCTATGAAAGAAGTATTATCTTCGGAGAGAGTTCTATAAAGGATGTGTGTCTTCCCTCCTAGATATATAGTAGCTGGGTTAAATGTAGCTTTTGCTTCCCACTTATTCTCTGCTTTAGGAATTATTATTGGATTTAATGAATAACGTTTGAACTTCCAATCACTATCTTTATTTAGATCCATGGTCTTCAAGAGGTCAT
>JALNYV010000068.1 GCA_023229785.1 Candidatus Dojkabacteria bacterium | reverse complement strand
ACAGGTCTTGAAAATCCTTTTGGAGCACAGGTTAACACACAAGCACCAGACTGGAACAGATTTCCTAATGATGGATATACTAACTAATATGTATGGGAATTATATCAAAGTCCAAAGAACTCTTAGAAAAATATAAAGGTAACGTTTCTAGTGCAGTAAACTACTTCAACCCAACGTCAAATAATGGTAATAACTTTTGGAGTGGTACTGGTGGACAAGGTTTAGCAAATCTACAAAGAAATGTACAACAGATACCTCAGCAAATAAACAACACTATTTCGTCCATTCCATATAAAATGGCAGACAGAAGAATCCAAAATGTGGCACAAAACAAAATCCCAGTTGATTGGTCTAATCCCGTAGCAAGACAACAGGGAATAGATAAAGTAATGGCAAATGCACCTAGATGGGGAAGATCTTTTGTTCCACAGTCACTAACAAATATTGGAGGGAGTGTTGCCAGAAACCCCGATTCATGGACAGGAAGTCTAAACCCAGTAGGACAAATGCAAGACTTTTCTAATCCTTTACAAAGGACATATAACGCACCACAAATAACACCTTCGCCCCTACTTGAAAATATTAAAAGGAATGTAATTAGTGGATTAAAACCTTCTGCGAGAGAATTTTTATCAAATGTTCCAATCCAATTCGGAGATATAGAAGCAGGTGGAGAATCAAGAAATAAAGGAACTCCAGGAAGAAATATAACTATAAATGAGAATTTAATTAAGAACGAAAAAGATCCAAATAGAAAGATGGTAATTGACGAAATAACAAATATTGTTAAACACGAACTACTTCACCAAACACCGAGACTGGTACCGACAGAGATGTTTCATCCTAAAAACAAACCAGTTATTGACGAGTATACTAATAGGTGGGGAACTGAATACATGAAACAAAGACCAACAGCCTTAGTAGAAGAAATGTTTGCCGAAGAAGCTTTGCCACCAGCTTATTACTGGCATATATTTAAAAATGTTAATCCTAATGCTACAAAGAAAAACTTTATTGATACCATGAAATATTATTTTGTAAACAACATAAACACTGATGTACCACAAACACAGCAGGGTATAGCACCAATGGTAACAAACGCAGTTAAAGGAAGGACTTTAAAAAAATGAACCCACTAGATAAATTTAAACAGGCTGTTCAGGGTATGAGTATGAATTTTGGGAACGCTATCAAGAGTGGAGGAAAAGCAATTATAAACAGTTTACCCCCAGTACAAGCATATAATGCTGTGAAAATAGGCTACAACGCACTTAACCAAATAACTCCAGGTGGAATACAAGGTGGAGTAAATAGAGTTAAACAATCTTTTCAAAGTCCTCAACAATATTTCATGCCAACATCTCCACAAGCAAGACAAACAACACAGAATATCGCCAACTGGGGAGCTAACTTGTCGCAAAAAGGACAACAGTTCGGACAACAGATAGGGCAACAAATTCAGAATACCCCACAATTTAAAGTTAATCCTATTCAAGATTTCAAAATAAATATGGTTAAGAAGTCTGCACCATTAATAGCTAGTATGATCGGTTCAATTCCTGGAGAAATAGTCAGAGGGACAGCACAGGCGGGTAGAGAAATATCAGAACCATCAAGATTCATAAAAGCTCCATTAACCAGACCTAATAACTTTTTTGGTACACCTCAACAACCAACTAAAGCTGGTATAGCCATAGACGTATTGGGTGCTGGTTTTGATGTGAGTGACGTAGCCAGAGCTGGAATAGTCGGGGCTTTTGGAGCAGGGATTGCCAAATCAAGTTTAGATGCTAAAGCATTAAAGAGATTCCTACCTGAAATTAGAAACGTATCAAAAATGTTAGGCAATATGAATGAAATACCATTCCTAACTCCACGACAAGTAGAAACAGCAGAAGAAATAGTTACAAAGATTAGGGGAAGTAATGCAATCAAACAAATACAAAAATTAAACCCAGATCCTAAAGACTACCTTAATTCAATAAGGGTTATTTTAGGTGGAGCAGAAGACCAAATACTTAATCCGGGTTTGAATATAGGATTTACAACTAAAAACTTAAAGTTACCACATAAGGGCGCACAAGCTGGATTGTCCGTCCAACCTAAAGATGTAAACCCTCTCATCCAAGAAGCAAAGAAGTATGGGAGTGCAGAGGAGTTTTACCAAAATTCGTTAGTTTTTGCCAGTAAACCAGAAAACAAAAAAATATTAGATAAGTTTTCAAAAGAAGGTTTTACTTTGGATCAGGCAAAAGACATCTACAACCAATCTAAAGGAGTAGAAGGGGTTACCAAAGCGCCAGAAGTGTTGCAAACAGGGAAAATACAAACGCAACCACAAATAGTCCCAGCAGTAAAACAATCGGAAGTGCCACTAGTCCCAAAACAAGTTGAAGTAAGTACGGCAGATTCTTCATCAAAAGTAATTATACCACAAAAAGATAAGTATGCTTTTAACATAAATAAAGAAAGACTTGGTTTAAAAGGAGAAAGTGCCAGAAAGTTAGATGAAGTTGTCGAACAAATGCGACCAGTATTAGAAAAAAGAAAAGGTGCTCCGCTTACAAATAAACAAATTATAATAGGAGGTAG
>JALNYV010000067.1 GCA_023229785.1 Candidatus Dojkabacteria bacterium | reverse complement strand
AGCTTCAACAATAGGATCTACAATAGCAATACGTCCACCCGCAGGTACATTAGCTTTGTCAAAGGCCAATTTCATAGCAATGAAGTCAGACATAGACATAACACGAGTAATTACACCAGAACCTCCACCAATCCAACGATGAGGACGACCGTTGACCAAGTTGACAGCAGCATTAGTTTGTGCCAGATTAGCTACAGACAAGAAACGCGACTCATGGTTTTCACCCAGAGCACGAGTAGATTCCATTGCTCGCATAGCCATCAAAGTATCTACTTGAGCACCATCTTCACGCAGGTCATCCGAGACACGCCAAGCATCACCAACATAGTCAGTAATAGACAATGTGATTGTACCAGTATCAATTGGATTGAATACCAATGGAGTATCTTCAGCAGCATCCTGAATAGTAACAGTACCTACAGTTTTGATATTAAGAGTAGTACCAGTACCAAAGTCAGACACGTCACGAGACATACCTTCAGGCAACAGATAATCATGCAGGTTATCAAGGATAAACTGGCTATACTGTTGTGCTTCAATAAAAGCAGTTGTATTAGTTGTTAGTTGAGACATTTAAATATTTCCTTTATTAGTAAGTTTTACCAACTTTTTGGCCAGCTATTTTCCAGCCATTCAGAAGATCTTTTGTAGAAGCTCCAGCTTTTACTCGGGCAGATAGATTTGGATCTACTTGTTGAGAATTAAAGGCTTCTGTATTAATAGTACTTGTGGGTTTATTTACAACTTGAGTAGTCTTTTTATTATCTAGTCCTGCCAATTTAAGTACTAAAGTTGGTGAGGTTTTTGATAATTTATTGATCTCTTGGATTGTTAACCCTGACTCTACTGCAATTCTCTTATATTCTACTTCAGCTTGTGTACCAAACTTAGCAGTAAAACTTGAAATTACACTAGCTTCATTTTGAGCTTCACGCTCTTTAATTTGTTGCTGCCCTAATGTTTGTGTAATTAGTGACTGTACTGCTTCTGGAGTAAGGGAGGCTTGTGCTGGTGTAGCAGGACTCTGAATACCAGATGATCTAAGTTCTTCAAGAATTGCTTCAGTAGTACGCCTTTTTTCTAGTTCTGCTTTTACATTTGCCAATTCTTCTTGAAGAGAAGGAATTAATTTTTGTGCATGTGGAACAGATTTAAGGGCTTCTTCTAATGTTGCATACTTCTTTCCCGTACCTACAAACTCTGCAACTTCTGGTGGGATAGTTGAAGTAGTGGTAGAAGGACTTACTACAGGCGGTGTTTCTGTGGCTGGTGTGCCACTATTAAAAATACTTTCAGTTGACAATTTTACTTACCTTCCGGGTCTGGTAGGAATGCTTCGATCTTACTTAATGCTTTTTGAATGCCTAGATGATAAGCTTGATTTTCACTCCAACTAGCTTTATGAAAAGCCTCATCATCTAACATTTTACGTCTTGATAACTCTACTTGTTCAGTAATATACTCTCGAATGATTAGAAGTAACTCATTTTTAGTATATTTCTTAGCTTGTTCAGTCTTTAAATTTAAACTCATATATATAGTATACCAGAAATGAATTATACTTGCAAGGTATTTCTTGTCAAATTTACCATATACTTAGCAATCTGCATTAATTCTTCTGGAGTACTATCATTTTTAATTCTATTTGCTCTCCAAGAGATTACATGTATATTACCTTTAGTATAACCTTTACTAGAGTCTATCCTATCTAGTGAAGGAGAGTTGTCTTTCCTAGACCAATCTCCTTCTATACCTGTCCCATCATAATTTAAAGGAATACCTAGCATTGGGCAATAGTCTGGAATATTAGTACAAGCAAGTAGAAGAGTTCGCTCACTCTTCTCCACTTGTTTTAAAGTTAACATCTTATTAAACCAATAATACTTAGGTGCTTTATCCCGTAAAAAGTTTTTTCTTACTTTTACATTAGTACTAAGGCCATATTTAGTTAGAACTTGGTAAATCCGTTGTCGAGATACACCATAAATGTCCCCAATCTCTTCTGTAGTCTTACCTTTTTCTAACCACACTTGTATATTAGGTACTTCCTCTTTCCATATAATTCTACTCAATTTTATCTCCTTTAAACTTATATTATACTCTAGTCTAAAGGATTTGTCAAGTACTTTCTAATATATATTTTACATTGTTCCTTGTTCAATGGCATTTGACAACATTTGCTCCTCTACTGGAACTGCTTCTGCATTTTGTAGAGAGGCCTGAGTTTGATTTATCAATGCCTGTGTTTCAGCCTGTTCTGCAATAGCAATATTTTCCCTAATAAATTGATACTGTTCAAATCCCATTTGTTCTTCAATAAGTTTAGCAAGAGCCTTAGCAGACATGTGTGGGGCAATCATTTGTCCTATTGGACTATTAAAGATTCCAAGCATATTTTGCATTAACTGAGCACGAGCTGCAAAATGACGAGAACCAATAGGACGTAATTTACCTTTAGCAGTAATGTCTTCTTTTGAAACAGAAATAAAATCAGTAACCCCAATATCCTCATCCATCACTCGAACTAGATCAGTAGTAGTTATATTACGTTTAGCCATTTCAAGCATTTTATTAATAAGTGGTTCCATAAACTCAATTTCAAATTTATTTGTCTTATTTCTAAAAATACGTTGAGCAGCATTATTTAATTGATCTACTTCAAAGGCAGTTTTCTCTCCGGGAGAACGGAATCCCAT
>JALNYV010000004.1 GCA_023229785.1 Candidatus Dojkabacteria bacterium | reverse complement strand
ACCACTTAATACTTACCACTTAATATTTTCACAGCCTTTGCTAATTTGGCTGGATCTTTAGGTAAAAACTGTTCTGGAAACTGTAACGGATATTGACGTCCTTGTTTGTCAATATGACGAACGAATATACTTGTATCAACCAAGAAAGGAAATTCTTTATCTTGAAATTCTGGCCATCCAGCTTTTTCAAATAAACGATCCTTTATACATCGTGTACACCAAGCAAGGTCTGTAGTTCCACCAGTGGCAACTGAACCACCTTTTTCTTCATCAAACCACATCATACTCGGGGCTCCGAAAACACGTCTTGTCAATTCTCCACCCACTACGTACTCAGGACTTTCTTTCCACGCTTGTTTGATTAATTCAGCGTCCATTAACAAACAACCCATCGGTACTCCATCAACCCAGACTTTATCACCGAGTTCCCAATCCCTATAATAAGAAGTTCCTCTTCCTCTATAAAGAATTGGCTCTGGTGGTTCTGATTTAACGAAGTACAATCCAGATACTACTGGAGCAGTACGGTTATTTATATAATCATTGAATTTCCAAAAAGTATTATCTGGAATTACGTTATCTTCTTCAATCCAAATGATCCATTTGTAATCATCTTCCACTACTTTCTTAGCCATTAAATTCTGAGCATCGGCCAATTGATATTCCAAAGGAACAAACGGGCTTAAAAATTGATGAACTCCGACATTAGACCAATTCGTAGGGATAACTTGACCATAACGAGCTAATACCCACTCCATACGCACACTCCCAGTAGTTGGAGTAAATATTAATACACGATCAGTCCAAATTCCATTTTCACTCTTTGGGTTCTTCTTCATTCCATTCGGCATGATTGATGAATCAACTTTTTTCTTATTTAGGCTTGTTTTCATATCGTTTTTTTAATTCATTTAAGAATTCTTCTGAACCGTAATCAGGGTCGACTACCCTTTTCTCTAGTCTAACCTCAAGATTTCCTCCAGAATTCCATACATTATCTATAATTTTCCAAGGTTTTGGCTTGTAAAATCTATAAAATCCAGAAAGATCAAGAGGGTCAAAATAAGCAAGGGTAACTTCGTTAATGGCGTTAACGTGTGTTGGGTCTTGCCAATAACCAAGTGAGCCTGCGTACGGTACTATGAATATGAATCTTCCGCCTGGTTCAAGAATGCGCCACACTTCATCCATTAAACGGATGAATGTGTTCAAGTGTTTATATTCACCAATATACTTATCAGCTTCAGCTTGATTTATTACACCCTTATCAAGGAGCAAATCAATTAAACCGACAAGTTTTGGATCAGGCATCGTAGGATTTATGTGCTCAAGAATATGAGAACCAAACACAAACGATACTGATTCATCAGGAAGAGGCCACGGAAATTTTTCTAAGTTTTGAACAAAGTCTACTCCAGGAAAATATCTAATATCCATGCAGGCGCAACCTTCAAAAGGATGCGCTCCTCCACCGATATCTAGTTTCAATTTTCCATTATGCTTTTGGAGAGCTTTTTCATACTCAGGATACTTCGTTGTAGCCTTAGTCTGTTTTTTCATAATGTATATTTAATAATAAAGCTAAAGGGGCGTTTTCTAGTTAGGGAGAACACCCCCTAACCCTTTAACCAAACCGATTGGTTCAGTTAAGATTAAGCGCTTGTGAAGCGGATCTGATATGTCGCGTTCACGTTCTGGTTTGTAGCGACTGCTGAAGAAGCATAAGTGTTACCAGCAAAGATTGTTCCAGCGCCAGTTGTTACAGTGTTGAACAACCCAACGTTAGAAATGTTTGCAGTAGCAGTTACGAAACTGTCAGAAGATGCCCAAGCTGCTGTGAACTGAGCTGTTCTAGAAGCAACAGTTGAACTTGAAACTGCTTTTCGAGAGTTCGTAGCATCAGTAATTTCACCAGCCAAACTCGTAGCGTTAGAAGCAGGTTGAGAACCAGTTCCTAATGCCATATAAGTTACTTGCTTACCACCTGAACCGTCAGTCAACCAAGCTAGCAAATATTGGGCAATACCCAAGTTTGTCACTTGATTTTTCTTCCAGCCAGAGTCTCCAATTACGTGATCGACACCATCGAGATCTCTTTGAGTAACTTGGATACGGAATCTTCCTTCAACACCAATACCATCACCAGATTTTTTCATTGATTTTCGCATTAAAGTTTCCTTTCGTTTAATTATGTTTTTTCGACCTTTGTGTCAAATATCATATTAATCTTATTATTACACAAGTCATCAATTACAACAATTACAACAATTTTATCACACAATACTTATACAAAAATGTCAAGTTACTTTCGCAATCCAAAAGTTGGAACTGTTCCTGCGCCAAAATAGAAACCAAGAACTACGCCAGCTGCAAATCTGATTAATTGATTTCCTGCATCACTAACTACTGGAACAAACAATGAAGCAACTGCCCCACCAACAATCAAAACAGCGATGATGCTTTGAGTTAAATCTTTAATATTCATAAAATCCTTTCTAAATTAATTATGTTTTAATAACTGCTCCTGATTTAGGAATTTTATTAAATTCGACATCAGGAAGAGTTAATTCAATTACCAATCGTCCTGCGATATCTTTCTGAAACGCAGCGAAATCTGCATATCCGCGCAGAACACTACCATCGAGCAACCACTTCGTTGCTGGATCGCTTGTACTATTAACAATTATCATATTATTTACTTTCTTGCCTAATAAATAAGGCATTGGGTCAACCCAGTCAAAGAATCCTGGATTTTTTACCCCATTAATTCTTATTCCAAGATGCAAATGCTCCCCTGTAGAATTTCCTGTATTTCCAGATTTACCCACTTCGTCTTTTTTACTAATCGTTGGAAATTTTCCATCAGGTCCTATATCTTCTACGGTTAAAGAAGAAAGATGCGCGTATAAACTCACTCCCCATAGATGTTGAATTATAACACAATTCCCATATGCACCTTTAATTCCTGCAAAGATCACCTCTCCGTCATCTAAAGCGAAAACAGAAACATTCCCCTTAGCCCTTAAATCAACTCCATTATGACCATCTAATCCGTATGGGGCATACATGTCAGGATTAGCCCCAAACTCTTGGGTAACTACTATTTGCCCTTCTAGTGGCATTTCTAAGCTTATAGGAGCTCCCGTAGTGGCAGTTGCATCTACAAAGTCTACTGGAGCTAAAGCATCCATAAAAGGAAATTGTCCGTCATAGTTGTAAGCAACAAAAGCATATCCTTGGTCTCCCCATCCCGTTCCCCATGAATTTTTAATCTCAAAAGCTCCTATTCCTTCCTTGTCATCATCCCAACCAACAGCGACTATTGCATGCCCGCCTCTATTATATTGCTGATTATGTCTTGGACCAATAAAACCATTAATCGGATTATCAAATGTATCATAAACATTTAGGGTAACTAAAACTGGGCCATAGTTATAAATGGCTTGTTTTAATTCAGAAACAGTTAGACATCTGGCAAACCCCTTAATGCGAAACTGTATTGCTTCTTCCATAGCCTCATCAGGAATTGGACTAATATATTCTTGATGAGTTGCGGGGGCTGGATTATTAGGAAATGAAGAATCATAACTAATGCCAACCCCAGCCAACACTTTCATCATCACCCTAGGATAAGTTCCTTCTTGATTAGATATGCCATCTAAAGTTTTAGCCACAGCATACGCAAATCTTCCAGATAGAATTTTTTCTTCCAGATACTCAAGTTTCTCTTGGTACTCTTTGATAGCTTTAGCGCCAAATCCAACACAGCTTCCAAAATTTTGTATTGGAACTGGGGATTGTTTTTCTCTGAGACTAAACTTTCTGGGTAATAGAGTAGGGATTTCAACACTACCAAATAGAATGTCTCGTGGATCGTATGGATCTTTTAGAGCCCCTATTGGATATTGCATATTACTTTAATCTACCTTTAATTTCTCCAAGCAATTCAATCATTTTGTTATTATCTCCATGAATAACGTCTACAAGTCGCGCGTTACCAGTTTCAATAACTTGTTGGATTGTATGTAAATGATTGGAATTCATTGTTTGCAATTCCTTAAGAATTGCTTTATCTGTGACACTATTACTTCCATTGCCATTACTATTACCGTTAGTTCCATTATTATTCTGCTTTGCTTTTAAATAAGCAAAGAATTCTCTTATGAATAATAAGAAAAGTATAGCTACGGTTCCTAATTCTAATAAATTTTCATTCATGAGTCTCATCTCCAGGAGAGTATTGTTAAAATACTCCCCTTGTAATTACTTATTAAGAAGCTGGACCATCAACTGTCAATCCTTCTGTAATGGTTAACTCTTCATTTACACCAATGTTCCCTAATTCAGGAGTTTCAACTGTGGCAGATTCAGTGATAGTTAATGCATCATTAACATTTGGTTCAGTAGAAACAACTGGTGTACCAATATCTTCTGAAATAGTTAATGCATCACTTATATTAGGTTCAACCGTGATTGCTGATGTTAACACATCAGTAATCGTTAAGGAATCAACGCCACTAATATCACTTACAAGTACAATAGCCACATTTTCAGTAATGGATAATGATTCTTTAGTGCTCTCTATGGTAACATCAGTTGTTCCAGCAGGAGATACAATTGGCAATTCCCAATCAGGTTTTACAACTTCATCAACATAATTCATTTCCACATATGACAAACTTTCGTTGTCAGCAACATTGTTGGCAATATATACTGGAAGTACTATATTCTGAGGAACTAAATTACGATCTGTAATATCTGCAACAGTAATTCCGTTTACGGCAAAAATAACTCTGTTTCTTTGCCAGAAAATACTGAAGTCATTGTTAGTTGTCCAAGTTATTGCATCTATCGCAGTCTGATTTAGAGCAGTAGTGGTAACAGTTCCAGTTGGACCAACGGTTATTGCATTAACAGTTGCTCCTGATATTTGGAAGTATGCAGCATTACGAGCAGTTGCGATTGCTTGATTTTTTAAGCCAAATTCTTTGTTATCACCCGAAGCTGGTGCGGATGCCATAGTAAGTCCAAATGTGAACTTACCTCTTAAATACTGGTGCTTGGAAACAATCGTAACGGAATTTAATCGAATTTTATTCGAAACCGTGCTAGCAGAACCGTTAAGCTCTTTCCAAAATGCAGTATTAAGCCCGTATATTGTCGGATCATAAACAAAAGAATAATAGGCTTGATTACTTCTTACGTCCATAAATTTGAATTTTCCTTTGTCATTAAAGACTTCGACCTATTAGACAAATAGCCTAACAGTCAGAGACAATTATTATCTCTAAAAGTTAGGCTATTCGAACACACTTAACCTTTAGAGGCTAATTAGTCGCTTCGTCTTTTACGTCTCCTGCACTTGCTTCATCTGAAGACTTTTCTTTGGTTGCACCCTTCTTTAGAACTGGTTTTGTAGATGATTTATCTTTCAAGATCTCTTGCACCCTTACTTTAGCCATTTCTTCGGCCATCTCTTTGGCCATAGGAATCATCATTTCAGCTAAAGCTTTTTTCAATTCAGGTGTTATTGGGACAGGTTTTTTAGGATTCTCTTCCCTACCAACATGCCCATATTTGATTTCTTGAATACTATGTTCTGGTTCAGTACTTCGTAAGATAGTACTACTTGCATCATCATCAGCAATAACAAAATCAGTATTAAATCCTGGATGAGCTTTTAACATCTCAATAACTTCAGGTTTATCAACTACAGCTATACCATCTTGAAATAATACATACAAGCCTGGAGTAGCAGTTCTTCCAGCTAAAGGTTCAGCGGGAATTGAAGGACGTAAAACGAGTCGAAAATTAGCATTTTTAGATACAAACTTCATATTTTTAAATTAATTCATAATAATTATTATAACCACTTTTCTACCAGGGATTCAAATGAACCCCTGGTAGAAATACAAATTTACTCTAATGTACCGATTACTTGAATGTAACCATCAGCAGCATCAACGACTGTACCATCAAATTGGACAACAAGCTCTTCATCATTACCCAAAGTAATGCTTCCATTTCCTGAAGCAAAGGTAAGACTTGCAGCGCTATTATCAGTATTTGTTGCAGCATAAATCACGGTTTCAGTAGTTCCTTTTCGCTTTGTGATTGACAAAGTGTCAAAGGCTGCGGTGTTATTTACTAAGTAATCAACTTCAATCAAGCTAACTCGATGACCAGTTGGTGAGTCCCAATTGATACTTGGAGACAAGAGACAACCAAAGGTTGCAGCTGCAGAGGTATCAATTACTAAATCATAAGTAGCTACACCATTATCATCAGTTGTAGCAGCTACGCCAGCACTTGTGACAAAGAAATCGTCTGGATCTTCACTTCGAAGAGCATCCATGACTTTTGATTCCCATCTTCCAGTGGCATTGATTGCATCTGAAAGAGCACCTAAAGTAGAGTAACTACCTGCACCGTCAAACAAAAATGTATCTGTAGCAGCTGCGGTTGTAAGAACAATACTATCAGCCTGCGTTACCGCAACTGAAGTAACTGTGCTTGTACCAATATATCTCAAACGAAGTCCAACCGAGAGATCGTTTGTAACCCGTCTAACAAGCCCCTTCTTAAGAGCTTGTCGTACGAGTAATGAATCTAAAGATGACATAAATTTTAAGAACTTTCTGCAAATCAATTACCCGTGATTGCATCGGGCCGTAAATCAAAGTTTACGAAGGAGAACTTGCGGTTAACGACTAAGTCCTCCCGTGAACGTCGATTATAAATTTAAATTTATAATTCTACACCCTTTAACAAAGCGTTTCTTGCAGCTTGCATTCTCTGCAAACCACACTCAGTCATGTATTGATCGATTTCTCCATCAACATCAGGAGCTTGAATGTTGGTCATCAACTTAGTGTCGCGACCCTGCATGAATCTATATTTGAAGCATTCCATGTCAAGTAAGAATGCATAACCTGCATAATCACTGACAAACAGTGGAACGTGAACAATGTTAATACTTCCAAATGGTGTCATGTATTTGGATACTTTAACACCATATGTAGTATCACCAACAGAAGTTAGCAATTGACCACGTGAAAATTCATTAACAGCTTGCAATACATTACCACCTGCAAACAAGAATTTCTCGGAATTACCATAAGTAAATCCTTCCTTTAAGAAAAGGTTGAAATCTGATGCAGTTAAAGGACCACTTTGATCCTGTACGTAAGCATTACCGCTATTAATAAATTCAAGAACACCACCAGTTGCTCTCTCAGGATGAGAGTTAGTACCTGTGGTTGATTTTTTCTCACCAAACCAGAAAGCTCGTTCAATGTCTAAGGCGTGTTGAGTACCATGCTTTGCCCGAAGGTAAGGTAGGTCTTTTCCACCATAGAGTTCAGCTGCAGCTTCAGTTCCTGAAACAGCAATTGTTGTCTTAAAGATTTGGGTATAATTGCTCTGTTTAGATGAGCGAGTGGTGTTCACATTTCGAGCACCAGAATTTTCTTCGCTCACATTACCGATGATATATAGACCATCTCCATCAGCACCAGCAGCAGCTGCGGTCGTACCATAAGCACGGCCACCAGAAGCAATAGTGATAGTAGTGGCGGATGCAATAGTTGCAACCTTCATGTTTTCACCAGTGCGGGCGTTACGGATAATGTCTCCTACAGTAAAGATGTAGGCACTTGAAGAACCTGCGCCAGATACAGTGATCGTGAGAGCACCAGAAGCAGCATAAGTACCGCTAACTTTGGCGTATCGTCCACCATAGTAATCTTCGCTTATTGTTACCCTTTATAGGGGGCTACAACATTTCTGTGTAGCTCTCATGATTTCGCATGAGGTCGGACTATATCATCACTCATTAAGAGTGCTTAGCGTGTAGTCTCTGAGGTTCCATCTATGATACCAACTTGGTTTAAAACTTTCATTTTTTTAAATAACGTAATTAAATCTTTACCATATCCTTGTGTCAAAACTCCAGTAAGTCGTCCTGTCTTAGGGTCACGCCCAACTCTTCGTTTATATCCTGATCTGATTTTCATAAACTCAAGTACAGTAAGAGCGCGTTCTTTCTTTACAATTAGATATGGAATCAACATTTCGCAACATTTAATAACATCTTCTTGGCGATTAATAGTAAGATGAATTTCTCTTTTATGATTTACCTTCCGTGGTTTAGGGTTCTTCCAAATACTAACCCTTACACCAATAGAAGATAATACTCTAAGAATTTCATCGATCATTGTTTCAGAAGTGTTTGATAATGTGAGTCTCCCAGTAAATACTGGTGTTGATTGTTTTAAAGTACGATTATTTCGATTAGAACGACAAATAGCAAAAGTGCCTTCACCGTCCCAAATTCCAGCTAACCAAGCCAAATTTATAGGTGTTACCTGCTGATTGCCCATTGTTTTCATACTTGTAATTGTTACCATAGTTGTAGTATATCAGATTATACTATGGTACACAAGTCTTTAGAGTGTTCCAGCATATAGCTAAGTTTTACATGGTCCAAGATAAACTAAACCATGAGAATTCTGGATTACCAGTAGGAGCTTTCAACATTCCTGAACCTTTCCAGGCTTTTCCATCGAATACTTTACCAACGTTAGTCAGTAAGGTGACAAGAGGATGCTTGTTTGGTTCAAGAAGGAAAATTCGATCCACCGCATCTACAACCAAACGGCCTTCAGCACTTGATACAGCTGTATCTCGTACAGCTGATCCAGTTTGAGAGCCCTGATCGTGGCTTGGTTCTGTGTAATACGGAAACTGTGACATATTTGTGAATATTTCCTTTTAATTGTTAATGTGCTAGCCAATTACCAATACTCACTAAATAAAGTTATAAACTATTTGGGTTGCTCTTTCGAGATACTAATTGATCCCAAGGATCAACACTCGGAGTAACTACTGCTCCTGCTGATGGGGCATTTACACCCCCTGCATTTGCAGCAACATCCTTAGCCGCATCACCTGTATTGACTTGATTAGCCTTAGCTTGTGCCTCAGCTAGAACAATGCCCTTAACAGCGTGATAAGCTACTTCTATATCATCTTGATCTGGATGATCATTAAGCCAAGTAGAGATTCTATCTGCATAATCAGGAAAATCTTTCGTGTTAGCAATAAAAGTTGTAACATGATTTTCAAATTCCTTTTGTTCGTTATCAGATCGGAAGTGTTGTTCAACTGTTTGATTAACAGTATTTGTAACTTTTTCAACAATTCTCTTCTCTATCTCTGCAATATTAGCCTTATCGAAAGCTTCTTTTCCCATTTCTTTTTTAACTTCATCGTGAGCTTCAGCAACTTGCTGAGCTTCCTCGATTTTTACTTTACCGTCGAGTACGGCACTGATCAATTTTTGATCAATTTTGCCATCCATAATGGCTTTGACTAAATCAGGACTAGTTTCAAGTTTATTGAGCAATGGTGTTATCTTCTCGATAAACGTTCGATATTCACCTAACTCATTACCTTGTTCTCCTAATTTTTTTTCTAATTCCTCGTAATTCTTGGAATTATCTGTGGTACTTACTGGCTTCCCTGTCTGACCACCTTCTGCAGGACCAGTTGATCCGCTACCCGCAACTGCGGACGGTATCTTGATTTCTTCGCTCATAATAAATTCATATTAATGATTATTGATTAACTAAATTATGACACAAGTAACACCACTTTAGCAAACTAACACTTTTTCTTACCACCCTGACCACCATACATATTAGACTTTTTAGCCTTCCTGCGTTTCAAAACAGTTTCTTTTATCCTTCCAACTGCCTTAGAAGCTGCTGTGTCAACAGCTTTATTATCATACGTAGTATCTGCCATAAAATTATTTCTCCTGATTCTGAGAGCTCTTTTTCAGTCTTCTTTCCTTAACTTTCTTGATTATCTCAGATAAATCAACACCTTTCTTAAAAGGCTTATTTAAATAATTACTGATTAATTCTTTCATCTTCTCAGAAATATTATCTTCTGCCATAGGATTATTCCTTTCTTTCAGAAACTTGTTCTGAATCTTTAGCTTGTTTTATTAAATCTTCAACTTTTAATCTCAAACTAAATAATCCCATGGAAAAACCTTGATGTCTGGCCAAATCTGTCGGATTCTTAAAAGGATCTGCTGCCCTTAATCCATTTATTACTAAACCGTCTTGTTCATGTAAATAATGAAGAATAGCTTGATACATAGGTGTATTCGCTAATTCAAGCAATAATTCATCTCTCCCTTGTTCATTTAGTTCTTTATATGATGTCATAATGTTATTATTAATTATTTATGCATTTTCGCTAATGTCTTAGCTAGAATAGCTCGTCTCCTAATCTTTGGATTCTTACTATTAAGCGCTGACGCCAATTTAGAAGCTGGAATTTTTTGACCTTGTGGAACACCTAAATCTTTATGTAATTGGCCTGGGCGTTTTATCGCCCCCTTAATCCAATCTGTCATATTATTTAACCTTTAATTTACTAAGATTTTTTAATTTAGACAAATTGCCGACCTTTTTAACAACTTTACGTTTCACTGCCTTGTCTATAATACTTTGTAAGAATTTATTCTTGCTTTTTTTAATCATAAATTTATCCTTATCTTTGAATATTATTTACACGATTTAATAAGGCACTTGTTGGATTAGCATTCTTATTACCACTTGGAATATTTGTATTTACTCGTCCTCCACCAGCGCGATTCAATCCACGTGGATTAGTAGTGTCTGGTGCTGTTGGTGGCATTTGACCAGGAACAAGCGGAATCGGCATCGCTGCCTCTGCAAATGGTGATGCTGGTTGAATGCTTGTTGTAATTGGTTTTTTACCCAACAAAGCAAGAGCTGCTTCAAGTGGACCACCCTGACCTGGAGTAGGAGTTTCTTGTGAAGGCGGTGGTAACGGTAATTCTTGTCCAGGAATTGCTCCTGCGCCATCTCCACTAATTAATCCTTCTGGTTGTTTATCTGGGGCAATGTCAGTATAATCCCAATTCCAATCATACAAAACCTTAGCAATTACTTTCTTCATATCAACAAGACCGAGTTCTGGTGGCAAATTCATGAATAGCTGCAACAAATCCATATCTTGTTTCTTTTTAATTTCATTCTGACCAGCAATTGAAGGTAAGATAGTGGCTTTAAAATCAAATTCACCCATGATATCATCCTTAGCAATTAACGGAAACTCAATTTCTCCATTATTACCAATCACACGCAATATCATATCCTTAGTGAAAAATTGCTGTGTCATAGATAACCAATATCTCTGTAAGGTAGCGAATGAATCAGCAAGGTGATTTATAAATAATCTCACCCGTTCAATGGTAGATTCACGCAAATGACGAACTTCGGTTGCAGAAGCCGATGCTCCACTTTCACCCATGGAAAAATCATCTACCCCTGAAGCATAACGCATATCACTCTTAATAAGCTTTTCTTCTTCAAAAGCTGAACTTTTGACATCTGAAAACTCTACTTCTCTAACTCCTTGCGGATCAGTAGAATATATAATTCCGAACGGTCTGGTTACTAATTCTTTCTTATTAATATTAGCTAATGGATTTACAATCCACATCTTATGAATATTCAAAGTTACAGCATCTAAGCGCTGATTTTTAATCATATTCAACATGATTTGTGGATTTTCCAAAATCATTGGAATTCCATAACCTTCAAACTCCCCTGGAACTTTCAGATACGGAACTGCTATAAATACAGTTTCCTTAAAATCATAAGGATTTGGGATTTCCCCACCCTTAAGAATTGGAACTCCATTAACCATAACAGCAAAGCGATCATCAAGTGGCCTGTGCCATTCAAAGACTTCGTACAAATCATTATAACTATTGTTTTGAAAAAATCCAGCCAAACCAGATGTATTATAGTTATATTGCGGAGTTACCATATCTCTTCCACGACTGATTTCTTCATGATTTAATTTAACATCACGTCTTATTTGCGCATAATCCAACACATCCCCACCTGGACGTATAAGAGCCATCTTTTTAGGATCAGCCATTGGATAACGTCTTTCAATTTCTTGTTTCGTTATAACCGCTCGTTTAAACCAAAATCTCTTGTCTTTTGCTCCCACATTTCTCCAATCATACCAAAGATTGTAATTATCAACCCATTCAGCACAAGGAGCATCGTAAAAGGTTCTCTTTTCTTTTTTCCAAACAAGCTTTCCGTTTAAATTATTACTTCTTAAAAACTCCAACTCACGAACGTCTTTTTTCCAAAATACCTGCAAAAACCCAGTTCCATAGACCATAGCAGACCTGATAAAATCCTCAACCTTGCCATCCATATCTGCCTTTTCCCAATAATAATCCGCTAATTTTTCAAGCTTCTTAGCCTTAGACTGATCTTCTGCGTTTCTTCCCTGTACAGAAAAATCTGGGCGCGCATCTAAAATACGCGGCATAAGTGTTTCTATGACTGATTGAGTATACGGAACAAATATATTAGCTTGCCATTTTTGTATTTCTTTAGCTCTATCACCGTTATAAGCAATGTAAAGCTTGTATGATCTATCCAATCTTGGTTTTATATTAGATAAAAAATAACTGCGAGCATCATCGAGTTGCGTGGAATAATCACGCTGAAGATCCTCTTCACCAAAATCATTGGGTGAATATTGACGAAAAGCATCTCCTGTTTTAAGTTTTTTAACCATAATTATTAAATAATTGTCGAGTAAATGTCAAGTAAAGTATATAACAAGTAATCAATAAGCGAAAGTCTTGGGTAAAATCAGTGTGTAGTCGATTTGATCTAATGGTTTATCATACATCACCTTAAACCCTTGTATTGCCAAAGCTGCAGACATAATACAGTCATCGTGATATTTTTTACTCATCGGAACCATCTCGTTGCTATCATTGTAAACATACGTAAGCATTTCATCTAAGGTCTCCTTGGAATGAAACATTATTGAATCTTCACGCAATGCTTTATCCAAATCTCCAATCATTAAAGGTTTCGTCACCCGAGATGTTTTCCATCCAAGTTTTTCTGAAATCGGATCAGCAACAACATCGAATTTCTTTGGTCTGTGATACATATTAGGATATATCAATTTTTTTAAATCCATAATAGTCGTTAGCCCATGATTGTTAATTTCAATAACCATCAATGCGTTATTGTAAAATCTTCCCCATTGATTCAATTTTAAAGCTAAATGATCTGGGGTAATTAACCCTCTATAAAATGCTACTTCTTCTCCAGTCCTTCGATCCAAAACAGTCACTGCTGTAAAATCACCACCCTCAACACCTTCTGAGTTATCAACACCAAAAATATATAGTCCATCAGAGACTGGTGGTTTATAAATTCTTAGATCCTCAAAAATTCTTACATCTTTTTCTTCTAACTGAGCATCAGAATTTTCATAACTAATTTTATCTCCGACCTTCAAAATATTCTTACGCTGTTTTTCTAAAGCTTCACGATCAAATACCAACCTACCAGATGTAAGGAATGTTAATCCGTATTCCTGAGCAAAGAGTTGTTCATTGTTCAAACGTTTGCGTATTGTATCAACTTCTTCTTTAGTATAACCCCACCACCAACCATACTCTTTCTTTAAGTAATCATTATCAGCTACCCACATCTCATGATATTTATTACCAATACCGTGAGGGGTAGATTCAATAATAATTCGTCCATCAATAGGAACAGATGCTTCCAAGGTAGTCATCTTTTCTTCAGCCTTCTCCCACAACGCAAGCTCCGTACAAAGTAAGTTGTTAATGGTGTAGCCTCTACCCACTGATTCATTAGATGGCAACACTATGATTTTACTTCCGATAACAGGAAATGAAATCTCGTGTCTGGAATTATATTTAATTGTAGGCTGTAACTTAACAGGAGTTGTAGCATAGAACAATTTTATCTTTTCTAGTAACTCAGTGGTCATTTCTCTGTTATATCCAATGATGACAGAAGTTGTTCCAGGGTTCATAATTGTATCGTGATATAAGAAACCACAAACTGCTGTTGAGAACCCTAATTGACGAGCTTTAAGCAATATCACACGCTTAACTTTCTGAAAAACTAATGCATTAAACAAATCTTTCTGAGCTTCATTTAAAATAAATGGAACCATGTGTCTTGACTTTGTTTTTATCTTACAAAAATTCTCCAAAAAGAATTTTGGATCAAACATCTCCTTTGGAATTTCTTGCAAGTTACTGCTCATATAATTCTTTTCCTAATTTATTTTCTTTATTACGCTTCTCTAACTCTTCTTCTGGAACTCTTGGGATATTAACATTATATCCAGTAGCGGTGACTTCTGGAAGTTCTTTGGTATCTTCTTTTGCACCCACTGCCTTATTAATCAATTCTTCCCATCCCTTTCCCCCCTCTTCTTCTTTACCATAAGACTCAAGCCCTAATGTTTTTAGAAGAACTTGTAATGCTTTTAATCTAACAGAAGCTAATTCTCCGTTTTCTGCGACATCTTTAATACCCTTAACAATATAATCAAGAGAAATATCATGATTATCTAAAGCTTCGTAATAACCTTTACGTAAAGTTAATCTATCCAAAGTACGGTACACATCTGCCATTTTCCTTATACCAGCATACTGCGCAGCTTTCTTTAAATCACCAGAATGTACCATCATTCCTTTGAGTAACAAATTCTGTTTATCAAAATTAGCGCGATTTGGACTATTGCGATATCTACTAGAATTATCAAAAATTATCAATGGTCTTTCTGACATTGTCATTATTTATTCCCTTTCATCTTAAGTTTTTCGGCTAATGGAATTACTTGCTTAACAAATCGCAAGTTTCGTTCTCCGTTAAAATCATAAATATTCCACATGCGCCCAGTTTTGTAATGATCATCAGAAAACCATGCAACAACAAAATCTTCAAATTCGCCAACATTCATTTTCCGTCGTTCCCCTTCCAATAATAATTCCATCCTGTTAGGCATCTTATGTACGTAATACAAATTTTCCAATCGCATATATTCAAACGGATACGGGAAATCATAATCAAAAACATCTATCTCTTCATAGTTAGGAAAAAAATCATCTAAATAACTTGCGATTGATTTAAAAAAGATAATGTTAAATAAACTATGATTAAACCCAATCATCTCTTGCCAAAACAGTTTCCTTCCAAAATTAAAGTATCTACCGTTTTTTTTATTTATTTTTTTTTCGTATCCGTCAAACAAAAGGTGTCTATCTAACCACTCCATACGCATTAACGTTTGAAATATATTCTTCTGAAAACCTTTCATCCAATCATGATAATGATTAGAGATTTTTTCAACACTAATTCCTTTCTTGAAAGAAACTTTCTCAAGTTTAATACGTTTGTTCCGAAAACGGAAAAACTTTTCATATTTTTCTAAATTATTCATATCTATTGTCATAATGGTTTTCTTAAATACTATTGTTCCATACGAGATAGGTTTTGGAATCTTTCCTGTACGGTATTATCTTCCTCAGGCATTTCTCCATTCATTCCACCTTGCATCATTCCTTCGCTTCCCCCTGGAACTTGTTCGTTACCAGCCAATCCTCTGAATGCCACTTCAAACATTTCTAATAAATCAGGATCTTGTTGCTCTAATTGCTGAAGAAAAGCCTTGATCGCTGCTGGATCATTTGGATCAACTCCAGCTTGTTGCATCAATTCAAATAATTTCTGTACTAACTCTTGACGCATTATACTATTCTGATTACGCCCCATTAAATCCTGAGACACTAATTTTGAATTTGCCCCTTGCACGCCAGCAAATAATCTCTTAAGTTCTTCCTTTTGCTCAGGAGTTGCCATTTCTTGTGGTCCTGCAGCTGGTTCATTCATTGGTGCTTGTGGAATAGGTGAAGCTTGTGGAGCTTGTTGTGAAACAACAGAATTTGGATTAACCTGTTGTCCAATTAAATCATTAATATTAGCCATATTATTTCCTTCGTGTTAATTATTTTTTCTTTGCACTATTTTCAATCTGCTTTTTTAATTGAGAAGATTGATACGGTAAATTTATATCTGAGACGGGAAAACCCGCTGTTGAAAAAGCAGATTTCCCTAATAACTCCCACCCAGATTTTGAAGAATCAATTCCTTGAGGTGTCTTACCTTGTACAGCATTCATAACTTGATTAAACCTATATCCTGGTGGTAACCAAGTTGGCGTATACGCCTGCATTAGCGACTTACCAGCCGCTAAACTTTTTTCTAACGCTGTATCAGATTGCTTAAATAGTGGTTGTCCAAAAATACCAGTTGGACTAGACTCATTTAGAATCCAAGGTTGAATTATATAATCAAACATAACCTGACCTTCTGGCGTCTTTAAGAATGGAAGCTTATCGACCACACTTCCGACTGCTTGAGAAGCTGATGACGTATACTTACGCTCAGATGGTTGAAATTGATTCATACCCAAGTAAGGAATCATGTTTGCAATATTTAAATATAACGGATATTCTTTAAAGAAAGGAATTTTAACCCTTTCATAAGTATTCAAATAATTATAATACGGTCCAGCTAATGCCGTCTTCTCAAGTGGAGTCTGTGGTTCACCTCTTTCAATTTCATCCAAAGCAAATGTTACTTTATTAAATAACGCAGGATTTCTATAAAGAGTTTTTCCTGTTTTAATAGCAGATGCATATGCAAAGGAGGCAAAAGGAGATCCAAGAACTGGCATTGCTCTAAGCATGCGGATAGCTGCTGGCATAGCCGCATAATTCATATATGCTTCATTTGCTACCAAACTTGCCGCCTGAGGTGTTAATTTAAAGAGGTTACCAGATTTCGTAATATCACTCGCAGATAACGGCACAAATCTTGCAATCCGACGAAGCTCTCCTTCAGTCACACCATCTAACGTTAACTGTAGTAATGAACCTAATTTAAACGATCCATCAACCTTAGCGTATTTAGTTGACCAATTTTCCAAAAAATTGACAATGTCCTTACGAATATGTTGTGATTTACCAGGAGTTTCATATAAATCATCCATCCACTTTTGAAAATTACCATAGAAAATATCCCTTGTGATAAACGGATCACTGGCTGTTCCTAAAATTTGAGCCTTATGCATATCTCTTCCAGCAAACCATTCCCAAAATCTTTGCAATAATCTTGTTCCTTCTGGACTGGAAGCTTTAAACATAGTATTTGGATCAGCATGCTTTCCAAAAACTTGTCCAGCATTTTTACCAACTGAAACCAAATCATCTCCAATAGATTCTAATAAAGTCTGACTGGTTACATTATCAAACATTTCTTTTGAACCACCAAGACCTTCCAAACTCTTCTTGTAGTCTCTTATGAACTGCTGTAATTTTTTATCTCCTTCAATAAGACTCACCAATTCTGGAGAAATCTTTTCACCGTTTATAATTTTACGTCCAGCATTAACATACTTTATATAATCAGGTGAAAGGACATTTAAGCCAATCATCCCTCCAAAAGTAGTGTTACCAATTACGGCATTGGTATATGCAGTGGGGTTTAACGGAACTTTGGTTACTTTAAACAAACCCAAAAGCCGTTCATAGTTATTTACTAACGCAGCAATTTTTGGATTTTTCAAAACTTCTTTACCGTTTTTTAGTATTGGCAAACCATAAGAATCTTTCTGAACATCAAATACTTTCTTTCTAAGTTTATCATACCATTCTATTCCCGTATCATCCATAACGCTTCGCTGTTGTTCTAAAATAGTATTCATGCTCTGTCTTACTGCCCTATCCTCTGCTGACACTTTAGAAAAATCAGATTGAATTTTAGAAGAATTAGTTTTATTAAATATTCCCTTAGCTGGGGGATTGTATGCTATATCTTGTGCAGTATTCTTAAAGAATCTAGCATCCTCAGCGCGTGTAGCATTAAGCAACCTAGCTGTCATTGGATCAGTTGATAAAGCCAATTCTGTCTTTATTTCATCTAAAGTAGAGTATGGATTTACAATACGTTCTTCATCTCTCTTCAATAAATTTTTTGCATAAGTGATAGGAGAATAACGGAATTTCTCCCAATTCTCTTCACCAAAAATTTTCTTCCCAATAGTTTCGATACCTTTACCAATATTCCCCTTGCCTTTATCAGTATATTTAGCTGAAATTTTAGCAATTTCCTCAACTGCTGAAGGTAACCCAGCTTTTTCTCTAAACAAAGCTTCAGCTGCTGTAGCTTTCTTGCTTATATCTTTCTTTACTCCTTCAGATACTAATCTTCTGCTTAAAACTGGAATACGACTGGCTAAAGTATCTGCTTTTTGCAACGCGGCAGATTTTGCAGCTGCTCCTAATCCTTCTAAGCCACCTTTAGTAACACCTTTAAATAATTTTGGAATTGTTGCAGTTGTTCCAGCTGTTAACCAGTTGACAGGATCGAATGTAATATCTAAAGCCAAACCGAGCGGCATAGAAACCCATTTATTAACGTCGTATTGTCTCAAAAGATCGCCAAACGTCCCACGCTCTTTAATATTTGCTCCAATATTTGACAATCCTGACTTCGAACCCTTCCCTAAGGCAGCCTCAATAGCGCCAACTATTCCATAGAGGGGAGTACCAAGTGCGTGTAAGGTACGAGTAAAGAGCCCTTCTTTAGGAGGAGCAAGTTTCGTTAAATTAGAATCACTTTCTTCTTTCGGCCCATACACATCAAGTTTTAAAGCATCATTAGCCGCTTTGTTCAACTGTTCCTGTGTTGTTAAAAGCTTTGCTTGCGTCTGTAAGTCCTTAAGTGTTGGTTGTGTATTTGGAGTTAAAGCAGTTTTGGACTGTTTTAACTGTTTCTTAAGCCCTGATTCTAATTGTTGAAATTTCTTCTTATCAAATGCTTCTTGAGTTGCCATAAATTATATAAATCATCAACAATCCTTATTTTTTACGGGTTACTTTACGAACCAATCCCTTAATACCACCAATTACTGGATCAACAACCTTATCGTCAACACCCTTCAAAACTCTTGCAAATGCCAGTACAGGATTAGCGCGCTTTAAAGCATCCATGGCTGTTTTCCCATTTGCTTTTTCGTAAACTTCCTTACTATGTTTCTTCATAAATTCATTTCGACGAGCTTTAATCTCCTCTTCAGTTCCAGGGGGAGCTAATTTTGACCATTTTGACATTTATTTTCTCTCCTTTCTATGATTACTTGGAATATTAATATTAAAACCCATTGGGCCAAACTTGTTTTCTTGCTGATTTTGCCAATCAGCATCTACCCAAACATCAGCAACTGGTGTTTGTTTATCTAAGCGAATAGCTTCTTTAGCCGATCTTGCAAAGATATATTTGCGGACAATAAATTTAAGTTTATCTTTTACCATAATTTTTAAATCTTATTAATTCTTGATTTAATTATTTGGCGCTTACGTTGAACAGGTAATTTCTGCGTTGAAACTGGTGTTTTTACCCAAAAATTTGGATCGTGTCTTAATGGAAGTGGAATGTTGGCAGGTTCATTAGGATCTAAAGCTCCTCCAGTTTCACTATCATAAAGTTGTGGATGTGTTGGAATTTGATGTGGTCTGCTTGCGGGCATTTGCATTGGATAGACAGGAATTAAGGAAGGGTTTGGTACTCTAGTAGTATTCAACTGAATATCCCTCTGTGGTTCTGGCTTTGGTTGTGGCAAAACAGACTCAGGAATAGTTACTGGGGGAGTAAAAACTTGTACATCACGCTGATTTTTAACCGAAGTGAGCTTATCTTTAGTATCCCTAAGCTTTTTTAGAAAGTTCTGTAGCCAATTATTACCCATCTTTGTAATTGCCATAATGAAAATCGATTAATTTGTCAAGTTACTTAAATTATATAACAAGTACTTAAAATTTAAAAGCTCCCTCACTAAAAATGAGGGAGCTAATGTACAAAATTTAATTTATTATAATCAATCTTTACTCGTAATAATATCCTTTTATATACTCAGCATTGATAGGAATTAAGCGTGTAGTTATCTTACAGGGTTCATAATTAGATTCATTTATCTCAATCATGTCTCCTTTAATTGCGGTAACTACAAACAAATGTCCTGCTTGACCTGTTCCTATAACACCTATCGCTCCTTCAATTGGAGTTGCTGAATTAATCGGATGATTTTTTGCAACTTTAATTGAGCGTCCAATATTTATACCTGATTTGGCTTTAGCGTATTCGACACACGAGCAATCTGCGGGTACGATTTTTTCTACGTACACCTCAGCAGGTTTTAGTGAGAACAGTTGTGATTGTGGAGCGTAATATTCTTTGCTTATTAAATCTGAAGGATTTAATAGTATAAATAAAACCACAATCAAAGTTAAATACTTCGTAAATAACCTCTTATCTGACGTTGCTTATCATCTCCTCCGCCCTCAACCCAAGTCTACAGATGAATTCCGAGAGAGGTCAAAGACCCCACTTGTGTCAAGGGATAGGACAACGCCTCAATCAAAGATTGAGAGCAGAGGCCTCCTATTAAGCTGGTCAGTTAATTCTTTATATACGTTTTTAAAGAGCTCTCAACACGTTTCAAATAGCCTAACACATAAATGAAACAAGTTATTATTTAAATAACTTATTATAAGTATACCAAATAAAAAACCACGAGTAAACAAGTTTGTCTATACTCGAGGAGCATGACTTGTGTTACAATAAAATTATTCGAGATATGTTCCTAATTCGAATTGGTCATACTTTATACGGGAACAGCCCGTTCCCTACTTGGGACAATGGAACTTAAGTCCCATACAAAGAAAAACCCCCTATTATGGGGGTTTTAACTTTATATACTATTTCCAATCTTTGGGTGGCTGACAAAACTTAATATCTTCTTTTGGAAAAGCTGAGGGAGAAATTGTTGGACGCCATTCCAAATCAATCCCACGTTCTTTTAAGCCTTGTTTCGAATCGTAGTAAATTGTCAATATTTCAATAGGAACTTTAGTAGAACGTTGAAAAAATTCATCACGAATTTTATGAACAGCTTTATCTCCAAATTTTGTACCTAAAGAATTTTGCACAGAATCTAATCTTAAAGATGTGTTTGAAGATGATTGAGAAGCATTCATATACATTGATGGGGAAGTATCGACATCACGTAATGATGGATTTAGAGTATAGAACCTATCATTATCTGTCGTGGTTACTGTTGACCATGGCAGACTCTTATACTCTTCATAATATAAAGCACACCCTATAACGCCTAAATTGCCTCCGCTGCCCTGTTTAGACGCATAAGCCTTGTTCGGAGACGTAAACTCAAAGGAAGCCACTTCCTCGTTGTTTAAACGCCAACCAGGGACTTTTACAGATCCGAACGGATCGATTATATAGCCCCCTGAGGTGAATGAACCCTCTTTGCCGTCAATTACACTTAAACCGTCGACAGTTAAAACGGCTAGCACTCTACGGTGGGTATTATTTTTGATTCGGATTGTAAACTCCGAACCTTCTTTCCCCTCAATAAAAACACGCCCCTCGTGCTGGTAGGTACGTGCAGATGAGCCATGGACTAAAACGTCAAGCTCAAAATTACTACTTTGCATTTTACAAAGTCCTTTCGTCCAGGATTTCATACCCCTTATACAAGGGGACTTTCTAACCTGGAATTAATTATTAAAAATATTATATCACAAGTTACTTTATCGCTTCAACCCACATCTCATCAATACCGAAAACCCTACCTTGATAATCCTTTATATTACGTCCTTTAATTGGTGGCCAAACCTTGCACCCTCTTGGAAACATATTAACTTTAATGTTTTCTGCTTTAAATCCAACACCCATTAAAATATTTCCAATAAAATACGGATTGAATGGTGTGCAATGAAACTCGCCATCATGCGCCTGATTCCCATAAATAATCTCCATTACATCAAAATATTTACGCACCATTTCTTCGCTATCAATAGGTTTCCCTGCAATTGTATCAATCCACTGCTTGGCTACAAGATCAAAATTCGGAGTCATTAAGCCTAACTTCCCTCCAGGTTTAAGCACTCTGTACATCTCAGCGAACGCATTGCCCACTTTATGAAACGGTATATGTTCCACTACATCCAAGCTCTCAATGTAATCCGCGTGATTATCTGGGAATGGAAGCTTAATGATATCTGCATTAAGAAACTTCGCACCTTTCGGAACATGAGCATTTTTATAGACTCCCTTGCCAGCTTTTAAATCTTTAAACTTTAAATATTTATCGATATTAATGAATGGTGGCGGAGCCAAAACCACACCACACCCTAAATTAAGCCAAACTTCTTGTGTTTTCATAATTGTATTTAATGCTATTAATATTACGCATAAATTATAACGAATAACTTAACAAGTGTCAATATAAAGCAAAAAGCCACAACTCGTGGCTCTCTGCTACTCTAACCCTTTTCAAAACTTTGACACTGGATTGTGTCTAGTTGGGATTATATCATAAATTTTAAAGGTGGTCAATCGTTAAAAATAGGGTGGTATGCTCATAGAAAAGGGTGGTAAGCGATGTGAAAAGGGTGGTAAGCGCTAAGTACGAAAATAATTGAGTTAGAAAGTATTGAGAAAAAGGTGGTTTGTGTGGGAAGGGACTCCCCCCATATAGTATCTTAATACATCTCACCTCCCACATCCAAACCACTCCCCTCCCCCCCAAAGATTAATACCTTTGTTATGAATAATTTATTTATTATACTTGCTTTAGTGTAATAAGCAAGTGGAAAGAAATATAAAATTTATGTTAAAACAAAAGTTTGTGTGTACAGTAGTAACAGATGACCTGAAAAAGCTACGCGAAGCATTTGAGACAGCCAATAAATTACGTGCTAATAAGCAACAATTAAAGCGTCCTCTTGACCTTCGTCATCAGTCGCTATTCGAAAGGGAACAAACATGCCTGACCACATAACAGGATTGTTTGAATACGTTGTTCGCAAGCTTCAAGACCACTTGCGAGAGAGCAAACATAAGGTCTTATCAAAATACACGGTAGAGGATTACCTCAACAATGCATCAGTTCGTGGCACTGTCGAAGCCTTCTGCGAGACAGTGGATAACCATCTTACTGAATTATACGAGGCAGCCTTAAAACTGCTACGTATCTCATTGTTGCGACGCTAAGTGCGTCACTTTTGCCGTGTCAAACACGTTAACCTGTAGACGAGATACATCCCTCGTTTCGGGCTACTGCCCATAAACGTGTCAAACTAGTGAGTAAAACGTCGCTTAAAGCGGCTATAACCTGACCTTTCGCCATTTCACAGGACACCAAAGAAATGGTCGTAATAAACAATCAAGGGCGTGCGAGACGCATTGCCCTATTGTTTTTTCTTTTGTGTAATTGAAACATTAATCACTATTAGATTTAATCATATGGCAAAATATGAAATTCAATGCATTCATATCAGAGGATTAAAATTCAACGCCAAAGATGACGAAGAAGCGAACGAAAAAGCTGATGAAATGATGGAAGACTTAAATGAAACACTTTACGAAAAGGGCATCATTGGCGCTCGTGACAACGTAAAGGTTGATGATTATGAAGTAGAAGAAGTAGAATAATTATTAATACCTTATTTATGAATAATTATTAACCCGTCACAGGGAAAGGAGTTAATCTATGCAGATTAACGATAATGGCACTGTTACAATTCCAATGTCCGATTTGGTTATTGTAAACGGAGTCGCAAAAACTGGACAAAATGCAGGGAAACCATACAGCTTCGTGAAAATCGATAGCCGTAGAAGCTTTGCATTTGGACGCGATCCTATCGCACTCCAGAAACTCACTGAGCATGGCGTTACAAATGTTAACGTCAAGCCCAAGAGTTAAACAGAAAGAGGCATATCTTTTGATATAGCCTCTTTTTTATCTACAATCATTAATTGCGGAAACTTACATCTATGGCTACAATTAAATTTAAAGCCACCCGTAGAAAACACGACTCAGGCTTCACCATACTCAAGAAAGAAGGCGCTTTACAATTCGACCAAGACCAACATTCCCTTGATGTTATCGTACTTTACCCTAAACGTGGTGGACGCATCGCCATTGATCACATTGATGGATACTTCAAACTACACTTCAATGAAAAAGAATTTGAAAGGAACAATGACGTATGACAAACAAAGAACAAGTACTTGATAAAATAAAAGCTCGCATGGTCGCTTGGCTAGCACGAGCTGAAGACAATCACGTTTACATCGGAGACTGCGATCCAAACAAATTCAATTCAGTTACAATCGATGGAGAAGTCAATCTTAACGAACTTGCGGAAGAACTAACAACTATACTAAAACTAAAAGACTATACAATCTCCAGACTAACTCCATTCCGTGACGAAACATTAATAACAGTACTAAGTGCTCTAGGAATAAATTGCGGTGAATTCTTATGGCCTACTAAGCATCTACACATGCTTACTACATTGAATAAATACTCAAAAGGATATATATTTCAATGGAAAAACAAGAAGCATTAATTGACTACAATGATAAATCTAAAAGTCTTAAAAACAAAAGAAATCGAAGCTTTGTTAGATTATGCTTGGTTTAAAACTGGAACTAAAAAAGCCTTTAAAAAAGCACAAGCTAAAAGAATTTTATTCCAATTTATTCAACAAGCCAAATTACTATATGAACCATTTAAATAATTAAAGGTCGAAAGGAGAAATTATGTTTAAAGCAGGAGATAGAGTTAAATACAAACTAGAATTTAAAGGTTTAGCACCATGCGGTGCTACAGAAGAAATATTTACTATCACATGTATCCATGGTACGGAAATATTTCTCGATCGTTATCCCCAAGGTTCTATTTGTGAAATACACAAAGGTGGATGGGGTACACATGAACGCGAAATACAATTAATCGAGTCTACAGACTCAAAAGGAAACACCATGTCAAAACTCACAGCTATGTTCAAAGTCTTAGTTGATAAAGACACACAAATTCTTAAAAAAGCAGGATTTATCAACGGAGATTTGGAACTCACACCAGAAGGTCAATCAGCTCTTAATGCAGTTCTATTCAACGCTAACAAACCAGCATTGGTAGAGATGGCTAAAGAAGTCATCACAGAAGAAAAGAAATAATTGCTTTATCTGCCTCTTTATGGGGGCAGTTATAAGCAATTAACACGGAGGGATCTTATGCTATGTCACGCATGCTTTGAAACGATTGACTGGGAGCCAACAGTATTCTACATGGGACTATCATTCCATCGTGCATGCTTCGCGGAACTTCCCAAGAACGCTCAAGAAACACCTATCCCCGAAGAAATCATTACTAACCTTCTGCCACCACCAGAAGAACCACCTCTTCCGCCATTGTGGTGTCAATCCGCTTACGCTGAGTGACAATCAACATTAGCCGAGCCATCTTTGTAGTGACTCGGCCGTGTTTTTAATTATTAATACCCTTATATGAAATTTTTAAAGAAATTTTCTGTCACTATTACAACTAAAACTTTTGAGTTCTATGCTGACACTAAAGAAGAAGCATTAGAATCATTCTGGAAAATGTTAGACAATAATAATGCTACAGCAGAAACGTTCTTAGCTGATAACTTAAAAATAAAAAAGTGCATTTGTTGTGATGACCGCGGTAAAGGACGCTTTATCCATGGTCATTTCGAGAATTGTCCTTGCCTTAATCATTAATCAACAAACTTATGCTTGTCAAAGAATTACGCGCAGCCCTCAAAGGACTACCATCAAACAAAACCATAATCATGGCTAGTGACGAAGAAGGAAACAACTTCAATAATATTCACGAGGTTGCTATAGATGAACTAGGCAATCCTATTATCTGGCCTAGCGGATACATCCAAGAAGACGAAGATTATAATTATTCTTGATCATTAATCAACAAACTTATGATGGTAAAATTAATAGCACACGATCATAAATGCGATAAATGCAACAAGCCAGCAGTATATAATCTACAAAATGTAAATGTTTTGTATGATATAACTCCAACAGGAAACTTTAAAAAGAATGATGAGTGGGAGGGAGACTTTAATGACTTCTACTGCGAAAAGCATTATGAAGAGGAGATGAATTAACATGCAAGACAACAAAAAAGAACGCATTATCGAAGAAGCGGTAGAAAAACTTGAGGACTCAGTCAAAAACGGCAATGGAATATTAAGCAATGCTGAAATAAACTTAATAGAAACCGTACTCAAACAGTACTTATAAGCATCTTCGAAGTTATAATTGTAGCTTCGAAGATGGACACGATTTATTAGTCACTGATAAATGATAGCATACCATCGTCTCGCAAGAGAGGGGTATGTTTATCCAACATTTACCATATTAATAGATCCGATGAAGACGTAATCATTTACGATACAGATGGCCATCTGCGTGCGAACACCCGCGTAACTTCGCACATCCCCACTCTGGCTAGCAGTAAGCGGTATTCCGCCCTGCTTATTATGATGAGTGCAATGAGTACAAAAATTCTTCATCCCATCTCCGAAGTTATAATATGGCGGAGTATGAAAAGGAATACGCCACAAAATATAAGTTATGGGCTATGTACTTATGTCTGGCCTTGATCCATTTTAAGTTAACTATATTCCAACAAAGAACATTTATTAACTCCTTGTTGAGTTAATCCACTTTCTTTAAGCGAATCATGTTAAACATACTATGGGGAGTCATTCAGAAGGAAACATCAACGTAACTTTACCTTGACTAAAACAGCGGTGATCCGTATCGGATCTAACCTGTAAGGATAAAAAATGCCATTAACTTCGTTAAACAATTAACTTACATCCATGCCTAAATCAAAACGATTGGCGAACCCAGAAATCATAGAAGAAGTAGAAAACCCAACACTATACAGCAAATACATTAAAGACAAATGTTCTATCTGCCCTAGAAAAATAGAAAAGAGTTGGCAATGGTACAGTCAACATGGGAATTTATGCGCCAAATGCCATGCCAAAACTTCTAAGCTTGCAGAAAAAAATAAATTCAGAACAGGAATTGAATTCGGATTGAAAGATTAATACCTTTTTATTGGTTATAACTGTTTTTTATTATTTGGTCGATAGTAATTAAAAACATTGATAACGAGTTAGTACTAACATTAACAATTTACATAAGGAGAAATAAAACAATGGCTGAAAACCAAACAGTCGCGAAAGCATTAGAATTAGTCAAGAATTTTCGAGATAAAGCTCGAGCAATCCTTCGATTGCAATCAGTTAATACACTTGTTGAAAATAGACAAGTCGCAAGCCGAGATCTTGCTAAGTTAGTTGCATCAAAGGCAACCAACGTACAACGATTAGCTGAAATTGAAGCTGGCAACTATTCAGTCGACGTCAAAGAAGCCAAGACTTCAAAGAAATCAGCAGCTGATATTATTGCTGGAGTCAAGAAAGATTTAGAGTCAGCTAATGCTGACCTTGACAAAGACATTGAGCGCAAGACTAAAAACCTTGAGGAACTCGATGCAGAAATCGCTGTTGCAGTCGCTGGAACCAAAACAGATAAATTCAATTATCGTGCGAGCAAACAAGATATCACTAATCTTGCCAATAAGTTGATTGAAAACAACCACGATGAGTTTGAATTATCTGATATCGACACATCTGAGGAAGATGCCGAAGATAAGCCAGCTCTCTAAACAATTAAATAGTAACCATTAACAAGAGAGGGCTAATGCCCTCTCTTTTATCAAACTTATGCTAAGCAAAAAATTAAAATTCAGAATAGGCGCTGATCCAGAGATCATCATGGAAACAAACGGAACACGATTATCCGCTAGTGCTATGCACGATGTCACAAAATGCAAAACCAGAATACAAGCTGGTCAAATCGGAGATGACGCTGGTGATATCATAGAACTAAGACCAAAAGCAGAATATCACGTCTCCAAACTCATCAAAAACTTCCGCTCATTATTTGAACACATGGGCAAAAAACTCAGTCAATTCGAATGGAAAACCACAAGTTTTCTAGCTCCAGCGGGTGGCCATATTCACGTAGAATTTCCAACAGAGTTTACAAAACCAGATTATTTTGTAAACATCAAACCAAATGAGACCTTAGCACAAGAATACACCGCTTGTGAGTCAAAACCACCCAAGCTCTTACACTTAATCCATCAATATCTCGCCTTCTATCTACCAATAAGAATATCAGAAAATCTGGAAAGCCAAAAAGCACGCAAAGGAAAATATGGATATGGAAAAGTTCAAGACTTCCGCTACGACAGACATCCAAACAAGAATGGTTCTTCATCTTACGCCTTAGAATTACGAGCCCCATCAACCGAATGGTTGACAACACCAAAAGTTATGAGAGCAATTTTGGCATATATTGCATGCATCCACAACCAATTCTTATACCACAAAGATCCTCTCGTACAATTTCCAGAACTCAAAACAGACGTCCCACGTCTTGTAGATTATCTTGAAGACTGGCCACATCATCCAATATTTGTCAAGAAAAACATGACAAATATAATGAAAGCAATCAAAACCTTTGAATTGTATCCAACCTTTCGCAAAGAAATCAAATTTCTATTCAATACAAAAGCAATGATTGAGGAAAAAGAAAAAGCTAACTACGATATATCAAAGGGTTGGAATCTCGAATCTCCTGAACCAAGCCTCGAAGATTTAACAAACCAAGATAAAACCGCAGAACTACTTAAGAAAATCAATCAGGGATATATCGAGCAATCCGATTTCCCAGTCTTAACCTTCAATGATGATTATCGCATTACAGAATTAGCCCAAGAATTAACCAAACGCATCTTTGCATTCAAATGGAGACTAAAAAACAAATATGTCTTGTTCGGACTGCGTAAAGAACAAAAAGAACTGACTGTCTGCAATAGCAAATTAGACGTACTAATCGGCTCTACTGAACTTACAAACAACACCGATCTCAGAAATCTTACCCATACAACCTTCAAAAAAATGTATGAAAGATTTCAACAAAAAGATGCATTCTATATCGGTATTCCATATGAATTACGCAAAGGAAAGCGTGCGCTTAATCGCTTCTTGGATATCATCCACTTCTTAGAAAACAAGCTCTCAAGTAATAAAGAAAAATTAACTATCGTGACAAATCTTTCTAGCGCTGACTACATAACAAACCTAGAAAAAGAAAGGACTAAAGAATGTGTGGAATCATTTTCGCCAAATCACTCAACAACAACATTCCAGTAAATCGCTACGTAATTGAACAATTCGAAGACCAAAGAAGCCGCGGAACAGAAGGATTTGGAATAGCATTGTTAAAGAAAGACGGGACAATAGAACGATTTAAATCAACTGATGAAATAAACTTCTTAATTGACCTACAGCCAAAACTCAATGCTTCAACCATGATATTGGCTCATCATAGACAACCAACCTCCACTCCTAATTACTCAGGACAAACTCACCCAATCCTAGTCACTCATGAACTGTTTAAACGCGATTACCTAATCACCCACAATGGTATGATCGGCAATTCAAACGAAAGAAAAACAGAACATGACAAATTCTTTCAAGAATTAGCCGATGAATGGCTAAACACAACCGTTAAAACATGGACAGATAAAGAAAAACAAATGAAGGAACTGATGAAATACAAGCTATTCCCAAAAGAATGTTTCGACGATGAAGAAAACTTCCTGTTTGACAAAGCCATGGAACTCGGGGACAAGATATTCGAACAAGAAACAATCGGATATCACTACCAAACAGAATTAGATAGTGGAAAATTCAACGACTCAGAAGCACTGGCCATTGACCTTGCTTGTTACATGGAAGGATTAACTGACAAGATCGAAGCAAAGGGTGGAGCTGCTTTCGTAGGCTTAGCAATCAACAAAGACACTGATAAACCAGAAAAGCTATTCTTCGGACGAAATAGCAATCCACTCAGACTATCAAGAGATAGCAATCATATCTCTATATCATCTGAAGGCAAAGGAGAACCAATCGATACAGACAAAATATTCGTAATTGATCTACTCAACCAAAAATACCCTCAAATTTCATTTGATTTAGAGATTAAACCATACTACACAACACCGACCTACAACTCCAAAGCAGTTACTGTTACTGAAAACACCCCAACACACTTAGAAACTCCAACTCTTCCTTCCACAAATCCTATCATAGAAACACTGGGACAAGAAGACGAAGAAAATACATCAACCGATAGATTAAATCAAGCATTCTTGGATGCGGAACAAGAATTAGAAGATGAATTAACTGAATTCATCGACTTAGTCGCAAAAGGAACGGAATTAGCTGAAGCCCAAAAGAAAATCACCACTATAACAGAATTAATGTACACATGGTTAGAAGACATACAAAAAATTCAAGATGAAGAAGAATACGAATTGATGGCAGAAGGAAGAGGTTATTAACAACACACCCATGAATACAACCGCATTCCAACAACCCAACGATCAATCAACATCGTCTTTAGACGATATCCATGTAGAAATCCCTTTTAAGCTAGATGAAACTTGGAAAGGAACCACTTACGACAGATTAAATGAAATTCTAGTAGACTTTGTTAGACAACTAGAAGAACTTAACAATTCTGTCTCTGTTAGTGACTGTACAGTTACAGTATACAAAATGCGGAAAGAATTACAAAGTATAATTGCGGAAATAGAATTCTCAATTGAAGAAGGCTATGTTATACCATCAACAGACAATGAAGAATTAATAACATGCGACAGGAAAACAATTCTATGATTATAAACTATCCTACAAAACATACAATTCTTTCCTCTCCTGTTACTTTCCGCAAGGGAGCTATAAGAATTCTTCAGACGTGGTACAAAGCAAACAAAAAACATACCTACAATCAAAACAAACAACTCTTGCATAACTTAGCAAAATTCTATAAAACATCCATCTCTGTATTCAACACTCCCACAAAAAACGGAGATTGCTACATACCAAAACAAAAAATGATTTGTTTATCAGGCGACTCATTAATAACCGCCTTACACGAATTTGCCCATCATCTATATGGACCCTCAGAAACAACAGCCTGTCGTTGGTCGATCTGGCTGTTTAAAAAGGCTTTTCCAGAAAGCTATAACAAATTAACCTTCAAAAGACACATGCTCGTAAGGAAACAATTTTATGCCAAGAAGACACACAGCTGCCAATACGACGACACCCCAACCACCACAGGATAATAACGGACAAGAAGTAGACGACTTCTTAACAGTCGATATAGACGATGAAGAAAACAATGAAGAAGAAGTAATAATATGCCAACGATGTGATGAAGAAACAGAATCAGATTACATGCATTACGTCGAAACAGCAGATGGAGAAAAAAGATGGTGTGAATCATGCTTTGAAAATTATTCTTTCTATTGCGCTTATTGTGAAAACAACTTTGATATGGACTTTGAATCATACCACGAAATAGATGATGACTACTACTGTAATGACTGCATATCTGAACATTTCATCAGATGTGCAACTTGCGAAACTCTCTATGGTGTAGATGAAATCACAGAAGTATTAACAGGAACAAGATCCATCTATATATGCCCTGATTGTGTCAATGACAATGCTTTCAAGTCAGCATATTCTGGCCTCTTATTCCACAATTCTCTAAAATTAAGCGTTCTTACGGCAAGCACTACTAGAATTACAAGCGTAAATGTAGCTACCACAGAAATAGACATGAATCCAAGGGACTTTGGAAATGATGTATCTAACGGACGGATTATGTTAAGAAGATCTCCCACTTACGATAGCAATACAAATACACCCACACCTCTCTCACGTCAATATCCACACCGCAGTCTTCCAATAATTCAAAATTCCTTAAGACAAAAAGTTCTCCAAGAAATGGGCAACAGGCCTTCTCCTTCAGCTCCACCAGTTCATGATAAAATCTACATCGGAGTAGAACTAGAAGCCCAAGCTGGACATTACTTCGTTGATCAACCAAATAGACTATTATCTACAGAACTTCCTGATACAAAAATCGTACGGGATGGTTCAATTGTCGGAGAAGGTATGGAATTCCTTCCGCCAGTCGTCAAGCATAAAAAAGGTTGGGACAAAATACAGAAACTCATACAAACACTAAAAGACTTCAAATGGACAGCAGATAAATCATGCGGACTACATTTACATCTATCTCATGGAAAAATGAATGCTGATAATCCTCAAATCATCAGAGACATTTTCAGAGCTTTCTACTGGCTCGAACCATTCATCTTCGCATGTCTTCCAATTGAACGAAGGAACAACAAATACTGCTACCCAATCTCCAAATACTTCAACGAGAAAGATATCACCCCCGATCTCAAACTCGATTACTGGTATTACTCAAACTTCTGGAAAAAACAAATCCAAAGAAGCGATGGGAATCATCGTGAAACACATTACGATAATCATGGAGATCCAATTTCCTTCGGACAAGGAAAATATCGAAAAACAAACATGGACATAGATAAACGAGAACATTACTATGTCGGAAGATACATCGGATGCAATCTTCATGCCTTATTCCAAAAAGGAACATTAGAGCTTCGATATTTCCCAGCCATCATTGACTTTGATTATATCTACAATTGGGCAGAAATCGTATCTCGTATCGTCATGAATATCATCAACGGCTTCGATGTCAAACAAGTAGAGCACATTAGCAAAAACTCTTCTACCACAGAAAAAACAATTAAAAAGATAGCCAAGATATTCAAACTGTCAACCAAACTGGAAAACTTCCTCAAAATGGAATTCCGTAAATACAAAAAATCTCCACATTTACCAGTTCCAGAAAGACAACAACATCTGTACCTAAACGAAATAAATACGGAATATGAGGACTCCATCACTCCAAGCACACAAGATACGGAAACTGAAGGCGCTTTTGAAGTACACACTCAAGCAACTCGCATTACAAGAGCAATAGATGACATGACATATACAGACGAACAATATGACAGACTTGTAACCTTCTTCCGTGAACATCACTGGACAGCACCATTAAACGAAAACGATATGGAAATAATACAACGAGAGACTAATACCAGAATATCTGTACTACAAATAACAATCTTTCATACAGCTCTCTTAGCAAACCATATTCCAGAACTACCTAATTACGAAAGAGACATAGGAGAATGGAGAACTGCTAATTATGCCCCAGCAATATTTGACCGACATACACTCGAGGCTTATCTACACACAGCAGGAGAATCTAATGAATCTGGAACTATAATAGCTGATACAGGAGAAAACAACAATGAGTAGAAAAACATTATCCGTAGAATTATTCCCAGATATTGAAGCAGAAATCACAATAGATAAGAAAAAGGACAGTGCGATAATCGTACTGCATAGTCAACGAAATAAAAAAACAAAAAGCATTCTTAACTTAACAGTAAGTCAAGCTTTCTCTGTCTTCCATAATCTCCATAAAATCAGGAAAGAGTTCGCAGAGAAGCAAAGAAACAAAAAATAAAGCTTAAATAAGAGGTTTCAATACCTCTTATTTTTTTGTTTTACATGAAACATCCTCAAAAACCTTGGGAAATTGAGCCAAAACGCAATCCGCTTACATAAGCCACTATTTTTACAAATATGTTGTAATGCTATTTGGCTTACATAAGCCACTAAAAGTCAAAAAACCCGAGAAATCTTTCCTAAAAGTCGTATTTTTTGACAAATCTGTCAAGTTTTGACGTAAAATAAGAAAAACGCCCCCTAAAAGGCCTGATTTGCCTTCCGAAAGCGTCTTTCTCCAAACTTACACAATCAATAAGGAGATATTTAAAGTATAAAATATTAAAAACTAGTATGTCAAGTAGTGATTTTACTGGGGAAACTGCTTTTTTCAGCATTTTGAGGTTTTTATAAGGATGGGGTCGAACTTTCAGCCCCACCTTTGGTGGGGCTTTCGTCCTGCTTAGTGCTTAATATGTAGGGCTTTCGTAGCGATCAGTACCTAGGGCTTAATACCTAATCAAAGCTAGCGCTCGACCCTTTCAGGGGTCTCGCTGTTCTTGACACCCTACAATTTCTTTACTTCCTTCTCCCTTAAGCTCCTTACTAAATCATGTGCTTTAATTGATGATCTTACTGCCGATTGTAGTATATAAGCACTATAATCCTCCAACCACCTTATTGCTTCTCTACTTAGATTCTCGTCTAAGAATCCTTTATCAAATAGTAAGTCTACATACTCCCTTGCTTGTCTCTTATAATATTCGTCTACCTCTCCATCTTCAGTTGCCATATAAACTTTTTCCTTTCTTATCCTTAATCATCTTAGAATTCGTCACTTGACAAATTGGGGACGCTTTGTTGTAATCATTTATCTGTCCTCTTAGAGACTCCACACTCATACCTTAGATTCTCTATCATCTGATCCATTGCATCACAGAATGTTTCTGCTGTCTCCTTACTTTCTCTTAATAACCCTATAATCTTAACCTCTGTCACCATCTTCCCTGTTCTAAAATTCATGCTCACCTTTATCACTTCCTTTTCCCCAGTTATTGCCATCTTAGCTACCTCATAAATTCTTTTAATTATGTTCATACCTAGTTTTATTTACTTAATGCTCTTTTAAACGTGGCTACCATCACTTCTGGATTATTTATCTGTTGCCCTTTCCATTCCACGTATATGCTCAGAATTAGCGCGTATACCGCTAAATCCATCAATGTATCGTTCATTGACTCAGATTTGACGTCTGGACCCTTAGATAGCAGATTTACAGCTCTCTGCAGTTTATCGCTCATCCGTACTAATATCCCCTGTTCTGTCGTACAAACCCCCAATTTTTCTGCTTGGGTGAAATTAGCAAAAGCGTCTGCTTCCTTTGCATAATCAGAGTTCTTTGCCCTCGTCAGCTTATATGCCTCCTCTAGTCTTTCTCTAAACTTCTCCAAATATTGCTTTTGTAGCATAAAATTATTATTCCTTATTAATTGTTTTAATTGCAAAAATCGCTAATGATAGCCTTTCCTTTGGCTTTCCTGTTATTTTCACCACACTTATCCCATATCTGTCAATTATCTGCCTTATTGCCAAGTCAATGGATTCCTGAAAATCATAATCAATAAGCCTTACCCCATCTTCTACCAATGGAAATTCCCCTGTTGGTAGATAGATCACCAAATCGTAAGTCTTTAGGCGCTTTTCCAACATTCTCTGGATTATATTCATCAAATGTTCGTCTTCTGGAAACAGATTTATCACATAAGCCAAGAGATCTACCAGTCCCCTGTCTGCCACCCAATTATCCCCTGCTTTATCTTCCATTCCAATCTGAGTTAGGGCAATCCATAATTCCGTTTCAAAGTCCGCGCTTTTATCCAGTTTAAATCCTGCGGCAAGTGCCATCCTTGCCACCTCTGGGAGCAGTTTTAACTCTGGGTTAGCCGACACAATATCATTAGCCAATGTAGTTTTTCCTGTTCCTTGAGCTCCGATTATTAAAATTCTCATAGACCTAGATATTCCTTTTGTACATCTGTTAATTTATCAATTGTTATTTCAAATGCTTCCAACTTTAACTCTGCAACCCTCTGATCTATCTCTTTAGGCACTTCAAGCACTCCTAACTTTAACTTTGATACATTATTCACACTCAATACATTATTTATCAGGTACTCAGCACACAAAGCCTGAGCTGAAAAGCTCATGTCCATTACCTCGCTTGGATGCCCTTCTGCGCATGCAAGGTTTACTAATCTTCCTTCCCCTAAAATATTCAAATTTCTTGCTTTTGCTGCTCCTACATCTATTTCTACATCAAAATGACCAGAATTAGCCAAAATTACGCTTGGTTTCATGTCTTCCATATGCCAATCCACGATAACATCCCTATTCCCTGTCACTGTTACGAAGATATCTCCCACCTTTGCCGCCTCTGACATTGGCATTACCATAAATCCGCTCATGTGAGCTTGCAGAGCTTTCACTGGATCAATCTCGGTTATAATTACATTACACCCCATTCCCCTTGCTCGATCAGCCAGACCAGAGCCACAATGCCCAAATCCCGCAATCACCATCGTCTTCCCTGCCAACAATACATTCGTTGCTCTTAAAATTCCATCAATTGTTGATTGTCCTGTTCCAAAATGGTTGTCAAATAAATTTTTAACCCGTGTGTCATTAACCGCGATTATAGGATATTTTAACTTTCCTTCTTTTTCCATTTTCCTTATCACGCTAACCCCAGTCGTGGTTTCTTCAAGACCGCCAAAAGGAAACTTTTCTTCTTTCTTAATAACTTTATGAATCATACCAGTAAGATCACCACCATCGTCAATCACAATCTGTGGAAAAGACATTGCCACTGACAACAAATCTTCTTCATATTTTACTTGATTTTCCCCATGCTCTCCAAAAACAAGCATTCCTTCCTGATTCAAAGCTTCCACAATATCGTCTTGCGTTGATAGAGGATTGGATGCGCATGCTTCTACCTCAGCACCCCCAGCGGCTAATGTTTCCAAGAGCACAGCGGTTTGCACGGTCAAATGAAGACATGCCCCAACTCTTATGCCTTTTAAAGGCTTCCTACGCTCAAAATCTGCCTTTATAGCGCTTAGAACTGGCATTTGGCTATAAGCTTCATCAATTCTTTTTCGTCCATTCATAATTATTAATTAATTCTTTTTATATAAATGATTTAACCCTTAGTCGGATCTCCATTTCCTCTAATTAATTTTTGTACAAATTCTTGAGTTTCTTTACTAAAATATGGATCGCCTTCTACTTCATGACCACAATTATTACACCTACCATGCATACGTGATTCGTTAGGATTTGCATGATTAGGACATGAGCATTCAAAAAACCAAATTTTTTTTGGACATTTCATATTATTTAACTTTCTTATAAAATTGTTTAATTAAACCATCTACTGCCCTACAAAACCTTTCTTCTGCTTCTGAGGCTTTGCTCAGAGACAATTCCAATATATGCACTCCTATGTAGTCCATATATCCAGAAACGGCATGAATCATTTCGTGAGCGACAGTATCAGCTTCAGTAGCTCCTTGATAAAAATAAATCTTACCCAATCGTTTCAATCGTTTCGAATACAGACAATATGCCTCAGTATCATTTGCTGTTGTCCCTCCATCTTTCCTAATTCGCTGCAACATTTCATTCTTGGTCTTAAATACAACAACCTCAAAATAGAAAGATGATCGTTCTGGATAAAGTTTAATTATATTATTCATGTTTTTTATTTAATTCCAACCAAAGTTTAGCTACTGCTTGAATAAGATTAGTCTGAATACCAATATCAATATCTGGTCGATTCGGAACAATAATCCCAATAGCATATTTAGATATACCAATTGAAAATTCCTCATCTCCACATGCAGTTATCAATTCTTCCAATGACGGACAAGTTATCCAATTGTCTGAGTAGTCTTTCCATCTATGTAAATAATCATTACCAACAAAATTAGATTCATCTGGATCATTTTTAAATAAATGTAATTTTCGACAACATTTACAATAAAAATATCCTTCATCCCATTCTTTCCTTTGTGGGAATCCCGCATCTTTTAACTGTTCAGCAAGTTCGTAATTCATTATGCCTCCCAAGGAAAATTATTCCTTAATTGTTTTAAATAACTATCCGTAGTCTTATGACAGCGTTTACATAATGTTCGCCCATTATCAATCGCAAACCGAAGTTCAGGGAAGTAGGCGAAGGGTTTGATATGGTCAGCTTCTAAATTGCCTCCTGAATCATCTCCGCACCAAACACAAGTATATTTGTCCCGCTCGAATACGGCCCTACGCCATAATTTATATTCAAAAGAATTTCTGATATTTTGGTTTATCGGAGTTATTCCACCCTTCCAGTTGTTACCCTTCTCCCCTCGTTGGGCCTCACCAATTTTCCGTCTATGTTCTTCTGAGAAAGGAGCTAATTTTTTACCTGTTCGTGCCTTACTATTATTTTTTCTATGCTCTTCCGAATGAACCTTCCCCTTATGGGCTTCACTTAACTTCCTCTTGTGTTCCTCAGTAAGGAGTTTACCTTTAAGTGCTTGGCTTAATTTAAGACGATGTTCCTTGGAGAAAGGAGGAGGTTTAACACCTCGTTTGTTCTCGCTTATTTTTCTTCTTACCTCATCTGAATGTTTATATGTTCCTGTTTTCATATTTAAGCTTCCCAGGGGAACCCATTACCGAAGTGACCAAATTTTGCGGTCGCCTCGAACTGTGGGACCCGTAGTTGCAAGTACTTGATAATACCATTTGGTGTAAGCGGATACGTATTCGGTATAGGTTCCTCCACTCCATCCACAATCATTGTTGCCTGTAGAGGTTCGACTTTCCCTATCGCGTAACTAAGTGTTACAAATACTTCTTTGGCATTTCTAAGCCTTAGTATATCCACAGCAATTCGTCGTGCCATATATGCTGCGCTTCTGTCTACCTTGCTTGGATCTTTGCCAGAGAAGCAACCACCGCCAATAGGCACACGAGGACCATAGTTGTCCACCATAAGTTTACGGCCAGTCAGTCCTGTATCAGCTTCAAAACCACCAATATTCCAATCGCCTGCTGGATTGCAATAAATATCAATACCATCTTGAGGTTTTTTTATTAAATGCAACCATGCCAATACTTCATCCTTCAAATCTTTTTGAGTTACATTCTGAAAACTTGCCACGATTGATTTTATAAATCCGTCTTCCAAAGTCACTTGTGTCTTACCATCAAACGGATGCTTTTCATAAATAAACTGACAAAGACTTCGTGATAACTTTTCTTCTAATGGAATCAGTTCTGGAGTTTCATTTGTCGCGTATCCTACCATAATCCCTTGATCACCAGCACCGCCTGTATCCACGCCCCTTGCTATGTCAGGACTTTGTTTTACTATGTTGACTTGTACGCCATACTTATCTCCGACTATACCTTTTACAATTTCTCTAACATCCACATAAGCATCAGTTGTTAACTCACCCGTGATAGTAATTATACCATGCCCTCCCATAGTCTCGACGGCTACCCTACTATCAGAATCTTGCCTAAGACATTCATCTAAGATTGCATCGCTTATGCGATCACAAATCTTATCAGGATGGAGAGGACTAACACTTTCGCTTGTTCTTATCATATTATTTATCCTTAATTACTTCTACCATTAAAACATTATTTTTATTAATTATCCATTCAGTACCACTAAGGGTAGTTAAATGTACCATTTCATTTTCTTTAACCGCAATTATATCACTAATGGTTCTTTTTACACCACCAACAAAATGTATTATTTGGGTTCTTGGCTTTACAAATTTAAAGTTTTTCATTTTCAGGAAATTTAATAAACTTCTTTCCATCACAAACATCACATTTCAGACTCATTGGATATTGACGATACTCTTGATTTTTCCCCGTCCCCTTACATTTGGGACATGGCATTGCTTCTCCTGGCTTAAGCACTGGGATAGGTGCTTCGTGAATAGTTTTATCAAACATATTATTTTGATGTAGGTCATCGCCCTGTTTAATTATTTATTCTTTTAATTAATCCTTTTTATGACATTTACAATTCAAGTTATCACAGTAGTCAAACGAACCTTCGTGTAATTTACAGGTGTATGGGCCAGAACAATCACAATCTTTTTCTTTCGATGGAATATAATGACCCTGTGTTAATCCCGTTCCGTGACACACACAACCACAAGCGGCTGATGTTGAGGCTTTTGTTGGACAATATGGACAATTCATTAGATTATTCCTCCATTTTTAAGATTCTATCCCTTGACTTAACACATCGTTCATCAGCATAAACTGGCTTTTTTTGAATCATTTCTACATCCACACAATGAACTCCATCTTTTACTCCTTCTAAGTAATTAGCATCAAGCATCTTATCAATATCTGTTTTTGTGGCAATATCCTCTGTAAATTCTTCTATCTCTATTGTCGCTTTATCCAATGCTGAATTAAAACCCAATTTATAACTAAAACCAACCAAACCAGTTAAACCTATTAAAATTAAAACACATAGAACTATTGTTATATTATAAGTTTTCATATTTACTCCTTTAGTTAATTACCTGGCTAAAATTACTGCGGCTGCAATCATACCACCAATTATTCCCCAAAATGATCCTATCCAAAATGCTTTATCTGTTTCTTTCATATATTTATTAGTTAATTAAACTTACAAAAAAATAACAAACAATACAACACACAATACACCACCACCTAATAAAGTGCTAACAAGTAATACGAAATATTTATCTTCTTCTGTCATATTATTTACTCCTCTTGGTGGGGGTTGTTATCCAACCATTCCCTTATTCTCTTTATCTTTTCTTGTTCATCTTTGATTAGTATGCGTAAAATCACTACATTGATAGTAAGACTAAATGCACAAGCGACTGCTAAAATTATTTCAATATCTGTCATACTTCCCTCATAAATTTCTTAATTCTTAATTATCCCAAAACCCTATTCTACCCAACCAATAACTTATTACTATAAACAGAACAACAACACCAATCCAAATTAGTAATCCAGGAAAATCGTAACCAATTAACAATAAGTGATTCCAATTCATCTTCATACTCCTAAGAATTTCTTAATGTCTGACTTCTTTACAACTACTCCACCCAATAGTTTCTTTTTCTTATAAACATTAAACTCAATTAAATCTTTATCAAAATCTATAACAATTAAATGATTGCAGATTTTCTTGCCAGCGACACATTCACAATTAAGTTTCTTACTCTTCATATATTTATTAGTTAATTAGAGAGGGTTAAAGTTCATTTCCCTCATCATCACAAGGCTCGGAACATTTTTTACACAATCCTTCACCTTTACCACAAAAGCTACATACTTCATATACTACTGGTTTATGTTTACCGTCTTTGCATTTCTTAACTTTCTTTATTTTACGAACAAGTTTTATCATCTCTTTCATTTAATCATCCTTTCGTAATAATTCCTTCCAAAAGGCTTCGGTATCACCTTGTGTTAATGTTAGTTCAAAGAAGCGGAGAGCATAGACTGACCAACAAGGTGTAATGTGTAAAGTAGGACATATCATCATTTGTTTGTCATCATTCCACCAAGGTTCACATTCTGCCCACCCCAAAGCCTTGCCTAATGCTTGCCAGAATAGTGGGTCTAAGGGTGCTATTAGTTCATCTAGATACATATTATATTCAGCTATGGGATATTTCATTCGTTCTTTGTCATACCCACCTTTTTCTATTGCTAATTTTATTGCTTCGTTCATATCAATCCTTTCGTAAAGTTGCAAACATATACCATACTAAAATTAACAGCAAACTTAATATTAAAGGGACTAACGACCAGAAATCATTTATATTCCAATGAATAGGCGTCATAGGACAATCAGGAGCACATTTTGGCAACGGTTGATAACTTTGTGGATTTATTAATTCATCTACTGTTCTACCATAAACTAATTTTATTGCTTCGTTCATAGAATTGCGATTACCTCATTATATCTTACTAAAGTAAATCTATTCTTAAATTCTTTCACTACAAATACTTTTAAATCTTTTTCCCAATCATGTTCTTTTGGTTTGGCTAAGCGAATAATTTTACCAGTTCCAGTATATCGTCGACTAGACTGACAGCTTATAGCAGCAGTCATAAAAGTAAATCTAATTTTATTACCTACTTTAGCTAATTGTATTTCCTTTTTCATTTAATTATCCTTTCGTAAATGGATTTAAGGGTTAATTAGTTCTGGGTTTTCATAGATGTTGCCGATGACTTCGCACCAATGACTGCAATGAAAATTGTGTGTGTCAGGATAACCATATTGAACGAAACATTTGTGTTCAGTAACAATCCATTTCACTTCAAACTTTTCAACATTTCCACATTTTAGAATATCCCCCTCATAAATCTCTTTACCGTTCTTGTCTTTGAGACCTGTGTATTGCATGATTTCTATATCTCCAGGCGCTTTCCAGTTATTCTTACTAAAATCTTCGGTATCTTCACATAGCTTTATTGCTCCCCGATTCCAATCTGCACCTCTATCGCCATCCCAGAAGAATGACATTTGATATACAAAATACATTTTGCTACTTACTTTATCCCACGCTCTAAATTTGATTTCTCTATTCATATTATTTATTAGTTAATTAGATTCGCTGGTGGTGGGGCGGCTACAAATGAATGTAGAGTCTCGGACTTCGCACGTCATCAGGGAGCTGTGTATCGTGCCAGTGTCGCTTCCCTTGCAACTCCGAGCCAAGCTGGTTTACGGCTTCTGCCGTTCGCACCCCCATCAACGAACCTGTTATTTAATTAGATTTAGTTAGAGGGGGTTAAAATTTGTAATCGTAAAGGTCTATATAACAAACTTGTTTCGTTTCAAGTAAAGCAGCCCAGCCATCTGGCGACATGGCGTGTCTGCGGTTTATGTGGCTGAACTTAAAAACCACACAAAGGTTTGACGAATTATGCAAAACATCAAAATAATATGTTGAATATCTGTCTGGGAATTTTGTTGCGGTTTTATATTCGTCTAGCAACTTATCATATTGGTCTTTACGTTCTTTCAATTTTTCTGAAAGCTCTTTAGCAAAATCATCTGTAAAACAGAAATCAATCCCATCCTCTTCTCTATAATTCTCTATTTTTTCTTTTACAAACTGTTCAACAAAACCAAACTCTTGCTTTTCAAAATCCGTTTCTGTTAAACCAAATCCTAATACTATGTTCATATATTTATCTCTTTCATTTAATCATCTTTCCTTGCTAACCAAGCAATTAAAAGACAAAAAATTAATAACAATGATACCCACACAGCAAACACCAATTTAATTAACATACATTTAATTATTACCGCTGTTTAATAATTTATTCTTTTCATGGATCATTTCAGTTGCTTTGAATAGTGACTCAAAAGTTCCAGCATCAATCCAATTTCCTTTAACAACACTGTAATTTAATTTTCCTCTCTTGAAATACCAATTATGTAAATCTGTAATTTCTAATTCACCACGTGAAGATGGTTCTAACTCTTTCGCTACCTGTACTACATGATTATCATATATATACAGACCAGTAATAGCAAGATTAGACACAAATTCTTTTGGTTTTTCAACTATTTGATTAATCTTACCAGACTTAGCAAAACCAGCCACACCAAACCTTTCTGGGTCTGCAACCTCCTTAAGAAAAACATGTGCTCCATCTTTAAACTCTTGAATTTCCTTGCTAAAATCATCCTCAAAAATGTTGTCCCCCAAAATCATACATACATTATCATTTCCAATAAACTTCTCTCCAATTATAAAAGCCTGAGCCAGTCCTTCTGGTTTATCTTGAATTTCAAAACTAAATTTTGCACCGAATTCTCTACCTGATCCTAAATACTTTAAATAATCCCCAGCATGATTAGGAGAAATAATAAACAGTATGTCCTTAACTCCTGCTCGAAGCAATGTTTGCAATGGATAATACACCATTGGATTGTTATAGATCGGCAACAATTGCTTAGAAGTCACTTTTGTTAAAGGACGCAATCGCGTTCCTTCTCCTCCAGAAAGTATAATTCCTTTCATATAATTTATATTATTAATTAATTTATAAACTTTAATGTTTGTACACCTGACATAGGAGACCCTGTCCAGCTTGCCCAAATTTTTTGATCGTATTTAGTATCCACAAACTCAATATCATCCATGTTATTTCGTAACATCCAACTAAAATTACGATTAATTTCTCCTCCCACAATATCTCCGACCATTTGAATAATACTGTTACCAGCTTCTAAAGTAACGGGAGAAAATTTGAAATTGATATAACCATCAGGGTTAATAGTATTAGTTGTACTTACCTCATTCCCATTAATAAACAAATGAAAGTTAGTCAGCCCTTTACTCTCGAACGAACCAACCATCCTAAATTTCAAAGTCCCCCTTAACTCAACACTTCTAATCCCAACTGTTATCGTATTTTTCCACATAAGGACATTAGTTTTAGGAACGGCGATTGTTTTAATTATATCTCCTTCCGTTTCCATAAACACATCAGCAGCTAAAGGAAGCGTTGTAATCCCAAAATTAACTGTTGCTAATTGAATTGGTTCTGGTTTAGGAGCGGGAGCGGGAACAGGAACGGGAGTGCGGTAAGTATCTTCTTTTAGAGGAAGCTGATTGTTAACCGTATTTTCTAAATTTGTCGTTCGATTATCCAAATCTTCCAGTTTTACATCTTGTTCTACGTCTTTTATTTTACCTTGATCGATTTCAAAATCTCGTTCAGTATCAGTTTTAGGTAAAACTAAATTATTAGCAGAAATCTTCCCTTCAGTAGAAGAAGTTGAATTATCTTTTGGAACAACTTCCACGGATGGAATTTGAACTGGAATAGAAAGTTTTGGATCGTCATTAATAGTAACTGTCTTATTACAAGAAGCAGCTATCAAAACAACCGCAATGATTAAAAGTAAAAGTTTCTTCATTTCTTTGGCTTAATTCCTTTTAATTCATCTAATCGGATCTTAAAAATTCCATCTTTCTTTTCGTCTAATAGCATTTCCAGTAAAAATTCTCTCCACTCGTACTCATAAACAATTTCTTCTGACAATTCTACTTTTAATGGAGACCCACAAACCTTACAAAACTTAGCTTGATCAGTAGCCTTCTCCCAATCTTCTTTTTTGGTAGCACGCTCGCTAGCAAGTAAACCATCTTTAGGACAACTAATAGTACCCGTAAAGAACCCTGTCTTTTTATGATCACCCCAAACAGCACGGGCAGCCTTTTCCAATTCAGGCCACTGCTTCTCAAAAAAATCAATTAAATATTGTTTATTATTCATAACTACCTTTCTATTAATGTTTGTAAAAATCTTCTAAAATTTGAATATACTCATCATCTTCATAATAATACCCATTTCCCCTGAAAACATTTTCAATCAACTGTCCTATCCTAAGGTCTGGGAGTTTCTTCCAAATCTTTTCTAATCGTTTGATAATTTTAGGAATTCGCTTTGGATCACGCATATATTATTTAATTCTTAGCCTCCAAACATTGTTAATTTTATTGAGGTTTATCTTCTAATTTATATCTACATCGTCCGCAGACATAAAACGAATCACCAGTTGGTTGTTCCTCGTATCCATCACCCATCCAAATAAGATTAACTTCCTGCGTTCTTATTTCAATAATTCCATCTGGATAAAGTTTACATTGAGAACAATACATATCCTTGTTCATAGTTTTTTTAACTCCTTTTCAATATCAGATTGCTCTGAAAGTAAATATATTTTTCTTAGGATTTTCCTCATGTCTTCAATAGGAATAAAGAATATTTGTCCATCAGGCTTTTCAACTTTAATATTGAAGGCATCAGATTGAATATATTTTGCTTTATGTACTCCAATTAATTCCATATTATTACTTCTTTAATAATTTTTCTAATTTATTCTTAATAATTGGTTTTTCTAGCCAATGCTCATCTGTTTGAATATGATTCAAACGAACCCATTTAGCATAATTTGAATTAACAGCATGTTGGTCGTATCCAAACTGGTAAGCATTACGAATAACATATCCTTCCTGTTCGCCTCCATACTTTGAAATTCCCGTAAATAACTTTTGATTTTTCCAGTCATTTCCTTTGTATAAAACAGGAACAGTATGTAATCCCACTTCGTTACAAAATTTTTCAACTTTTTCCCATTCTAAAAAATTACCGACACCCACGATGGTAACCGCAAAAACTAAAAAGTATGACGGAAGATCACTATAATAGATTGAATGCTTGGCGTATAAATTTTCACCAAAGATCTCAACGCCACGAGGAATATAATTTTTAATTTGAGCATGAAGGTTTTTAACCCAATGCCTTGAAGGATGATCTTTTGAATCCTCACTTCTAGCGTGAATTTTCTCACGAGTCATTCCCGTACATTCACCATCCATTTTTTCAGTTACCACCACGTCCCTTTGGTGTGGTAAATATAATAACCAACCTGGAGAAACTAAATCATTGGGGGATTTGCCAGGGCTATCAATTAAATGTGGTATGCGAGGAAATTTCATATTAATAATTTTTCTAATTTAAACTCTTTAATTAACTTAATTTGTTTAGGTGGAATATTTTCCTTATAAATGATTGCTTGGTCTCCCATATGATATTTAAAATTTCCTATACTACCCTTATGATATAAGTTTACCCTACGACCATCTTTAGTGAATAATATCTTAGTAAGATCGTATTTAATCTTTAAATGAACTAGATGACTTGTTCCTTTTGTACCAAGTTGCCAAAGCAAATTTCCCATATGTGATATTTCGTTTGCGGGTTTAGTCCAAATCCAAATACCTTGTATATTCACTAACCCATGTATAGCTAACTCTTCTTTATTGATAGGGTAACAAACCAACCCTTCTTTTTGAATTTTCCTCCAATTTTCAAGACTTGTATAATGATATCCAGTTTGTAATTTCATGTATATATTATAAGCCCCTACTTGAAACTTGTCAAGTAGGGGCTTGTGGATAACTTTTATTGGTCGTTTTACTGGGAATTGCACCCAGGTCTATTGCTTGAGAAGCAACTATCCTTCTACTAGACGATAAAACGATGGCACGCACGGAGTGATTCGAACACTCATTCCTCGGGTAACAACCGAGTTTCCTACCTTTGGAAGACACGCGTAATTGGAGCTATGTAGTGGAATTGCGCCACTGTAAGAGGGTTTGCAAGCCTCTGCCTATCTATTCGGCCAACATAGCATTTTGGAGCGGTTAGCGAGAATCGGACTCGCTCTTACAACTTGGCAAGCTGTCGTACTGCCAATATACGATAACCGCATTGGTTGCCACGTGTGGACTCGAACCACAATCACCATCTTCAGAGGATGGGGTGCTACCATTACACCACAAGGCATTGGCTGGCTCGGAGGGACTCGAACCCCCATAGTGAGTGCCAAAAACTCACGTACTACCATTATACGACAAGCCATTAATTGGTACCTCTGGCAAGAATTGCACTTGCACGGATTTCTCCACTCCCTCTTAAGGGGAGCGTGTCTGCTATTTCACCACAGAGGCAAATTGGTAGTCAAGGCGGGAATCGGACCCGCATGTCAGCAAGTGACGATGATTTTTGAAATCATTGTGTATACCGTTCCACCACTTGACTATGATGTTATTAATCTTTCTGCTTCATCTTTAGAAACCATATTCCCATAAATCGGACCACTTAAATCTTTAACAATAATCGCATACAACCTACGTCGTTCCGTCCTATTCAAATTATCTTCTATAAACTTCCATTGATTTCTATATGCTTCAACTTCTTGCTCTAATCTAAACCAAGGAGCTTCTAAATAAACTTCCCACCATTTTTCTACACCACCATTAAACTCCTTCTGTTGTCTCTGGTGTGTTTCTTCATGAACCATTAAATGATCGGGAATCTCTGTATTTCCCGATGGAATATATAAAATATCTCCATAGGTGAACACAATATTACGCCCAAGAATATTAAACTTCTTGCGGATTGCTTCAATGTTTGGGGGGAAGGATTTTATTATTTTTAAACTCATATATATAATTTAATTGGTAGCCTCGGAGAGAATTGCACTCTCACGTCCTCACGGACACTGGTTTCTAAGACCAGCGTGGCTTCTGTTACACCACGAGGCTATGGTTGCGGAGCAGGGATTCGAACCCTGATATGAGGCTTATGAAACCTCTGTGTTGCCATTACACTACTCCACAATATTTAATTGGTGGTCAAGGTAGGATTCGAACCTACGAAGCCCGAGGGCATCTGTTTTACAGACAGCATCCTTTGTCCGCTTGGATACTTAACCATTGGTGCTCCAGGTTGGAATCGAACCAACTACTCGACGCTCTTCAGACGTCAGCTCTACCATTGAGCTACTAGAGCTTTATTTTTTAAAATAATCTGCGAATGCAAGAGCTACAGTTGCCAATCCTGTCAAAATCGTAAATGCTGTATTAACAATTAACCATAAATTAGTTTTTTCTTGTTGAATAACTTGTTCTTTTTCGTAATTAAGCTTAGGCATGATTATATTCCTTTCACTTACAATTTAATCACTAGTCTTACATTTAGACAAATTATTTTGGGGTGATTAGTGAGATTCGAACTCACACACTCTCCTTCACAGGGAGGAATGCTACCCTTACATCATAAACACCATGGTTATTAATTGGTGAGTCCACTAGGAATCGAACCTAGGTTGACTGGTTAAAGGCCAGCGATTCTGCCATTGAACTATGAACTCATGGAGCCGAATGAGTGAATCGAACACTCGAATATAGTTTACAAAACTATCGGTATACCACTTACCTAAATCGGCTTATTGGAGCTTACTCCTTGATTTGCACAAGGTTTTGATCATTACGAGTGATCTGTCCTACTGCATGGACGAAGAAAGCATTTGGTGGGTCTACTTGGAATTGAACCAAGATTGTTCGATTAAGAGTCGAATGCTCTGCCATTGAGCTATAAACCCATTGGTAATCCCACTCAGAATCGAACTGAGATCAATTCTTTAGGAAAGAATTATTCTGTCCGTTGAACTATGGAATTATGGTAGTCATAATTGGAATCGAACCAATATCTGCAATTTAGAAGATTGCCGTCCTATCCGTTGGACGATACGACTATGGTAGGCGGTCTTAGAATCGAACTAAGGTGGCTATCGTATCAGGATAGTGCTTTACCACTAAGCTAATCGCCTATGGCGCTCTCGACGGGAATTGAACCCGTGTTCTCCGCGTGACAAGCGGTAATTCTGCCACTGAATTACAAGAGCTTGGTACAGGTTATCGGATTCGAACCGATGAATATTGCCTTGAAAGGGCAACGACTTAAGCCTCTTGTCTAAACCTGCATGGAGCGATATGTGAGACTCGGACTCACTTCATCAGTTTGGAAAACTGAGATAATACCCATATATGAATATCGCATGGTTGTCCCTCGTGGAATCAAACCACGATTTTATCCTTCGCAGGGATAAGTCCTATTCATTGAACGAAGGGACATTGGTCAGCCTGGTTGGAATCGAACCAACATTATTCTCGGCCCCAAACCGAGTGCTATACCACTAAGCGACAAGCTGATGGAGCTCCTTGACGACTTGCACGTCATATCCAGTTTTTATCAGTGAGCGACACTATTTATTCCCTGGCAGAGTTTATGAAACTCCTAAAGTTTTTATTCCTTTGTAGATGGAGCATTGGCACCGAGTGAAGGAATTGAACCCTCATAAGCTGTTTTGGAGGCAGCCGTCTTACCGTTAGACGAACTCGATATTGGTACTCAGCCAAAGATTTGAACTTTGAACCTTCTCTGTGTAAAAGAGTTGCTCTACCATTGAGCTAGCCGAGTATGGTGTTTCTGGAGGGAGTCGAACCCCCACTCACAGTTTCGAAGACTGTTGTGATTTCCGTTTCACTACAGAAACATTTGGTGGACCAGTGGGTAGTCGAAACCCAATTCGTGAGGTGCAAGCTCACAGTAATAGCCGTTATACTACTAGCCCTTATTGGCGGAGACAAGAGGATTCGAACCTCTGGGGCTTTTACACCCACAGCTTTAGCAAAGCTGCACGATAGTCCACTCTGACATATCTCCGTGGCGGAAGATACTGGATTTTAACCAGTAATGCCCCGAGGGGCACCCGTTTTCAAGACGGGGACGGTGACAATTACGTTATAATCTTCCATTTGGAGCTCCTACAAAGATTTGCGCTTTGCACTATCCCTTACCAAGGGATTATGTCGCTTCCAACACCTTAGGAGCAAATTTCGCCTCCCTACGCTCATGATCGTAAGGAGGAAGAACCTACCCCCAACTTTTTAAAAAAACACACCTTTTGGGTGTGATTTGCTTTTTTAACGGTTTTATTCCCTAATTAAAAGCTAATCACACACTATCTCCATATTTGGTTGTATTACATTCTGATTGTGCCACGACGACAAAATGATCCGAATTGGACCTCGGTTGAGCACTCAGATTAATTTTGGATAGTAAATTTAACATAGATACATTATACACAAGTACTTTTATTCTTGTCAAATATTTAATTAAACCAAGAATAATATCCAAGCTGTTCTTTGCCTGTATGAATTATCAAAAGTGGTAATCCTACTTTAACACGCATGAAATTTAATAATAATCGTCCAACGCGTCCATTTCCATCTCTAAACGGATGTACCATCTCAAACTCTATATGAGCTTGTTTTATCTTCTCTTCTGTATCTGCTTTTCCATAACACCATTTTCTAACCCATTCGTCAAGTAAATCTGGTACTTCCTTACAATCTGGACATACACGTCTACCTACTCTCACATTCTCGTCTCTCAATCTACCAGCTATAGGTTCATTTAACCTATGCATTAAGATCCTATGCGTTTCAAGTATCATTGGTAATGGTAAGGTACAACACTCACTAACTAAATAATCCCAAGCCTTATGAGCATCCTCTAATGCTTCTTTTGAAAATTCACTTTCAATTTCATTGGATTCCGTAAGAAACTCTTCTAATTCTTCTTTGGTATACTTTTCCATATTACTTCTTTCTAAAAATTCCTATAACACGAGTTCTTGGAACCGCTTCGTCAGGCAACTCATCTCTAGTCATAAATAATTCTAAACACTCTAATGTTGGAAATAAAGTAGATAATCCTTGTGGAGTATATCTCCAATAATCACCTGGATGATCATGCACTTCCCATATAAATGGCACTGTTACAAACAACAGAGCACCCTTCTTTAATGCGTTACTAATATTATTACAAACTATAAATGGTTGTGTTACATGCTCTAATAAATCCATACAAATACCTAATCCATATTTCTTTCCCTTAACTGGCTTAAGAAGATCAACCCCCGTTGCAAAATCAAGAACATGATAATCGGTAATTCCACCAGAAGCTAACACTTTCTGAACTGTATCGCGTTTATCTTTAAATCCTTTTGCTAATTTCTTACCATGAAGATTTACCGTTTCCTTATATTGACTCTCCAAACTGCCACCAAAATCACCAACTGGTGTTTTTAGATCTTGTGCATATCTATTTAAAAAAGACAAAAGCGACGAAAGTGAACATGGTGTCATAAACACAAATATTAATAATAAGTTTTCAATTAAAAAATGAAAATACTGGTAGTTTTAGGTACGGAAAACATTTACAGGATGATACCGTTCCCGAAGGCACACCACCCACACCAGCACGAATTTTTTAACGGGGCACCAAGCGACTAGCTTGGAATACGCCCCAACGAAAGATAACCTCGAAGTATGTGAACAGGGTTTTATCCCTGAACCCAGCCTTTCATTCTGGATAGCCAGCAACAATTTCTAAGTTATCTTGATGAATTCTTTGAGCATTACCTCATTGAACTCTTGGTAGAAGCGGTTGGATTCGAACCAACGAATAACTACTTTATAAGAATAGCGCCTTTGACCACTAGGCTACGCTTCTTTAATTTATAACTTACCCGTCTTTTCTCGTTCAAGAAAACTTGCCAAAACTATTGAATCATCTATCTTAGAAATAGGAAATTTCTTCACACCAAAATTTGTTTCACACCAAACCTGATTACCAACCTTTGACGCACGTCTGATTATTTTATAAATTATTACTTCTGATTTTAACATATTTTAAACTGAATGGGGCTGAGGCACAATTTTTATCTAGAATAAAGCCTCAGATGCGAGTGTACAGTAATTAGTTATTCATGTTACTGCGCTTACCAAGATTACTAGCCCCTTCGGACTTTCACCCTGTGGTTTATCTCCCCGTACAAAGGAGATTATTCACCCACCCCAAACTTAATTAATTTTCAATACTTCTCATTAACTCTATTGCATGACTGGGATATTTTTGATTTACACTATTATACGTACGGAGTTTTTGCTCTAATGACTTTCCTTTATAATATTTTCCGTTTGCTAATTTATCAGCAACGTACTCCATGCCCTCTTCAACTGAATTAAATTCCATAAATCCATAACCCCACCAATTATGTCTTCTAAACACATTCTTACCACATGTACTTTCCTTCAAAGATATGGATGGAAGTAGAGTATACACCAATCCATACTTATCCGCAACTTCAATATATTTACTTGCCAATTGTGGGTAAGGACACCTATACTTCTGAAAAAATGCTTCTAACTTCGCAATCCTAGGATCAATTACTGCTACTGTCTCAATTGTAGGTTCGACTAATACCACTATTGGTTCAACCGATGCCATCGCTGAATATTGCGGAATAGCAATTAAAATCGCGATAACTAAATTGAAAATTTTCACTTAATTATCCCTTAAAGATTTTTAGTCGCTCCCTCTGCGATTTTCCAATCTTTAATGATCTTTGGGTATTATATATTATATATAACTACTTGTCAAGTCCCTACCTGTTGATAACTATATCTGGTCTATAAGATTTTTTGTTCTATCTGCTACATATCTAGGTTTTACTATCTTATCTGCGTATTTTGCATTAATACTTAACTCCCATGTTTTGCCGTATTTTTTATTAACCCCGAACAACAACTGAACTGGTTCGCCAAAAAATCCAAGCCCTATAGCATACTCATCCCCACCCTTTAAACTTGCATTCATAATGCGTTCTCCAGTGGGAGTTTGTAGAATTGCTTTAGTGTGAAAATGTGAAGTCACGAAATACTTGAAGAACTCCTTATTACTTGCCATGATTTCAGTCCATTTACTTGCTTCACGTTGTAATCCGTAGAAAGGAATACCTCCCCAGCTCTTAATCATATCTCCATGCATTACTAAAAAATTATATCCTTCAATTTGTACACCAGCCCAAAAAGAAAGAGGAATATTAAATTGAATATTTTTTTGATTTTTTAGCATCAAGGCTAAATTATTATAGAATATAAAATCCCAATTTACAGATTGTTTATTCTTAAAGTACTTTTCTTTTTTAACTCTTCCATGATTACCTACTACACATGTAACAATTACCTTTGGAAAAGCACGAGCCAAATCCTGAAAACCTTGTGCCACAACCAAAGCACCTAATGTTGCCTGTTCTACAATATTTAATTCATTAGTTGCTTCTAACTCATCGTGAATTGTACCGCTTACCATATCTCCTGTACACAAAACATTAATCTCTGGAAATTGATAAGTAGACATATTATTTGCAGTAAACGATATGGTCTTTTCAATTAAATACTGAAAACGTTTCTTAAATATATCAAAATTATACTGATTAAGACCGCCCATTTCTTGTTTATTTATAACTTCTCCTATATGCAAACAACTCAACACCAAAACTGCCGATTCGGTGGTTTTTGTCTTATCAAATACTAAAGGAGATGGAATATCAACTCTTGGTAAAGCTTCAATTGTTTTTTCATTAAATTCTAATATACGATCATTTAAATTTGATAATTTAAGCAACTCTTGATTCTTATGTTTCAAAATAGCCATCTCAGCTTTTAATGAAGTTGCTTTTTTGTCAATATCCAATTCAGTAGTTCCCCAACCTTCAGCTAGGAGTTTTCTTCGTCGTCTTGTCAAGCTTTCTATTTTATGACCAGGGAAAGCTTCCATTAATTCATCATCATCTTTACAAGATAATAATTTTTTTATATCGGCTTCTGTCCAACGTATTAATTCCATATACTTATAATTTAATTTTTTATCCTCTGATAAATTTGGGGGTGAACCGTTCGTTTGACTCACCCCACCTCACAGAACTATCCGCGAGGATTTAACTCATAGTCACACGTTAGTTTACTCGACCATGCGGACACTCCCACCAGTCGTGGAGTAAAATCTCGCAAGCCATCTCATAGCTCGCGGCACTTCCAAACAACAGGTGGTATGCTTGGTGATGTCTCTCGTCCTTATGTAGTATGAACTGTGGGTAGAAGCAAGGATGTGTAGGTGGCACATGGTGCTTGGTCATCTGACCTACAACCACCACATCTTCTGTTGGTGGCTCAGCTCGTCTGCGGTAGATAGTTCTTCCACGCCTACGAAACTTGCGTTTCATACTGTCTCCTCATCGCATCTTGGATAGCTCCTGCTACGAACAGAGCCTGATTCAGAAACGGAGCAATCACTCGGACTGGAATAGCAACAGTGAATGTCGAACCCAGATGGTCGTGCTTGTGGCACGCTTGCTTCATAGCAACGACTAGACCACAGAGGTCGCCATTCATGTTGTAGAGTCCACCGCCTGAAGCACCCATCTGAACGGCAGTGTCGCAGTAGAGCATTCCGTTTTCAGCAACCACTCGCCCGAATATCACAGCGTTCTTGAGTGAGCCTGGGTTCCCCACATAGTAGACTTGTTCAGTCACTTGAGCTTCAGCCAGAGGCAGACGTTCCACTTGGATAGTCGGACAGGCGAGCAACAAGAGGTCGTCCTTTGGTGAGGCGAACACGATTTCAGCCTCAATGCCATTGACCTTGATTTTCGAGTCAACCTCGATGGCGTGGCAGACAGTCAGTACGAAGCCAGTTTCAAACACGACTCCGCTAGCCTCAACCTTGTCACCTTCCACAGCCACGTTACGATTTAGGTTCTTGCGGATTGTCTCGGTCATGATGTACCTCTACAAGGAAGATTCTCCCTTGCGGATTCCATCGGTCTTCTCGATTGACCTTTTCGTAGCACTCTTTGTGGTAGTAGTGGTGAAGCCACAGAACAAGAGTCTGCGACCCCTCGATAGGCAGTGAACACTCGTGGCAGTTCAGCATGGCTTTCCTTTCGTTTCCATATCAGCCAATTCGACTGACTTCGACACCTTATCGCACTCATGAGCCATCAAGACCATCTTGACTATTGTGGTTTCCCAGTGAAACTCCATACCGCACAGAACACAAACGCTCTCGAAAAGCAGATTTCCGTCTGCCCTACAACAGACTTCCATCGGTACGATACTTCTTCCGCACTTCGGACAAGGTATTTGTATCGCATGATACTGCATTTAGTCCTCCTTTCGAACTAACTACATACTACATCAAGTATACTAACTTGTTAACATATAATAAAAACCCGTAAAAAATTACGAGTTTTTATTATCTTTCTCTTCTACTGTTTTACTCTCTGAAGCCTTTAAATCTTCAGTTTTTATTCCAAGTGCTTTCATTGTTCTTACGAAAGCTGCTTTCCCGTGTTCATTATCGTTGTATCCTTTATCTCCAAAAAATGCCCCAACACTAAAAGCTAATTTAAAAGGTTCAAATAACTCATCTGAAATATCTAACTCTAACTCTTCTTTCTGTAATTTAGATAATAAATCATTAACTTCTATATCCAACTCCTTACGACCTTCTTCTGCCAATTTTTCTACTTCTGGGTGTTTTGTATCTCCGCTGTATTTCTTTAACAAAGCATCTAATTTAACTCTATACCCAGCTAAAAATTTCTCGCCCTTATCTAAAATTTCCTTTTTTTCATCGAAATATGTCCCCATTCCTTTACGGATCAAATCAATTACGTTTTCGACCACAAATATCTGAGCGAGTGTTAATTTTAGAGCACTCATTCTGGAAGACACTACCATTAATGACTCCCAATCATTCTTCGCCATAGTGACCTTAGCCATATATTAAACCTTTCATTTATTTTAATTGTAACTTTATTTAATTATTAAATTAACTTTAATTAAAAATTCCTCTAGTTGTTCACGGGTGTTGTGTTGGTTGCCATATTTTTTATGAAATAATTTATGGCATTCCTTACATAAAGTAATCCCATTATCAATAGCAAATCTAAGTTCAACCCATTCAGCAAAATTTAGAACATGATGAGCTATTAACTTGCCTCCTCTAATCCAACATTTCTGACAAGTGTACCCATCACGAGCAAAATTCCCATTTCGCCAAATATCATATTCAATAGTATTTCTTGCTTGAATATTAACAGAAGTAATTCCGCCTTTCCACATAGGATGTTTATCCCCACTTCGTTTGCCTAAAAGTGCTAAACTTAATTTCTTACGTGTTATTTCTGAGGGATGCCTACTTAAATTATATTTATTCCCTTTATTGGCTTCACCTATCTTCTTTCTTGCTTCTTCAGAACAAACTCTCCCTTTATTAGCTTTGCTAATTTTAAGTTTAGTTGCCTCAGAATGATGTTTACCAAATTGAGCGTTCTTATTTCCCATATGATTAATCTTCATTCTTTCTCTAGTTTCTTCCGTATGAATTTTTCCAAAGAATGAATTTCCCTTACCTTTAGCTAAATTGCTCATTTTAGACTTGGTTAATCTAGAATGTTGTTTACCTAACATTCCTGTCCCTAAATTAATTATAGGATTTTTATAAATTACTTTTGACATCTTTGTAAATTTCCTGATAAATTTTAGAATTATCAGGATTACTTAAAAATCTCTTGACTGCTTCTCGACCTACACCCAACTTAGTCTCACTAAATGAATAAGTATTCCCTTGTCGTTTGATTATCTCAAATCGGGTAGCGGTATCAATTAAATCCGCCACAAGATCAATACCTAACTCGTATAATAATTCAATTTCGCATTGTCGAAATGGTGGAGCCACTTTATTTTTTACAATATTTACCCCTATAAAATTTCCAATAACCTCACCTTTGTCATCATCACCGTTCGTAATATTTTTTCCCTTTCTTATCTCAACTCGCACGGAAGAATAGAACTTTAACGCTACACCACCAGGACTCACACTCTTCGGCCCATAAAATACCCCTACCTTTTCACGAACTTGATTTATAAAAATAACAATTGTCTTTGATTTAGAAATTGCTGCCGTCAGCATTCTTAAAGCCTTAGATAACATGCGCGCTTGTAAAGCCATTCCTTGATCAAATACTGTCCCTTCTAATTCAGCTTTAGGAACTAACGAAGCAACTGAATCAATTACTATAATATCAACCGCAGAAGCCTCCACAAACTTAGACACAATATCTAAGGCTTCTTCTCCTGTTGTTGGCTGAACTAGCTTCATGGCCGAAACATCTAAACCAATCTTTCTTGCAAAATCAGGAGAAAAAGCAAACTCACTATCAACTAAAACTGCCTTACCGCCTAATTTTTGCACTTGTGCCATTAAATAAATTGAGAGTACTGATTTACCACTAGACGGTGCTCCAAAAATTTCTATTACTCGTCCACGTGGCAACCCACCACCTAAAATACGATCTAACGACAAACATCCAGTTGAAACAAAATCAACCTTAAACTGATTGGAATTTGTTCCATCCATATCCATAACCGCATCATTCCCATATTCTTTGCGAATTTTACTTAAGGCTGTATCAAAAGCTATGTCTTTGTCTGATTTCATAAAGGTAACATTAAATTATTATTTTTATCTGGTTTCCAAATAAAATCTACTAAATCATAAAACTGGTTTCTATTAATTTTACTTTGAATATGTTTAACTGAAACAACTCCTTTTTCCATAATTTCATTCCAAGGAATAGTCATCACTTCACCGAAATGATGAATTTCTAAATTTTGTCGTTTCTTCAAAGCCTCTTCTAACTGATAACTTTTTACAGAAACGATCTTGCCCTTCCATAATTTTAATACATTGATTTTCATAATAATTTTTCCATTATTACTTGTATAACATTTACAGTCACGGCATTGCCTAAGGTTTTATATCTTTGTGTATCACTTATTCCCTCTGTCCAGCCATCTGGGAAACCTTGTAGGCGTTCACATTCTATGGGAGTTAGGCGGCGGATTTTCATATTCTCCTCTAATATCTTTGGCTGAAGATTTCCTCCCTGCATTGTTTTCACAGTTGGGCTAATCCCGTCTTTCCCGTAGAACCTGTAACTTGAGAACTTTGGCTGATTGAGCTGTCTAAGAGGCGTTTGGTTACTTTCTCGGAAAGGAAATACTTGGGGTCTACTTGTTCCTCTAAGATGTCCGATAATGAACACTCTTTCCCTATTCTGGGGGACTCCGAAATTCTTGCTGTTAAGCACTTGCCATTGGAGGTCATACCCCAATTCTGTAAGCGTGGAGATGATGGTTTTGAAAGTGTTTCCATTGTCATGAGATAACAGTCCTTTGACGTTTTCCAATAAGAACAATCTGGGGTGCTTTTCTTTGAGAATCCTTGCGATGTCAAAGAATAAAGTTCCTCTTGTGTCGTCAAATCCCCCTCTCTTTCCAGCAATACTGAATGCTTGACAGGGGAATCCACCACAGAGGAAGTCGAAGTCGGGAAGAGTGGTTGGGTCGAGTTTGGTGATGTCTCCATAGTTGTGGTGTGGTTTAATAAAATTTTTGGACTGTTCGATGACCCTATCCCCCCGTGTTTCGGATTGTTCGTTGTTCCAGCTCTTAAGGTCGGGCTTATCCCCGATGGGTCGAACACCTCTCCGTTCTGTCCTTTGTATAGACTCCCGACTTTCTTTAAAGTGTTTTTCATAGATTTGGATTGCGTATTTGTCGATTTCGGAGAAACCAATACAAGTAGGTTGTCCTTCGTCAATGCTCCCGTTAGACAATTCATTATTCCTGTTTGAAGTAGATAGGGTTGTTTCGCCTGAAATGGTGTGTAGTCCTTGCCCATCTTCTTGTAATTTTCCTTTCTCTGCTTCTTTCCCTCCTCGCTCCGTCTGAACATTAATATTCCTAATAGATTCATATGCTTGTTTGATACCTAATTCAAATCCCCCAATACCGCTAAATAATGATAAGTATTTCATAGTAATATTATATATTTATACTTTAAACTTGTCAAGTACTACTTTACCCACATTTAGAAAATCCGCAATGCGGACATTTCATACATCCCTCCCCTAATTCCATCGGCATTCCACACATACCACAAATTGGAGCGTGACCAAAATCAGCAAGAGATTGCTTTTTTGGTTCATCTTTGGATAAAACCTCAACATCTTTATTCAAGTCATCTACTTTTTGGTTTATATGTAACTTCAAAGCTTTGCCAATGGCATCTGGAAGCGAATAAATTGGGCTTCCTTCCATGAAACTAACATCTGGACCACGTATGCCCGTAATTTGATCAATCACCTCGCTAACGCTAATATTTGAACGTAGCGCTAAGGAAATCAATCTTGCGACAGCTTCCATTTGAGAATTAAAAAAACCTCCAGCTTTACCAAGTTGGGCAAATACTTCAAAAGGTCCAGTCCCATTATCGTTTATAGTAATAAATAAATTACCATAAGGAGTACGAATACGATAAGTAGCTCCAGTCATCTTCATTGGTCTTGCTTTAGGGGCGACTTTTATAAGTCCTTGCTCTTGAATAACACCCTCTTTCCCTTTCTGAATTCCAGCATCATCTCCAAGCTTCTTGAAATCAGTTGCTAAGATTTGTTTGTCACGAGATCCATCACGATAAATTGTCCCACCCTTGCAACCAAGGTCATACATTAATTCATACAGTTTTTTAGTTTGCTCAACAGTATAATTCTCAGGAGCATTACAAGTCTTTGAAATGGCAGAATCAGTCCATCGTTGTACAGCAGCTTGAACTCGTACATGTTCCTCAGGGGTTAACTCCATGGCGGTAACAAAATAATCTGGAATATCCTTCCCTGGATTAGCATCTTCCCAATCTTTAAGAAGTGGAACAGTTTCTTCATGAACACCTAATCGTGACTTACGAAAATAAGTCCAAGCAAAGAAAGGTTCAATACCTGTAGATGTTCCGACCATGGTTCCAACTGTTCCAGTAGGAGCCTGAGTTAAAATTGTAACGTTGCGAATACCATGTTCTGCAATTAGAGCTCGAATATATTCAGGCATCTGTTTCATGAAACCAGAATCAAGGAACTTCAAATCAAATTTAGAAAAAGCTCCTTTTTCAACAGCTAATTGGACTGAGGTTTCATAAGCAACTTCTGCAATTGTCTTATATAGTTGATCAATCAGAAGAAGAGCGTCAGGACTTCCATAACGAAGTTTTAATTTCACGAGCATTTCAGCTAAACCAATAGTGCCCATACCCACACGACGTTCACTCATTTGCTGCTTATAGTTTTCATCAAAAAAATAAGGTGTGGCGTCAATGACATTATCCTGAAACCGTACTGCAGCCCTTACTGTTTGTGCTAATTTTTCCCAAGCAACTTCATAATCACCAGACACACCCACCAAATGCTTGGCAAGATTAACATGACCAAGATTACAAACAGACCAAGCCGCGAGAGGCTGTTCACCGCAAGGATTTGTCGAAATTAAATCTGCGTAATACCACGAATTAGACATGTAATTAGCACGATCGATAAAATACATCCCTGGTTCAGCAGAGCTCCAAGCTGACTCAATAATATTACTCCAAATATCCCTAGCTTTAACTGTCTTATAACGCTTTAAAGATCCTCCCAATTCTTTCCAATGAATAATATTCCCATCCCACTTTTCAGCGTACAATGGATCAGCTGTATCAGGAAAAACTAAATCCCAATTAGCATCTTCCTTAACGGCTTTCATAAAATCATCTGTAATCCCAACACTGATATTAGCATTGGTAATTTTCCCCGACTCTTTCTTAGAATTAATAAAATCCAAGATATCTGGGTGCCAGACATTTAAAATAAGCATGAGTGCTCCGCGTCTACTTCCACCCTGCTCAATCAGTCCTGTAACATAACTATATAAAGACGCCCACGATACTGACCCGCTAGAGCGCCCATTCACGCCTTTGACATATGCATAACGAGGTCTAAGAGTAGAGACATTAATACCTACTCCACCGCCACGACTCATAACTTCTGCCATTTGTCGCAGGGTTTCAAAAATTCCTCCCCGAGAATCCTTAGGGGATGGAATTACATAACAATTATAAAAAGTTAAAGCCTGTCCTGTACCAGCCCCTGTAAAAATTCTACCAGCTGGAACATATTTCCAATCATTCATTAATTCTAAGAAGTTCTGCTCCCATTTAACTTGCAACTCTGGAGTCTTCTCTACACTTGCGATATGTTTAGCAATGCGAGCAAACATCTGTTCTGGTTTTGTTTCAAGTGGCTTATCAATATGATCAATTGAATGAACTTCTGAAGTTCCATCACGTAATTTAACAGACACTTCCCTAGCATTTTGATCAATCGATTCAATGATGGCAATCTCTCGTTGACCAGTCTTAAGATTTACACAAACAACTACAGTATCGCCTACGGTTAAGGTTTCTTTTTTGGCATCTTTAATCGCATAACGATCTAAAAAAATCTTCTCTCCAAGTTCATTTAAAGCGTTATCTCCCTTACCCTGCAAGTTACCAAGCATGTAAAAATCTCCTTATGTTGATTAATTAAAATTATTTTCTTATTAGTATCATACGACGAGTCACAAAAATAATCTAATTAAGACTCCTCTATAATTTTTTTAATAAGACATTGCCACTTATCTACAGCATCCTGACCTTCTTTTGATGACCAAACAGGATTTGATGATTTCTTTAAAATCATAAAACTTTCATACAAAGACCTGAGAAGGGATGCCCCTAAAATTTTATTAAAGCCATCATTATCTTCAATTAATTTTTTACCCCTTAAAACTAACTCAGTTAAATCTGAAAAATTTTTATTATTATCAGAATCAACCGATAAAGATTTCTCCAACTTGTTGTCCATGAGTGGATGCTCCAATCTCTTTGAGGCGACCATCAACCACCTCACATCTAATAAATTTATTTATTCCAGTTCGACGATTTTTTACCAGAGAAATTCTTGAAAACTTTGTAAATATATCCCCTTCAAAATTTATCTTCTGTTCGTTTTCCCACTCTTCTTCTGAAAACCTTCTTGGTCTTTTGGGAATTTCCTTTTTTTCACGTTCAACCATAAACACAAAATCAGCTTCCTGAGCAACACCACCTGAGTGTGCAATATCATCTAAATCTAATTCTTCTTTTGTTTTTCTAACATGAGCCAAAAGAACAATTACAATATGTTTCTCTAATGCCAATAATTTTAATTGTCGACAAATTTGCCCAAGATAAACAGAAAAATTTCTCTCTGCGTTATCTCCAGAAAGTTTTGGAGATAAAAATCCAAGATGATCAATAAACACAACTTTAACATTATGCATCAAAACAGCCTCTGAAACTTTCTTTTCAATCCATTCTATTTGACCACCCTTAAGTTTAAAAGGACAGAATCCTATGAAGTCTTCTGATAAGCCCATATTTCTAAATCTATCAGCTATTTCAACAATCTCCATTTCATAACTAAACCACAATTGTGGAAAACCAAGATTATGTAAATGATAACTTAAAGTTTGAGCAAAAAAAGTTTTTCCACTTCCTGGACGTCCACTAATCACAACTAGGTCTCCATCAGTAATTCCACCATTCATAATTTTACTAAAAGACTCAAAGCCAATCGGAATACGATCTCTTCCACCACGCGCTTCAAGCATTTTTTTAGCAGCTTCAAAAATTGGAATTATTTCTGAGGTTTGTTCTAAATCTAATTTTTTATCAATGTCGTTTAAGACTGGGATATCATCAAAGTTCATAATTATTTTTTTCTAAATTTAAAATCAAGTAACATTTCATATTTTTCTTTTAACTGCACTGTATCAGAAATTGTCGGAGCAAATTCTTTTCCCCTAACTTCAATTGCATACTTTGCAGCAACCATGGCATCTTTAAAAGTTTTGGCATTTATAACATCAATTGCCGCACGTCTAATTTTTTGACTGGTTGGATCAACAGCTAATGGATTATTATCATAGAAAATTTTAATCAGTTGGTCAACTTGGTCTTTTGGATTAAACCTGTAAGGGATTGTTCCTCCAGAAATCCATTCACTGTTTTTATCCAACCCATCCCCTAAAGGAAGATTGTCCCGACCTTTCGAGACAACATCGGGATCTCCCTCTTCTTCTCTTCTAATCTCTTCTTCTTCTAGGCCGACAACATCCCGACCTGTCGGGATAACATCGGGACTTCTTGATTTTCTCCCCAATTTCTCCCTATATTCATCACAATATTCTAGCATTTTGGGGATTTTTAGGCTTCCTCTCTTAAAAGCGTCAGAATCTATCAAATCTAAATCAGAGAATAAAGTTAGAATTTTGTCAAGTTCCTCTGTTGATAGATTTGTTTCAAACTCTAAGACCTTTTTCCACTGTTTGTGGGAGCTTAGTTCAAAGTTTAGACCACCTTGTTGCGCTACAAGTTCTAAACATAGCCAATAAACCCCATACCCTTGTGATCCATATTCCTTCTTCACAATTCGAAGTTTTAGATTAGAATAAGAATCAGAAAAATGTTTAAACCATTTCATATTATTTATATAATAATTATCATTTATTAGAATGAACAAATAAGTATTTGTCAAACTTTAATACCTTATCAAGCAAAACCCCGATTACCAGTGCTGAAAAAGAGTTACCTTTCGGTAATGCTGTTTTTTTGGTCTGATAATCGGGGGATTATTTCCTAGGATGTAGACTTATGACAGCATTTTTTATTCAGCTTTTATAGTTTACTCCAAATTAAAAAAGATGTCAAGTGGACATAAAATTAAATCTTTGGTTGTTCGTATGGGCTCTTAGAAACGTTGGCAACACGTGTTTTTAATTCACGTACATTTGACATAAATTCACGTGGCTCTACCGCTAATTTACCTTGTAGGTATAATGATTCCACTTCCCTTAGTTCTGGGGTTTCCTTAAATGCAAAATATCCAATAGGATAAGCCTTAATACCTTCATATTGAAAGCTTATCTCTAAGACTTTAAATTTTAATGTTAATAGTGTTGCTGCCAAATAAAGATCGCGCGTTACATATGGTTGCTCTGTCATATATATAATATTTCATTTAATTATTTCTTTAATTATTACACAAGTATTAATTGACTGTCAACTAATTATGTGATATCATTTGTGTGGATGTTGCAAAAGTTGGGTAATCCGCGGTTCAGTTAAAGACACCTCTTAATTTAGGTGTCTTTAAATTAATACTTGACAAGTTATAAGTTATCATGTAAACTTATTGAGAAAGGAATATTATGCCAAATATGTTAAAAAATGTTACACAAGATGAATATAATAAAATTTCCACAGAATATTTTGAAGAGATTGGAATGAGTGATTCTGTAAAATATTACCACTTCTTTTCAAATGTTCAAAAAGAAGTGGAGAAGATTTTATTCGAAAAATTTGCAAAGGAGGGTATTAAATTAATACGAGATCTGAAAGAAGAAGATGAACAGACCAAATCATTTCCGCAGACAGCTATGCGTTATAAATTAGTTTTTGCATCTGATCCAACAAATACTATGGCTGTAAATAAAGTTTTAAATATGACCACACTAATTAAAGAAATTAGATTAGTCGACCCAGATATGAGTGCGCACATTCCTGATGTAAAGATTGTCATACCAGAATATCTGACTAAGAAAATTGAAGAGGTGACTGATAAGGTTGTGAGGAGTTTTAAAATAATTCTTAAAAATCGTTTAAGTAATATTCGTAAAAAATTAATTAAAGAAGGAATAAAATATGACGAAGCAGATAATGCCTTTATCAGCAATAGCTTTAAAGTTGGGAATAAATAAATCTAAATTAGCTCATTACGATAAGCTTGGATTACTTGTAAGAGAATCAGATTTTCCAGGATCAAAATTCTTTGGGTATGATTTTAATGATGTGAAGAATCGTTTACAACAAATTAAATCTTTACGTAAACAAGGGCTTAGCCTAAAGGACATAAAAAATAAACTGAAGTAATTCAACATGGCTAATCAAAATTTAGAGATAATTGAAGAAAAAAGCAATTACCATTGCTATGCCTTTACTTTTCCATTTAGTCCGTATATTCTCGAATTCTGTAGGGATTTAAAGAAAAAATATGGATGGGAAGAATTCAATTTTGATGAAGGTAAGTGGCGTTTTAGCCTACCAATAATTATTAGGGAAATTAAAAATTATCTTCCTGATGTTGTAATATCTATTAAACAAGATCCTAATACGGTTTTTTCAGAACAAGAAAGAGGATTACTTACACCAGAAACCGTACAAAAATTTGATACAGCCATTGAAGAAGCTAAAACCGATTTATTTAACAAAGCTCAACAAGTTAAACAACAGAAAAATCCAACAATTGATATCAAAGGATTAAAACTTTTACTTTATGATTATCAGAAACTCGGGGTTGAGTTTTTAACAGCCGCAGGAGGACGAGCAATTTTAGCAGACGGAATGGGCTCTGGGAAAACCGCGCAATCCATTGCTTATCTAGTTCATAATAAAATTCCCAAGACATTAGTCATCTGTCCAGCATCAGTTAAATTTGCTTGGGAATCAGAAATTAACAAATGGTCTAAACTTAAACCGCTTGTTATTGATGGAAAATTTTGGAATATAAAATCTATTAGTTCTGGAATTGAATTATTATCTGAGCATGATGTAATAATTATCAATTATGATTTGTTAAATAAATTTAAAAAGCTTTTATTAGTGGCTAGATTTGATTGTCTCGTGGTAGACGAATACCACATGATTAAAAATTCTCGTTCAATTAGAGCTAAATTAACAAAATTAATATCACTATCAATTCCAAAAATTATACTGCTTTCTGGTACTCCAATGTTAAACAGACCAATAGAATTATTTAATGGTCTGAATATTCTTGATTCTAAAACATGGAACAGTTGGTGGAAATTTTCAATTAGATATTGTAACGGACATAGAGACAGGTTTGGTTGGAATACTTCTGGGGCATCCAATCTTGACGAACTTAAAGAAAGAATCTCCCCATATTTCTTACGCAGAACAAAACAAGAGATTCTTACAGAACTGCCTCCAAAGAATTTCATTGATATTCCTATTTTACTATCACCTGAAATTCAAAAAACTTATAACACAGCCGAAAACAATTTGGCTAAATTTCTTAAAGACATAAAAAATAAGTCAGATGATGAAGTTAAAAGATCATTGTCTGCAGAAAAATTAGTTAAACTTAATGAATTAAGGCAAATTACAACCTCTGGCAAATTAGAAACCGCAAAAGAATTAATTGATCAAATTATTGATAACGGTGAGAAAGTTGTTGTATTTTCTGTTTATAACAGCCCTCTTGAGCAATTAAATGCTCATTACGGCTCAAAATCTGTACTTGTGACTGGTAAGACGGCTAGTGAACTAAGAGGTTCTATGGTGCAAGAATTTCAAACCAACCCAAATATTCAAATTTTCTTAGGGGGAACTCGCGCTGCTGGAATTGGAATTACTTTAACAGCGGCTTCAAACGTTATCTTCTTAGATTTTGATTGGGTACCAGCTATGATGGAACAAGCCATGGATCGCATTCATCGCATAGGTCAAGAAGCTGAGTCAATTAATATCTATCAAATTTATGCTAAAGATACCATTGATGATTATATGCGTAATCTACTTAGTGAAAAACAAACCATTGTGGATAAATTAATTTCTGGCAACAGTGATTCAGAAGAGAGTTATGTTAAATCATTGTTTAAAAATCTTGAATTAAAGTATAAACAAACTTGACAAGTTTAAGATATGAGTATATAATTATAGTAATTATTAAGGGGTAACGTCCCCAGAAAGACATAAACAATCTTATGTCAGAAGAAACTGTCCAAGTGCCTGATTTTATGAAGGCACCAGAAGAAGAGGATTTATTCCTCGATCCGAGTACTGAACCAAAGTCGAATTGGTTTAAGTTCACAACCGTTGGTGATCAAGTTCAAGGAATCTTGGTGGAAGAACCACAATACAATATTCCAAGCAAATTTGGTCCACAAAATATCTACACCTTTCAAGTAGGTGAAGATATTGTGATGGTTGGATTAAACCCAAAGACTAATGTCAAGGCTGTTCGAGAACTAAAACAAGCTGATGTTGGTGATTCTGTTGCTATTAAACTTACTGCTTTTGTTGATACTGGAAAGTTAAATCCAGCAAAACAATTAGAAGTTCGTATAAAGCATAGTACTAGTACTGCAGAATAAATTATCTATGGGGGAGGGATTAACGTCACTCCCCCATAGAAATTAAATAATTATTATGAAAAATAATCTTTTTAATGAAAAAGTGAGAGTAGTAAGAGCCTTGGCGGACATTATGATAGATACTTTAGACAAATTAATTGCTACTGTAGACAATAGTAAATTAAGCCCCAATGACGGAAAGAAAATAATTGAAATTGCGGTAGAAAAATTCTATCAATCAATCAAAGATGTTAATCTTCGTCATAATATAAAATGAAAATACTTATTATTGGGGACACCCATTTTAAAGAAAATTTATCATATGCTGACTACGTAGATGATCGACGGGAAGGTGAACGTAAATCAATTTTAGATGCCATGGTTAATCTTTCTAAAGATTGCGATGGTGTAGTCTTTATGGGTGATTGTTTTGATAAACCCAATCCACCTAGTTCTGTTATTCGCTCTTTTACGGAATTTGTAGAACGTTTTAATACTAAACAAATTTATATACTCGCAGGCAATCACGAAAAACGAGCTGATGGATCAAGCGCTATTGATTATTTAAAAGAAATAAAGAATCCTAATTGGCATATTATTACCGATTGTTTCCAAAATCATAATAACTTATTAGGATTTGTTCCTTATTTTTTCCGACAGGAAATTAAAGTAGATACTTTTGAAAAAGGTAAGGACTGGGTAATGGATGGGATTAAACATTTCCAAGACAAGGGTGTTAAATTACTTTTTGTTCATCATGCTATTTCTGATACCCAAACTAATACAGGACAAAATACTAATTTTTTCCCAGAAATTGTTTTGCCTAAAGCGGAATTAGAGAAAATGTTTGACTTAATCATTGCGGGGCATGTTCATAAACCTAAACAATACGGTAAAACTTTAATTACTGGTAGTATATTTACTTCCGAAGCTGGAGATACAGAAACATTTGTTTGGAAATTAGATACTGAACTAAATCAAGTTACAAAAATACCACTATCTTCACGGCCGATTTATAGATTAGAAAATCCTAACGAAGAAGATCTTTTACAACTATCTTCAAATAGTATTGTTAAGGTGGTATTCACCAAACGATTGCCAGAAACGTCACCACAGATTGAACAATTTAAAAAGCTATTGAAACGTTTTGACGCATATATTTTGTTGGAACAGTATCCAAATGAACGTCAACAATTAGATGTCAAAGATGGTGCCATGATGGAGTTTACAGTTGAGAATTTATTAGAATTATATGCAAACGCTAAAAAGATAGATTTAAAAAAATTAATTTCAGCGTGGGAGGTAATAAAATGATATTAGGAGCAGACTTATCACTTACTGGTTCAGGAATAGTTGTTCTTAAGGATGACCTTGTTGTTCATCAGGATTTGATAAAAAGTAAAACTACTAAGTACCCAGTAGATGAAATTAAACGTTTACAGGGTATTGTTAACCAAATACCAATAGAAGTTGGTGGGGAGTTAATAAAGCTCGCTATCATTGAAAATTTGGCATTTATGGCTCGTAATACTACCGCCTTAGTTCAGTTGTCTGCTTTAAATTACTTTCTACGCGCAAAATTGATAGATTTTAATATCCCATTTGTATTAGTGGCACCAACAACACTAAAAAAATTCGCAATAGGAAAGGGAAATGCTGGAAAGAATGAAATGATGTTATCAGTGTACAAACGATGGGAGATAACCTTAGTTAATGATAACTTAGCAGACAGTTACGCACTTGCTAGAATTGGGAATGCTTTATTGGGAATCGATACCGAACTTACTAAAGCTCAACAAGAAGTCTTAAAATTATTGAAGCCACAATTGCAATACTTTAAAAATCTACAAAATTAAACCTTAATCAATATGAAACGACCCAATATCATAAAAACGATAACACCCCTTAATTGCCCATCATGTGGACATGACATCCATGTTTGTTTCTCCTTTATGCCGCCAGGAGTAAGTTGGGTAATAACACAAGAGGAAATGTTACAAAACAAGCAAACATTAAAAGAATTATTAAAATCTATTGTTTTTAAAAGCCAAGAAGAACAAGAGAAAACATTGTCATGGATTGATAGTGAAGAATGTGTTTTGGGAGCTGAAGATATTGAAGATGTGGCCAAATCAATAGCAAGGGAACAAAAACAATGACACGAATGGATTACAAACTTCTAACCAGAAGGATTAAAAATTTCAGAATTGGACATCCAGATGACGAACAACTTTTAGTTGAAGTATACCCAAAAACTAAGAAACATGATCGTTCTGATATAGATATTATTAGACTAAGTCTTAAAAGTTTGGATGAAAAGGAGTCTCGTTATTTTGATATGACTCCTGATGAAGCATTGGAAATTGCGCAAGCCCTTACCAACGCTGGTATGTTTTGGTTAATGAATTACAAACCATATTGGGATACATTCATGAAACGTAAACGAGAACTTGATCGTAAAAATAGAAAAAGATAATATGATATTATTAAAGACATTAAAAATTAAGAATTTTTTAAGCCACACAGATACCTCACTTACCTTTAAGAAAGATGAACACCTTTTAATTGATGGGAGAAGTGGATCTGGGAAATCTTCTATTGTAGAAGCTATTGTGTGGTGTCTTTATAATGTAGGAAGAGTACAGAACAGATCCCTGATTAAACGTGGCAAAAGAGGAATGGAGGTTAATCTATATTTAATAGATGATCGTTCAGATCCTCAAAATGAATATTGGATTAAACGAAGTTTAACTAGTAGCGGTAAACACGAAATAAGTGTTTTTACAAAACTCGTAACAGAAGAAGGGTGGAAGGAAGTTCCTTGCTCAGGTACAAAGAATTTACAGAGTTACATTGAAAATAATATTATCAAATGTTCGTATTCTTTATTTATAAATTCAGTTTGTTATCCACAAGAGAATACAGAGTCTTTTGTTCGTCAAACTCCATCTAGACGAAAAGATTTAATTTTAGAATTAATTCAAGCTCAAAATTATGAAGAATATTCAGATAAAGCAAAAGAGGAGATTGCTAAACTAAATGAACTCCTTGCTTCTGCTGCTGGTAAATTTCTTCAAATGCAAGATGAACTAGAAAATTTGAAACAGGAAGCTTCCAAATATGATTCCCTACATGACAAAAATGTAAGCTTAAACGAGGAATTCAGAACTGTTCAAGACGCATTAAATAAATTTAACGAGGAAGAAATTAAGATTGCTTCTTTAAAAGAACGTATTGTTGCCATTGATCGTGAATTATTTGATACTAATAATCAATCCAAGGAATTAGAAACTTTAATTGTAGCATTGACTGAAAAGATAAAGAAGCTGAGGGCTATTAATGATGATTTGGTCAAAGAAAAAGTAGAACGTTTGAAAATTGTTAAGAATGAACTTACGGATATGGAGCAAAAAATTAAAGAGTTATATGTGTGGCGTGATAAATATACAGATTTAATTCTTACAAAACCACAAGAAATTTCTTACTCAATGAGAATTAATGAACTTAACAGACAGATTGAAATGTTACGTAATCGAAGAATTGGAGATGAAGAATGCCCACATTGTAAACAAACGCATTCCTGCGCGTTATTGGCTAATGAGATTAAGCAACAAATTGGACTTTTGGAAAGTAATCTTATCCTTATTGGAGAAGAACAACGTATATATCAAGAAAAGATGGATGATTTTAGAACTAAAATGGACGAACTACTTCCGAAACAACCGAAGGTTGATCAAGAAAAATTGATATCTTTGCAAACAGAAATGCGCAATTTAGAACCATTTATCGAAGTTTCTATTACATTAGCTTCAAGGCAAGATACAATCAAACAACTTAACGAAGAAATTACAAAGTATACTGATAAACTTAAAATCTTAAACTCCAGAATAACTGATTTGACAAAACAGAAATTAGATATTGAAAATACCTTAGTGTCATCTGATAATATCAATAAAAAAATATTATTAAGAACCAAGGCAGACAATATCCAATCAGAGCTTTGGGAAATTGGCAAACAATTAAGTTTGGCTGAGAATGCAAGATCGCGTATTGTAATTTTGGAAAAGAACATGAGTGTGCATAATGATAGCCAAATTGTTTGGAAAGAAAAATTAGACGACCTTACCTTACTCAAAGAAGCCTTCGGTACAAATGGTATCAAAGCTATTGTTATTGATTATGTTCTGCCACAATTAGAAAACAGAATAAATGCAGTGCTCCAACCGCTTTCAGATTTTCGTGTAAGATTCGACACACAAAAATCTAAAGTAGATGGAGAGGGAAATGTAGAGGGATTATTCATCAGTGTTCTAAATGAATTAGGTGAAGAATTTGATTATGATTCTTATTCAGGTGGGGAAAAAATCAAGATACTCTTTGCGATTACGGAGGGATTAGCTCAACTTCAAAAAATAGGGTTTAGGCTTTTAGACGAAGCGGTAGTTGGGCTAGATGATGAGTCTGGTGATAGATTCGCCAACGCCATCTTAGATTTTAAAGAACATTTTAAACAATTGATTTGTATTTCACACATCAATCAAATAAAGGACTTGTTCGAACAGAAAGTAACGGTTTATAACCATTCTGGGGTGTCTACAGTAGAGTAAAGTTACTTAGCACTTGACAAGTTTAAAGTATAGGTATATAATATATATAATGAATTCTTTAATAATAAACGGTCGATCTTATTAGAGAAAAGGTATTATTAAATTAATTATGAAAAAATATATGAATATTAAATTAAATATGAGTATTGAGCTTAACAAAGCTCGTGTAGAATTGACAAATGATCAAAAAGAATCCGTGAGAAAGTTTATAGGTAATATTTTGATGGGGGATAAAGCAGTAAAAACTAGCCGTTATATGACCCCAGTACAAAAAACCCCTGCTGTGAATTACAGAATTCTAGGTGCACGATCATGGAATGTAGAAGAAGAAAAACAATTCTTGGAATTAGCAGGAAAGTATTCTCCAACCACTAAGAACCAAACAGAGTTATTTAGTAAAATCGGTAACGAAATGAACCGTACACCGCTATCACTCTTAAATAGACTGTCTATAATCAGAAGAGGATTAGGGCACGTTTCTCCAGTAACTGTTCCCGAAGGAATTCCATCTCTCAGGTATTTGAAGCGTTAATAATTAATCAATATATAAAATGTCATATTTCGTAAATGAATCAACAAATGAACCAAAGTTTGGAAAAATCATTTCCTTAAGCGTTGCATTTGTTGTAATCGTGATTCTTGTATTTGGCTCATTTGGTACAGTCAAAGCAGGAGAAGTTGGAGTTAGGACAACTTTAGGCGCGGTAACTGGAATTGAACAGCCTGGATTCTATCTCAAATTACCGTTCATCCAACACATGAATAAAATTAATGTTAAGACCCAAACCATTAATTATGATAGAAATGGAAATGAGGGTGATGAACGAGATACTTCTGAATTAGCTGGAGCATCTAAAGACTTGCAGGATGTAAAAATTGGTGTAGTTGTGAACTATCATATTAACGCGAATACAGCAGAGAAAATATTTGTTCAATATCGTTCAACAGAAAACTTTGAACTAAATGTTATTGAACCAATTATCAGAGAAACAGTAAAGTCTACATCAGCACAGTATACCGCTGAGGAATTAGTGACTAAACGAGCAGAATATTCTGATAAGGTTAACATCTCATTGATTGAAAAATTTGCAACCAAGGACGCTGTTCTTGAAAGATTCTCGGTAACAAATTTCGAATTTTCTCCAGCATTCACACAAGCAATTGAAGCTAAAGTTACAGCAGTTCAGAACGCGGAAGCTGCAAAGAACAAACTAGAACAGATAAAATTTGAAGCTCAACAAACAATAGAAACAGCAAAAGCGAGCGCTGAGGCTATCAGAATTTCAGCCCAAGCTATTAATTCTCAGGGTGGAGCTGATTATGTTAATCTTAAGGCTGTAGAAAAATGGGATGGACGATTACCAACACAAATGATCCCAGGATCTGCAGTACCTTTCGTAAATCTTAACAAGTAAAACTTACTAAGATAAGGAATCATTATGGCTAAATTGGATCAAGAAAGTGAATATCAAGCAATTCTCATCAAAGAAATGATGCGTAAATACGGAAAAGAAAAGGGGAGAGAAAAAGCTATCGCCCAAATAACCAATATTGGTTCTACTGGTGTTGACAATCATTCAATTAAAAAAATATTGAATTATAATAAGCATACTCCAAAGATTTCCGCTTGGCATAGACGTAAAAGTACTGTATAATATTAATGTCATTAATTAAGGAGACATAAAACATGTCAGATACATTAGAAGTCGGTAAAGTTGAAGAGACTGTTTCAACACCAGAGGAAAACGTTTCTGATGTTGAGACTCCAAGTTCTGAAGAAGCTACTGCTCCTCAGGAAGAAGTTTCAGCATAATAATTAGCCGTTCCGTGAGGAGCGGCTAATTTAATTAACTACTCATTAAATTCTATGAATTATCAAGACGAATATCAACAATTTGTTAAAATTTTAGAAGCTGGTGAGCCAATCCCAGCTGAAGATGTTGGACGTTTAATCGTTAGAATGGCTTCTCATTTTTCAATCGCAGTATCAAATGCTGTAAAAGCTGAATACGCATACAATAAGAAATTAGCTGAATTTGAAAGCAAGAGAGATGAAAATGATCAAATATTATCTAGTACAAAAGCAGAAGCACAAGCAAAAGCGACTCCTGAATATTTCGCCTACACATCAGCTAAGGGAGAAGTTACGTCATTAGAACAGATGATTAACGCGTTAAAATCTATGCAAAAATCCTTGCAAAATGATTTTAATTTTTCAAGTATATAAAATAGCAAATTAGCAATCAATAAAGAGAATCGGGACACCAAACTCCCGAATAATACAACCAGAAGGAGTAACTTATTAATAAGTTACTACAATGAATATTGTTAAATCTAAATTGCTATTGATACCGTGTCAGTTATGTGGAAAGATTTTTCCAAAGAAGCATATACGACATCAGTTCTGCCAACGTAAATGTTTTCTTATTTATCAGAGACAAAAACATAAAGAATTCCCACTTTATCGGTGTGAATTCTGTAGGTCTCTTATTACGTTAGATTTTTTTCCAAGAAAAACTTTAGAAAAGTGGGGACATTTTGTTTGTCCAAAATGTCAAAAAAAGCAATCAGAAGCTGTTACACATGCGCTACAACCGCGTACAAGTTTTGATGGTCTATAAAAATTTATTTCAAAAACTTTTGTCCTGCTTCTTTATAAGTATAAACATTCCCATCAATTCTGATTTTTCCAGCCCATCCACCACCTTGGGAATCTGATAGTACGAGATGTTCAATCTTGTGTCCTTCCTTAGCAAGATCACTCCAACGACTTAACTTTTCTAAATTCTGTTCTAACCAAAACGAACCATCGGGATTAACTTCTTTTTTAAGATTAATCCCTTTTTTGGTTGTTAAGATGTCAGTAACAGTAGGAAACTGTTTCGTTAAGCCAGGTAATGAAAGTTGACTTTCAATATTACCTAAATTAGGCAATTTAAGTTTAGACGTGGTATTCATCGAATTTTCTATTACAGGTGGCTCAGGAGGCAAATTTTGAGCTTCTGTAGCCTTTTTAAGGATGTTTTCATTAAACCATACCTGTCTTGCTTGATAGTAGGCTTGTGCATGTTCAGGAAGCATTAAATCATCCCATCGTTGAATATAATATCCATCTTTTAGATTTTTGGTATAAAACTTCGGGTCATACCACTGATTACTGGTTTTATCGGTGATTAAAAACCAAGAGATTGCTTTTAGATCATCAGAATTATATTTATTCCAATTCTCATAATAATAATTATTAACAATATTGGGATCTCTGATTGTATCAAAACTGGTTTTCAGTTCTTCGTTTGTTTTATTATTTCTCCACGATGCTGCAATATCAGATTTATCATTTTGCCATTTTTCTACAAATTTAATAAAATCTTTAGCATGTTGTGTAATCTCTGGTCTTTCTAAAGTTTTCTTTAATTGTTCTCCAGCGTAAATATCTGAGTCCATCTCTTGCTTTAAACTAATTGATGGAATGGATATATCCTTAAACGGAATCATCGCTTCTTGCCAAGGATGACGTAGGTTTGGATTCTCAGGAATCACTTCTAAAAACGGGGTTAGTGTTTTAGTTAATTCCTTTACATTACCCATCTTTTTATTTCCAAAAAATCCTTTTAGATACGTATTCTGTAAATTACTAAATATTTCTGATAGAACCCTTTCATCAGTTGTGTTGAAGATATATCGATATGCGTTTTTATCAACTTTGCTTAATTTACTGAATGTCTGTTTACTTGTGCCATCTACGGAAGCTTGGATTATTTGTTCAATTTGATCCATCGTATCGAAATCGGCTCTTGGTTCGTAGTATTTCCCACCAACAGTTAATAATCCACGAGTTAATTCACTGTCCTTATTATCTACCAAAAGATTTGCTAAGTTAGAAGCGTTTGAAATACCACCCAGTTGTTGCTTTGCATCAGCTGCTGATTTTAAAACGTATAACAACCCAGCACTATTAGCCGCTGGTAATTTAGGATACTTATCTGCTTCTATACCAATCGGAGTTTTTTCTTCTCCGTATTGATCAACGTATTGTTTTCTGGTTTGTTCTATATGGTTAACTACGCTCTCGGGAATGCCATCAAGAACATCCTCAGTATTCTTACTGTATTGATCTTGGGGAATTATCTTAAAAGCCATAGCTGCATCTCCATCAAAGTCTCCACCAAGATTAGTATATAGATTATAAACGTTGGTTATAATATTATCTTTACCTAAAGTATTAATGTTATAATCTTCAGCGATAAGAACATCTCCTTTAAACATTGCCAATTTTTTAGTAATAGGATAACGTGAAATCAGTAATGATTGTGGATTATCAAAATCATCAGCCATATGACGGCTAATCATTACTTCTCCAGGTTTTAATAATCTCCAATTATTAACAGCAGGATCAAAGAATCCTAAATCAGGAAGTATTTTAAGATATGCTGCTTTAAGATCTCTATTACGAAGAATGGTCTCATCAAACATAGAAATCATCTGAGTTTCAAACTGTTTTTGTAAGGATATAATATCAGATTTGTTTTTTGCCATTGTCTTTAATTTGCCATATCCCTCTTCTTCCAGTTTTTTACCATAATACTTTTCAAATACTTCTACTGGATTATTCCCATCTCTAAATACTTCATTCCAAGCCTTAGTCCATTTTTCTGTAGCTGGTTTAAACAACTTTACAAGATCATCCTTAATTAAGTATGAAGCACCATCCTTTTCTACAGCATCTTTATTAGAAAATTTGCCAAGAATAGAAATACTGAAAGTTCCTTCTTGATTGTAATGAGGAGTTTCAAACAAGAAGCGCATATCTTTTTTAGGGACATCCCAATATTTGATGTCTGGATGTCCTGATAATGTTTTAAGCTTATCTTTGCCAGTTTTAACATTACTCATGAAAGAAATTTTTGTACCAGGAACAATTTGGATACCATACTTGGTTTCCAAATAATGACGCTGTGGGTATGACAATGTTCCCATATTAGCTTTCTCTGTTAAGACCCCTCCGTCTGGCAATGCAGTAGTAATCGTTCCTTTTGCGTTAAATCCTTTTCCTTGTTCTCCCATGAAAAAGCGCAAATCTTGATTATCTTCTTTGGTTATAAAACCACCACCATCTTCTTGAGTTCTTTTAACGAATTCTTCAAATTGACGTCCTTCCCGAATAATTTTGTCTGGTAAGAAGTCATAGCTTAAAAGTGATCTTAGTTCTGTATCTGGCAAGAACAAAACACGCAACGACCCTGATTCATCCCATTTAACATCTCTATGATCTAAGATGTTTATACGTTTTGACATATCAACGGAAGAAAAGTCACTACCGAGCTCTAAAACATCTTTGTATAGTACAAGTTTTACCTTGGTATCATTATCAATTTTTTCGTCAGGTAACAATTCTTTCATGTTCTGTCGTTCAACCTCAGATACAGAATATGCTTCGGGATTAGAATTAAATTTTTGAATAAATTCTTTTTGAGTTTCTGGATTAATAAACACACCAACCGCATTGGCAGGTTTACCATTTTGGGTCGCTAACATAAAGATATTTTCTTTTCGCAACAAATCATGAATTTGTTGCGTCTGTTCTGCAGCATTCCCTTTTAATTTAACTCCATGTGCAAAATTTACACTATCACCCTTTCCATCATTATTAACACGGACAAATTCAATACCAGAATGATCAAACGACTCAACCTTTTCTTGAAGATAACTAATCGGTGATATCGGTTTAACTTCAACTCGTTTCATTTTCATCTTACCATCTGCGCTTGGAACTAATTCAAATCTGGTTTCAGTGTTACGAGTTTGTTTTAATAAGTTATATCTACGTCTCAAGGCTTGAAGTTGATTATTATCATATCTATCGTAGAAACGAATTTCTTTAACAGGCACATTGCCTTTTAGAAAATCAAAAGGTTCAATACCAACATCATTACTTTTACGTATAATATTTTTTAAGAATTCCTCAAAATTTAAAGATGATTTGGCTGATTTAGCCATGGTTAATTGATCTAAACTATTGTAGAATTCGAATAATGCACTTACTCTTGGATCTGATCTATCAACCCCATCATTCATCAATTCAATTATTTTATTTACTACACGTTTAGATATTCCGTTTAGTTTTCCATTATCACTAAAAGCGTTATAATCATCTACTGAAACATCTCTAACGCCCTCAATTAAAGCTTGGTTGATAAAAATATTACGTTTATTTCCGTCAGTATCAATTGGTTTTAATTCATCTGTTGTAACTATATCAACTGGTTCTTTTCTAAAACTTTGAATATCTGATAATTGATTAGGTTCACTAGGAGTCACACTCTCGGTAATTACATCTTCTGGTAGTTCTTCAGCTGTTGGACTTTCAGGAACACTAGTTTGTGCATGTGCCATTGGTGTATTAAGAAAACGTCTAAAAGCCTCTGTCCCTAACGTATTCTTAATACGTTCATTTATACTAATAAACTGATCAAAAAAGTCATTTCCTCTAATATTTAACCGACCATTCTCATACGCATTAATAAACAAATGCATTAATTTGGCATAAGTTAAATTCTGTAATCCGTTTTGAGTACTGATTACGTTTTCTTCTTCTGGTCTAATAACATTTCCAAAAGAATTAATATAAGTCACCAAAACAGAAGGATCGTTTGATCGAACATTGTCTTCAATTTTCTTATAAATATCATCAACAATTTCTCTAATTGAATCTTGTGGAATTTTATTAAATATTTCCTGTCGATTTTCTGGAGTTGAAATTATTGTTGAAGATATCTGTGTTGGTTCTTGTTGCCCTTCTCGCGCAGCCTGAATAGCGCGGGCCATGTTGTATTGGCCAACCTCAATAACCACATATGGTTCACCACTTACGACACCTCTGCCAGCTCCTAAATTTGTCAACCACGTTGGAGAAAGATTAGCTTCTACTTTTGTAACTCCACTATTGTCCATTATCTCTCTAAGAGTTCTATTATTCCAACTTGGATTAAACAAATGCTCAGATCCAGTTTGTTGTTCTACTGACCCCCTGCCAGAATTTTGAACATTAACCATTCTTTCGGAAGGCATATATCCGATTGGCAATCCTGGGCCATTGTTTATATAAATAGTTGCGCGAATAGCATCTTCTGGATCAACTTCATTACTTGGTTCTCTTTCTAATACCAACTTATAAGGAGTATTTGGATTTGCTGTAAACGTAGGAATAACTGTTTCTACTAAATGTCGGTTGGCTAAGGTTCTTGCTTCTCCAGGCAATCCTCTTCTTGTTCCAGTTAACATTGCTTGAGAATCTACTAAAGAAGGAACACGATTAAGTGTCTCTTGATTTGGAGTCACCGATTCAATTCGTTGTAAAAATTCTCTACCAGAAGTATCATCAAGAATACTTTCTTTAATTGTTTCCTTTGGATTAGTAGAAGTCTTTGGTTTTGAGAATGCATATGCAATATCTCGCAACTCAAGTTTGATTCTTTCCTTAAGTGGCATATTAAAGTACTGCATGTATTGACCCATTACCGTGGTCATTTTATAACCAGCAATAGCTTGTTCTTGTGTCAAATTTCCTGCGTTGTAATCAGCAGCAATAGATTCCCGTACAGTATTAACAGCTCTATTTATTTCTTCCTTTGTTTGAATACGTCCCTTAACACCAAATTTATCAAACCATTTAGTAGTTGATTCTTGGAACATTTTCTGTCCACGCAATGTATTTAAATTTTCATAAAACTCAGGAAAGAGTTCAGTAGGAACATTCTTGAACGATTCTCCTTGAATTTGTTCTTTTGTTAATCCACGACGTCCATACAAACCAGTTCCATGCAAAATAGCAAACACAGCACCGTTTAATAAGGCGTCTTCGTCCTCTGCTCCAGCAATTTTCGAAGTCATCCATCCAACCATAAAATTAGATAATGTTCCAGCGGTAATCTTCGTTGCTGTGAATGGAGGAAATAATGTATTAATAGCCTTACCAGTGATTCCAAATAATGCTCCCATACCAAGATCGGAAACCAATCTCTTAGCGCGCGCTTCTAAATCGTTTTCATCTTGTTTTGATAGCTGTCCATAGATACCGAATAAACCAGCATTTTTTAAAGACTCCTTCAAAAAATTTCCAGCTGGTAATTGATTTAAACTCTTCATTAAAGAAGTGTTTTCTACTCTAGACAGCATTTGTGGGATTCTTGCTGTAGCGACTGTTTTATCAAATGCTCCTTTTATTTTTCCCAATGTTCCAATTTCACCTGGTAATTGAGCAGCCTCGGATACAATTCCAGCCCCTTTTATCCCTTTTAACGCTGTCTTGAAAAGTGCTCCAATACCTTTTAACCCAGCAACAAAACCACCAGCTTGCGCAAGAAGTTCTACCCCCTTACCTAAAGTGGCTTCACCCTCATCTTTATATTGAATGTCCTCTGTGTCTTTAATCCATCCACCAGTCAATCCTTCAAAAGCCCCCTTGACTCCAGCTTTAAACACTGGTTGACTAAATACACCTTCTTTACCAGCACTAGTCTTTTTAAAATATTCTGAAGTAGCTTCACCGAATGGTTTTTGTCCAGTTGCTGCCATTCCTACTCCATAAGGGATAGAACCAATCAATGCTTCTCCAACATTTAAAGTCTTCTTTAAAGTTCCTGGAATTCCACCAATTTCTTTAAATACTGTTTTTGGTGTTACTTTTAGTGGTTGCCCAACAACAGAAGATTGTGCATAATCTTTAGTTTGAATTTGCTTCAAAGCATCTTTAATACTAAAAGTTCTTCCATCGTCAAAAGTAATTGTTTCATTCAAAACTGGATCATTGGACAAACCCTTCATGTCTAAAAGCGCTGACGGATTATTATTCCAATTTTTATTTAAATTACGTGCAATCCCTAATGGAATCTTACCCTTCTGATACAAAAAATATGCCAAATTGTCTACAACGGTTTTCTTTTCAAATTCCTTTTTTGGTAGAATTTGTAAATTAGTCGGATCATTTGTTCCACCAAGTGATATTGGAACAATGTGATCAATCCCAACATTTTCCGTAAAATACGGGCCACGAGCAGCTTGGCGTTCATCAAATGTCGTTAATCCACGTTCGGTCTTAAGCAACTTGGAAGGATTCTCTGCAATACTATATTGTCCACCACCTAATGTTTTTGACAAATTTCCAAAAGCCTTAACCCCTAAAGTATTAGCAGGCAAGTCAGTACGTGTAGCACTTGAAGTTGCTCCTCCTAATGGAACTCCAGTAGAAGGAACTGAAGATAATGATTTGGATATCTCGTTATCTCCACCAAGTTTTGTTTGGAGTAATCGTGATACAGCCATGTATTAAATTTAATTATAGGGCAGCACTAATAACTGCTGCGATTTCTGATGCTGATTTTGCAGAGAAGTCAGTATCTTGATTGGCTTTAGCAATTATAAACATTTGTTCTGCTAAATCAATTAACGGTTTGTACTCTTCCCAATCTTTTTGTTTCTTGAAATTAAACCATCCAGGGGCATCGTTTGCCCAATCTTCATATGAATCATATCCCTGCATACTCTTTAACATTTTACGAGCTAGATCAACATTGGAATTAATTATAGCTTCGATTGCCTTTAAAAATCCAGTATCGCGAGCTAATTCATAGTTATCTTTAAGTGCTTCAATACTTGTGGTGTCTTGTCCGTTATCTTTTAGTGATTTGATTTCAGATGCTAATTGATTTGATTCATTTCTAAAATCATTATACATAGACTTAAATTTTGTGGGGTCAGTATTTAATTCTCCAACATTTCTAGACGCGAGCGCTTCTCCGAATTGACGAGCAATAATATCAGGAGTAAATCCTTTAGCGACTAGAGTTGGGTCATTTAATGCTTCTCCAAGTGTACCTAAGTTTGTAAACCTATCATTCATTATTTGCATGTCAGCTGCGCTATAATCGACTGGTTTACTTGTAAGTTGACTTGCATCAAGATTTGATAATCCAAGCAATGATCCAGCTTGATCAACCAAAGCTTGTTTTTCTGCCCCAGCACCAAAGGTTTTAGCAATATCTAATATGTCCTTAGCCATTGAATATTTACTCTTTTGTAATTCAACGGCTTCTTTAGATGTTCCGTTTATGAGAGCTGCTTTAGTTGCAACATTATCATACATCTCAAACAAGACATCCTTAACTTGTTGATACTGTTCTTTAGTGAGTTCTGATTTTTCGGTGTATATGGTATTTACAAATTCTGCTGCTTTATCATAAGTAGTTTGTAGTTGCTGTAATTGACCATTATGATGAGTTATTGAAGTATTAAGATAATCAATGTATCTTTGAGTCGTTCGTCCCTTTAATGTAGTCAAATACGTCGCATACTGTTTCATGCTCTTACTGTAAAACGGGTCAGAACGCATAGATGAATCTAAATATTGACTGGTAGCATTCTGCAATAGTTTATCAACAGAGTTTAAAAATTGATCCTTACCACGTACATATGCAGTCAAATCATCTTGTAAAGTTACTCCTCTTGTAACTGCATCAGTTAGTGCATCTCCTAATTCTGTAATATGGTATTCTTTTTTTAGATCATCTGCTAATTCGTTAAGTTGCCCTACCAAAGACGCTCCAACTGGAATTTTGTCAACAGGAACTCCTGGAAATAAGCTCTGCAGTAATTTAGCATCAGACATTACACCCAAAGCAAACGCGTTTTTACCAACACCATCTCCATATGAATCCAATAAGTAATCAACCAAAGGATCACCAGTTTTACTTACTGTTGTCGCTTTACCAGAAGCATCAAGTCCAGGTCCGAACGGTGAACTTTCTGAGGTTATATTATTCTGAGTTGCTGTAGTTTGTGATGATGCTGTTGATTGTGTTGGTTTCCATCCTTTATCAAATATAAAATTAACAGTTTCAAAACTAGTGCCAGGTTCTGGCTCGCCAAATAAACCAGTAGCAGCTTTAAGGAATTCTTCTGGTGTGGAATACGCTTTGTTTTGAGCTTTATTCCAAACTGTTCCTTTTTCATCAATCGCAAACCATTTACTCAAATCTTGCGTAGGTTTTGGTTGAGTTGGTGGCTTTAAGTTAATAGTAGGTACGGAAGGTGCTCCTCCAACAAACGTAGGTGTCCCACCTGAAGTTATTGGGCGACTTAAATTAAGTCCAGAATAAAGACTTTGATCTTGCTTTGGAACTGGAGCATTTAAATCGAATTTTACAGGAGTATTAAATGAAAGATTTGGTAAATTCAGTGAGTTCTGTTGGGTTGCTGTAGGATATGAGATTTGAGTGGAAGGTTTTCCTAATCCAGTTCCACGACTAAGTAACCCCTCAAGAGATACTTTTTGAGGATTTAAATTTTGTATTAGATTATTATTTTTTACTGGTAAATCATTGTAAGTCAAATTAGATGGAAGAGCTCCTCCTTGTCCAAAAAATCCTTTTACGGCTGTTTTTGCTTTATCCCACCATGAAGGGATTGCAGGTGGAACATCTTGTGTATTAATTTGACTTGATTTAGGCGGAATAAAAGAAATTGGCTCTGATTTAACAATAGGATTACTAAACTCATACGGTACTACTGTTGCTGGTTTAAGACTAATTACAGTTGGTGCTGGAGTTGGTGGGGGTGGCATCATCATAACTGGTGCTTGTCCTTTTGGTCCACCTTGACCTCTTCCACTTGTTGGCATCATCATTACGGGAATCATTTTGCTTTGTTCATTATTTCTTTGTGCAATAGATAAAGACCCAAGTACATTTCTGGCTTGTTCACGTTTTGATGATCCTACAGGAGCTTTTATTGCATCCATTATCAAAGTAGCCATCTTGGGATTTTTCATGGCTGTTTTTAGTGATTGAAGTTTGAAATTATCTGTTGTCATAAGTTTAGATTGCATTAAGACTGGCAAATTCGCCAAAATATTTGATGGCCGCTTGGTTGTAAGCCTCAGCAGCTAGTTCTTTAGATTTAAATCGACCCAAATAAATATGTCTACCACCTGTTTTAATATATGTTGCCCAAGCTAGACGTTCCTTATCCCAACAGACACCCTTAAACCCAGAAGTATTTCTACTACCCAGGGAGGCATTCCTTGCATTTTCTGCACGAGTAGAAACTCTTAAATTTATCCGAATATTATTAAGTCTGTTATGATCTATATGATCTACTTCCAATTTTGGTGGAGCATCTAAAATTAATCTATGCATGCGCATTATTTTAACCTTCCTATTTTTTCCATGACCTATTTGAAATGCCCTTACCGCGTATCCGTCAGCACTATAAAACCACTTCCACTGATTTATCCATTCATAATCAGTGTCATCAACTAAGGCAAACTTACCTTGTGTTAGGGTAATTTTTTTCATATATAATTCTCAGGATTTACAAATTGACCAAATACATCTGAAATTTCGTAGTGTAAGTGTGAGCTGTCCCCTCCTGTAGGACTCCACGAATTACCAGTCTTACCCATTGGACCTATCACTTGACCAGGATTAATACGTTGTCCTGGAACCACTATTCCTTGCTTAAGATGACTATATCTCTCTGTTGTTCCATCATCATTTCGTACAGTAACTTGATTCCCATAATCGCCATTCGAGCCAACCTGAGTAACAACTCCCCCAACACCACTAAGTTTTGGGATTGGTGTACCTTCTTGATTAGCTACGTCTACTCCCGTATGGAACGATGTATCACGAGTTTGTTGTCCAAATCTACTTGTTACATTCCCTAAATCTCTCAATCCCCCTCGTCCATCTTTAGGACCACCAGCACCTTGAACTAATTTTCCGCTTCCACCTTCATGTTTATACATCTGTGCGATAATAGCAGCCTTACCTGAATAATCTAAATTCTTCCAATTATCAATTCCTGGAATTTGAGAAATATAAGTCCATCTTGGTTTTCCCGTACCAGTCTTAAATCCTATTCTATCAATAACTTTTATTGTAGTTGAAATTGGATCTTTTAAGATTTTAGCAGTTCTTAAATTAGGATTATCTGGGAATGGGTCACCAGAGACAAAATCAACCCCTTCTACTAATCCAGCATTTTTTGCAACATCAGTTGTGAATGCTGTTGGATTATTATGTCTATCTGTTCTCATGCCAGTACCAGAAGAAGAACCAGTAGTAGATGAATTAAAGTTAGAACTTGGTGGAACAAAAGATTGTAAAAATGATGATAACTTTCTATTAGTATCTGAAGCTCCTTGCTGTAGATTTTGTGTAAACATACCAGATTCCATCGGTCCACCTTGTCCTGTTAAATTAGTACGTACGTTACTCATAAAATTATTAGCAATTCCACCCTGACCATCGGTTACAGATTTTTCAAGTTGTTCAAACTTTTTGAGTGCTTTATCATCTCTTTTCTTTAATATAGATAAATCTTTTCTAAGCATCTTGTCATCAGGATGATTTTCATACACCTTCACCTCTTCGGGGTTTGGATCTCGTCCAATATAAACACGATAAGCATTAGTAATCTCCTCTGGTTTAATCTTTGTCATTTGGCCAGGGGTTAATACCGCTGAATATTCATTGAGCTTCTTAACTATAGTTTTGCGTTTTTCTTGTTTGTCCATATTATCGTTTCCTTACTTCAATTCCTGAAAAATCTGACTTTCCACCAGATTTGATATAGGAATCATAATCTAAACCTTGATTATTATATGCGTTATAAACAGTTGAATTATCATTATATCGATAGAATTTCGGAACATAATCAGTTTTAAGTTTTACATCATTAAACGATGTCACTCCAGCAGAACTAAAGAAATCCTCTGGTTTGGAAAATCCAAAACCAGTATTTAAATCGTATACTGTCTTATTATATAAACCATAACGATCACTTAAATCTCGTTGGGTAGGAGTAGAAGAAACTTGATTGGGTATTCCTCCCCAATTTGTAATCGGTCCAGCGGGAGTGTTTTGTACTGATGAAGATGATTGAGAAACTGAAGTCGGTGCTTCATACTTATATGTATCAGTAGATGGTTCTTGAGTTGTAGTAGGAGAAGTCCCTGGCAAATTAACGTTTCCCTCTGATCGAATGAATGGATTATCACTTGGAGTGTACTGCTCATAAGCCTTTTCAGTTTCTAGAGTTTTCTTATCAAATAATGTTTGTTCTTGAGCTAATTGCTTATTTTGTCCAAGATTATATCGATTAGTATAAAGATTACCATATAATTCACTACGTAAATTACCATTCTGATCAATTAACGTTCCGCGAATATTATTGATTTGTTCATCAGTCAAATCTGGATAATTAGTCTTTAAATTATTTACAAAATCCAAAGTTTCTTGACTTGGCTTTAATCCCCAACGTATTTTTTCATCATCAGTTAAATCATTTTTAATTTGATCTGGAGAAGCTTTAGTTACGTAATATTCCCTACGTTTTAATTCCTCTTCTGATACCCGAGCATCTCTTAATCTAGCATCAGTCTTTCTTCTTGAAGCAAGTACGTTATCTTGTAGTTCATTAAATATTCCACTGTCAGTAAGTCCGCGACTTGTTCCTTGCTCAGTTAATTGTTGAATTTGTCCCCAAGACGCTTCAGCGTTATCAGCTAATTGGATACCATACTTCTTTTGAATTTGTTCTTTAAATAAACGATAATTATCATCAGCGATAGCTTTTTCTTGGACAGTTTTAGCATCAAGTTGTTGCAATAATAAATCATAGTAAGCATCTTTAATTTTTGATGCTTCTTCTTTAAAAGATTGAGAATTAATATCAACTGGCGGAACAAGTGTTTGAAAAGCCTCATCTGGGATAGCATACATCGGATAAGTAAGTAATTTTCTATCAAAACTTAGATTCATTGGGGGAGTAAGTTGAGTATTATTCTTCGCGACAGCATAATCGGGAGTTTGAGCAAATTGCTGAGCTGTAAGTTTTGGATCAAACGATTTGACATTAACTCCCAATTCTTTAGCTTTAACATCTCGATAAATGTCATCTAGGCTATAATCACCATATGCCAAAGCAGCAACATAAGTAGCTAATTGCAATGGATTGTCTTTTATATTATCAACTGCTGACTGTGTCATTGCTCCTTGAGCAACCATACTATCTAAAATACCTTTTTGTCCAGAACTGTTACCAACAAGAAATTCTCCTATTTTTCGTTCTAAATTAGGGTCTTTTGATTTACCGTATAACTTTTCTAAGCCAGAAGCATCTGGCAAATTAAGAATGTATTGAGGATTTATAGCTTGTCCAAGCTCATTAAAACCATATTGATCTGGCACAATCATTCCTAATTGCTGTTGCATGTCTGAAGGCAAATCATAGATTTCTCCAACTTGATATGCTTGATCTGGCGTTTTACCACCAGTAAAAGTAGTAAAACCTTCCTCATTAGTGAACGGAACTAAGATTTTTCTAGGTTTATCGTAAAGGTAGATAGTTACTCCATGACTCTGGGGGAAACGAACAAAGAACTGATTCCCTCTGGATAAATCAATTGTAGTTGATGCTGGTCCACCCTGACCTGTTAAATTAAGAGATTCATTTGAATACATATGAGTTTATTTGTCAAGTTAATTATATTATATATCAAGTCTTAAAGTTAGACTAAGAAATATCACCATATGGTATATAACGAGTGTCGCTATTTCCTATTCTAACCCGTACAAATCCCTGTAAGGTAAATGTTCCTTTGCTATTACTTACGAAACCAGCATTCCCAGCTGCTGTAATTCCAGCTTCTGAACCACCAAAATCAAATGCAAATTCTGTCCCAGCCCCAGCATTAGTAATACTCATTATTAATCCAATTGTGGCAGCCGCATCATTGACATCTTGATCTATTTCGATAGCGGCATAAGAATTATTTTTGTCTATTAATAATGCAGCAGTTCCACCCGCAGTGTGTGTGATTTTTATACCAGCCCCAGCGCCCGTATCTGTTGAAATAATATTTAAGGCAATATTAGTTCCATCGTATTCAATTTCTCCACCTATTCCATTACCAGTATTTAATACATATAAACCCTTACCAGTTCCTGAATTATCCAAATATAATCCAATAGCCGTGCCAGATTGGAATATACCTAAACTTCTTGCTGCACCACTACTATCAATAAAAATTCCATATCCACCACTTCCATCATGATTAATTTCAAGTGCAATTCCATCATTTGTTGCACCAGTCAACTCAAGAAAAACACCCTTATTCGTTACGTTACCAGTATTTTTATAGTATAAGGCCATTGTGCTAGCCACGGATGCAAGCATATTAATGCCTGTTGTAGTTGTAGCATTTAAATCAAGTTTAATTGCGCTTCCAGCAGTACTTCCGATACCAATAACTTGCCCAACAGAGTCATAAAATCTTAGTGTGTTATCTGAACCAGATAAAGCGATTCTTTGTCCAGATGTTGCTGTTTGAAAACTTCCCGCTGTAATTGTTGCTGAGGTGATAGTTCCCAATGTTCCAGTCGGTGCTGATAATGTTCCAGCAAAAGTTGCATTACCAGTTACCGCATCAAGAGTAAAAGTAGCAACTCCTGTATTAACTCCAACTATTCCTCCACGATATACGACAACACCAGATCCACCAGTTATTGCTCCCGTTGTAGTATTCCAAGTGACTGTTCCAGCCTTCACTGCGCCAGCATAATCTGTTGTTCCAAAATTAAAGTCAGCGAGTATTTTCTTTGAATCACTATCTAATCTAGCATTTATAATATCCGTAATTAAATTACCAGAGGCATTAATTGCGGCTGCAATTGTTGCCGTACTGCGACTAGATATTGTTCCAATGAAATCAAAACTACCATCAGCAACTGTATATTTTAATTTTGTGGCATCTGCTGCTGATCCAACATACACTCCCAAAGAACTAATAAAATATCCAGCATTGGTTGAATCAGTAAAAGATCCTTTTCCATACTTTAGGGTTGCTGCTGTTATAGTACCAGTTACAAATACATCAGAAAATTCCGCATATCCTGTACGTCCATCTAAGTAGAATCCCCTAACCTTCGGTTGCCAATTGGTTGATTGAATAAAGTTTCCAATAAATAAATCAGTAAAGCTTTGTCCACCAACACTCCCTGGATCGATACCAGAAGGATCAGTAATACCCATTGGTTGTGTTGTATCTGTTTGCTCATTTCCAGTACCAGTCTGCTCAGATGAAGCCAACCCAAAAGTAGTCACTTCTCGTTGTAAGAAGTTGTCATATGGCTCTGGTATGGAACTGTAATCTGACATTAGTTATATTCCCTTTCAGTTGGATTATTAAAATCTTCATCACTCACACTATCAACTTCATCAGTATCGTAGTATAAGACCGCTAATCTACCTAATATACAAGCAGATTGAGAAAACTCTTTATAAGAAATATTGATTTCTCTACAACGTGGAAAAGCCCCAGTCTCTGGATTGATATCCAAAGCCAGAGTATTAATACCTTTTCGTGCAATACCAATAGGATGAAAGATACCCCCATCAAAAGATGCCATCATCTGAACGTCATTTCCCTCTTTAATCTCAACAACAATAGCAACGGGGTTGATAATTGATTCAAAAGTTGCTCCCAGAGTTTTTTCTCCAGTTTCAACATTCATACTGATAGATGCACTATCATCAGTTTTCCCATATAAGTATTTATAAATTTCTTCCATATTATGGTCCTGTTCTTTGAATTGTTATACTTTCAGTAATAAATAAATCATCATTAAGATTTGGAGATGGTGTCCCTTGTTTAGCAAATGTCAATACATGTCCAACATCTGTTTTATAAGAAACAAAATGAGACATGGGAACATCAGTGTGGATATAAAAATTATTTTGTTGCACATGATATTCTATGATCACACTATTAGAGGTTTTTTTAATACTTCCATCTTTATTATAAAAAGTAACTGGTCCAAGATAGCAGAAATAACTTGTTCCATCAGTAGCAGCACACGCATGATTTCGCAAAGATTCAACGTCAATATTATCGAATATTGGTTGTAATTTTGCAGATAATAATTTTGGAGTTCCGCCAGTTGTAGTATAAATACCAGTACGATGTAAGAAGATACCGTTACCGAGAATTTTTACAAATGTTTTTTTAGATATACAACCAACTTCCAAGTCTAACGGTTTTAGATAAGTTCCATTCCAAATAGTCATGCTGTTTTCTGTAAAGATAATTTGATTATTACCAACATTTGCCAATAATGTTAAATCTTCTTCATTGGTATTTTTAAAACTATCATATTGTCTAACATTAACACCAGTTGCCCTATTATCCCATCGGAATACTTTCTCTCCATCGTGCGTACCAGCAACCCAGACTTCATCACTACTTTTTAAATCTGTACCAAAAGCGTTGATCGTTAGACTATTCTCTGTTTTACCAGTAACTGTTATTGTTCCAATCAAAGTACCACCGCGATAAATATCTAGACTGTCATTGGCTGAACCAACCTTAATGTACTTAGTGGTTGTAACATTTAAAGTCGTAATAGGTGCTGTATGATCTCCACTTACTAAAGCCACTATCCCCAGTGGTGGAGAAGAAAAACAAATACCTGTTCGTTCCCTAGTTCCATCAACTCTTAAATAATCACCAAGATAAATTCGATCTCTGAAAAAATTAACTAATCGAGCTTTTGGTGAATTGTACAACATACCAGTAGTACTAGTAGAATCCACTGGATTGGTAGCATTTGAGTCCAAATAGAAATTATTGTTATATCCATTAACGATAAAACATCTATCCATGGCTGTTGTAAAGTCACATTCATAAGCGCTTAAACTAGTTGCAGCCCCACCTAACTGCACCCAACTATCACCAGTATATCTATACACACTTATAGTCCCACTAACTTGACTTACGCGAATTAAATAACTTTTTTCTGTCACAAGGTTGTAAAGACCATAATTAGCAGTAGCTCCAATATCATTGCCAATACGAGCATAACCAGCACGCTTTTCAAGTAAACCAATGATAATTGACCGTGCATTTTCAACAAATTGAAGTTCTGTACGTTTAGTTAAACCGTCGGATACTGCAGTATTTAATCCATTCCATAGCAAAATATCCCACCGTTTTAATTTTCTTCTGTTGTCTGGTTTAAATTTAACCATAAAATTTTATACAATTGATGTTATACTATGTTCCCAAGATTCCGCATCGCCACCTTGATGATGTGAAGTCACTACTAAATTATCAAGACCAACACCAAAAGCTTTCAGATGAGACTCTGGGTTTCCACCAATTATCGGTGCAGCTCTATACAATAAATAATCTAATAAGAAATAATGATTTGCATTGGGTAATTCAATATAATCAGAGTAACTTGATAATACTGGTGCTGTTCTTTGGTAATATAATGAGTATGTGGCAGAAGCCGTCGGTTCTGGTGTAAATCCAATTTTATTTCCACGTATGTAATACATTACAGCTAAACTTCCACCTGGAGGAACTGAGGTGTTTTCATATGCTGGTACTTGTTCGTAAGGAATTTCAAAAATTTCTTCCCCATCTTCATCAGTGACAGCCCTTACCTTGCTAAAATAATCAGGTAACGTATATTCAGCAGTTCCAGAAACAATACTTAAAGATTCAGGAGTAGGAACTGAATATTCTCTGTTGCTTAAATTCAATCTATTTCTAGCTATTGTATATGCTTCATTTAGCCATCTGTAGACATCAGCATCTTTTATCAATTTTCTTTCACGATTGGAGATTTGAGTATAGAACGTGTCCATCATAATCTTTACAGAATTATCTGGCCAACCAGCGTACGGAATAGCATTTGAATAATTAGAATAAACAGTAGTAACAGAATTATAGAATCTGTACCATCCATATCCAGTGCTATTGGCGGTATCGTTGTAAAAATTATAAATATTATCAGCGCTTAAATCTTGTGCTGCAGCCAATGCTGTTGCAACTCCAGTAAGCGTTGCGGATCGATAAAAGCGCACTTGATCAAAATCAAGCAGTGTTACAACTACATCTTGTGAATGATCAAAACTTAAAGCAGTTGTTAATGCGATTGTATTGCTAGAAATACTGCTAATCTTTCTCTTTTCTGCAGTTTCGGATCCCAATACACCTATTAATATAAAGTCATTCGCAGAGAAATCGTCAGCATTAACCACAGTAATGCTGGTTGCGTTAACGTATACTTTATCGGCTAAAGATGAAGTATGTTGGTTTTCTAATAATGATCTTAAATCGGCTCGTAGTTTCATAAGAGTAAATTAATTATATGATCGAATTGTTGGAATTGAATTATAAATCTCTGTTCCGACACCAGTTGGTATAAAAGATAAATCAATTTCTTTCAATGGTCCAAAGTTTTCAGTAAGAGTGATGGAATCATTAACACTTATATTATATGTCAAGTCAGTGTTATTGTTCTCACTAATCGTTACTTCCTCATAAACATAAATTCCACCAAGATCCCCTGAATTGATAATGGACTCAGTTAAGGTAATTGAATCATTAACATTGATAAACAGTGTAGTAAGCTGACCAAAATTCTCACTAAGAGTTATCACATCATTAACTACAATATCACCCAAATCACCTGAGTTAGTTATAGATTCGCTCAAAGTTAGGGAATCATTGACATTAAGAAAATTCTCTATTTCAAAGGTATTTGATTCAGTTAAGGTGATACTATCATTGACTGAAATATCACCCAAATCACCTGATGTAGTAATAGTTTCTGTTAAAGTGATTAAATCATTTACATTGATATTGCCAAGATCACCGCTTGTAGTTACATCTTCCGTAAGAGTAATTTCATCATTTACGGTAACAAAATGAGTGAAAGTTAACCCAAAATTATCAGTAATAGTTAGTTCATCATTAACATTAATATCTGAGACTAAAGTTTCTGAAATATTTTCAGTTACTACAATTGAATCATTTACAGAAATATCATTAATTAATGTATCTAAAACCGTTTCAGTAATAGTTAGTTCATCATTAACATTAATATCACCTAAGTCTCCAGAATTTGTGATAGACTCCGTAATAGTTAATGCGTCATTAACATTAATATTTCCAAGTTCTGGAATAGTAACAGTAACTGATTCAGTAATATTTAACTGATCTGAAACCGAAGTTAGATTAACAAACTCAGAAGAAAAATTCTCAGTAATTGTTAATTCATCAGAAACAGAAATATTT
>JALNYV010000066.1 GCA_023229785.1 Candidatus Dojkabacteria bacterium | reverse complement strand
CACTTGGTGAAGAAGGTACTAGTAATAGTATCTTGCATTTAGCTTTTTTGGATAAGAGAGTTAAATCAAAAGATGTAGTTATCATGTCTCGTCAGATTTCAACTCTTTTTGAAGCTCAGGTATCTGCATTAAAAGCTTTTAATCTTCTCGCTACAAACACTGGCAACCCAGCACTAGTCAAGATTTTAAATACTGTCTCGACTGATATCCAGTCTGGCGTATCTATCTCTGAAGCATTGTCTCGTCATCCTGATGCGTTTTCAATTTTCTATGTAAACATGGTTAAGGCAGGAGAAGAGTCTGGTAAACTTACTCAAACTTTCTCTTACTTGGCTGACTATCTTGATCGTCAGTATCAACTAACTTCCAAGACCAAAAATGCACTTATCTATCCGTCATTTGTCATTGGTGTTTTTCTTATTGTTATGATTTTGATGTTTACATTTATTGTTCCTAAGCTTTCGGCTATCATCATGGATTCTGGACAAGCAATTCCTTTCTCTACAAAAATAGTATTTGCCTTAAGTGAATTAATGGTAAACTATGGTTTGTATTTGTTGATCGGAGTAGGTATATTTATAGCTTATATTTATAAATTAAGTAAAACAGACTCAGGTAAAGCTCACATAGATAGACTCAAGTTAAATATTCCTATTATCAAAAACATATATAGCAAGCTCTATCTTTCTCGTATTGCTGACAATATGGACACGATGCTTTCTTCCGGTATAAATATTATTCGTGCTATTGAGCTTACTTCTATTGTCGTAGGCAACAGAGTTTTTGAAGATTTACTCAAAGACACAGGAGAGAAAGTTAAAAGTGGAAGTTCTCTTTCTGACGCTCTGTCTTCATATCCTGAAATTCCTCCAATCATGGCGGGGATGATTCACGTCGGAGAAGAGACTGGGTCACTGGGAAGTATCCTTAAAACACTGGGTAAATTTTATGCACGTGAAGTAAATGAAGCAGTAGATACTATGGTCTCCCTCATTGAGCCGATGATGATCGTGGCTCTCGGTCTTGGAGTTGGACTTCTCCTCACTTCTGTCCTCATGCCGATTTACAATATTGCAGGAGGAATCTAAGAATAATTATCCACACTTTTAGTAATCTTGTGCTTTTAATAATCTTATATGATATAATATAAATATTAAAAAGTAAGGTCGCGTCTTTTTTGTTATAAAAGACAAATTATTAATTAAATTAAATTATGAAAAAAAATAAAGGTTTTACACTTATAGAACTTTTGGTTGTTATAGCCATTATCGGTATCTTGGCTTCTGTAGTTCTTGCTTCTCTTTCTGGTGCTAGAACAAAAGCAAAAGTAGCAGCAGTACAGTCCACTCTAGCATCGATGCGTGCTCAGGCAGAGATAGGTATGGTAAATGGAAGATATATTCCAAATGTTTGTTCAAGTACAGCAACACAAGGTAGTTTGAAATTATTGATTGATTCTTTGAATAAAGTCGCATCAAAAGTTACATCTATTAAGTGCGGTGTTGATGCAGCTGATGCTTTGACTACATCACGTAAGTGGGCAGTTGAAGCACAAATTGATGGTAAATGGTATTGTGCTGATAGTTCTGGATATTCTGGATTGTCTGGAGGAACTGGTGGAGCTACTGCTTTGTCTGGATCTGGAACAACACCACCAGCAGTAATATCTCCAATATATTCTGCCGGTGATTTAATTTGTTCGTAATAGTTTGTATTATTAAAAAGTAAGGTCGTGTTTATTAAGGATTATAAATTTATTTAAATTAAATGAATAAAAATAAAGGTTTTACGCTTATTGAATTGTTGGTGGTCATTGCGATTATCGGTATTTTAGCATCAGTAGTACTTGCCTCACTTTCAAGTGCTCGTGATAAAGGAAAAGATGCAGCGGTAAAGTCACAGCTTGCAAGTATGAAAGCTCAAGCAGAACTTTTCTTTGCAAATGCAGAAACATATGATGGTGTGTGTGCTGGAACGCAACCAAATAATGGTTTTGGTGACACAGGTGGACCAGGGTTGTTGTCTGCAGCACATCTCTCATCAGGTACAGCTGCTGGAACTCCAGAAATAGACAATGCAGCTGGACTTGCAACTGATGCATTTATATCAAGATGTAATGATAATATTGATGGCTGGGCTGTAGCTGTTCCTCTATCTACAAGTGCAACAGGTAGTCCAAAGTTGTATTGTTCTGATAATACAGGTTTGTCAAAGGAAGTAAGTGCAAATTTGGCAAGTGGAGCTGTTGTTTGTCCAAACTAAATATTTAATACACCAAAAACCAATCCACTCTATCGGATTGGTTTTTTGTTTTGTAGAGTGATATAATTAAATCATGAAAAAAAATAAAGGTTTTACGCTCATAGAACTTTTGGTTGTTATTGCGATTATCGGTATCTTGGCTTCTGTGGTTCTCGCTTCTCTCTCTGGTGCAAGGAAAAAAGCAAAAGTAGCAGCAGTTCAGTCCACTCTAGCATCAATGCGTGCTCAGGCAGAAACAGGAATAAATGACAATGGTAGATATATCGAGAATCTCTGTGCTTCATCTGCACTTGGAAGCTTGAAACCTTTAATTGACTCTTTAAATAAAACCTCATCCAAGGTTCAAGTCCTTAAGTGTGCTATAGACTCAGGCAACACAACTACTAGATCTCGTAGATGGGCAGTAGAAGCAAAGATTGACGATAAGTGGTATTGTGCAGATAGCACAGGGTACTCGGGGAATTCTAGAAGTGCTGCTGATCCTACTA
>JALNYV010000003.1 GCA_023229785.1 Candidatus Dojkabacteria bacterium | reverse complement strand
GAATATGAACTCAATGTAGAGAAGGAACAAAAACCACCAACAATAACCTACATTAAAGGCAAGAAGATGTTAGTTAAGCCACCTATTAATTATCCTATAGTAGTCTTGTATGGTATAGGTAGGCCTTATGATTTTTACCCAGAAAAGGGTGAGTGGACAATGACAACTACACAAGACATAGTAGTAAATGAAACAAAGGAAGAGCCAAAGGAAGAAGAGAATGATGAAAAAAGAAAAGAATGATACTGAAAGAGGTACATTAGGATTAAGTGAGCCACACCCGGCGGCATATGAAGCAGTAAAATACCTACGTTCTTTGGACTTTAAAGAACTGGCAACCTTTTCAGAATCCTTTGCTTCTTGCTCTCTATCTGGAAACCGTCTTTCTGAAATATGCTCAGAAACACTTCGTAGATTTATGACAGGAGAACCTGTGTCTGATAGATATATATTAGGACTGGCGTGGACAATAAGAACTATAAAAGAGCATGAAGACGGGCAAGGAGAAGCATGACGGATAAAGATATATGTGACAAAAAATACGCTGATTTAATTACAAAAATAATTGCAAAGCGTGTGCATGCTGTTATGGGTGTCGATGTACAAGAAGCTATTTCAAATGGCCTATTTGAGTACGCACACAATAAAGAAAAGATACTTAAGCGGTCTAAAGATGAAAATGAGTTTGGCAAGTTAATGGTTAAATGTATCTCAAGAAGAACAACAGACTACTTAAGAAAGTTTGGGCCGTTTTGTAGAAATGGTAAGAAGCGAAGTAGAGGAATTAGTGTAAATGGCACTGCGATGTTTGATAATGTCGCCCAGAAGTTCTACAGAGACGGCTCTTCCACCTACCAAGCTTTTTATGCCCCGGAGGAAGAGTTGAAAGCAATACTAAATATGAGCATCAGCAATTTCTCTGAACGAGATAAGGGTATACTAACGGCTGTAATAGTAGACAATATCCCTGTTCCACAAGTAGCTGCAACAGTTGGACTTGACCCTAGTTGGATTTATTCCTTTGTTAAAAAAGCATCTAAACAGGTTCAACAAGATATTTATAACTTTAGACAACTACTTCGTACATAGTAGGTATACTATTGTCGATAATATAATTACAAATTGTGGGTGTAGCTCAATTGGATAGAGCACATGCCTTCTAAGCATGTGGTTAAAGGTTCAATTCCTTTCACCCATATAAATTTAGCTGATACAACGCCTGTATAGCCCAACTGGTAGAGGCAACTGCCTTAAGAGCAGTACAGTCAGAGTTCAAATCTCTGTACAGGTATAAAAATAAGGAGGTGATATCAATTGGCAAAGAAAAAGAAAGGCGTCCCTAAAAAGGGCCCCAAGAAACTGGAAAAAGAAGAAACACCTAAAAAGAAAAAGAAGAAGTAAGGATATAGCTCCTGTAGCTCAGTTGGTAGAGCAACGGCCTTGTAAACCGTAGGTCGGAGGTTCAAAACCTCTCAGGAGCTCTTTTTTATGACAGAAAAATTAGAAAAAAAATATATAGAGATTATAACTAAAAGAGCCTTTAGTAAATACCCAACTGCCCATAAAGTTGCCCTAGTTACTGAGCAAGTAAAAAGTATGTACTGTTTAACTTTAGATGTTTATGGTGAATGGGTTGACAATGCTTTAGTTGTCTTAAAAGGTGAACAAAAAATAGACTGCTATAAAAAAATGTTGGAACATTTATGTGGTTAGTGGGGTTATACTAGTATGGCTATTCATGAAATAAAAACAGATTGGTTGCGAAGAACAGTCCTCATTCTATCCATAATCCCCTTGTTGGTAGCAGACATAATTTACTCATTTATTAAAGAAACATATCTTTCTATTTGTGACTTTACTAGTGCTTTTATAGAATGTTGGAAAAAAAGATGAAAGAAAACATAAGAGTTAGTATTGACATTGCTGTGCTCGTCACAGATAAGGGGATGGAAAGAGATGTTAGCCTACATAATGGGAATAAGTGTTGGGGTGTAGGAAAAGTTTTGTACAACCACAATGAACCCGGTAAGGCAAAGTTTTTTAAGGATATAGATGTAGTACTAACAGATGATGAGATTAGACTAATCAAAGAAGAGATAGTTAAGTTAGGTTGGTAAAAACTAGGAATAGCTCAATTGGTGGAGTTCTCGGTTTGGGGCCGAGTGGTTGGGGGTTCGAGTCCCCCTTCCTAGATAAACTAAAGATATTGGCAGGTAGTCCAATGGTAGGGCGTCGGGCTTTGACCCCGATAATAGAGGTTCAACTCCTCTCCTGCCAGAAATTTATATGAGGAAAGCATATGAGAGAGTTACTTTTTAGCATAACTAAAAAAGACTTTGAACTCCAAACTTTTTGCTCCGGGGGACATGGTGGACAACACCAAAATAAAACTGAGTCAGGTATTAGAATAATACACCATGCGTCTGGAGCTAGGGGTGAATCTCGTGAGTACAAAAGCCAAGCACAAAATAGAAAAGCTGCGTTTAAAAGATTAGTAAACACCAAAACGTTTCAGAAATGGTTAAAACTAGAAGTAGCAAAGCGCAGTGGTGAGCTAGCTATAGTGGAAGCTAGGATTAAAAAATGGGTTGATTCCCAAATGGCTGATGAATTTATTAAGATAGAATATTTGTAACAAACTACTTTAAGAAACTTAGAGAAAATTATTTTATGAACAACGGGCCGGTAGCTCAATTGGTTAGAGCCCATGCCTTATAAGCATGAGGCAGGTGGTTCAAATCCACCCCGGCCTATTTTGAAAGGAACATTATGCCCTACTTAAAAAAAGATGAACGCAAGTGGATGGATGAATTCATTGATAACCTTATCAAAGGACTTGATGGGATTCGTAGAGACAGTGAAGGAAATGTTGTTAAGGATGTGGCTGGTCATGTTAATTACATTATATCCCGTATAGTTTGGAAGCTATTTGAAATGAATAAAAACTACTCATCTGGAAACTCATTATACGGAGCGATTTTAGCAGCAGGGTCAGAGTTTTACCGAAGAAAGTTATCCAAGTATGAGGACGAAAAGATAGTAGAAAATGGTGATTTAGAGTGAGTTTTTGTAGCTCATTAACGCCATTGCAAGCGCATCCGCTTCATGTTCGCTGTTCACTGTATACCCAAGTGCTTCACACGCCTGTATAACATCCTCTTTACTGGCATTACCGTGTCCTGTTATAAACTTCTTAATTGAGCTAGCTTTGGGTACAAAAACCTTTTCTGCTGGAAAATAATCTAACAACACAGACCCATAAAAACCAAACATCTCCGCAAGTTTGATAGCATTACCAAAAAATGAGCCCATAGGATACTCCATTACAACAGTGCCTGTAATGTCGTTTTCAAGAAAAAATTCCCGGAATTCATACTCATACAGTTTATTTCTTAGAAGAGGGTGCCCCTTAGCAGCACCCTTTAGTTCATCATTATTGCCATAGCCAAAGGTCTTTTTATAAAGAACCTTACCTTTACTATTAAGTGTTATAACAGCAGTTGTATTATAGCCTAAGTCTACACCAGTATGCATTATTACTCTATTGGTTCCTTATTTTCTATCTTTGTTATAACGTCATGCAATTCTTCATATACGTAGTTTGCAACAGTTATATGCACTAGCCTGCTATAAGGAATAGAAAATAAACAAGTACTATAACCTTCGGGAAACCTGAACGTAAACAACTTGCTTGATTTGTTGCTACTACCCTCAACTAACTGACTATGTACGTCTGCAACAGCCATAGGTACATTTTCAAATACTATTGTCTCAGTGTCTGTGGTTGTTGTCCCAGTATCCGCATCTTCGTCTTCATCTGGGTAAAAAGTAACCATTCCTTCAGTAACAACTTCAAAATCTATGGTTACGTTGTGCTTTTTTTCCATTTTTTAATACCTCTACTACCTTCTTATTATTTCTTAAATGTAATTTAAATTCTTTGGAAAAGTACATCTTAGGTGTTGCTCTTTCAGCACTATATATAGTGGCCCCATTGGGTAAATTAAATATTGCTTGCTTGTAAACATACGGATACATAACCCCTAATTGTGGTATGGGTACTCTGTACCCATTGTACACATTATGCTTGATTGTTGCAACAAATGCTCGAATAACAAAGTCAGTTTCTTGAACTGAACCACCCGTTCTACGAGCAGTCTCTTTTACAACGTCTTTATAAGTGCAAGATGCACGCATACCCTATTTTTCCTTTTGTGTTCAAACTAAAACCAACACCTATATCACCATACATAAATATGGTTTGTACAAACCACCTATTATCATTTCTTCCAATACCCACAAATTTATTAAAGTATTTTCTGACATACTTATCTCTATAGTAAATTGTTCGTTGTCCATGTGGAAAGTCAACAACAACGTTTACATCAACAAAGTGGTTACTTGTATCAACAAAACTTATTGTTCCAAATTTTAGGCTGCTGTTCTTAATGTAACTATTCGTGATACTGTCAGCATATGTTGTAATAGTAGTCTCAACCACTATAGTATCAAACATTATTAGCGTGTCTACTTGCTTCGCCGGTCTTACCGTGTCTCGTGCCAGAGCATTCAACTTTGTTATTGAGTCTATAGCTACCCCCAATTCATTGGTTAGAGATAGCGAATAGGATGTTATAGTAGAAACAGCTATTTTTTCATTCTTTATAACATACTTCAAATTATCTAACTCATTTTTATTCTCATTGAGTTGCATCTTTACGGCTGCCAATAACACCAACAGTATAACGCATATAAAAAGAGTTGTATTTTTTGATAAAAACGTTTTCATAAATATAACCAATCTAATGGGAGGGGAAATAATCCCCTCCACATGATAACATTAAAACAACATCGACAACCCGGCAGCAATTCGCCAATTGGACTCATAAGAATCAGAATTGTTAAACTCGAAAGTATACTTAGCATTTCCCCAGATATCGAATGTATGTACATTATTGATAATTACATCATATACACAAACAACACCTGTTGCTCCGGCAAAGTATGAAATAGAGGGCATCCCTTCTGTCTCAGAAGCTACCCAATCGTTATTTGGCCCAGCGATAGCACCAATGGAAAGCGCAGATGGTATAATACCAATAAGGTTGTTTGGTTTAACAAAGTATATAATGTCAACTCCAAGTGACTTATTAGCACCACTTGAGAACAACTCCATCGACCAAAGATTTCCTTTTACTCTCTGGCCTACCCCAAACACCCCCGACAGTTTAGAATCATTGAACAACATGCCACAATAACCAGCACTGTTCTTGTTATTAGTATCTTGTGCCATTAACGGAGACACAAAAATAACCAGCAACGCAAAAATTACAATAATACTTAATATCTTCTTCATAATAACTTAAATCTCCTTCTTTTCTTTTATATACCTCTGATACATCAAGGTAGCAATAGTTTCTGTTACAGCAAATCCAACTTGAAGTGATGTTGCAATATCAACATGTGTTGTTGACAACTTCAAGTAAAAGAGGATAAGACTCGAACCATATGCTACAAAAGCACCGACAACACCAAGAACAATAACAATTATCTGTGTGTTGAGTTCCATCTTACTCTTAACTTTTTCAACTATGTATGGGGCAAAAGCTCCCACCACAGCCGCCACAATACTCTCAATGGAAATAAATGAACTTATTCCTTGAATGGCTTCAGTTAACATATTTAGGTTTTACTCCTTTCTTTTCTAAACTCTCTTTAAGTCGTACAAGAGCTTTCTTTTTTATTTTATATACCCATCCCGACGTTTCTGAATAATCTAATTCTTTTGCTATAGCAATAATGTTTTTGTTTAGAATGTACACCCCTAAAATGACATATACCATTTCTTTATCTAATTCTGATAAAGACTTTCTTAATTCGTTACTAAGTATTGTTGATATATCATCGTTAATAGTGCCAATACACATTGTCTCATTCTTTAGATACTGAATTGCTTGCTCGCTACTAAAATCTAAATAATTATCTATTACCTCTGACAACCTATCCAGAATAAACCCTGTTTCTGTTTTTCTATGTCTTATTTCTTTGGATAAGTAGTCTTTAAAAAATCCATTTATGCGCGGATATAGATAGGTTAATAATTTTACATCTCTGCTACTGTCAAAACAATCAATCCTTGTTATTATCTCAACTATACAGGCAGACCGCATATCCTCAATATCTTCTTTTGACATAAAAGCATATAGATGGTGTTTCTTTGTGAAACAAGAAAGGAGTTTATCAACTATTAAAGTCCCTTCTTTTATTAGCTCATCCCTTTTTGATTTCATACACCTATATCTTCTTTTTTTAGTTCCCTGATGACTAGCCTATTACTTTGAGGTAAGTAATAAACTGTTTCAAATGGTCCTCTTTCATAGTCGTTCTTAGTGAGTATTGAGTTGATGACCTCTTCCCTCTCTATTACAGCATCCCTCATATCTTCTTCCAGAACCCGCAACATTAATATAATTGAGCTAATATTTGCTTGTATTATGTTGAGCTTTTCAACCTCAACTGAATCCTTAGATAAAGGAAAAATTTTCTTTATTCTCATACCTATATTATCTACTTTTTTAACCATTTTTTGTACTCTATCACCACGTAATGACTTGACTCTTTTCATGCTCCCTGAGCCATGTTATAGGCACGAGAAGCCCCCTGCTCGTACCTTTACCCTCAGAATCTAAATCCCCACCTGACTTACAGACCCACTTATTATCTATAACTCCCAATCTGATATGTTCTGTTGGAATAACAATTAATTCATTTTCACTAACCAAAATAGCCCACAAATCGGCTTTTGTGGTAAGTATCCCGGAGGGGACTTTACGGCTGACTATCTCCAGAAAATGGTTCCCTGTTTTACTTGATTTGTTTCTCTCGTCTTTTAATTCAAATGTCAAACATCCTGTTTTTCCACAAATTGAATCTGGTGTCTCAATAATTCCATCCCAAAATGGGTTGTTGTCTAAACCGGCGCAAGCATAACAATTAAGGTGGTCTGCTAAAATCTTAGCAACTCTTTCCTCTTGTACCTTTGCTTCTTTTTTTGTTATGTGAAATGGTTTCATACCTCTTCTTCTTGTTCCTTGTACTTTTTGGATGAAAACGAATGTTTTACTGTAATATCAACCGGCATCAAAATTTTTCTAATGGTAAATTCCATATTTTCTCTCATGGTCTTCTCTATCAGTTCTGGGTTATTTGTTTCTGTAGTAATAGAGTCATGTGAGGTGGCAACTATTCTTGCTATTAGCCCTTCATTTTCTTCTTCTAATTTGGCAAAAGCCTTTGTTAACTTTACCATTGTAAACTTTAATATATCCGCACACGTTCCTTGTATAATAGTGTTGATTAGTTGTCTAACTGCCGCTTCATATTTCCAATGCTCTTGCATCCCCGGATAAATATCATCTGCTAAATACCTGCGTCTACCAAATAAAGTTTCTACATATCTACGCTCAATTATCTTTCTCTCTTCTTCTTGTTTCCACTTGAGAATACCGGGGTATGTTTGGTAATACATTGCCACATGTCCCTTAGCCTCAGCCAAATCACAATTCAATGTCTTACTGATGCTATACTCTGTGGCCCCATATAAAAGGGAGAAGTTAATTGTTTTACCAACATGCCTCTGCTCCTTAGTAGGAACCTCCACATCAAATATACCACAGGCAGTCAATGTATGCAGGTCAGCACCTCTTGGGTCTTTCAAATAAGCATCCAGCATTTTTTGTTCACCAGATACACAAGTGGTTATTCTTAATTCCTCAGATGAGTAGTCTGCTTCTACAAAGCAACAGCCCTCTCTTGGAATAAAACCCCTGCGTATGTCAACACCAACGTCTCTTGGTAAATTTTGTATATTTGGTGCTGATGACAACCTCCCACTATTCTTTATCTGGTCAAAATCTGTATGAATAATATGAGAAACATTATCTCCCTCATAGAATATGTCTGCTATCTTTGGAAATTTATCCGCATATGTTCCTATAGCTTTTGCTATACCCCTATGTGTCAATGTTCTTTTGGCTATTTTGTAAACTTCACTGCTAACCGTATTTGTTTTTAATATAGTATTAAGTGCTTTCTCATCTACACTAACTCTTCCCTTTAATGTCTTTGGTAAGTAAACATCCTTAAACTTTGTGCTTAATAGTGTTGATAATTGCAAGGATGAGCCTATACTAATACCATACTTACTTTCAACAAACTTTTCTATTTGTCCTTGATACTTCAAAAGTGGCTCTTTTAACGTCTTAAAATACTCAGCATCTATTCTTACACCCCTTAATTCTATATGAGCCAACACCGGGATTAAGGGTATTTCAGCACCATAAAAAAGTTTTTTAAACTTGCTGTCAATTATTGGCTTTAAGGCTTGATACAAATAGTATGTAAAAATTACATCGTTTATTGCGTACTTCCCAAGTATGTCATACGGAACCTCTGCCGCCGTCTCTTCTGCTACATCACTAAATGTTTGTACAACACCTTCTGGTATCTCAACAAAAGTAGGAATAACTTTCTTTAGAGCACGGGTTTTGAAATTATCCCCGTTAATAAGTTGTATAGCAATTGATGTGTCCCAAAAAACCGGATGTAACTTAATCCCTGCTTGCCATAAAAATTTGTAATCAAACTTAATATTGTGTCCTAAATATATTCCATCTGTAGAAAAAATGTCATTTAACTTAGGTGCCACTTCTTTTATAGATAACTGGTCTTCTCTTAATACACCATTTTGTGTATGGGCTAAGGGTATGTAGTAACCAACCTCTTTATCCACACACAAGGATATGCCTAAGAGCCAACCATAGTAATAGTCCAGCCCCGATTCTGGAAAGGGTCCAGTTGTCTCAACGTCAATGGACACTGGAACTTTATCCTTGATAGCCTTGTTTAAAATCAAGCATAAAGCATCTAATTGCTCAGAATTTTGAACTATTCTATATGTTGGCTCTTTCCAAATAAGCATATTTTAAAAAGGCAAGTCGTCTGTTTCTACTTCTTTTACAGGTGGTTCTGGCAATGTATTAGTTGTATTGGCAGTAGCCTCTTCACTGTCACCATCTTGCCGGTCGTCCTTTGTCTTTCTAGTTCTCTTGATGTCCTTTACAATAATATTTGTAAAGTACTTTTCTTCATGTTTAGTATACTCAATCTTTCCACCAACAAGTACAGTTTCTCCAACTTTAATGGTCTCAGCCAGCTTAGCTGCGTACTTACCAAAGTAAACGCAATTATGCCACTGTGTTTTATTAACCCATTCGTTTGTATCCTTGTCTTTGTAATTGTCTGACGTGGCAAGGGAAAACTTGAGCATGGTGTCTGAATGTAATGTTATCTTTCCAACATTTCCCAAGAGTGTTACGTTATTATACATCTTTTCTCCTTTATGGTAGCGGCCCTACTTCTCCGCCTTCTGCTAACCACCTATAATCATCATCTCCGGGAACTTCACCGAACGGTATCCCTCCATCTAATGGGTGGGAATCATACCCTTTTGAGCTAGGCGCGGATTGATGTTTTCGTGGTATTAACACATATGTTTTCTTCGGTTTCTTCCTTATTATCATTACCACTGTTTCATTTTTGTTACACAATGGACAGCCTATACTATCTTTATCGACAGCCCACACCATCTTTTCTTGTTCATCTTCAAAGATTTGCGGAACTTGTTGTTCTACAGGGAGATTGGTCCTGTTTATATGGTTTAACCAAACAGTTTTGACAAAATCAGTTTTGCAGGCTGTACATACAAAACGTACATTTTTACGTATCAATGTGGGCGAGGACATTACTGATTATACTCCTGATTATAGTCCATATTTGCACATTCCACTATTTCACTAAATGCTGCCTTTTCTTTGTTTTCAAAGATAATTGGTTTAACATTTAGATTAAGTTCGTTTGCTACCTTATCAACAGCTTCTTGCAAAAAACTTCTTGGCGTGGGGATACCACCACATAATGAAAATTCATCTATATTAACATACACAAGGCCTACTATGGCATCTTCTGCATCCCGCTTTACATCATTAATAATTTCCTCTAAATGTTCCACCAAAAGAGCAGATTGTGTGTCAACAAAGAATGGTATAATATTTTTATCCTTGTGCATATTTTCAAGATTTTTTCCACAAGCCAAAGTAACAAATCTTCTAGAAAAGAAAATTGAAACCTCTTTACCAACTGTGGTATCAGCATTTAATACTATTACAATGTCCATTTTTACTCCTTAAATTAAGATAGTCAACAATAGTTGTTGCAATTTTTGTTGAGGCATTATTAAAGTTGCCATTTAAAAACAAATTTTCTGTGTTGCCTCTTTTTATAAGAAAGTTTTTTTTAACAATTTCAATAATTTTTTCTTTATCTTTTGTCACTACATTACCTAATGTAAGTGTACAGGGTTTTTCTGTAACCTCCCTATAGGTTATTGTTGGCACATTCAAACAAACAGCCTCTTCTTGTGCACCCCCTGAGTCTGTAATAAATACATTCGCGTTTAACACCATATTTAGAAAATCCACATACCCTTGTGGTGACAAAAATTCAATATCTTTAACTAGCTCTTGCAAGTTATATTTGTTAATATTTTTGTACAATCTTGGATGTGCCACCACTTTCATAGGTACAAGATTGTTTATGGTATTTAATAAGTTAAATAAATCTGTTAGCTCTTTCTCATTGTCAACATTGCTTTGTCGATGAAATGTACCCAACACATAGTTGTCCCCTGATGTTGCTACAGTGGGCGATAGCAGTTTGTTTGAAACGGTAACTAGGGCGTCAAAAACAGTGCTACCAACTAACTCTACTACTTTATTTAATAACGTAAATTCTTTTCTTAAATTCTCTACACCCACGTCTTCGCTAATAAATAAAAAGTCAGAAAGTGTGTCAACTAGCACCCTATTTATTTCTTCGTCCATTGACCACACTGATGACCGCAAACCGGCCTCAATGTGTGCTACCAACATGTTATGCTTTTTTGCTGACATTGCTGCTGATAAAGTTGTGTTCACATCTCCTATTACAACTACCACATCATATAAGTGTGTATCAAAAAAACTATCAAGATGTTTTAAAAGAGTTTCTCTTTCTGAACAAGTACAACCTAAATTACAGGTTATTGGGAGTTGTAGTTCTGATATTAATGAAGATGATAGAGAGTTTGTATAGTGTTGACCAGTATGTATAATCTCTACATTACATAGTTCACTGAATTGCCTTTTGAAGGCCTCATACACAGGAAAAGATTTTATTATATTTGGACGAGTACCCACAACTATACAAATGTTATACATTTGGTTGTTACTCATTTTGCACCAATAAAGTCTAGAATACGTTTGTTTAATTTTAAAACATTAAAGTTCTCTATAACATAGTTTCTACTATACTCCCGCTCACTAACAATGTTAGTACTGCATATGTTATCAAAAATTTCAATCCCCTCACTGATATCTGTAAACAAGTATCTCGCCGGAAATATGCTTTCCGCCCCATCCCAATTGTAAATTATTGGTATAACACCACTTGCCATTGCCTCAATTCCAGATAGAAATTGGCTTTCTATCAAAGAGGTGTTAATCAAAAATGTTTTATCTTTAAACCACTCAACCATATTTGACTGTCTACCTTCTATATGACAAGGAAGTTTGGTATGTTGTAAATGGTTGCTCCAATAAACATGGCTTCTTACATCTTCTACCTTCCCCGCCACATGTAAAGAGGTTGAGGTATACTTTTTATGTATGGGCCCAAATAAAGATAACAATAATGGTGTATTTTTCACATAGCCAATATTACCAGAAAAAACAATTTTTGAAGTAATCGGTTTTTCTTTGCCAAAATTAAATTTACATGTATCAACACCAATTGGTATTATCGCTGTATTTTTTAAGGTAATATCATAATATTCCATCATAAACCGTCTAATAGGGGCACCAACAAATATAACACCGTCAACGTTGTTCCAATTAACAAGAGTACATTTACCCCCTATAACCTCATCACTATGTATTCTACAAAACACCGGTTTATCTATCTTATTTTTTGTGGCAACTACCAATAATTCACTTGCCCATTCAAAAAAAGCAATATCACACCAATTTATAGCATTAAATATATCAGTTGGTGTAATATATTTTGATACCGTTATGTCATCATGGCTATAAAAAAGTCTTACTTCGTGCCCATGTTCCTTCATTGTGTCAACCACAGGCATTACAAAGTTAATATTAGGAGCAAAAACTGCTATCCTCATATACTACTTAATACCTTCCATAAGTTTTACTATATTTATCGCATTCTGTTTTGCTGTTGTCACACCCATTCCATTATTCAGGAACATTGTTTCAAAACTATCATCTTTGATTGGGTTGGACAAGTAGGAATCAATTTCTTTAGCAACAGATATAGGGTCAGTATCATTGAAAATTTGGTTATTAAATAGTTCGTTAAAAACAGCAGTTATATTAACTTCTTTAGTGTTCTGTGGTCTTATTAAAAATGATTTGGCTCCCAATAACTCAGCCTCCACTGGAGGCATCCCCGACCATGCCCCAAGGAACACAGTGGATGATAACAACCAATAATATTTACCAAATCCCCATTGGGGTCCAATTTTTTTGATAAAAACATTTTTGTTGTTAACATTTTTATCTATTAAGTCTAATGTTGGCCCAGAACCAACAATTACCCATTCTATTTCTGTTTTAATATTGTTAATCACTGAGCACATTAAATCGTATCTTTTATTTGGAACTGCCCTAGCAATAGTTATAACTCTATTTTTTGGTCTATCCATTGGGGTATACATGCTTCTAGCTTTTTTTATTGTCTCGTAGTCTATTGAAGGTGCCCTAAAAATGAAGTTATTTGCATCAAATTCTAAATGGTACGCGTCAAACATATATTTTAGAAATTCTTTGCTACTAATGGTTTTGATGCTAGCAATGTTATACATATCAACAATTTTTTTATAGCTATTATAACTCTGTTCAAAGGGCACTTCACGCTCTTTATACCCATAAATCTCAATATTGCAATCTTGTACAACTCTCCAAGGTGGTAACCACTCAATATGGGAAAAGTGGGGGGCTTTATGTATTCTAGATAAAGCGTCCCCAAGTACAGTTACGGATTCATATGGAGACCACACAAAATCAACTTTGTTGGGTACAATGGTATCAATATCACTTAGTATATATATTGTATGTCCCAATTTCTCCAATTCTCTGGCAACCGCATCAGAAGGAGTTGAAACAAAATCATAACCGGGCATACGAGCGTATATTATATTCATGCTATCCTTTCATACTTCTTTGCCGCTTTTGAGAGCCTACAAATATTGTTAACCACAATAGTACATCCATCTATCTGTACACAACGTCTCCCCTCATGTATGTGTGATACAATGTTAGCAAACATACCATCCCTATTTGTTGTGTCTACAAATTCTTCAACAATAATTTCATTATTAGTGAGAATACAGTATATTGAAAACCTGCTATTATACATTGTTCTTCCCCAACTCAGCATCATCAACAATAACCTTAACCATTTTTGTTAGCGTGTATTTTTCTTTATACGTTGCATAACCATTGCTAGCTATTGTCTCCCTAAGTTTTTCATCTGCTAGAAGTTCAACTATCTTATTATAGCAGTCCTCATTGTCAACGAAGGTAATGAATTCATTATTTTTAAACATGTCTTCTGTTCTTGGAACTTGCTTACATAAAGAGGCTGTTTTAGTCGCCATAGGAAAGAATATACGGTCGCTAAAATACAAGGGTATGTTATTAAATGTATTTATATTTAAAACAATTTTAGCCCTATTCAAAAGCCTGTTTAATTCCTTATCAAAAACCCCATCTTTTACTATACTTTTTAATGACGGGGGCCAATTACTATTACTACGTATTTCTAACTTAATCCCCTTGCTGACCAAATATTCAAACAACATAACACGTTCGTTTGTAGTTGGGTTTCCTATAAATAAAACATCTATATCTTTTTTTGCATCCTCAGTAGGGTAGAATGATTTGTCATCTAGAGATATTGGTAGAAATGTACATGGTTTTTGTGTTTGTGAAAATATATTAGATAACATGTTGGGGTCGCCAGTTGACCAATAGGTATTATGACAATACATACTAAGTTCTTTGAACCACGGCTCAACCCCACCTCGTTGGTCAACATACCAGTTGGCTATTTTAGTCTTAGGGCTAAACACTGATATGTAAGAAAGAGCATTTGGAATTATACCCTGTCCACCACAAATAAGGACCAAATCCGGTTCTTTGTCAACAACAGCATTCAACAACTCCATTGAAGCAAGGTGTTGATTTTTAATGCTTCTTTGAATTGCTCGATAGTCAAAGGGAATTACTTTTAGCTTAAACTCCTCTTCCAAAACTCTTCTTATATAAATTTCATTTCTATGCGCACCTTGAGAAAAGTCACCAACCAAAAGAACTTTCTTTTTCTTTTCGTTATTCTGTGGATAAAAGATTGTGTTATAGACATCTTCAGGTAGAATATTATCCATGCACATATAGTTATCACATTTATCCCAACGTTCCGTATACTGGCACGGGGAGCAAGATACACCTTTTGTTATGACATGTACGTTTTTTCCAAGTGGCTTATTTTTATGAATACGGGTACCACCAAAGATGGCATATGTACGTGCCCCAACAGCCGCCGCAATATGTGTAGGGCCGGTATCATTACCAACATATAATTCACACTTGGTCAACAAATAGGCTAACTGTGGAATACTCAATTCCCCCATAAAATCAAATATGACGTTATCAGGCCACTCTAAATTAGCTACCCTATCTTTGTCTTCTTTATCACCTATCAAAATAATTTTGTAGTCTTTAAACTTATTACTAATTATCTTAGCAAGCCCCACATAATGTGGCCATCTTTTTCTTTCCCACCCAAAGTTTCTGAGTGTGGTGTCTCCAAAAACTATAAATTTATCCACACCTTTATCTTTAAGAACAACATCAACTGCCTTGGCTTCCTCACCAGAGGAAATCTGGCAATGGGTTGTAAAGATGTCACCTTGTCCATCAAAAAATTCTGCTATACCATTTTGCTGTATTATTTCATGAAATACCTTGGGTACAATTTCAAATGACACCTTACAATGTTGCTGTAGAATATCTTTATACCGTTGTTTTGTAGTCTGACTCCACATACTAAACATACAGATATCATAGTAGCCATCATCAAATTCTGTAATTACCCTATCAACTACATCCCACCCTCGAATAACCTGAACAGCAGGTTCCTTACCCCATACAGTGATGTTTAATCTTGGATTTTTAGCCCTTAACATTTTCAATGCCGGTGTCAGCATAACCATATTACCAATGCCCTCTTCCATAACTATCAACACATCTTTCATTCGTGTATTGTACATTACAGGAGAGATAGCATCAAAAATAAAGTCAGAAAAGTTTATACCATTCTGCTCAAGTTCTTGCCTTTTTTCCGGGGCTATTGACATATAGCCTTGCACTGCTTTACCTACTGCTTCTCTAGTTTGCTGCTTCATCATTTCTGAAATTTTTTGAGAACCGTTATTCATACAACTCCTTATAATTTAGTAACCATTTTTAACCAACAATGTGCTCTAAGCCACCTAAAATCTTTTTTGTATGAGATATCATCAAGTATTTTTAAACTTGATGTCTCCCCTGTTTTTATCATGTTATGATGTTTTCTACAGATTGTAATTAAATTCCCCTCCTCATCACGGCCACCTGCTCCAACAGGCACCAGATGATGCACATCTAGCCCTTCTGTTATTCCACACCCATACACACGACACATATTACCATCTAATTCTTTTATTCTGTTTCTCAGTTCTTTATTCATATTTATCTATATTTACTAAAAACTTTTCTCTTTGCTCCTCTGTTATATTTCCATCATGTGATATCTTTCGTACAAGGTTTCCTGCTGCTTGACTCATCCTATTTTGCCAATCAGTTTTTTTCTCGTTTCTGATAATGTAGTCCCAATCCTCCACATCATCCAAGTCATTTTCTGATTGGTGGTCTGCGCCATATTCTGGCTCAGGCAAATCATCCCGTACAACCTTTATTACATACCCCCCACTATCTTTTATTCTATTATACTCATTTTTATACCGAACATCATTAATTATATAGACACTATCTTTGTACAGTTTATCAAACAAAATATTAACCCAAACATCTTGTGACACACCTAAACAAACATCATAAAGCTCTTTATAGTGAGCCAAGAACATATTAAAAATACCTGTCAAAATATCCTTTGTTACTTTTTTTCTTCCTTGTAAATCTTTTTCCGTAACATCGAAATATTTCACTGCGAGTTCCCTAACCCACTCCGGGTACTCTTGTTGTGTAGAGGACTGTCCATGTTTGTTGATTAGGTCATGGTCATTTACTAACGTGTGGTAGACATTGACAACCTCATTACGACACATGCTACCAATTCCCTGTAGTATCATCCTTGACTGTTTTGTTTTTGTTGAATACATAACCTCATCATCAAGCCCAAAATATGTATTCCCATACCCCTTCAGTTTTCCAGCAAAGGACACCTTTTTGAACCCATATGATTTTTCCAGAATATCTGAGAGACTGTCTTTCCCAGAACGAGCTTTTCCATGAATACCAATAATCATTACTCGGCTTCCTTTTTGACTAAGTTTATACCTTGCGATAAACCCTGTTTATTAGTATCACGTTCCCTGTCACTACCATCACCATGCAACATGTTATTATCTTTCCTACTATTGAGTTTTTCTATGTTGTACTCAGCAACTTCCTCGCTGCTGCTGCCAAGTAACATAGCAATTAAGGACACCAGCACAACGGTTGAGGATAAGTATGTACGAAGCAAGTGTATATCCATCATTAGAGGTTTCTTTGCACCACCATTATTCTCAATAGTTGTTACTCTATCAGATATTTTTGATATCTCAAAAACATTGTTTGAAAGTTCAAATGCTAATGAACTCAGGCTCAAATCCATATATTCTAGATTGTCGTGTATGAATAGTGTTTGTTTATCTACTTCTGAAAAAGAAACTACTATTTCAGGATTGTGCTCACCAAAAGATTCATCATTATTGTAATAAGAAAATAATTCAAATATACCATCAAAAACATCAATACCACTTTCATTAGCAACAGTAAACAAATACCACAATACATCACCTAACTCTGCTACTATTTTTCTTTTTTCTTCATCAGGCAAGAATGAGTACCATCCAATAGCTATCTCATCTATGTTAGGGTCATGAGAATCACACGATTCTGCTTTGTCACGATAGTATTTCTTCACCCGTTCAACAAATTCACCAGTTTCTCCAATTAACCCAAGAGTTGGATATACTCTGTTAAAACCAATACTTGGGTATATTGCTGTTTTACTTACTTTTTCCTGATACTCAGTTATTCGCATTTTTAACAACCTCATCTAAATGTGTATTGATTAGTATTGAAAGTTTTTGTTTATTTGATAGACACAACGTATGAAAAACACGCTTACCAACAAGGTAGGAAAGATTATTTACTACCTTCATCTCTACACTTTTGTCCGCATAAAAAGCATCATATTTTACATACTTTTCAAAGTTGATATCTGCCTTCACTACCTTTACATTATAAAGGTCTCCGCCAAGAAAGGGGTGGGTTTCTAATAGAATTTTCTTATACACACTATTTTTTAATGGTGTATTATGGATAACCAATACATTTAACACTTGTTCACTCATTCCTAAAAATCCACATATCTTAAAATAATACCCCTACTGCTATAAGGACTCTTCTTATTCTCTGGGGAAAGAGGTATGTTATTACCTAAACTGTTTGAGGTATCCAGAAAACCACATTTAGGACATTTCCGTTCAATAAATGCATACAAATATTCTCTATAGTTCATGTACCACTTATGTTGACAAGATGTACACATCACTGTGCATGTTGTACCATAGCTACTCATATTTGTCGTTCTTTCATATACCGTGCTGTTTCTGCTTTTAAGACACTTTGAATAGAGCTTATTTTCTTATCCAATTTCTCCTCTGCCATTTCCAACATACTTAAAATGTATTTCGTTTGTAGGGTTTTTACCCTCGTATACTTCTTTCTATCCTCTTCAGAAAACTTCACTTTTTTGGGACAGAAAAATACTGCCTCAAAAATTGTATCAAACATTTTGGCCTCTGCTCTTAACGCACCTACCCTGTATGAGTGAGAAGAACATTTAGATAGCTCAACTTTCAAAAAAGCCGGGTCAGAATCTTCTTTTTCAAGAAAGACCTTCTCCGCTTCATCAAGAGCAACCTGTGCACTATTTTCAAATGCTTTAAAGTCAGCCATTAGTTGTATTATCTGTGCAACAAAGAACTCTTGTAAAGCAACCAAATCTTCAGCCTCAGTTTTTTGAGGCAAGGTGATACTGAGATGTTTTTTCATAAACTTCCTTTAAATATATTATCGGCAAAAACCAAACTTTTTATTGTTTAACCAGAAAAAAGGTTAAGAATTTATTTCTTTCTTGCTTTTCCTATCTGGTTAACATCTTTGTTATTCTGTTGCAGAAATTGAAGAGTTAACCAAGGGTAAATTGTAGGCAAAATTTTACAAAAAATAGGTCTTCTTTCATCAATCCAAATTTCTATAATGTTTTAATCTTATTAAACTCATCTTAATCTTCTATATCATGTATTCTTAATTTCTTAATCTTAATTAAGATTTCGACAAAAATGACCCATTTCTGGAGTAAAATTTTTAAAAAAGTGCATTTTTTTACAACCCATTGAATAACAACAACTTATAGGTTACACATAAAATCCATCTTTTTTGAGATATTGGCCCATTTTTTGAGATATTGGGTTAGTTACGGACAAAAAAGTTATTTTAGTACGATAATAATTATGGAGGTAGAATGTTACTTTTTGATATAAAAGATGAAAAAGATGTTGAAAAATACACAACTGTGATAAAGGATTTCTTGGTTTATTACAAGCAGGTGGAGATGGAAGAGGCAGAAAAGTTGTCTAAGTTGTATTTTAATAACTTACTCCAAGGTTTGGATTTTAATGGGAATGACTACCCAACCCCCAAAATTACAAATCTTCCAGCTAGAATTCAGGAACAGACAGGGGGTTACTTTTCACCTACAAAAACAGAACAAAAAAGGTATAAGTTAAAGGATAAAAGGAAGGCGGCGAATACAACATCTGTACGTGAAGAGCGTAAGGCAGATGAAGAAGAGGCCTTAAAAAAAATAAAGAAGACCTTATTGTATGAGTATCCTTTTTTGGACAAAAGAAAAGATTTGGATACAATAATAGATAATTATTGTATTCTTTCTTTGAGGATTTCACAAGAACTTCAGTATAGTGGGGAGAAGCAAAGTACTACAATAAAGAATTTAATTGACGCACAGATAAGGCTTGGTACTTACTTAGGGGTGTCAGAAGGGGACCGTCAAAAGACAAAATTAACTGAGAGCAAGGATAATATTGCTTCCTTGGCGGTACAGTTTGAGCAAACTCTTGAGGAGTTTCCAGAGTTGATGGATGCGTTTAGGTATAATGAGCTAAAAATGTTGTTGAATAAATATGAGCGTAAGGAAATAAGTAGGGTTTTATTTGAAGGGGCAGCTTTCGCAGATATGTCAGTGGAGGATGCTTATTTGTTTGTTGGTGAGCGAGAGTCAAAGTATGACAGAGTATAGTAAGGCTGTAAAGACATTAGAGACTAGGGGTGAGATTATAAAAAAGTTATACCCCATTTATTTTTATCGCCGCCACATGGATATAGCGGCACTCGATATACTTGGCTTAAAGTTGTCGCCTCACCATAGGGTTATATTAAGAGATTGGGGAAGACAGAAACACTACAATGTTTTATTGTGTAGCCGAGGTATGGGTAAGTCTGTGCTAGTAGCTATTTATTATGTCTTGTCTTCCCTTTTATATCCTAACAATAAATTAATGATAATAGGTGGTGCTGGTTTTAGACAATCTAAAAGTGTTATGCTTGAAATGGAGAAAGTTGTTCTTGGAAGATTATCTGGTCAAAAAGGGTATGGATATGCTAGGGCAGCATTATATGATGTTCGTAGGGTTGTCAATAAAGACCCTAGCTTTTGGTCAATTCAATTTAAAAATGGGTCTATTGTGTATGCAGTTCCGTTAGGAGACGGAAGCACGATTAGAGGCTTGAGAGCGTTAAAATTAGCTCAAGATGAATCATTTCTTCTTCCTTCTACTTTTGTGCAGCAAATAATAGACCCGTTTCTTAACGTGTTGTATGACCCCTCCAAGGGTGAAGATGAACAGGTGGTTTGTAACCAAAGTATAAAGACCTCTACAATTGACTATTCTTTCAGGGATTTTTGGAAAGAAGTTAAGCATTTAACATCAATATTGGAGAGTGGTTCTGAGGTTGTTTTTAATGATATTGAAGTAAGACCTTCTGATATATCAGTTTTTGAGTTTAACTTTGAAGATTCTTTTTATATTAAACTTGATGGCTCAATAAAAACTTTGTGGGGTATTGATAGGAAGAAAATAATACAGAAGAAAAACAGTCCTAACGTTGATATGGAAGTTTGGATGGCAGAAAATAAAAATGTTCCAATGGATGTTTCCGGTGGGTATTTTCCTATAGATGCCATAGAGAAGTGTAGTAATGTGTTGTTGGATAAGGATACTGACACATACCCTAATGCTTTATCAAGTTGTTCTGGACAGTGCATACTAAGTATAGATACTGCCCCCTCATCGGATAATAGTGCCTTTGTAGTGACTAAGGTTGGCCAATTAGACTATACGGATAGAGACATAGCGAAGTGCAGTGTTGCAAATTTAGGTTGTAAATGTCCAATGCTTGCTGATGATGGTCAATGTCTATACAGAAACTATAACGCTGTTGTTTATGCATACGAGCGCAATAAAATGCCCTTGAGGGATAGGGTAAATTTAATATATGAACTTTATAGGAAGTTTAATATAATAGCTATTGCTATGGATGCTCGTGGGGGTGGGTATGAAGTTGCTGATTTATTAGGGGATAGAAGAATAGTCAGAGAGATTGTTGGGGAAACAGTTGAGCCCATATTTGACCCAGAGAGGAATAAAGAGGGAGAAGGGTTGCCTATTTTGAAGTTGTACACTACAACGCAGGACGATAATATAACATATAATGGTCATTTAAAAGGTCATTTAGTAAATTGTTTACTGCTTTTACCAAAAGCCTTAAGAGATAGACCAGATAATATAGAGATACTTGAGATACAGGGGCATGTTGAAACGTTGGTTAGTCAGTTGATGCGTATTAAGGTGGTCCCTGCCGGAAAAAGTGTTAGATTTGATATAGAGAGTGTAAACCCCATTACCGGGCGACCGGCACCGGGTAAAAAAGACCTGTACTCTGCATTACTTTATGGTAATGCCAGATACAAAGAGCTATATGATGAAAAGACAATAGGAAGAAGATTTGCTGGAATGAGTTTGTTAGAACCTATAGCACTCACGATTTAGTTATTGGAGATTATAATGGCTTATTGGAAAGATAAAAGAACGGGTAAATTTTCTAGACCCAAGCAGAACAGAAGTAATCAAAGAGATAGTGGTTTACCAAGTATAAATAGGGCATCAGTTGACGTTGTTAGTGATAAGATGTCTTCACAGGCTGTTGCTATACACTCAAAAGTTAATAGTAGAACTTCTTCAATATATCTAAAAGATATAAAAGATTATACAGATGCTAATATTGATGATAGAACAACAGTAGTGGAGTTAGCTAGAAAGTTAAGAAGTAGAGAAGGGGTTTGTTCTTCTGTAGCTGACCTTCTTTGTGACTTTGGTGTAACAAAAGGTAAATTTTCAACAGATAATGAAGAGTTACAGAAAGTACTTAATGATTGGTTTAGTACAGTCAACACTATTACTGGATTAATTAATTTAAAGGGAATTATTCTTCCCGTTCCCGGTATGCGGGCGGCTATCAGAAAGATATTTGATTCATACTTAACCGATGGGGATAGTGTATTTGTGTTTAATTGGGAAAAAAATGTAAAGATGGTTCCCGGTATGTCCGCACCTAGCTTTTTTCTTCCAACCTCGATAAGGGTTCTGGATACTCTTTCTTTGGCGGCAGATGAAGATTTAGCTAAACTTGGTTATGAGAGATTGGTTTTGAATTTATCTAGGGAGATTAAAGACAAGGTAAAGAAACCTGTAACAGATGCCGATAAATTTTTAGTTAAGACTATTCCCGACTATTGGAAAAAGAGTATTAACAACAATACGGATATTGTACTAGACCCAAATGTTTCTTTTCATTTGAAAAGAAATTGTAAGGACTATAAAGCTTGGGGTGAATCAATCTTCATAAAGACTTTTACTGCTATAGCAAATAAGAGAAGATTGCAAGCTGTAGATGAGGCTACAATAGATGGTATGATAAATAGGTTTACTATTTTTAAAATTGGTTTGCCTGATTCAGAGAAAAATAAAGTTTATCATATCCCTACTCCGAGTAGAGTTAATGCTTTAATAAGTATACTAACTGACCCTAAGAGAGCAAACGCAATAGTTTGGCCGGGACCGGACTTAACCGTAGAGGATATTGGTCCTGATGGAAAAATTTTGGAGTTCGTTGATAAATACAAACAAGCTGATTTGGATGTATTGCGTGCTTTGCATGTGCCCTCTTTGCTTATTGATGGTAACACCTCTGGCCAATCTGCTAAAGACTGGGCTTCTTTTATAAGTACTGAGGTTGGTTTGGATGTTGTGAGAGGTGAGCTAGAGTTAATTTTAACAAAAATCGGAAATGATATAGCAGTGGCTAATAGTTTCACATATACTCAATTAAGTTTTAAGTTTGATTCTTTGTTATTAAAAGATGAAGAGCGTGTTAGAAATTTTGCTATTAAACTGTATGAGTTAGGTGTTATTTCTATAGAGACTTTTATATCTGTTATGGGCTACGATATGGCGGCGGAGAAGTTTCGTAGACAGAAAGAGCAGGATGAAGGTTTGCCTGAGTTGTTTAAAAATAACTCACTTCCATACCAAGGTACTGAGACCACTGTTGACCCAGATGGTAGACCAAAGGATGAAGATAATCCTAAGAAGACTGTGGAAGTTCAGGAAGCAAAGACAGCTACCTTTTCTTTTGAAAGTTCTTTTAGTGGAATATTTGATAACATGTCAAAAGATATTTATAGTAAGAAAGATTTAAAAGATAAATATGCCATAGAACTTTCTTTAATTGGTGGTTTTTCCGCTTTTAATAGTTTGTTAGAGTCCCATCTGAAGAGAATTTTTTATAATAGCACTAATGGTGAGGACAACTACGAGTTGTCAGAGTTGTTGACATGGAATAAAGGTTATGTTGATAACTTTTATAGTGAGTTAAGGGGGCATATTGTTAATGAGAGTTTGAGTAACGAGGAACTCTCAGCACTGCTTTTAACTTTTAAGAGGCGTTTAGCAACATATGTAGTTGAGGGTGAAAAGCGTGCCTTGCTTATGGCTAAGATATATAAGGCTAACAAAGCTGGGCATACGAGGTGTGTTTGGGAGACTAATCCCGGAGAAAATACATGTGAGTTATGTTTTGCTAACGAAGGTAAAATCTTTAATATAGCAGATGTTACAGCAATGTTTCCTCCACATTTGGGATGTAATTGTAACTTAAACTTTATTGACTAATGTAGTGGGGAAAATGTGGATATTTCATCGGTGACTGAATTAGGGGTTGGTGGGTTGCTTGCTTTTCTTGTTATAAAAGCGGTATTGGATTATCTGTCGAAGAAAACACATAACCAAGATGTAACTACCAGTTTAGTGTATATGCAAAGTGTTAGTGATACGCTGAAATGTGTATCAAATGATGTCAGTGCTCTTTTGGTACTAATCAGGTGGTTAAAGGATGTGCATGAGATTAGAGATAAAGATGGTGTTTTGATATGGTATACGAATAAAGCATTAATAGTTGATAAACTTGCTGATATAGAGAGTAAACTAGACGAGTACGGCAAAATAATACAAGAATTGCATTTTAAGATAAATAGTACGGGTAAATAAATGTCTAATAAGGTAGTTGTAAAGATAGTAAAAGTGACCAACGACATTGTTTTGACAAAGTTTGAAATAAAAAGTTCGTGCATAAGTGTATTAAATATACTTGCACAACAATAGATTAAGGAGATAGTGATGGCAACAAAAGGTAGAGCATACGGGTATGGTTCTGGGGAGAGTGGGTATGCTGCTAAGAATGTTTTTAAGGTTGATTTTAATCATCCCTTATCTTCCAAGGTAAGGTATGAAACATATGATAATAACGCTATATTTCCAGCAACAGATACTGCTGTAAGTACAGTAAATGACATATTTGGGATGAGTGCGGCAGAGAAGTCAATGATAGCATTGATGGATACGTCTAATGGTACTGGTGATTGTGGCACAACGTGGTTTCCAACAAATTACGCAGCTACCAACACTGGAACTACAAATTTGATGGTTGGTATTGCTCATTACGTAACACAACAAAGTGCTACATTGGACAGTTTTGGTGGTGGAAGTATCTATTTTAATATGCAAGTTAAGGTTGTTGCTTCTATGCAAACATCTTCGTCAGCAGGGTTTGACTTGTTATTGCGGTATTCATTTATAAGTACCACACCTACTGTGTCGTGGTTTTTTAACCAAGTAGCCCCTTCAACTGCTGGAACTGAGGCTGCACCTGTTTGGGCAACGATACCATCAGGTAGTATGGGAATTGTGCATTGTAGGGAGAATACTCCCTTTGCTGGTCCATACCTTGCTAACATTCCTGAAACCGGTCAAGAAAAAACCCAAGAGGGGTGGATTACAGACTAGCATATGGTTTATGCAATAGACGATAGTGGAAAGATGAGTGGTCCAATAAAAAATTGGGCCACTTTTCATCCTGTTGGGAAGATACATAAACTTATTATAACTGATGGGGCTAGAATAGTTAGAGAACTGAGTGGTTATAATAAATATTATATGGAATCGGATATGATAAGTGTTATGCCACAACAACTTAGTGGTGTAGTTGGGGACACAAAGAACTATATAGTCAAAGAAACTATCTATGGTATAAATGACTTATCTATGTTACGGGAAGCGTTGCTTAATGAGTATAATAATCAGTTTAAGAAAATAAAATTAAGTAAAAGTAAGGACATGGATAAGTGGGTTATTAGATTAAATGAGCGGTACAATAAACTAAAGGATTATATTGATAAAAAGGAAGTAGTATCAATTTCGTTGTTGATTGAAGAAAAAAGACATTTTTTGAAAGATATGTCATTTTTGGGAAATGGTATCAAAAAGGGTGTGGATAGCAATAATAGCATAGACAAACGTTTTTTGAAGAGATTGAATTATAAATGAAATTTGGCCTCTCGTTTTTTCGGAGTTTAAAATATTCTGAGCTATCTGGTGACACATACATGGTAATTGTGAGCTTGATAAGGAAAGATAAGTTTAACTTGGATGAAATACTATTAAGTCAAAACATTACCCTAATGGATATGAGTGTTTTGTACAATAGTAGCCCGTCTTTATATGGTTGTATTGACTTATATAAAAGTTGTGTTGTTGCCATAAGGGAGTTATCAAATTCTTTACCCCACCCCGTTGTAGCTGATTTTTTAGTGTGCTTGGACAATAAAAAAGATGTAACTCCTTTTATTGAGAAGTTCTATCAGCTTAGTAATTTTTTTAGTTTTGATAGCAGGTTGAGAGACTCGTTTTTATGTTGTGCTATGTTTTGTAGTAATATAAAAAGTTTATCTATACCTATAATACTTACAGTAGCTGAAAACTGTGTGTCTATGCAAAAAGATAATGACACGCATGACTTTTTAAGACGATTATTTATTAGGAAATAATACATGGCTGTTGCATATATGTACCCTGTTTCTGATTGGAATACTAGGGTATGGACTACCACACCTTTATGGAGTAAGTTAAATGCTCCTTATTCGACCCCTAATGATACTTCATATATTATTGATAATGTAAGTGCAGTTTCTTCTTTTTCTTGCTATCTTTCTGCTACAATATGCAATACATGGCCTAAGAGTTGTGGGTATGATGGGCTTACTTTGTATTTTCGAGGAAGAAAACAAGCGGCTGCTGTGTTTCAGATGTCTATGGGTGTTATACTAAGGGATGGGAGTACTTGGTCAGAGCCCTCTGCTGGGACAGCCGTGTTAACGACCACATTTACAACATATACCCAAGCGTTGTCAGTGGCATCTGACAGGTATGGTTCAATTAATAGATTAGTAGGTATACCAATCAGGGCTAGAAAACATACCAATGTTGGAAAAGCATATGTGTCAGAAATAGGGATGTACTTTAACATTTACTATGATGACACAGCACCAAGTGCTCCAGCTTCAATAACTGTTAGTGGGTTGCAATTATTTGATGGTATTGTTGATACTTCTGATGGTACACCAATTCTTGGATTTAAATATGAAGATTCTACCTCAGCTTCTTATGGAGATTATGATGAGACAAGCAAAATGGGGGTTGTTGTTGGTTCTGGGTATAGTGGTGGGGAAATAACGAATGTTTGTTGGGCTACAAATAAATCTGTTGTTGCTTCTTTAACCTCAGCTTCTGGCGCATTTGTTACTATAGCATATGCGTCCTCTACTCCACTTTCTCTGGATACTGTTTATTATGTCAAGGGTAAGTTTTGGGATGCCAATGATAACGAAGGTAGTTGGTCTGCTGTTGGCACGTTTAGATATGTAGCTAGCACTGCCCCGGACGATTGGTGGAACAGTGCGTGGACGAGAAGGGCTGAGATTGTTTTTCCTACTCCACATGGAACTTTATGTCCGGGTTATACTGTTGGTTTTGTGTTTAATAGTGGAAATATTAAAACTTTAGCTACAAATGGACATGCTAATGAAGCCATAGGCCCTTCTGCCCAGAACGGTATAATGAGAAGAGGTGACAAAACCTATATATGTTGGCGTACTCAAGAAGATGCTAAGGCTTATATTAGTTATTATAACCACACTACTGGAACATTTGGGCCACAAACTAGTATATGCGATTTACCGGATTGGGATTCCCATTATTATCCTTCTATGAATATGGATTCTGAGGGGTATATATATATTGTCAACAGTGGGCATAACTCCCCCCAATATGTGTATGTATCAGATGCAACTTATGATATAACATCCTTCACGCAAAGAACCAGTGTTGATGATGGGACATATCCAAGAATATTAATAGACTCCTCTGACAATCTTACTGTTTTTTATCGGTATGAATATGTTGCTGGGGATGACGCGCCAGCAGAAGATGGAAGCATAAATTACTGTGAGTGTTTTCAAGAATCTGATGATGGGGGTGTTACATGGGGAGAAAGGCAGCATGTAGCTGCTTATTTTGGTTCTATATATGTTCCAAAAAGAGGTGTATATTGTGGTGGTGTATGTACTGACAAAAGTGGCAGATATTATATGGTTATTACTTTTACGGAATTACTAGGGGATACTTATGGTAACTACCATAGGGGAATTGGTTGTTATTATTCGGATGATAAAATTACTTGGAAAAATTTAGACGGAAGTATTGCGGGGACAACAACAGAGGGGATGTCTACTCATAATATTACTTATGATAAGACAAATCTTATTTTTAACGCCCCATATATGACAAATTCTCCAATTGCAACAACCGGTCCTTATTACACTGATAATGGTGCTGGTCTCCGTGTCACAGACAACGGCACAATTATATTTTGTATTGCTAAATTAGCAGCAACACAACCGGGGAATAACTTTATTAATCTTCCATGCGACCAAATGGTGGCTATATCTCAACCCGGTTCTGTTTGGGCAACGTTTAGTATGTTTAATGAAGTAGGGGTTAAACCTTGGAAGCATAGGCACGCAGGTGGGTTGCAAATATATAGAAGTGAAAACTATGAGAACACAATAATAGACATATTTGCTATATTTAAACAAGAGGGGGATAGTTATTTTGCGGGTGAGCTAGGTGTCTTTAGAACGTATAACTATGGTGAAAATTGGTCCTTCAAGTATTTGACTAGAAATTCTGGGTATGGTATACCAATGATTAGTTGTGTTCCCTCCTGCTACAATACCCCTGAGTTAGCTTTTACACGCGGCTATAATGTTGATTATTGGGACGGAACATCTCCCGGCACTACATTTTTAGTTACTGGTGATGATGTCAGAGTTGTGTTTGGAACGCATCAAATAGACAGAATTGCTAAGAATTTTTGGAATTACAACCAAACAGAAATGCAGTTTGCGATGCAATCAACTATTGCTACTACTGATATTAGGGGTGGAGATAGTTATAAAGATAAGTATTGGTTATATTATGGTAATTATTTTGCTTCTGCCACCCCCCCATCAGACCCTAACAATGTCTATAGATTTTTTGAAGGTTTTGAACTATATCCTGTTTATACTGCCCCAGATGAGGATGGGTGGGACTCAAGTGATTATGGGGTAGTTAGTGTGCGAACTACTTTTGGTACTACTGTTTCACCCCAACCACATACAAATAAAGTGTGGTCTGGGGATAAGAGTCTCTGGATTGATGGGGGTGGGCGTATAAAGAGAACTATACCTACCCTTTCAACGTTAGTTGGAAACTATTTTGAGATGGAATTTGCTCAATGGGGTAATGGGGCGAATGATATTTATTTAAAACTTAACTTAGATGATGCCACTGCAGTACCAACGGTAAAAAATTATAGTTTTGAAGAAGGGGCATTCTTTGACCCTGATTATTGGAGTGCGATATCTGGTAATGTCTATCAAATAAGTATGGAAGATTATCTATACGGTTGTAGAGATGGACTAGGTGCGTACAGATTTAGTCTGATGCAAGCAGCTCAATCGTGGGCAACCTCTGCAACATTTAGTATGGTTACTGATGTACCAATTCGGTATAACATATTTCTTTGTCCGTCTATAAATTACTATACATGGCTTGTTAAAAGGGACATTGGGCATTTTTATATGCAACTTTATGACACATCTAATAATAAACTTGCTCATGGCACATTTAGTTTTAATGTTCCCGATGTTGGCTGGAGTAATTTTTTTATAAATTATACTTCTACTTCTACTACTGTTTTTTGGTTAAAAATAGGTTGCCCGACTTATTGGGTGTTACCAACAGTAGCTAATGGTAATTTTGAAGTATCTCCGTTATCTGCCCATTGGACAACAGTTAAAGGCACTCCTACTATTAGTTCTGTGTTTAAATATAGTGGCTCTAAGTCTTTGTTTCTTAACAATTACAATAAAACTTGCTCAGTTAAGGGTGGCTCTTCTTCTTTCCCTACAGCAATACCAAGTTTAATGTTTAATTTTTATGTTTATGGTTCTCTGTCAAAGTTAAATACAGACCAGAGGTTAATTGTAGAAAGGCATTCAAGTGCTGTTTTAGACCTAGCTAGTAGTTCTATGCATTTAGATATAAGTAATGGTGGCTGGACAGAGGCAACATTTAGATGTGGTTATGAAATTGGAAGTGATATTCCTAATATATTGAAATTTATTCTACCAACATTTGACGCATCTTCTTACAACCCCATAGTTTCAGATGGAACATTGGAACGAAATTGGGCGGGAATGGTAACTGATGGTTGGTATGCTTTATGCACAGTAGGTTCTCCTACTTTTGTTGATGATGCTGTAGCTGTTTGGGGAGACCATTCATTGAAACTGGATTGCATATATCATATGGGGGGTTATTCTCAACTTTGTAAGGTGCGTACTGATACTTTTTCTGTACCTACGGGTATAGATATAAGATATTTTGTAAGTTTAAAAAGAAGTAAAAATACTAATAGTAGAGTAACATTTTCTCTTTTAAACACAAGTAACACCGCATTGGATAACACATACATTGATGAATCGCTACTTTCTAAAACAGCCTTTACTAAGTTTTATATAGATTATAAATCAACCGCTACAACTGTGTTAAAGTTACAGGTTTTAGCCAGTTGGCCAATTTACGGGGTAGCCACAGTATACTTATATATTGATAACATATACGCTTCTATTATGAATGAGTACTCTGGGGTGTATATTGACAAAATTAATTATGCATCAGGAACAGCAAACCAAGCTATATATGTGGATTATTTAATAACTGAGGGAAATAGAACTTTTGAAATTTATGGGGGGGAGAATGCATACTATAGGTTTGGTGACAGTAATGAGTGGCTTTATACAAATTTAGTACCCCTAAATTCAAGTCAGTATCATTATTGGAATTGTGTATTTGGTACTCAAATTAGGGTTACAGTTGATGGGGATTTAGCAATTGCAGTTCCGGGAACAACATGGAAAGGTGGCTATTCTTTCGCAACATTCAAATTTGGAAATAGCAAAACACAATTTCTTGACCATATTTTGATTAAGGATTGGATTCCTCTACCCCCTACCCCAGAGGCTACTTTATTTGAGTATTCAGATTTATTAGGGCAGGTACAAGTATCAAACTTAGTCTCTCCCGCATATATAAGAGGTAGTAGGGTTGCTGGAGAAGTTATTGGGGAAAAAACATCTGCTCAAAATATAGCACAATTGGTTATAGGTGAATATAGTGCCTCCCGGCGCATTGCGAATGCAATGACTGTAGAGAGGACATCAAAGGATACTTTAGCACAGATATTAAGTGTTGATAAGCACTTAAGTTCTCGTGTTGCTCACTATATGAATGTTATGCGAGTTGGCACGAGAAGAGTAGCAAGTAAATTGAAGATGGAGAAAAAAGTATTCCAAGAGATGTCCAACATACTACTTGGTGATAAAGAGGTTGTGGCTAGATTATCAAATAGATTAAGAATAAATAAAGAAGAGGCTGTAAGGATTTGTTGTTTTGTTGACACAGATAAACAGGTATCTAGAAGAATCGCAAATGACCTATCTGGTGATAAAGAGTTAGTAAATAGAATTGCTTCCCATCTGTCTACGGATAAGGAAGTGGTGGAAGAGATATCAAATATAATTAATGGGGATAAGATTGTAAAGAGTATGATAGCCAGCCGACTTCTGGGGGATAAGGAGTTTGTTGAAAAGGTAGCCTCTATTATTGTTGGAGATAAAGAATTAGTAGAAAGAATAAACAATAAAGTAAATATTGAACAAACAGAGAAGAGACGGATTGCTACATATTTGAACTTGGATAAAGAAGTTTCAGCCAAAGTTTCAAATGAATTTTATGGGGATAAAAAACTAGTAGAAAGTTTAGCTAACAGGATATCTTTTGATAAGGGAATAGTTGTTAGGGTTGTGAATAAGTTGGTTTTGGATAAGATAAGTAAACAAGAAGTGGCCAACCTGATTCTTGCTGACAAAAATAGTGTTTTTAGATTAGCAATGAAACTGACCAACGATAAAGGGCTATCAACTGAAATTGCAAACAAAGTTATTCTTGAAGATATTGTTTATGCAAGAGTTTCCAACTATGTTATATTAAGTAAGTTTTTGACTAAGCAGGTTTCCAATATTTTGAGGGTTGATAAAGAGTTTATCAGTCAAATTTCCAATATAGTCAGATTTGCCGATGTTTATTTAAAATACATACCTGAGACAGTTGATTATGAAGCGGAGCGGGAGGAGAGGCTAACAGAAACAGTCAGCATGTTGGCTGTAAAACTTGTTGGTATGGTACAAACACTGTTATCTGAGAAGGATAGTACCAGACATATATCAGAGGTGGTGGAGTTTGATAAGTTATTGGCAGACTTAAAGATTGCCCAATTTATTGACTTTTCGGCGGTACGAATAGGGATGTTCTCTGAAGACTCGTTGTTTATAAAAGATTTTTACAAAAAAGTGGTTGAAACTATACAATTACAAGCTGAAAATACAGATAATAGATATGCACAACTCGTTGATTACGTTAAAAATGAGATGCAACGTTTTGCCGAGGATATTTTGTTTATGTCAACAAAGATAAAGAGTATAGCGCAATCTGTCAACTTTTTAGCTGAAACTGTAAGTTTAGCCAGAATAGTGGAGCTTATGTTTTTCAGTAAGGAGCAGATTTATACTATAGCAGAAAAATGTGGGCTTAACAAGGAAGTTACTGACGCAATTGTAGCTGAGGTGTCGTTTAATAGGTACAAAGAAGCAAGTGTTTCAGAAGTAGTTGGGCTTAGTAAAGAGGAGCAGGGCTACATTGTTGAGAAATTTGACCTAAACAAACAAAAGCAGACTAGATTTGTCTCTCTTGTTATGCTACAGCGTGCTATTTTGGAAGGATTTTCACAAACCTTAGATTTGAGCAGGGGGTCTGTTGAGAAGATTACAGAACAGATTTTATTTAGGAAAGGTTCTCAAGCTGATATAGTTGGTTTTGTATCCTTTGTGGCAACAAACAGGGCGGCTATTAATTCTGTGGTTACACTTGTAGCTACCTCAACAGGGCGGGTTGTTGGTGATATTTTTATGGAAAAGTCCTCTTTTGGTGCTGTGGACGAGGCAGCAAATTTTGTGGCAAACAAATTTTCAAAATATTCTCAATTTGTTACCCTACTGTCTACCAACCTTTATAGGACTACAGAAACCACGGCATTTTCTAAAGATTCAATCTCATCTTTTTCTGGGTATGTATCCTTTATAGCAGAGGAACTGCTGATGAAAAGGTTGTCAGAGTTTATTGAGTTCTTTAAAGACAAAACTACAAATATAGTAGAATATGTGATTTTGTTGAAGTTGTATCTACCAGAGTTAATCCTTGCTGACAACTTTATTGTTAAAAAGTCAACAATATCAAATTTGAGTATCAATAGTGGTAGCATACCGGGATTGGAGATAATATAGTGCCAAGTCAAATATATAAGGTTAAACAGAATAATTGTTGTAGGGTAACATTTTGTTTGGAAGATGAAAATCAAGTAGCTATAAACAAAGCTACGTTAGGCACATTGTATGTTACCCATTATTATTATAACAACGATATTGGAGTATCAGATAAATTTCATTTGGCTACAATTGCTAGCAGATATAACCAAGTGGTATATGCTGGTGGTAGTGGCTCTATGAATTTTCAAGTGTTAACTGCTGGTACAGTTATTTGGGAAATGCAAAAAGCTGATAATGCTATGTTGAGTTCTAAGGAAATAGAGATGCACAAGACGTTGTTGACATGGCAATGGGCAGGCAAACAATGTAGTGACGAAATTCTTTTTTATGTTAAAAAAGTAGATTATTCTTTGTAATAGGAGTAGAAAATGGCAACGTATCCATTTAAAGTCAATGGTGCTTGTGTATCCACTGACAAAAATGTGTTTAAAGTTAAATTTAGTGAGCGTTTATCAAGTCTTCCTCAATTGAGGGCGTATGATAATAATGCGGATTATCCTAATAGTGATACTACCGTTGCCACTACATTTAGGATATTTCAAGGCTCGGCTGCTAATAACAACAGGCCAATGTTGTATTTTATTGATACGGCAAGGGTTGGTCCGAGCTCTTCAAGCTGGTATGCGGAGGCAACCTATGCTGCCGGTGTGGCAACTTGTATGATGTGTGGTGATGCTTCTTATCTGACACCTAGATACAGCATTGCTTCAATGGTTGCAAATGCTAGCATAACGTGGAATGCATTACTTCGTGTCCCATGTGACGTAAATCCAACAATGACTAAATTGCATAACATCGTATGCAGGTATACCTTTACCAGTACCATCCCTGTTGTTAATTTTTATGCTAACAATAAACATGAGGGGGGTACAAATGGTGTTCCGGTTTGGGGTACTATAACAGACGGCAGTGTTGGTATCAGGTTTGGTTCAGCAGCCGCAACACACACAAGTATATTAGCAAACATACCACTAATTACAGTGGCTTCTTTGGAAAATACAGAAACAGCTTGGGTTACAGAGACTTAATTAATGCAATTAGTAGTAACATACATTGATGGAAAAGTAGTAACCTCTAATGAGGTGGCGTGGAGAAACATTCCCAGAGATAAAGATATATCATCTCTTAGTGTATACAATCCTTTTGATGGAAAGGATTATGTGCTTGAGGGGTTTGATGTCTACTTTTTTACTGATGGGGGTATTTTGAATGTAGGCCAAAGTGTTGTGTTTAAGTGGGACTCAAGAACCATCGCTGGGTTTGACAGCAAAAGTAGAAAAGGTATCATGTTTTGTGTGCACTTAAATGGTGAAGTAGAAAAAGCAGATGTGAGTCTGAATGAATTTAAAAAGAGATTTGACCATAAGCAAACATTTATAGTTAACAAAGATGCCAGTTTTTAGCACAAATTCAAAGAATAAATTATTAACTTGTTCCCCAACATTACAGGTTGTTGCGAATGAGCTAGTAAAGTATTATGACTTTACCGTTACCTCTGGGTATCGTGGTGAGGCAGAGCAGAACGAGTGTTATAAGAATGGAACATCAGATTTAAAGTTTCCACACAGTTTGCACAATGTGTACCCATCTAGGGCGTTTGATTTGGCACCGTATGTAAATGGTGCTATCCCTTGGGAAAAAGAAGAATTATTTTGTCAGTTATCAGGAGCATTGATAGTGGTTGCGAGACAGTTAAATTTAGACGTAATAACATGGGGTGGCAGTTGGAAGAAACCAGATTTACCCCATTACCAACTTAAGATGAAAGGTTAAAGATGCCAGTAGATACTAAGAAGAAATTAGCTGTTATAGCTATTAGTGGAGATGAGGAAAAATGGGTGGAGCAATGGGCAAAGTCACTTTTACCTATTGCCGATTTGTTTGTTATTAACTTAACACAGTATGGTGATAATACTGAGGCCAGTTTTAGGAAGTTTATCCCGGAGGACAAGTTAATACTTGTTAAGTATCCTTGGGAAAAGAATTTTTCCAAAGCAAGAAATCAGGGGTTGGAGTACGTGCCTGATTGGGTTGACTACTGTATCTATGTTGATATGGATGAGGTTATTTCTGAAGACTCCATTCCTGATGTTAAGAGAATACTGAATGATAGCACCGATTATGTAGTTTTATGCAACATATACAATACTCTTGACCAAGAAGGGATGTTGGCCTCTTTGTTTTATCCAAGAATGTTCCCTTGGAAGATAGACGGCAAAAAAACAAATCCAGTTTTTGAAAGTACTGTGCACAACCAATTAATCATTGATAAAAAGATACCCGTTATACGGCCTAAGATATCTGTTATTCATTATGGTTATGCGTTGTCAAAAGAGGAGATGGAAAAGAAGCATCAGCGTTCTGAGGAGTTACTGCGTGAGCAAATTAGAATTGATAATGACAACTTTTTTGCCCACCTTAATCTAGCCCAACTTCTAAGAGCTAAGGCTGATTTTGTTGGTACGGAAAAGCATGCTAATGAAGTTCTTCGGATAATAGTGCCTAAGTTAAAGAATAATGAAGAAAGGTATCTCCACGCTTTCATCATGGCCAAAGACCAACTCGCTACTGCATTAATGGCGCAAAGGCGATTTGAAGAGGCTGTGCCACATATAAAAGATACGATTGACGTGAAGCCAGACCATCTTGACTCTCTTATGAGTATGGGCAACACACAACTTGAGTTAAAGAATTTTGAGCAAGCAGAGTTTTGGTATAAAAGATATCTGTTTATTAAAAGCAGATATGATGTTGAGAAAGACAATACTAACTTGATATTGAACCACTTAAACTCTTCTTTTATAGTTCTATATAATTTAGGGGTTGTGAAGGCAATTCAAGGGGACATAGCCACTGCGAGTGAGTATTTTTTGAAGGCGTATAAAGAGGAGCCAACATTTAGGGATGTGTTCATAAAGTATGCGCATACATTACGTATGCTTGGCAAAAATAAAGAAATGAACGACGAGATAAATACTTTTATGGCCAAGCAACCTAAGAATACATCATTAGTTTACGAATATTTTTCTGATATTGCGTTGGAGAATTGTGACATTGAATTAGCTAAGTTTAATGCTTACCAAGCTTCAAACTTAGGATATGATAAAGATAAAGATATACAAGTAAGAATAAATAGAAAGTGGGAGTCATTAAAATCAATTTTTGGTGATGTATCCATGTCTTTCTTTGATATTTCCACATCAAAGAACAGGGTTGTTGTTTAATAAGAGGTGTGTTAATGGGTAAGGTTATTAAGTTAAAAGATAAATACTTTGTGGCTACTGTTTTTGACAAGGCTGCTTTTGATGTGGATAGTTTTTATACCACAGCTTGTGAGCCGGGAGTAAAAACAATAGTTGGAAAAGTTAGTGGTAAGATTAAAACCTATGCTTACATTTTTGATAAGGATAGGTTCAATACGGATGCCATTGTTTCTTGGCTTGAGGAAAAGGATAAGATTAGAACAGCAAGCGAGGTTGGGTTACTTCTAGAGAATAAAACTTTAGTTACTGCTAACCTTGTTTTATGCTCTTCTTTACCTAATCTGGTTATTGGTGGTAATGATATACACCCGATAGATAGTAAAAGTAAGGCTCAAGCGGAACTGAATGACAATTATTACTTTTATTGTCGTCCAGTTTTTGAAGGTCCAAACCTCAATGATGATTTTTTCTTTAAAGATGAATTAGTTGAGAAATATAGGACTATGGCACATAAGCCTATTGATTGGGAACACTATAGGGAGCAGATTGTTGGTTTTTCTCTTGATTCCCAAATAGTAGCCGAACCGGAACAACCGGTTTGTATTGGTATTAACGGTGTTTTAAACAGACTTTCTCCATATATGCAATATATGGAGGGTGAGGTTACAAGGGATGAAATTGTAAGACAAAGGTTTTTTGAGAACAAACTATCATTGAGTATGGAGGTCTTTTTTGACGCTATTAAATGTACAAAATGTGGTGAAATGTTCTATGATTTCTTCGAGTTTGAGCACCATAGGTATGTTATGCATAAGAATGATGAAGACGCCTATAGGGGTTTGGTTGGTATAGACTTTATTGGTAATGGGGTTGTGCTTCATCCAGCAGAACCCAGAGCAGAGGTTATGTCTTTGCGTACGTCTGATGACGGGAGCATAGCTTTGAGTATTTCTGCCGCCCAAAGGGAAAAACATGGCGTTTTAGCTGAAAACATAGCTTTTGCCAACGAAGTGGTTAAAATGGAGCCTTCAGTTATGTTGGTTGATAAAAAATATGTAGTAACAGCAAAAAAAGATTCAAAAAATAATACAAAAAGTATGGGGTTAAACGATAATAAAGAAGAAGACAAAAATGGTAAGAAAGACCTGAAAAACAGGTCATTAGGAGGAGATATAATGTTTAAACTTGCAGAGAAGATTTCTGCTGCTAAATGTTTGGGTGACATTTTCGTAATTGCACATCAGGCATTAAAGGATTATTGTGGTGGTAATAAAATCTCTGAGGAAGATGCCATTAAATTTGGGCAGGAGCTCAATGATGTGGTTGTTGCTTATATTGCTAGCGACACGTCTTCTGTAGAGGTTGTGTATGGGCATACAAAAGAAGATAAGATGGATGCTATTTCCAAAACCAGAGGAGAGGAAAAGGCTCTTGCTACACAACTTTTGTCCGAAAAGGACGTTGAGATAGCCACAGCAAAGAAAGAACTAGAAGATGCCAATGCTAAGGTTGCGACATTGACTAGTGAGATAGAGTCCTTAAAACGGGCAGAAATAGTAAAACAACAGGAACAGCGTGTTGCGACTTTCATGCAGTCAATTCACGATTCCGGGGTTGTTCTAACGGAGTTTATGCAAGAAACTGTAAAAGGTATGGCGTTTTCTGCTATTGACAAGAGTGAGAAAGAAAACACAGACCCAACAGAAAGCTTATCTAAGATACATGATTCAATCGTTGCTACTTTCAAGCAGACCACATTGGCGGCTGCTTCTGGTGTAATGGGTGATGCCGGGCATGGTTCAAACCATGATGCGGGAGCTGGTATTGATACAAAGCTTGATAAATTGCGTGAACAATATAAGAAAAGTAAGTAGGAGGATAGTTAATGAAGACCTTTAGACCGATTGTTTATAACGAAGGCGATTTGCGTTCGTATAAATATGTAAGTGGTACTTCTGTTAGAGAGGGTCATTTGTGCGCTATAGCCTCTTCGGATTTAAATACATTTTATGCTAAGATTACCTACCCTGCGGCCACTGCGGCTGCTGCTGTCAATGGTACACTTAACACAGTTGCAAATTTCTTCCCTATTTATATGGAAGACCCTGATTTGGAAAATGTGGGTGCTACAATTGACCAGAATGATTATGTCATCGGGTTTAATCTTACTTCTGGTAATGTGTTTGAAGTTCATAAGTCTTTGACCGAAGAAGCTTCAGTGGCTGGGTACACCTTTGGAAAGGGTGTGTGTATAGGATTAAACGGAAAATATTCGTATCTGTCCAATGGTACTTATGCGTCTTCCTTGTTAGTTGGAAAATGTATTGGTACATATAATGGTTGGATGAAAGTACGTGTTCTTTAAAGGAGGAAATAAATAATGGCTAAGATGAAAAGCATTGGTTTTGTTTCTCCTTCTGGTGTGCTTGGTGCAACTAGTGACAGATATGCTTTATATGCTGAGGAGAAGGCTCTTATAAAAGCAGAATTTGCTGGTTTGGAGAATATTGATTGGAGTGACCCTGCAATCAGAGCTAAACTTCACCAAATTGCGAAGCAAGTTATTAAAAACACTACTGACCAAGTTAACCAGAACGATTTAATCTCGGCTGTTTTACCGACAGAGAGAATAAATCCCGGAGAAACTCTGGTAGTGAATGAGATTTCTGGTATGGCGATATATACGGGCTCTTACGGTGCTGCTGTAAGAATGTCACGTCCGCAGTTTACTAGCTACAGTGCTAAGCCCAATCTTAAAGAGGTTGGTATTAGACTTGACTTGGTTAGTGTTCAGGCGGGTAAGTATTCTGTGTCCGAGTTGGCAGATTATACCAATGGTCTGATTAATGCTTGGAGAAACAGAATGTTGTTTGTTAATACGTTAGCTGGTATGACAGCATATCAGTCTGGTGGTGCGCAGTATACTGCTGGTGGTGGTGTTTCTATCGGTACTATTATTACCGCTATGAATACTTTGACGGATGAGTCTGAAATCAAGGTTATTGTAGGTCGTAGAAATGCTATTGCTAAACTGTCCAGTAACGTAAACTATTCCAATGACACTCGTCGGGAATGGGAAACTCGCGGTCAGGTTGGTACATATGCTGGCATTCCTGTTATCAAAGTGAATTCGTTCACAGATAACGATTATGGAGTTGTCTATCCATTTGATGCCGCCGATTTGTGGATGTTCTCCGATTTACCGGCTGGTCGTGCCGTTATTGCTGGTGCGCTGCGTACTAGTGATGAGGTTATTCCACAGACAGAATCCATGAACATCTATATGAGATGGGATGATGGCATTGGAATTTGGCACACGGATAGAATTAGCAGAATTGTAACTAGCTAATAATTAGTATTTATACTGAAAGGGGGAAAGACACCTTTCCCCCTCTTTTTTAGGAGGTAAAGATGAGTTCAGAAGAAAAGAAGGATAATAAAATATCCCCGGAAACGTATGAGTTGATTGCCAAGCAGCTTGAGGCAACTACACAGGAATTAGAAAGATACAGACAGAAATCACCACTTGTCGGTGTTGTTTGGTATGGGGATGGTGGGTTTAGTATAGGACTAGAGTCCCCTATTTTGGGTATAACTAAGGTTATACTTCGTTCTTATGGTGAGAAGGCGGTTATTACACACAGTGCGTGGCTAAGAATACAGGGAACTAATGAGTGCATTGGTGGTATTATTGTCAGAGATGATTCCGCAATTAATGCTCTTGGCGCAGTCGGCGTTGTAGCCAAAAAGGACAGTGTTAGTAATCCTAATGCGTTTACGGATGAGCAGATTTTGGAGATTCTTGGAAAGAGTTCATTAAATGAGGTTAAAAGTATTGTGTCAAAAATGACAAATCATTTTGCTCCAAGACACTTCTTACGTGTGGCAAAGGCCAACGGGATAGAAGCATCTCCAAAACTTTCTATAGTAGTTCGTAAATATCAAGAGTTGTTTACACAACATAAATACAGCATATTGCATCATCACGATTTAACAACTGCTTGTGAACTTGCGGGTATCCAATTTGAGGGATTATCTAAAAAGGAAATGGAAGACGAGTTAGTCAAACTTGAGTTATCAAATAACGATAGGGACTTGATTGAAGGAGTGTAAATGACTGGAACAGTACAAGGCATTGTTGACTCCGCTCGAAATTATATACCTGATGCAAAACAGCATTCAAAAGCTGTTGTTGACATTTTAATAGGTAACACGGCTGCTGCTACAGGAAACAGAGAGACTTTTTATTTAAAAAATAGTCCAATAGCATCTGTATTTTTATATGTAGAACCTTATACATATACAGCAGCATCTACTTTTACTACAGTTGCAACTAATTCAAAAGTCTTTTTATGGGCACCATCAACACTGTCTTGTACTTTTTCTGACGGAGATGCGGACAAGCCGCATAAGCCAAACAAATTTAAGCAAGTATTGGCAACGTATGAGTATACTGAAAAAAATCCGTATACATTCTCAGATACTGAGATTTCTGATTTTGTTCCGTTATCGGTGAACTATCTAAACAATTCATTTGGATTTTCTTTTACTTCATCTGGAACTGGCACGGGTTATTTACCAATATATGCTAACGACAACGAACGGGAATTAATTATAAAAGCAACGGCAGTATTAGTGCGTAGACGTTTTGTTGAGGAACAAAAGTCTAGGGGTCTGGGTGTAAGGTTTAGAGGACCAATGCACACTATTGATAGTGTTGCTCAAATGAAAGATTATCAGTCTATTACAAAAAGTATGGAAACTGAGATAGCCGACAAAGCGGCAAATTACCAGAGGGATAATCTGCCATCTGGTCAAGTTATTGATGTTTATACTGAGAATATAGTAACTACATAAGATGTCATTTGATTATATTAGAAAGGCTTGTGATTTTGCCAACAGCGAGTTACTGAATAGCGAATTTGCTGTTACAGCTACTGTGTTTATAGTAGCTGAAGAAGTTGGTGGGGATGCTATTGAAGTAGAGTATGGGGAAGTTCTTGATGCCAGACAATCAGGTGTTTTTGATAAAAGGTACCCCGACGGGTTACTTGGATACTATAGGATAAAGGTCATTCCAATTGAGAAAACAGGATTAAGGGTTGGTACTGGACAAGAGTTTAAGCAAACACCATATAGTAGTATCGAGCCTTATGATTTTTGGGTTTCTTGTTTGAGGAAAGATGTTATCATTACACGCAACAACAAAACTTTTTTTGATTATGCTGACAACATACAAATCGGTGGGAATGTGTACACACTAAAAGGAGTTATAACAGATAGCTTTGGGTTTGAGGATGTAGTTCATCTTTTCTTGGTTAAAGAGAGTTCAATATGATACACATTGGTCTTAGTGCTGACACTGCACAACTTGAGAATTATATAAGAGCAACTGCTTTTAGAATGATGAGGTCTCCTGAATTAGTTGAGGGGATGGAGGAGGCACATCGTGACGTAATTGAGAGCAACGTTGCATCAAGGTTAAAAAATGCTACTGTTGGTAGAAGTTATGGTGATGTATCCAAAAATACGGATGCAATTAATAAAGTTAGTGGGAACATCTCTAGTGGGGCCTATCCTGTTGGTGGTGCTAATAAGAGTATTACTGGTTGGACTGGTAATGTAGCTTATATGGATGCTAATGACCCAATTTCAAGTGCTGTCCCCAAAAGAGCATTAAGGAATAATAAAGTTAAATTGTGGAGAATATTTGAGTCCGGGACAAAGAGAAAAGATTATACAATTTCAGCACGAAACAAATCTTTATTAAGGTACTATTCAAGGCATGCTGGTGGTTTTGTTTTTGCCAAAAAGGTAAAGCATCCCGGATTAGAGCCCAAGAATTATTTCTATATGAATAATTCGTACATACGGGGCAGACAAAAATTATATGATGAGGACAGACGTAGTATTGAAGTTATGCGAAGAGCATTTAATAGATATGTGAGTACGTATTTAGTGTAGGGAGTAATGAATGTCAGCTATTATTGATAATATAACTCTTGCCATTTTGTCACTGAAGTATGATATTTCAGAATATTTAAATGATAATGATTGGCGTTCAAACTATAGTATAGCACTAGCCGGAGACCCCACACTAAGAGGAAAAGAATTAGTTGTAAAAGCAGAGGACAGGAGCAGACAAATACAGTTGCCGTTAATAGCTATTGGGACGGGCCAAGTGCGTAATATATCTTATGAAATAGGAAATAGCACAGGGTATGATGAGGTTGTAGTGACAATCTCGATTATTGCTGTTGATGATAATCAATTACGCACATTAGGAAACCTATTAAGGCGAAGATTAGATGGGTTAGTGTTTGATGTTTATGATTTTAGGTCAGCAAATAAAGTAGCAGTTGGTTCTGCTACTTTAGCTGATTTAGTGTTGGATGATATTTCTGACTGGAATTCTGCGGAACTGTCAGAAAGGCATGTAGCTTTAGTGCATGCTACAATGGAAATAACCGCAGAATCTTTGATTGAATAAAGGAGCCAATAAATTATGGCAGTAAAACCGATAGGTATACAAAGTAAGCATATATATGCTTATATTGGGTCAACCCCAACGAGACGTGTTCAGTCTCTTGATTGGAATTCAAATTTTACTATTGACTCCGTTTTTGAATTAGGTAACAATGGTGTTGTTGAAGATACGATTACTCTCGTAGAGTCTCAAGTAACCATGAACGCCAACGAATGGGGCACAACTGATTTAGAGGCAGGTATTTTTGGTATATTAGAGCAACGTAATGTTATAAAATCAACCAGAAATACTACCGGCACTATTCGTGTAGCGTCGAAGGGTTGTGGTGGTCAATGGGCTAATGCAACCGTAGGTAGTTGGTTACAAGTCATTAGAACAAATATGTATCCTACAACTAATGATGCTGAGTATGTGAAGATTGTAAGTAGAACATTTGCTGGTGCTAGCATACTGTATGGCCTTTCCCCAACTTACTCCTTAACGGCGCAAGCTACGGGTGGTGATATAGTTACATTAGTGAATGCATATACAATAACACAGGATACGATTGATTCCAACCCTGTTCATTTTACAATACCTCATAGATATTCCAGTACATCAACAAACATTATGTATAGTGTGATACTTCCTAGGTGTTATGTTGATGGATTAACATACAGAATTGATGTTGATGGTGCTGCTGAGCAAAACTATAGTATTGTTGGTGAGGAGGAGAGGTTATTACTTGGTTCAAGAAGGGAAGTACAAAGCATCACGGGGTCATTCATTTCGTACACGGGTGCTAATGTAGTTTTTAGAATTCCAGATGAATGCATGGGAGCAACGGGTTCTCCGTATGTTGTCTATGCCGCTTCTAACTTAGCCACTGCGGCTCAAGTTGTTCATGTATCTGGTCAATTAACAGTACAAGCTACTATAGGTGCTGGTTTGAGTATTGATGCCAACACACAGCTTATATACTACTATACTAACAAAGTTAAGAAGGGATATAAGGTGTTGACAAATCTTGATAGTAGCATAGGTAAGCTATCAAAAGGGTATGTAGAGGTTTGGATGCAGACTGGTACAGGCACTAATGAGAAACTTACTAGGTGTACCGGGATAGACCTTAATATTCCAATGACCAGAACATCTGTTGATGAACTCGGTGAATCTCGTTCTGTAGGTAAGACAATGGACGGAAATTTACGTAATGAAATAACTTTGACTTTTAATAAGAATGATTTACGTGAATACGCCAAGATGCTTGGGTTACAGGAGAGTTTTGATGCGGGCACATTAACTGAGATATTGATGGCTGAGTTGCAAACTGTAAAGAATGTTACTATTACTCACTATGAGTATAATAGTCAGACAACACATGATGCTACAACGTTATTGAAAACCACAGTCTTTGAAGATTGTAACTTTATAGGTGATAGTCATACCATGCCTATATCTGGTGATGCGGGACTTGAATTAAAGTTCAGTTCGCAGACACTTAATATATCTGGTTCTGGCCTTCCACCTATATATATGTAACATTGAGTAATATTAGTGGGGGCTAATTACCCCCACTAAATAACAGGAGAAAAAGATGCTTAGTTTTAAAAAGATGCTTAAGGTATACTCTGTACCTTTTCTTGGTATTATTGCTGTTTCATTTTTTATAGCAGTTGCTGTAATAAATCCCATTTTGGCTGGATGTGAAAGCAAACAAGTAGCTATTGATAACAATAGTAATGTTTCAATGATTGTTGTGAAAGAAAGTAATGGTTCTTTTGTTGCTGATACTACAACAATTATTCTTGGTGATGTGGATTTAAATGGTGAGGTTAATATTGTTGATTTAGTCTCATTGGTTGAATATACAAACAAGATGAAAGCAATGGATGTCAATAGTGATGGTGTGGTAAATGATTTAGATGTTACTGCTTTAATAGATAGAATGTTTTCTAATTAGGAGAAATTATGAGCAAAGAGGTGAACAGAGGTAGGTTCGAGGAAGATATTTCCAAGTCGCCGGAAATGGTTAAGGAGGAAGTAACCGTAGAGGATAACACCACAGCAGAGGGTGTTACTAAGGGCGTACAAACTGTCTTTTTGTCCGGTATTGGTACTATTATATATGAATTGCCCGGAGTAGAGTTGACACTGCAAGGTGAGCGACTGCAAGCGGAGTTTAAGGGGGAGCAATTGCGAAAAGGGAAGTTGTTGACAATTGCTCAATTGAGAGCCATATATAAGCAACCAGTAATGATAGAGCAAGATGGAAAACAAGTTGTAGTATCAAAGGGGGCGTGGACAGATGAGGATGAGACTAAACTTGAATCCTTACCGGATGAGATAAGGGAAAAAGACAAGTTATTTGAAGATTATCGTGAGAAGATACATGATTTAACTATTCAAAAGGAAGACCTTGGGAGCAATAAGAAGAAAGAAGCTCGTAAGTTAGAGTTGGAGAATATAATTAACAGAGAGTCTGAACAGGCCTTTTTGGTATGGAAAGAATTAGCTAATTTAAAATTAGACTACTTAGATTTACAATCTAAAAAGATAGTCTTATTTGGGGAATCTTTGGAAGAACAAGCTAATTTAGAAAAAGTTAAGTTGTATGCGCCTGTATGTGTGAAGGTAAAGAAAGGTGATACAATTTCTCCATACTGGAAGAATATGGGAGATTTGCTTAGTTCAGACTATACTAGTTTGAGGATTTTGTCTCTGTTTAATATGGTCCTTCGTGGGGTAGATGTATCTTTTTTCGGAGATACGCTTGTAGACCAGAAAACCTGATAAGATATAGGTATTCTAAGGAGCATGGGGTTCCATACTTTAAAAATCCAGATGGTTCTCCGAGGTTAGCCAGTGACCTCACTCTTCAACAAGTGTTACTCAAAAACTGGTTTGATTATTATGAGTGGGTGACAGGACCAGATGGTCCTCATCCAGACGCAGATACAGTAGAAGACCCTGACAGATTGGATACGTTTGTTTCAAAGTGGAAACGAGACCAAACTAAGGGTAAAAATGCTAAATCGTGGTCTCAAACTGACTAAGGCCATTCTTAGATTATAACTATAATTTTTAGTTTGGGATAAGGAAGTGACATGACCACAACACCAGCATTTGTTATACGAACGAGTCTTAGCTTAGCGGGTTTTGAACGTGATGCTCAAAAGTTAAGGCAACGAGTTGCTACATTACGCAACGAAATCAATGGTATTGGAACAGCAGTTACCAGTTCTGCTAGTGTGCTTGTAAAAGGGGAGGCCAATGTTGTCAGAACGCAAGAAGAACTTGCTAGGGCCGGAAGAACACTAAAACCAATACTTACTGATGAAGAAAAATTAATCAAAAAATTAAATAAGGGAATACAAGGCAGCAGTGCGTCTATTGGTGATGTGGGCCGCCGTGTTTTTATTTGGGGAGCGATGGGTGCCGCAGTTTTTGCTGTAACTCAAAAAATCAGAGAGGCGTATGAGTTTACAGTTAAGCTAGATACTGCTATGGGTGAGTTGAAAAAAGTACTTCCTAAAGCAACTGATTTTGGATTTTTGAAAGAAAAAGCTTTTTCCCTTTCTATTGAATTCGGGCGTGACCCACTTGAAGTGGTTGACATATTAAGAGTATTTGCACAAGCAGGTCTTTCTGCCGCCCAGTCAATTTCTGCGGCTAGAACAGCCTTACTTGGGTTGAACACAACCGGTGCTGAGACTAAACAAATTATTGATGCTATTATTGGCGCAAATAAAATTTTTGGTATGAGTTTTGAGAACTCTGCTTCCCTTATGGATAAGATTCAGAAAGTACAAGCAGAGACGGCAGTAGAGGCTAGGGACTTAGTACAAGCAATAACCGGTATAGGTCCGGCAGTGACGGCTATAAATGGGGACATGAATTCCTTGTTTGCCATTGTAGGTGCTCTTGGGGAGGCTTCTCGTATTTCTGGTAAAGAGGCTTCAAATGTTTTCAAAAGAGTACTGTCAATGCTTGTCTCAAAGGAAGGTGTTGCGGCTTTAGGAGAGTTAGGGGTAGCAGTATACAGAACAAAGGATGAGTTTAGGCCACTTCTCGATATATTCTCAGATTTATACACCGCTCTTCAGAGTGCCACTGAAGTTGAAAAAGAAAACATAGCGATGGTGTTGGCCCAAGTTAGGCATTATGCTAAATTCCAAGCATTTATACAGCAAATGCCACGGGCGTTGGAAATTAATAAGAAAGCCCAAGAGTCATTTGGTGCTGCCATTGATGCTAACGCAATTGTTCTTGAGACATATGCTAAGAGAACTAAAATAGCATCAACTGAAACAATGCAGTTTATGTCTACCTTAACATCAGCAGGGTATCTTAATAACTTAGTTGCCACACAAGAAAGTTTGGGTGCTGTTTCATCTGGGCTGAATAAAATTCCGGGTGGTGTATATAGGGTAGTGACTAGTTTTGTAATGATTTCAGCCGCCGTACTTGCTGCTCGAAAGATGTTGATTGGGTTTGATGCCACAAGAGTCGGTGTTATGAAGGGGGTTAGCACCTTTAGTCTGGTTTTTGGGGAAGCATCCAAAAAGTTAACAGAACCACAGAGTAAAATAGCATCTCAGATTACTGGATTGGCAAAGTGGGCAGGTAGACTCTCCATACTTGGTGCTGTGTTATTTACGGTTGCGCCAGAGATAGCCTCTTTTATAAAGAAACTGAAGGAACAGAACAAAGCCTTAGAAGAGGGTACAAAGATATTAGATGAGTTTGCTAAAAGTTTAAATGATATTTCTTTTTCTAATTTGGATGTCTTTAGCAGCCAGACAAAGTTTTCGTTGATAAATACCAAAGTTTTTGAAGTTACAAAAAGTTTCAAGCAAAATAAAATCACAGCGAAGGAAGCGGCTGACGAGATAGCTATGTTTCTTTCTGGAAAGAATGTAGCAAACTTAACAGCAGATGAGATTACTAAAGTTATTGACCTTATAGAGATGTTTAACACTAAGTATTCAGAAGTGCAGAGAACAATGGCTGGTGAAGTGTTGGCGGAGCCAATGAAGAGATATAAAGAGTCATTTAAAGACCTAATATCTTTCATGGAGAAGTCAACCGCCGATTCAAATATTCAAGAGCAATTTATGGGGATGTTTGCATCTTCCGGCAATCTAGATAGTGGCATCAAGAAGTTTTTCAAATTAGATTTGGCTGAGTTGGAAACGGAGTTAGAGAAGGCTAAGGAACTTTGGCGTCGAAATGTTACTACAATGGGTGGGAATGGAGAAGAAGCAGCGTCAATGTATGGGGGTGCGGCTGAAACTGCCGCAATGCTTCGTTCATCTCCGGGTATAGCTAATTTAACCAAGACAATAGAACTCAAAAAGCAAGCGATAGCATTAGAGGAAAAGTACAATGAGGTAAAACTAAATAGTAATAAGATTGCTGCTGCTGCTGCCCAAGGTAAGGATGCCACAGCGTTGATAACAGCGCGTAAGAAATCAGTAGAAGAAGCGGCAAAAATAACACTTGACGCAATTGGGATGGAAAAGATTTATGCGGAGATATTTAAAGATAACCAAGAGCTTGGTACCAAGCTTGGATTTTTGAAGACAACAAATGTGGCAGGTGATTTGAATGACATAGCTGATGCAGCTATTAGATTAATAAATGCAGATTTGAAGCAGGCCTTGAAGCCGTCTGATTTTGTACAAGTATCGGGATTATTGGGGAACATAACTAACATGCTTAAAGAGGGAGCTAAAGAGGGTAAAGCATGGGCAGTAAGTTTTGATGTTGTGGCCTTTATTTCCGGTATAAAACAAAGTAGTGGTGAATTAGTTGCTGGTTTTAATACTCAGTTAGAAATGATGTCACTAGTAGAAAGACAAGCTAGCTTGTTGGGTAATAGTTATGATAGGGTTGCTGAGCATGCCAAGTTTGCTGAAAATGCTGTAACGGAGTTAGTTAATAGACAACGGGACAACACAATACAGCTAAGTTCACTAGGTAGGGAGCTTAAAGAAACACAAAGAATTTTGTTTTTGAATGAATCATGGGCCTTTGGTGATAAATTTTTAGCAGAGGACGAAGTTAATGAGTTAAAGGATAAAATAGCAAGTATAAGTGCTCGTTTGTATTCTTTAAGAGAAATACAGAAGGAAGATGCTCCGTTATTTAAAGAAGCTATTGCTGCTTACAGTAAGATACTGAGGTTGACAAAGGACATACAAGAGTATAGGAAACTTGAGAGTGGGTTAATAGAGCACAATACAGCTATGCTAAATGCTATGTATGGTCAACAGATTAAGCTAAACAGTTTAACTTCTGAGTCCTCATTGCTGGCATGGAGCAAGAATGAGAAAATACAGAAGAGCATACTTGACTCACAGATAGCTCAACTAGACACAAAGTTGGCACTTAGCATAATAGACAATGAACAGTACAGAACTGAAAAACAGAAGCTTATAGCTAGCTATGAATTAGAAAAACTCAATAGTAAATTAACCATTCAGTATGAGATGGCAGAAGAAGCTATGAGTAGAATAAGCAAAAGGACTGATGGTATTGGTGATGCGTTTAAGACATTGCTTACAGATACTGAAGGTTGGGTAGAATCACTCAGTAAGGATAATGGTTTTAGTTCTATTAAAAAATTGTTTTCCAGTATATATTCGTCTATGGCACAGTCCGATGCGGAAGCTTTTATAGTTTGGTTTAAAGACAAGGCCTCCAATGTCATAACTGGAGCCAATAAGGATGTTGCTAGATTACAATCTGTGTTGGATTCAAAGGGACTTACAGACAATATTGAAGAGAGTGTTTTGTCCAGTGGTAAAAAGTTAGGGGAATCAATTGGGGATTCGTTATATCAATCATTTTTAGCGGTGGAGAAGGATATTATCCCACGTATAGCCGCCTCTATAGGGGGTGCTCTGGAGTTTGATGACTCATTTATAGTGAAGTTGGTTCGTGGTGAATTAAAGGCAGGAGCTAAAGCAGTAGGGGAGGATAAAAAAGTTGTTGCGGAGTTATCAAACACTGTTAGCAAAACACAGGTTAAGGATGTTTCCCCACAATCAGCAACTACAGCGTTGATTACAGATTTTAGTAATGCGTTAGATAATAACTCTTATATAACAAAAATAGTTAGTGATGAATTAACGACTATGAGGTTAGCTTCAAAGAAAACAACTCTTGATGAAGTCAAGGTAAGTGACGTTACACAACAGAAGACAACTCCTTTGTTATCGGACCTTTTGAGTGTTAATAGAACCTCTTTGGGGATGGAGCAACTATATGGACAACAGCACGTAGCATTAAATAAGGAATTGAATGAGATAATGAAAGAAGAGGTTGTAACCAATCTTGAGGGTATTAAGAGGTTATCAAATGGCAAAGCTGCATTACAAGGAGGGGTAGGTACACCAGAATTAGATGCGGCTATTGCAAAGTTGAAAGAAGAAGAACTTAAAAATGCGCTTAATGGTTTAGCAAAGAGAGTGGGTAGCTTGGCAAGTCGTGGAATAGCGGTAGCCATTACTAAAGGTCAGGGAAAGAGTACTGAAGGTGTTAATGTTGGCTCTGATATTGGTGGTGTCTTGGGTTCAGCAGGGGCTGTGGCAGTCGGACTTCCTCCGGGAGTTGGTATGGGCGTAGGTGAATTACTTGGAGGTGTTTTAGGTGGTATATTTGGGGGTAGTAAAGAGAAAGAAGAAGTAGCGAGTAATATAGAGAGGATTGAAAAAAATACAGCACAGTTAGTGGACAAACTTTCTCCAGAGATAATAAATGCTCCCGCTAACTTCTCTTTACCGTCTGGTCAAGGATATGGTGGTGGTGCTGTTACCATAATTAATCAGATAAATGCTTCTGGTGGTAATATAGGACAGGATACAGCAACACTATTAGCAAAACAACTAAATGACCTTTATAGCAGAGGGTCTACTAATATATCTGTTATGGATAGGTAGTATGTCATTATTAAGAGTAATTTTAAATGATACCGCAACTGAGGTTGGTGCTTATACAGTACCTTTGAATCCTTCATTTTTGGACCTCCATAATAGTGAAAAACAAGTTGTTATGGATGTTCTCGACGGTGGTAAGATAATGCAAGATAGTTATTTTGACGACCGTCCATATGTGTTAAGGTGGGGGCCTATTGCCAAGGGAGCTATAGCAGGGTTTGGAACTATGGTAGCTACTATTAAAGCGTACTATGGTGATATAAAGTATGTTAATTTCAGGGACATTGACTACACGTACCCGACATTAGGTTGGACTAAAGTTAGGGTTGGAAATTGTGATGTAAGTATAGAGCAGGCTACAGGTGGTGGCAAAATAAAGTATAATGTTGAACTCTCGTTGTATCCAGAGGTATAAAAGTGATTGCTAAAGTTTTCCCAACCATAGACGGGCTTCAACCATATGAAGCTAAAATAACAAAGCCTTATATAAGTTTGTATACTTTTGATACACCTTACACGGTGAAGTCACATGGGTTTAAGGCCTCATGGTATTCATATGATACAATAAATACCACTGGTGTTCCAGCTACGACTGATACTAATCTCAAGTGGGTTAGCCATAATCCGATGGCAAAATTCTATTCTGGTAAGTATTATCCGATAGAGATATCTAGTGAGTACTATGATAGCAGTCAATTTATGGTTGTATATGAGGGATACATAAAGTTTTATTATCTGGCTACTTTATACTTTTATGGTGAGGGAAACGTTGATGTTACATGTAATGGGTACAACTATATAGCTAACAAACCATTAGGAAATGATGATAATAATGTGCAAGCTGTGCAAATATCAACTGCTGACCCGGAAGCATGGTTGCCGATAAAGATAAAGTATTGGAATAAATCAAAGCTTGATGCTAATCATTTGTTTTTTGTTGCTAAAATTAAAGAGCCCCTCGACGACCATCCTGTTATTTTATCTGCCGGTAGGGTTATAAGCCCAAGTGACTATGCAAATTATAGTGGCTATATTACAGGCACAAAAATAGATAGTGTTATAAGTTGTGAGTTAGAGAAGGAAAGAAGAAGTGGAGCGAAGCTAACTTTTTCAGTTCCTCTTGTGTCTTCCAGCAGTGCGGCTGGTTTTGAATATGTTAAAGAAGGGGAATACCTAAAGGATGTTGTCTCTAATAATGTTATAAAGAAATTTCAGATGATAGAGTACCATGCTGGGTACAGGTATGGGGTTTCTACTATTTCAACGATAACAAAATTTACAGGCCAAGTAAGAAAAATTGATATTGTTAGAAGCAAAAATGGGGATGTTGCCAATATTGTATGCTATGATTGGATGTCTTTCCTTGATGACCAGTTTAACACAGGTAATCCAAATATGCTTGACTATATCACAGCCGGGTATGTTGACAAGAACAATGATGAGGGTGTAGCGGGAGATACAAAGCCGAGAGCATATGATTCATGGAATCTTATGCTGGCAGTTGAGAATATTTTTACCAATGCGTTTATTGACCCAGATATATTGTATGCCAAAAAAGATTATATTAATGAATCTGGTGACACTATTTCTTCCAACTATAGTTTAGTTGATATTCTAAATTCCAGCACTTCCATATTTTTAGGCAGGAAGTTTAATTATGGAGACCCCTATAACGTAGACAAACCAGATGATGCCTATATTTGGCAATTTTCTATGAATGACAAACTTAAAGACAACCTGAGTAGCCTACTGGATAGTTTTGGTTTTGACTATGGATTTAACCATCAAGGTAATTTTTATATTAACAGTACCAAAAACCCCATAAAAGTAAAAGATATTGATAGTTGTTCCGCAGTTGATTGGACTGAGAATCTTGACCCTGTTGCTATTAGTGGGGTGACATATAAAACAAACACCAATAACGCCCAGATTACAGCTACTTTTTTGGGTGAAAGTGCTAAGTTGGTGTTTTCTGTTGGAAGTTGTTTTGGCTCTGTGCATATAAATGTCAGCAACTATATCTTAGGGGAGATGGCAACTTTTGATTATCAATTGAACTTTGGTGAAGATTGGGGATTTTTTGATGGAATAAATGATATATATGGGTACAATCCTTGTATTATTGATTTAGATTTTGATTATGGAGTTGCAACATACAATGTAACAATAACAAGCAAAAGTACCGCAACGGTTATGTTTAATGGGATGTTAGTGTACGACAGAAACTATACTACTCCTGCCTTTGACATAGTTACTGGGGATACTTTAACAGCAAATGGTGTTGTCATAAGTGATGGCTACAGTTTTAGTAACGACGCTGACAATATACGAAATGATATTATTGTTGTTGGAATGGCAAAGGGTGTTAAAACGACTATGTATGAAGCTGTTGGAGAAGATAGCAACCAACAGGCTAATGTAAACAACCCCATTACAGAGCATATAGTATCAAGGGCTATGGATAGAACATCAATAGGGTCTATTTCCAGTTATAATTTTGTGGGTAGACCATTACAGATGCTTATTATAGAGCCAAAAATTAGCAGTGAAAATCAGGCTGGGTGGTTAGCATACGAGACACTCCTTAGATATAACACATATGAGAAGACTATCAACCCACAAATACAAATTGTAGGCAATCCTCTTATTGAATTAAATGATATTATTAGTGTTACTGATGTAAAGTTAAACACACTAAGTACTGCCAATAAGTTGTGGGTGGCCGGAGTTAACGAATCCTATACAAACAATGGGTTTATAACTAACCTTACTCTGGAGACCCAAGAACCGTGGGAAAGCTACTTTGTATATCCTTTCCCAAGCCTCAGTAGGTATGATAGTAGTATCTTTTATGATGTTAATGTGTATAACACAGGTTTACCGATGAGTGAGCAAGAGGGGACAACTGTTTTGTTGGATGATGACGAGTATCAACTATACATAGCAATAAGAAAAACAGATTCGTTCTTTGAGTACAATGAAGTATATGGTGATTATTATACAGAGACTTTATTGCGAATTCCACAAGCTGGATATATGAAAGTTGGAGATGAGCTTATTAGATATTCTAGTGTATCCTTTGTCAGGTTAGAGGAACTAAGGGGTGGAAATGGTGTAACCGGTATAGTGTTTAAGATAGGGGATGGAACAAACCAACTAGAGCGTGGTATGTTCAACACTACTCTGCGAGGGGGTAGGTCATCAGTAGACTGGTTAACTTTGGTTGTTGGTAAGGTGTGTAAAATAGGTATTAGTCCATATACTACAGAGGAATTGGGGATGGCCCCTGCTATCAGTTTTTATATATTACAGTCAGGCTTTGTTAAGGTATATGTTATTGATAAAGATGGTGTTGTTTTGGATGTATTGACAGGAAGTGATATTAACACATCTACGGGGCAGTATGAGTATTTAGAAGCAAATAAAAAACATACTTTTGTTTGGGGTATGATAGACAGGTTTGGGGCGCATAATGAGGTCAATACAGGGGCTTGGAATTATGCGGGTTCAGTAACAGATTTACCGTGGAGAGATGCATATGCAAAAAATGTAGATGATGACTGGAAGCCTAATCTTGGGAGCTCTTCTCTGGGGCAAACATATGTTGTTAGTGAAGGATACTACATTCAGAATGATAAGAAACGTGGTTACTCGAAGGCAAGATTTGTTATTGAATTTATAGACCCAACAGGACAATTGTTTTCTACTCCTCAAACACATTATCCAGATGAGTATATCTATAGCAATCTTAATATGACCGGTGCCGCACTGGATAAAGAAGACGAAGGGGTTTTGGAGGAAGCAGAAATTGGTTATGGAGCCTCTAGTATACCTACAATAAGTATTGGGACACTTTGGTATAATAGTACAATAAATGATTATGTTGGTATGGACCTTAGTACTGAGTATAGGTATTATTACACTGGAAATGAAAACAATGGTAAGGGATTGAAATTAGTTATCGGCAATAAGCATAATGTGAAGAGAAAAGTGAATTTAACTATTACAAGATATATAAAAACAGTTTGTTTTTCCGATTACGATTATCCTAGATATGATGATGGAAGTGAATGGGTAAGTTTATCAGAAATTGTTTCTGCAAGTTCTATTGAGGAAGATAAAGTATTTGATGGTACTGTGGTTATTAATGGAACACTTGGTAATGAGTTTTATATCAAGGGTCCAGCTAACGTACCTTATATAGCACCTAAGATAGTGTCTAAGATGGATAGTATGTTAAATGATAAGTATTTAGGAAATTATAAACTAAATGTAAAAACTCTTGTTATTGCTCAAGTCCATTGCTTTTTTGTTCATGTGTATGACATGTCAGGACGGGAAAGCACCTTTACAAGGTCTATTTGGTACATAGACCCACTGTTTGATAATGGAGTATACCAGTATTATACTGGGCATGAGATAACTAAATACAGAACACATCATAATTGTCCTGATTTTGATGGGTTAGGAAGTAAGGAAATAGGATTTGGAAATGACTATCCTTTTAAATATGTTCAGGGGTGGGCGATACCATTTCAACCGTTAATGTGTGGTGGATATGACCCAACACATAAGGTGACTCGATTGTATATTGATGGAAATAGAATTTTAGGAGTGAGGATATATTAATTATGAATAAGTTGCATAAAGTATTACAAAAACAGATTAGTGAGCAGACTAAAGGACATCTGAATACTGAGATAGATAAAAAAGCCATAGTTACTATAACTCAAAAAGAGACATCCTCTCGCTCTGTTATTAATAACAGTATTTCTCCGCAATGGACACACGGAAGTTATAATTTGATGAGAACATCAGGCATTTCTCCCGATGTGTTTAAAAACTATAGTGGAAGTATAAAGTGGGAAATAGTTGGCCCTAAAGCCATTTTGAATAGTGGTGTTCCTTTATACGATAATCATTTGTATGGAGTGCAATTGTACACTACAAAGGACTGTAGTGTTCCTTTTGAGGTCTCTGTTTCCAACGGTAATGTAAGAATATACAAAGCAACAGAGAATACAAACGAGTGGGAGTTTGTTGCTGAAGTTACAGACAGTAAACAGAAAGTTGTGAATGTTCCCATAGCTAGCTATAAATGGCAGTCTGTTGTAATTATTTTCTATTCCTTTACAAGCAATTCAGAATATTACATAGGGGTTGACTACTCTCAACTAATAAGTTGGCGTAATCTTGACATACTTTCCCCCGATACTCCTGTTTGGGCATCCGTTCCTTTACAAAGAATAGTTGTTGATGACGAGGTTAAAAAGGTAAAGTTGAGATTAGGTTGGGTAAAGGATACCTCTATTGGTTTTGGTGGAAATGGTATTTATAAAAAGAGTTTTGTTGACACAGGAAATATGGTTGGGGCAGTTGTCCCAGCTACGTTATCAACTAGATTATTGGGCTATGATAGTAATGCTGATGTAAATACGTGGGTTATTTTATTTGGTTCTAACAATGCTACTTTGAATTCCGGGGATACTATATCTAATAGTACAGGCGTTACACTAACATGGACTGCTGTTGGTGATGATTATGAAGCAGGTGTGGCGGAGGTGTATGATATAAGGTATAGTGCTACTTTAATAACTGAAGGAAATTTTTATGACGCAACTAGAATATTGGTTGATATAACACCAACAATTCCGGGTAACACCGAAACAGTTAATGTTGGATTACCGGTAGGTACTTGGTATGTGGCTATTAAAGCTGGAGATGAAGTTCAACCTCAAAACATAGAAGAGGATGAGTTTGGAAATATTACTTATCTAACTTTTGAGGGAAGAAACTGGTCCGCTTTATCGAACGTAATTCAAAAGACGGCAGTAGTTTCGGGCTCTGTAGCAACTATTGCTCAATCTTTTTATGTGCCTGCTAATTTGGTAAAAAACTCGTTGTTTAATAATAGCAGTTCAAATTGGACAATACCTAGTTGGGCTACGATTAAAAATGACAGGGAGGCGGAATTAGGTAGAAACTATCTTAGTGTCAACAAACTTATATCTTCATTAGGAACTACAAACTTTTATGTTACCTCTTCAATATTTGCTGTGTCAACAACCAACATATATACATTTGGTGTTGCCGCAAATAGTGAGGCAATTTATGGTGGTAAGTTCAATTTAGGTGAGTATGGTGTAACCCCCTCCAGATGGCAAGCAGTTGGAAGTATTACTGCTGTTGCTACTTTAATTGGTGGAATGAAGGCTGTTTCAGTAGTAAGAGAAAAATCTGGTGGTAAATTAAGAACATCTGGAAACAACCTCTTTTTTACTAAGGGTATGGTTCATAATGTTAATTGTTTAGCTTCAGCCCCTAGTTTTGGTGACTATTCCATTAGTTTTCATGATTCAACTGATGCTACAATAGCCGAGACAAATACTCTTTTAATATCTGGGGTGGGGTTTAATGTAAACCAAGCTACACTAGTGCCATCTGTTAGTGGTTGGGGTTATGCCAACATCAATATCTTTTCAACAACGAGTACTATAGTTTTTGCTACTCTCAATTTTAGTTATTTTTCTGTGGGGAGAAATTACACCCCTTCTTCCCTACAGCAAGGACTTAGGGTGCTATTCTATGATTCAGGGAAAACACCTTGTTCAACAACGCATTATGACTACACTATAGATAATGAGAGTATCCACACTAACATTGCCTACAGAATAGGTTCTAATTCTACGATAGGAACAATATCTTCAACCTATGGAAGAACGTTTCCTGCTTCATGTAGCTATTGCAAACTTACTTATTTTGCTACATTATTATCTGCTACTGGAAGTTTCCACATTAATAAACGATTTTTTAAGTTTATGTTTACTGAGGAGCTAGTAGATACATATAAGTGCATTTTTGCGACAGAATCTACATGGTTTAAAACAGTAGGTACTCAATTAAATCTATTAACTGGCAACAATATTTATTTAGCACAGTACGAGCATGTGATTGACAGAAGTAAGAATCCACAGGATGGTAATATCTCATATTGGGATGATTATGATATTGAAATTGACAGTACTTATTCTTACTATATTGATGCGTATGATACCTCACCTTTTAAGAATAGGTCATCTTTATCTGTAGTAGCTTCCATCTATTCTGGGGATGTAACAGCCCCCGCAACACCTAGTTCATACAGTTTAACCCCTGCTGCTGGAGGCCTGTTACATAGTTGGGTTAATCCCACAGCCCCAGATTTAAAGACAATAAGGTGTTATTCTGATGTTGGCCTGACAAGTATAAAATGGGAAATGACAACAACTGCTACGGGTAGGGCTATGATGTATTCTGAAATAGTATTGAGCACGGCCCTTGCGTCAAGATATATAACTGCTATAGATGCGTATAAAAACGAATCGGCAGCAATATTGGCAACCGCTATTCCTTTACAAGATGTTCCTGATTACCCTAAAATATCTGTAGTGCTAAGAAATGAATCAGGTGATTTGATATCCCCGAATGAATATGGGTGGTTTAATTGTAGTGTTGTGGCTTCTGTTTTGGTGGATGACAGTTCTGCTCCAATAGCCTCTATGTTTGCTAGCGCAATGCTACCTATTATAAGTGAAGAGTGGACTGCTTGGGCAACATTTAATGGGCAAATTACTTGTCTTGCCGCAGTTACTTATAAAACTTATTTGAGAATGAAAGTAAAGGATATATATAATAATTACAGTGATGTTGTATATACAAATATAAAAGCAGATGAAGTAGCCCCAATAATAACTCCCGGAAGAAATTTCTGGAATCATAATGATACTGATGGGTACGAGACATATGTGTCTTTAAAGTACAATAATAATGTTGTTTCAGATGCTGTGTCGGGGTCATCAACTTACGGTGTTGGTTTTAATAAGATATTTTTACAACGAGCAGAAATACAGTCTCTCCTTGGAAACCCTTGTTTTGAAAATTATGTGTTAAGTGGTGATGTTGTAAAACCATTGAAGTGGTCAGTAGAGGAGCCTGCTTACGCAACTGTTTGGTGTGATGCTGATTATAAATCAACTGATAGATATTCTATGGGGTTTAAGGTAGTAGATGGGGCGTCACGCAGAGAGATAAAAACTCCGGCAAATGAGACAATATTAGAAAATGGACAAGAATATTTAGTTTATTTTAATTATTGTGCCTTCCCTTCTGGAAGTAGTGTAGGTACAATAAAACTATATTTAGATGCAATTCCTGCGACCTCACTTATCACTGTAAGTAATGTTGTACTATCAACTAGGTGGGTGCAGGCATCAGGTACGTTTACTTATGATAAGGCAACAGCTAACACATCGTTGGTGATTGGTATTAATGGAACTACCGGCGATTATGTTTTATTTGATGAGGTTATGGTTGTCAAAGCTCCTACTTTTGCTACAGTATCAGAAACTCGTACAACGGAGGGGGCTAAGTATATAGATAGTAATGTGAAGCCTTGGGTTAGATACCTATATAGGGCTAAGGCACAAGACCCGGCAGGAAATTATTCTAACTATTCGTATTATAAAGAAGTTCGTCCTGTTACTACCTACAGAAATAAGTATAGAAATTTAATAGGAAATTCCAGTTTTGAGAAAATCACATATACAAGTAGTGGTACACTAATTCCAGCAGAGTGGGACAATTGGACTTGGAACAGCCAATTTGAAAAAAGTTATGGTAGTTGGGTAGAAGTGCGGCAGGGTGAAGGGGCGTATCACGGAACTAACTATATTGAGACTCAAACAGGCTGGACGATAGCAAAAAATGATATTCACATTCTTCCATATGTGGGGAGAACAAAGTGTTATGTAGTAAGTGCTTATTATTACAACCCCGGTGCTGCAAATAGAACTGGTTATATACAACTAAGGGCTCGAAATAGTGAGCGGGCAGAGGTTACAACAAAACTTATTTCCAAAACAGCTTATGCCACAATGACTGATTGGTATCGGTTAGTTGCTACATTATATGTGGCAGAGGCTAGTGTTGCTTATTTAGGGATGAACATCACATCTATGGGGTCTATTCGTTGGGATGCTGTTCAATTGGAAGAAAGTAATACTCCTGACCCTACAGATTACTATGATGTTGATGTTATAACTGCGGACCATATTCAAGGGGCTTTAATTAGGGGTAATTGGATAGAAGGTGAGCAGATTTATGGTGGACACATAAGAGCCAATACAATTACAGCTACTAATATAAAAGCCGGGACCATCACTGCTTCTTTGATAAAGGCCGGTACAATAAATGCCACGTTGATAAAAGCTGGGGCCATAAATGCTACGTTAATAAAAGCAGGTACTATCACAGCTACTCAAATTGCTGCTGAAACTATCACCGCTTCTTTGATAAAAGCGGGTACAATAAATGCTACGTTAATAAAAGCAGGGGCCATTAATGCTACATTGATAAGTGCAAACACAATTGAGACTGGGAATTTAAAATTAAATGATGCTTATATTTATGTAAAAACAAAAGATGGGAATATAAATAATAATATTGCAGTGGCAACCCAAGGGTTTATAGACATCTCTTCTTCTTTGTTGGAAGATGTTGAAGATAGAGTTGGGTTTGCAGGAGTTAGTATTTACCATTCAGCCGGTAATTCAAAATTTTGTGCAAATATGTGGAGTCTTTCTATGGATAACATAAACTCCTACAATATAACCTCTTTAGATGCGTATGATGACGCCCCAAAGATAGCAACACAGTATGCGTATAGCTCCAATGGTACTGCTTGCATATTGTTGACAACCTATGGTCAAACAACAATGTATTCGTGCTTGTCTACTAATATGTCATCTCCCTTTCCTGATGTAACAACACCACAATATTTAAGTAATAAAATGAAGTCATCAACTTCAAAAATAGTAAAAAGTCGTGTAGATGATTTTTTTATTGTGTGTGGGGCTTATTATCATTCTCCAATAAGCTATGGTATACAAGTTTTATATTTAAATTCAAAAACAGGAACGATGCATGACTCACTTTTAAGTGGAAGTGTTACAGGGTTAAGGCCACTAGCTGTTTCTTTTGACGTTGACACTAACTCTCAGTTGTTAGTTACATGGACCTCTGAACCAACCCCTTGGCATATAAATGTAACCGTATATGACCAAGCTTCTTTGTCTCCAATCAGGGGATTTCAGATAGATACCTTTGGTGGGTTTTCTTCTTCAGTTGCCACAATGTATCGTCCTGATGTAGTTTCTTGTGATGTAACATATATTGAGGGTAATGAATACCTTTTAACCTATAGACTTCAAGATGACACCTATACATATTATAAGGTAATTACTTCGATGGGCACTGTTTTAAATGGTGTAAATCGAGATTTAGTATTGATGCCTAATGATATTGGTTTTGGTGGAAATTTAGGGCAATTTAAAACTTTTTCTAAAAAGTTGTATGAGACCAGTGGGGATGTTATTGTATTTAATTCTCCAAACCCAGAATATAGTACTGGTGTAACATTCTCTGACTTTCCACTTTCCCCTAGAGGAAAATTTTGTTATGTGACAAAAATATCAGCAACACTACCGATAGCTGAGTTGCTAAACTTGCTTTCATAGCATAGGGTGTGTCCCGGTCAATCGTTTTTTTCTTTCGGTTAGGGAGAGGTTTGTATAAAGAATTGTTGTATTTATGTTACTATGGTTTAAGAACTCTTTCACATCATATAGGTCTGCCCCATTTTTCAAAAGGACCGTAGCAATACTACGTCTTATTTTATGTGATTGCACGTACTTGTCTTTCAATTTCCTACGCATTCTGATTCTTAACGCTTCCGGGGTTATCCTAACCCCATCTTTCATATTTGAAAACAAGTATTTTTTATCCCCTATTTCTTTAGCGTACTCTTTCACTAACTCCCTTGTTTGTTCTGTTAACACTGCCTTATACGGCTTATCACCCTTAGCGTTGTGAAATGTTATGGAGTTATCATCTATGTCATCAATTTTTAGAGCAGCCAAGCTGGCTATACGGCACCCGGTACTAACCATAATTGATAGGGCTACTTTGGTTTCCAAGTCTGATGTTTCATCTACTAAAGACATTAACTTTTGCTCGTCAACCACAGGCTTTATGTTGAATCGTGTAGGTGGTAGTTCCGGGGATATAAGCTCTTTTGGAAGTTCTGGTAAGGCCCCATTCTTAACTAAAAAGGTAGCATATTTTTTTATACTCGCCATAAACCGGTGTTTTGTAGCAGAAGAGAGACTTAAAGAAATCAGTAACTCTACATCTACTTTGGACAAGGTTTCGTCGATAATATTACGTGTGAGACAATTATTTAAATCTGATATATACCCACGGACGGTAGCTTTACTCTTTCCTACGTTTAGTAGGTGTGTTTCAAACGATTTCAAATTATTATTTTCCATGTAAAATATAACAACACAAATTCTAAAAAGTTCCGATATAATATATAATGGAGATTATATGAAAACAATTTTTGTGTGTGGAAGCAGGGAGATAGAGGATATCTCATTTGTGCACAACACCTTAGATAAATTATTTGAAAAACCATATAAAATTATTGTTAATGGTAATAGAGGTGTAGCTGCGGCGGCAGTTGATTACGCCCATACTAACAAGATAGAATATGTTCAGATTCTTCCTGATTGGGAAGAGGATGGAAGATATGCTGCGTTTATGGCAAATGAAAGAATTTTTAATGAAAAATTGGATAGTGTTATAATGATACTATCTGGTCAAGATAACCAAAGTGAGATTGATAGTTGTGTTCAACTTGCTATACATAATTTTGTGCCATTAACCATTCTTTTTAGTGGTGAAGAAGGTTCAGTGGGAAAGGGATAGAGGAGTGATTATGAATTATATTAAGTTTTTTGTAGTGCTTATTTTTTCAGTTTTGTTGTTGTTTTCAAATGTTAATTCGACAACATACTACGTCTCTGCGGCTGGCAACAACACCACCGGGTTATCGTGGGCTAACGCATGGACAACTCTGAATACGTACCACGACTATATTGAGGGCGGAGATACCGTAAACATTGGTGCCGGTACATGGCGTGGCTGGATAGTTACCGCTTCGGGAACGGCTGATGACTGGACGGTTATTCGATGCTCTACTGGCTTAGAAACGAACCACTCTGCTATCATTGTTGGTTCCGACCCGATTACCGGCTGGACGCTATACTCTGGAAACATCTATCAGGCGAGTTACTCGGACGCCGATGTTATTTGTCTTACTCAAGGTGATTCGCTATTCAGGCAGTATTCGTTGTTGTCAAGTGTGACTGGCGTCGGTAGATATTACATCGACGCTGGGAACAATATCATTTATATGTGGGCACACGATTTGGGGTCAGGGTATGACCCGGATAATTATGCTGTTGAGGGAGCACATCAGGAGATTCTTCATATTGAATCCAACACAGCAGTTGATGGACCACAGAGCAGTTTTGGTGGCAATTACTGTCTGGTATATGGTCTGTATCTAAGAAACGCCAGTAATCAAATTATATCTCTTGGCGAATCTGATAATGACGGTCTACATGACCTGACCATACAGAGATGCAAGTTAGCTTATGCGGCGGCCTCAGATTTTAGTTTAAATAACCCATCATGTTTATTCAACCGACAACTGGATGATGGCGAATATATTGAGGATTTGCACATCATCGCCTGCTCGTCAGGTTATGTTGTTAACCATGCCGGTAGCACCCACGGGACGGGTGCGACGCTGTATAACACATATCGAACTGTCTTTGATTCCTGCGTATATTTCGGCACATTCACTGGTGACGCTTGTATCCAATATAAATCCGGGTATGATAGCCCGGTAGGTATGGGGGCCGTGAGAAATTGTTTGTTTACTCCAACCACCGGTACAACTGGTGTCAAGTTGTTCGAGGACCAATACAAGGACTCTGTGTATAGTAATGTTTTCATAAACTGTGCCGCCGTTTATAATGGATTCCAATCCCTTGAAGACGGATTTCTTGGTGATAGTCTCGGTGAGTATTTCTACATACTCAACAACACAGTAATAAACGGTCGTCTCATTACAACTACGCTTGACTCAACTGCAGATGACGTAGCAACTACCCTCCCCCACAAATATGTAAACGTAAAATATAACGTTGTGGTCCGTGAGAATCAAAATAACGATTTCGCCGTCAAAGTCCACGGGGAAGACCCGCCAGAAATGGACTTTGATTCTAATATGTATTGTGTTGAAGATTCTACATTTCGTGTCGGTGCCTACACCATTAATCTAACATCATGGAAAGGTTACGGCCTTGATGAGCATTCAACATTTTATAGCGCAATCTCATCTATTGGCTTTGCCGACTATGACAATGGCGACTACACAAGACCATCGGCGTCAGGGGAAATGAACCTTACTTACGGTGGCTATAATTGGGTGAAGTATGGTATTCGAGGTGAAGTAGGGGTACAAGCGATTGAATCACCGGTTGAAATAGATAGTTTACCACCAGACACCATCCAAGACCTAGGGGTAGTTCCTGTTAATGTGCAGTGGGCACGTAAATTTTTAACATATTTATTTGGAGGAAATAATGGCAACTGAAGAATGGTTAAAAAATATTTGTGTAAAAGAATATAAAGAACTTAAAGCAAAGGAAATGAGCGACTTTATTATTGCTTATGGGGAACTATCTGAACAATTTCATGGTTATTTGGAAGGGTACCCAAGTAACATTAAGATTTTTAGTGGGGCTGTTACCAAGGAAGCTATGAACAGCATTCAAAAAGAGTGTCCCAATACTTTTACTTCCAATAGTAATATGGGTGTATGGGCTAGTATAGAGCGGCCTTATCTTAGTTTGGATGGTATGCTGGCAATAGCAAATAATGAACATGCAAAGGACAACAATAAATTTGATATCAAGATGGAGATTGAGCAAGTAGGTGGAATTTATGTTATTAAAGCTAAAATTGATTCCACTTTGCATGGTGTCAAAGAGGGCATAGCTCACGTTGAGATAAAGAAAACACTGTCCAGAGAAGAGAAGAAAAATATTGAGCAAAGTGGAAATACAGGAACAGAAAATCTAGATTTTGAGAAAGCTGCTTCAACTGCTGTTAGGAAAGCGTTGAACTATATGGGGTATGGAAGGTTCCCTACCAGAAAGACTCCTTATGGTGAACATAGGCTAATTGCTGAATTTAGAAAATTTATATCTGATAAAAAAGTTAAAGATTAAGTATGAACTATACTGAATTTGTCGATAAAGTATATACCTCCCTAGGTACAGTTAATTACGGGATGTTGGGGAGGATGGCTAAAACGTACAAATTCGATTTTATACTTTCATGTGTTACGAAGGTACCGGGGTATGTAAAGTGTTATGATGATGCTACGTTAAAAACTCGGTATCTTCTGGGCATATGTAAAAAGACAGCAAGTACAGAGGATTATAACAAGAAAAAGCAATTGAATATAAATCATAGTTTTGAAGTATAGGGGAAAGATGTTAAAATCAACAACAATATTAAGTGACATTATTGTATTTATGAAGTATGCAAGATATGACAGTAAGTTGAAAAGAAGGGAGACATGGGAAGAAATAGTAGACAGAAATAAAAAAATGCATATTACTAAATACCCCTCACTGGTTGAAGAAATTGAAGATACGTATAAATATGTTTATGAAAAAAAGGTGTTGCCATCTATGCGGGGGCTGCAATTTGGTGGCAAGGCGATTCAAAAGAATCCAATAAGACAATATAATTGCAGTGCTATTGCTATGTCTAGTGTAGACGCTTTTAAAGAGTTAGCATTTCTGTTGATGTGTGGCACTGGAGTTGGTTATTCTGTACAACAGCACCATGTAGAACAACTACCTGAAATATACAAACCAAATAAAGAACGTAGATTTTTAATAGCAGATTCAATCGAAGGTTGGGCCGACGCTATCGGGGCTTTAGTTGAAAGTTATATGGGTCGTCGTAAGGCATACCCACGTTTTGATTTCTCAGACATAAGGGCTAAGGGGGAACTTTTGAAAACATCAGGTGGTACTGCTCCCGGACCAGAACCATTAAAAGATTGTCTACATAATATCAAGCGAATTTTGGACAGAAAAGCCAGTGGTACTAAACTTAGCCCAATAGAGGTACACGATATTTGTTGTTTTATAGCAGACTGTGTAGTTGTAGGTGGTACCAGAAGAAGTTCATGTATTGCTCTTTTTTCATTTACTGATACTGAGATGTTAGAGTGTAAGTTTGAGAAGTGGTTTGAAGAAAACCCACAACGAGCCAGAGCTAATAATTCCGCAGTCATTTTGAGGCATAAGATAAAAGAAGAAGAGTTTTTGAATTTTTTTGAAAAGGTTAGGTTGTCTAATAGCGGCGAGCCCGGCTGGATATTTTCTAATGATTCTGAACAATTGTGCAACCCATGCCAACCTGAATGGGCAACAGTTATTGGAATAGATGGTATTACAACAATAGGAGATATAAAAGTAGGAGATTTAATATATACAGAGGAAGGGTATAGAACTGTTATATGTAAAGGATGTACTGGTGTAAAAGATGTATATGAATACAAAACTTCTAGTGGCACTTTTGTTGGTACTGACACCCATAATTTAATCTCTAATGGTAAGAAAGTAGAAGCTAAGAATTGTAAAAACATTGATATTCTTAGTGGTTTAAGCCCATATTCTGGTGATGATACGATACATGAATTAAATCCCCAAATTATTATGGATGGATTAATTATAGGTGATGGTTGTGTACACAAGGCATCCAATAATTTAGTTTTTTTGTATATAGGTGAAAATGATAAGGATTATTTTCAGTCAGAAATAAGCCATCTTATATTAAAAGATAGAAGCAGGGCTTTTAAAAATGGCTATGAGGTTAAAACAACATTAGATTATATGGATGTAGGGAGAACATATGATAGAAAAGTTCCAGATAAATACTTTTATAAAACCTCTATAATTAATACTCTCTCTTTTTTACGAGGCTTGTATAGTGCCAACGGCTCAGTATGTGGAAATAGAATAACGCTTAAAGCCAGTTCTAAAAAACTTATTGAACAGGTGCAACAACTTTTATCTTATATTGGTATAAAGTCTTATATTACAACTAATAAAAGAGCTAAAGTAAAACATAAAGATGGAACATACGAAAGTAGAGAGTCGTATGATTTAAATATATCTTCAGATAGAGATAAATTTAAAAGATATATAGGTTTTATCCAAAAATACAAAATGGGTAAAATTAAAATAGTAAGGACATCTTGTAGGAGTACAGCTAAGATACAACAAGTTAAAAAGGTATCCACCGAAAAAGTTTATAGCATTACGGTAGATAGTGAAAAGCATACTTATTGGACAGGTGGATTGAATGTTTCTAACTGTGCTGAAGTATCATTACGCATTGATAAAGTATCTGGAACTGGTCAAATGTGTAACCTAGTTGAGATAAATGGAAGTGACATAAGCACACAAGAAGAGTTTAATAATAGGGCTAAAGCTGCTGCTTTTATTGCTACCCTTCAAGCTGGATATACTGACTTTCACTATCTCAGGGATACTTGGAAAGAAATTACAGAACGAGAATCTCTAATAGGTGTTGGAATTACTGGCATAGCATCATCTGAATTATTAGCCCTTGATTTTAAAGAAGCTGCAAATGTTGTTTTGGAAGAAAATGAGCGTGTATCAAGTTTAATTGATATTAACAAAGCGGCAAGAACAACAGTGGTTAAGCCAAGCGGCACTTCTTCTCTTGTCTTAGGCTGTTCCTCTGGTATACATTCTTGGCATGCTTCCTTTTATATAAGAAGAATGAGGGTTGGGAAAGATGAACCAATATATAAGTATCTGTTGGAGAAGCACCCAGAGTTGTTGGAGGATGATTTTTTCAAACCCACGACACAGGCCATTATTTCAGTTCCTATAAAAGCCCCGGAAGGAGCAATTACCAGAACCGAAACCGCCCTCCAGTTTTTGGAGAGAGTAAAGAAGTTGTATAAAAATTGGATTATACCCGGACATAGAGATGGTCATAATACTAACAATATTAGTGCGACTGTATATATAAAGGAGCATGAGTGGGACAAAGTAGCTAATTGGTTATGGGAGAATAGGAATAACTACACAGCAATTAGTGTGTTACCCTATGATAACCATACCTATGTACAACCTCCATTTGAAGAAATTAATGAGGAAGAGTATAAAGTACTTGTTGAAGGGTTAAAGGATATTAATCTAGCTGGTATAATAGAGGAGAAGGATAATACTGTTTTGCAAAAAGAAGTAGCGTGCAGTGGAAATAGTTGTGAGGTGGTATGAAATCTGAGGCGTTAGAGGTTAGATTTCTTAGTGCGTTGATGTGTAATATCAAACATATTGGCTCTTTATATAAAGAGGTTTCTGTTCTTGATTTTAAGGATAAAATATACTATGATATTTACAGTGAAATAGTCGGTTTTTTAGTTAATGGCATTAACGCAACGTACAAAGACTTGAAGTTTAAATTCTCTTATGACGCCATAGCTTTAGATGTAGTTGAAAAAATGGAGCAACAACTATTTGATGTAGGTGATATTAATAGTGTCTACAGGGAAATGGTTCAGGATGCTCAGCGAGACAGGCTTAAGGACTTAGGTAAAGAGATAATAAATAGGTACAATAATGGGGATAATTATACTGACATATTGGCAATTGCTGAGACTGAACTAATTAAGATAAATTCTAATTCTGACTCTAGTCTAGTTTCATTGAGCAACGAACAATTTGGTTATTTGAATGATTTGAATGAAAGAATCAGGAGGTTTAATAAGAGGGGTTCGATTGAGGATGTTGTTGACCTTCCTACCGGGATAAAGTCTTTGGATGATATTATACTTGGTTTACCTAGAAGGGCGAGTACATTAATAGCAGCTTCAACTTCTGATGGAAAAACTCAGTTAGCAATTCAAGTTGCCGATAATATTTCTAGGGTTGGTAAGAAGGTACTGTATTTTATGCTTGAGGACGTAAAAGAGAACATTATAAACAGAATCATATCTCTAAGAAGTCAAGTGTCATTACAAAAAATAAGAAGTGGTAGTTTGTCAGAAAAGGAGTATAACAAAATAACAACTGTTTTTGACAACCTAGCCAGAGAAAACAATTGGTTTATTGAAGATACATTATTTGATGTTAATGATATTGTGGCCAAGATAAAGTTTGCCTCGATAAAGTACCCGGATTTGTCCGTTATTATTCTGGACAACATTAATTTAGCAATGGATAGATTATGTGGGGGGAACAGAGAACAAGAAATTAGTCTTGTATCAAAAAAGATTATTTCAGTAGCAAAGAATTGTAATTTGGCGGCTGTTATTCTACAGCAGTTAAATACAAACCCTGATGATAGAAGAGATGGTATGCCGGTTAGAATGGTTGATACAAGGGATAGCAAGGCTCCCGGACACGATGCTTCTGTGGCGTTGTTTATACACTACCCAGATAAGCACAGTTCGGAGGCAAATTATAGTAAGGAAAGAGCACAGTTGGTTGTTGGTAAGAATAGGTACGGGGAAGTGAATAAGTTTATACAGCTAACCAACCAACCGAATATTGCTCGTTTTTCTGAAAACATTCCGGCTCTTATAAGGGATATGCAAAATGGAAAAGATGAGGAACAAAATGCTTCATAGGAATTGTGATGATGACTGTTGTGAGGACAACAACAGTAACTCCGCTTTTCATATAGATATAGAGAATAAGACCATAATCATATATGATATGATTGATTCTAATACTGCTAAGGATATTTCAGCAGCTATGCTAAAACTTGATGAGAAGAATGAAGAGTGCGTTAGGCTGCTCTTGAAAATAAACAGTGGTGGTGGAAGTTTGCCTGATACTATTGCGATTATATCGGAGTTAAAGCAGTGTAAAAACATAAAAACTGTAGTGGCTGATATAACAGGGGTGGCATTTTCTGGTGCGGCAATGTTGGCGTTGGCGGCAGATTATGTGAAGATGACTAGTATGGGGGTTATAATGTTTCACTACCCAACATGGAGCTCGGATGAAAAGGGGACGTATGAGCATGAGAATGATGTACGCATAACAAAGGAACACTTTGAACGTGTTATGGGTGAGTTGTTAAAACATACCAAGTTTACATTGACAGAATTCAAAAAAAGATGTATAAAAGATTACTTTTTGTCTCCCAAAGAAGCTATGAAATTAGGAATTGTTGACGAGATTTATTAGGAGATTCTTATGAGGATTGCTCAGATAGCAGACATACATATCTCAGAAACGAGAAGCAAGGAATTTGAAGTGCTATTAGCTCAGTTGGCTAAGAGTATTGTGCATGAAAATCCAGATATTGTTGTTTTTTGTGGTGATTTGTTTATGCATCGGGATAAGCTAACACCTGAGCAAGTTAAGTTAGCCAACATATTCTTTAAACAGCAACTGAAAAACTTCAAGCAAATTATAATAATAGGTAATCATGACATTTCTATGTCGGCGTCTAAAATAGATTCCATATCTGCTGTTTTATTTGGGGACATAGCACCACACGTAAAGATTGGTGAAAAAGTAATTTTTGATGATTACTGTTTCCATCTTTTTTCATACCCATCCAGAAGAGAGTTGGATAGGTTGGGTATAAAAGATTCATCTCTTATATTTGAAAACGACAATTTGTTTGATTCTTTTAAGTTTGAAGTTGGCAAGAAAAACATTCTGGTTTATCATGGTACATTGGAGGGTTTTAATATAAGTGATAGCTACAGAGCTTCTGAGGAAACAATTTCCGTTGGAAAGGAGTGTGCTCTCCCCAAGAAGTTTTGGAGTAAATTTGATGCCGTTATGGCAGGGCACCTTCATAAGTACCAGACAATTGATAATGCTATTTATCCCGGTGTTCCATTTCCCCTGACATTTAAGGATGATGAGATAACGGGGTATGTTATCTGGGAAGACCTTTCACCGAGATTTGTGGAACTTCCGCAATTATACCCATACAAAACAATCGATATTGGCAGCCTGACTGCCTATGTGGCAGACCTTACCGGTGAAGCAGTAAGGCGTGCTGATAACAATTATGATTTTACTAATAGTAGAGTGAGGATAAAGTATAAGGTAAATAGTACTCAATCAGGAAATGTAAATCATGCGGAAATATCAAAGTGTTTTGCCAATGCCAAAGAGATTAAAGTAGTTCCTGAGTACCTTAATAGTAACGACGACAAGATAAAAGTTTCGTTTGAGGATTTTCAACACCATAACATCGCTGAGTTAGTTAATTCCTACATTGACAACAAAAAGTACAGTCCCGATGTTAAAAAGGTGTCAGCCGAGGTAGAGGCAAAGATTCAAGAGAAGTATTCATCTGACGACGGTAGGGGTTTGCATTTCAGACCTGTTTCTTTGAAAGTCAGTAACTTTAAGTCATTAGGAGAAGACAATCCCCAGATAAACTTTGACCAGCTAGATAATCTTGTAGGTGTTTTTGGAGAGAACAAAACAGGCAAAAGTTCACTAATAGAATCTATCGTCTGGGCTTTATTTGGTGAAACAGTCAGAAACAAGGATGTCAAATCTGTTATAAGAAATGGTGAGAAAGAAGCTTCTGTGGAGTTAGTGTTTGACTCTTATGGGGTTAAGTATAAGATAGAGAGAATAAGGGGTTTGACCTCTGCTGGTTTGTTTCTATCAGCGTTGTCCGAAAAGGGAGAATGGACTGATATGAGTGGGGGTACGGTTACCAACACACAAAAGATGATTGACAAACTTGTAGGTACTTTTGAGATGTTCACAGCAACTATCTATTCTCCCCAAAGTAACATAGACCTTCTTATTAAGAAGAAACCGGGAGAAAGAAAGCAGATAATCTTAGATTGTTTGCAAGTTGATGTTTTGACGAGAAGGCAAGAGGTTATTACGGAAATGAGGAAAGAAGTTAAGGAGGAGATAATACAGGAAAAAGGTAGGGCTCTTTACTTAACGGAGCAAATTACTTCTTTAATATCCAAAAAGCCCAGTGAGATAATAAACAGTTTTGAAGCAAAACTAAACACAGCCAAGACTGAAGCTGCTCGTCTTAATACCCATGTATCTTCTCTTACTAAAAAGATAATTGAGTACGAGAGTTACGAAGCAGAATACCACACTATGGATGTTGAGATAAAGAAGTTGAGAATGGCCATTGACAGTGAGGCAGGGTTATTAGACAATAAAAAACTGGCCCTCTCTAGATTTGTAGAGATTTGCTCAAACACACATCTTGTTGATGAGGGGCTTGCCAGAGAACGTGTTGCCCATGAAGAGTACAATAAATATCTTGATGAACAACGGCTTAATATGGATAGAAAAAATAAGAGAAATGAACTTCTTAAACGAAAGCAACAAGAAGGAGCTAAGTTTAAAGAAAACTTTTCTATTCTAAATGACAGTAAGACCAGAACAGAAAATAGTTTGAAGAATCTAACGCTGCTTAATTGTTCCAGAGCAGACTGCCCTCTTAATGACAATATAAAAAAACAACAGAATGAACTAATACTTGAGTTGGATAAAATAGAAGACCAGACAAGTCAAGCTAAAGAATCTTATTCTGCCGCATTACGGGCTTTGGATGAGAGCATACGGGGAGTAGATACTGAGCTACAGAATTCTTTTTTCAACCAAGCGGATATGATGCGTTGGATGAATGCTAGGGAAGCTGAAAAAAGCAGTAGATGGGAAGAGATTAAGCACAAAGTTGAGTCGAGTAAAGAGGTATTGGACTCATATAATGAAATAATCTCAATGTATCAGACCAAACTTACGGAGATGCGGAAAAAAAGAGATGATTTAATTAACCGCCGTTCTGAGATAGCCCAAAAACTGGATGCAGTTGTTAAGTACAAAAAAGAACTTACAAAGGCTAGGATAGAGTTTGATAAACAGAAAGACCTTATCGAGAATTGTGCCCAACAAATCTATAAAGCTAAGAGAGATTTAGATGAGGTGAATAAGTTACAAACTCAACTTGTTGAGACTAGAAATAAGATGGATGAGTTGGAGCAGTATTTAAATCATTGCAACAAGTATGCCGATATTGTAGGTAAGCAAGGTGTGGTCTTTTCTCTGGTTGAAAAAGCGTTGCCTATTATAGAAAGATTTGCCCAGATGCTGTTGTCTGATACTACAGATGGCCTTGTGTCACTTTCTATAGATTCTTATAAGCTGCTTTCTAAGGGTGAGAAAAAAGATGATGAAGTGGCCATTTATATGATTGATACCAAGGGTAAAAGAGATATTTCCGAGGCATCTGGAGCAGAGACTGTTCTTTTATCTTTGGTGTTGAGGGCAGCTATTTCTCATCTATTATCCTTAAGAATGGGCTCAAAGGTAGAGCTTTTCATTGTAGATGAGGGTTTTGGGGCGTTTGATGTGAACAACATTAGCAGTATAAAAGGGATGCTTAAAAGGCTGGGTGAAGAGTTTAATAAGGTTTTGTTTATAACCCACGTTCCTGAATTGAAGGATGTGGCCCAAAGTGTTATAGAAGTATATATTGATGGTTCAGTTTCAACCTTTAAAATAAAAGGAGCAGTAAATGAGTAAGAAAGAAAAAGAAGGAAAAGAAGAAAAAAGTAGTTTGTTAGAGCAAAAACAAGAGATTTTACAGAAGTTGTATGGGAGTAGCATACTTCGTAAGGTTGGAGAAGGTGGTATTGAACAAGGAACTAGGATGTCTACTGGGTCATATTTAGTTGATGACGCTATAGGTGGTGGGCTAGTTTTGGGCTCTACTGTTGAGATTTATGGGCCAGCATCCTCTGGGAAAACAACTTTAGCCTTACATATGATGGCTTCCGCTCAAAAACGAGGAATAGTGGCCTTTATTGATGCTGAGTACTCTTTTGACCCAACTTATGCAAAAGCGGTAGGGGTGGATGTTGACAATTTGTATATCTGTCAACCTGACTATGCTGAGCAAGCTATTGAGGTAATAGAGGCCCTCTCCGTGTGCCCAGAGGTTTCTATGGTAGTTGTAGACTCTGTGGCAGCAATGGCCCCTAGAGCAGAGGTTGAGGCCATCTCTGGGGAGTCCTCTATGGGTGTTATGGCTAGGCTAATGTCTCAACATCTTAGAAAAAATGTCAGCCAAGCGAAGAAAACCGGAGTTAATGTGGTGTATATTAACCAGTTAAGAAAGAAAATTGGCGTCTTTTTTGGTTCACCGGAGACTACAACAGGGGGTGAAGCTCTTCCGTACTATGCTGCCATAAGGCTTGATGTTAGAAAAGTAAAGACTCTTAAGGATGAAAATAAGTTCTCTGAAGGTATTATATCCCGTGTTACTGCTCAAAAGAATAAAACAGCCCCCCCACTACGGTCTGCTGAGATTACTATTATATATGGTAAAGGTATAGATAAACAGCAAGAAATTGTTGATTTAGGGGTATCCACGGGTGTTTTAGAAAAATCTGGAGCTTGGATAAATTTTGGGGAACATAAATTGGGTTGTGGTGTTAAGAATGCTATAGAGTTTCTTAAGAATAATAAGCCAATAGCTGTAGAAATAATGAATAAAATAAAAGAAAAACAAGAAGCAGGTAGGGTTGTCTTGCCTGTTGAGAATCAAACAAAGGAAGGTGGAGAAAGTGAAGAATAGTATGTTAAAGTTTTTTGTCGTAGCGTCTTTAATTTTGTTGTTGGGTGCAGTTGGGACAACATATTTTTCTGGGTGTTCCACAGAAGCCGAAACTTCAACTGTGTGGTTGAGATGGACATCACCAGACCCAATAGTTGGGGTGTTAGATAGGGTGGTGGTCATATCTTATAGTGAGCCTGTAACTGAGAGCAATGTTGTAAGTGCAAGAGTTGTTACTATACATAATGACCCCACAATTATGGGCACAAAAGACTCAGTGCAAATTCAAATTGAATCCGGGGTATCTGCTTATTATGCGGTAGTTTCTTACAATACTGTGTTCCCCACTACTAGAAGCTTGGTTTCTAACACTGTTTTCGTTGGTGGTCCTAGTAAAGTTATTGACTTATCATACTAAGGGGTTTTTATGAATGATGTATTAAATGGATTATTTGAGCTTTTTATCAGTATATTACTTGTAACAAATATTGTTACTTTGTATAGGGATAAACAGATTAAAGGTGTTAATATTATTCCGACAATATCTCTTACTGTTTGGGGGATATGGAGTTTATACTTCTATTATTCTATAGGTTATTGGATGTCATTTGTTGGTGGCCTTGTTATTGTAATAGCTAATACTATCTGGGTTGGGCAAATGATTTATTATAGCAGAAAAACTCCAATAAAAGATGTAGATTTTTTTGCATATGAAGATTTCTAAAATAAAAATAAGCGTGTTTTTTCTATTGGGGGTGTTGAGGATTTAACAAAAAATAACTTTTCTGGTCTTTGTTGGGGCCATGCAACACAGAAGTTTGTTAAGAAGATATAGTTAGGAGAAATTGATGGGGTATTTTAAAAAAGGACCACGTAGAGTAGATGGTTGTACTTTCTTTCAAAAGCACCATTTTTTTACTGGTGGAATTGCTGTCACAGTAACATTCTTTGCAGTATTTTTGGGTGTCCCAGCATGGGTTTGGCGTATTACAGCAGGCTTTGGTGTTTGGCTTATTTGGGATGACCTTGAGCAACACAGTCGTCAAATAGCACAACTTAAGACATTAAAGTATTATGACACATATTCTTTTTGGCACTGGTGGCCGGAGGAGATGTTGTTAAAACTTAAGATTAAAGAAAGAGAGTAGTAAGTAAGATTATGGCAAAGCCTGAGATTCCACTAATAAATGGAGATGAGCATGATGCTTTCACTTCATGGCGTAGGTTTTATATTTGGAGACCGGGAGAGTTAACAAAAATAAAAAAGCGTTATCATAAACGAGTACGACAATTTATCAAGCGGTTGATAAGAAAAGAGGATAAGGAAGGAAGGTATTATGAAAACATTTGATGAATTAAAAAGTAAACTTAATTTGAGTTTGACAGAGTATGACATTAAGGATATTTCACATGAAGTTTGGAGAGAGTATGAGCATGGCGGTCACACATTTAGGATAAACAACCCCGTAGTTTTGATTATAAGGAAAAATGGTACTACTCATAGAGTTGTTGATAGCACCGGGATAACCCACTGTCATCCGATGCCGGGAAATGGTTGCGGATTGCGATGGTATAATGGTGAAAAAACAGCTTGTAAGTTTTAGAAGTAACAAAAAATGAATAATTACTTTTACAAACAATACCTATCAGCAGGCTCATCATATGTTGAAATGCATTTAGCTAACCCCTTTGATGAACTAAGAAATAAATATGCTCTGTGTGATAAATGCCCCTTAAGTAATAAGGATTATCCACCATGTTTGGGTAGGGGTGAAGAAAATGCTGATTTGTTAATTATAGGTCCCGGACCATCTGAATATGAACATAAATTCAGACTAATTTTTTCAAACAAATTCAATAAGCGGATATTTAACATAGTCTCTTGCATTGAAACCCTCCTTGACAGAAAAATAAAGGTGTATATGACTAATGTTATTTGTTGCCCCTTAACAGGTGACAACGACCTTATGGGGTGCTCGGAAAGGTGTAAAGAGAGGCTTTCAACTGAGGTTCATATCACAAACCCCAAGGTTATATTAATACTTGGAAAAGATACTGCTAATGTCTTACTTCCTGACTCCCGTGAGTGGACAGATTTTGGGGAGCAAAGAGGGGAAGAGAAATTGTTGTTTTTTAACAATACTGCCTATCCTGTAGTAGCCACCTATTCTTTGAAAGAATTATACTATATGGAAGACAAGATAAAACCACTTATAGGCAACGATTTAAAGAAGGTTATGAAGATACTTAATGACCAAAGAAAAGTTGTTTGAAATTGCCGCAGAAAAGTATAAGGCTACTCTCTGGGAAAATGCTGAGGCTATGAATTATCTTGTCAAAGAGAGGGGCTTGTCTACAGATGTTATAGACCAATTCAATCTTGGCCTATGCTCTGGTCAAATTAGTGAGTTGGCCAAAGGGGATAAGGATATAGAAGAGGCCGCTATAAAGGCTAGTTTGATTATAGGGGAAAGAGATGCCTTAGAGGGATATATTGTATTTCCTATATATAGTAACAGCACAATTATGAGTTTTTATGGGAGAAACTTTAATAGTCCTTCAACTAAACCCCACATGCTGTTAAAAGACACCAATAAAAGTGTTCTTTACAATCAAGCTGCTTTGTCAGAAAACGCTGTTGTTGTTAATGAAAGCCCAATAGATGCCTTAACTCTTGTACAACATGGGTTTAACGCATTAAGTGTAATGGGCTCTTGTGTGAGCAAGGAAAGTGTAAAGTTATTTGCCGGAAAGACTGTTTATATACTATTTGATAATGACTCTGCTGGTGCTTCCGGTTCTGAAAAGACTGCGGATAGGCTGTTAGGAACGGCAAAAAGTATCCACATTTTAAGTTTTGGTTGTAAGTACGCAGAAAAGGTTGATGTAAACTCTTATTTTATTGGGGTAGCAAATGCTGTTGATAGAATAAAATTCATGGTGAAATTTTCCTCGCCCATTTCTAAGACGCCAATTCCCAAGAAAGAGAAGAGAAAAATAAAAAAAGTAAAAAATATTGAAAGAATTGAAGATGATATAAGTATTGTTGAGATTGGTAAGCTATTGTTTGGTGATTATAAAATGATTGGAGAGAATGAGATGTGGGTTAGATGTCCACACCACAAGGAAGGGACTGAGAAGAATTTCTCTTTAAAGATTGGTGGGAATAAGAACATTTTCTATTGCTTTGGTTGCAACACTGGCGGGGGACCAATAAGTCTTGTAAAGTGGCATTTTGGGATTAGTTTTATTGAGGCTTTAAAGTGGTTTAAAGAACATTATGATATTGACCTTTTGTATGAATAGTTGATTTTGATTGTATGAATGTAGAGATAATTTTATTCTCATACTATCCTTCCTTTAGTTGCTCTTTTTCAGAATCTTTAATACGTCTTTCTTGTCTAGTAAGTCTATATTTCCCGGATTTAGACCTTCTAGGATTACCACAACAATCAGGATTACTACAAAGAACTCTAGTTTTTCTGTATTTCCCAATAGTTGCTTCTACATCCATCTCAACATTGTCTTCTGGTTTTCCATGAAAATGGAGAAAAGTTTTTATAGCTTTCTTAAAACCATTATACAGTCTTTGTCTGCTTATCACGTTCCATCCTTTCAAATATAGTTAAATAAGAATCTGGGTCTGCTGCTTTTTCCATCAAATACTTAATTGCCCTGCTAAAGTCATTAAATTCCCAATACTCATAGAATTCTGTCCCACCCTCTTTGGGAGTAATAAATATTTTAATATTCATAAATCTTCATTTACCTTTCTTTTCTTCCTCAAGTTTATTCAAAGCATTACAAGCAAGTTCAGCAAGCTGTCTATGTCTAAACTCAGCAATCCACGCATTACCAACAGATGTTCTAATTTCATAAAAGCCCAATGTGATAGAATTACAAACATCAACTGTTCTTACATAGATATAATAGTTCATATCCTGCTTCTTACCAAATTGTTCCATAAATTTTAATACTTCCTCATCTTTACTGAAAGACTGACATATCGCTTCTATAAGTTCTAATTTAAGGTCTTCAAAACCAGTCTCATCATCCGGGAATACATACGTCTGCTTGTATTTTGGCCAATACATTATCCATCCATTTTCAACGGTGATAAATTTAACAACCCTCTTTTTCCCGTTTTTAACCCACAAAACAGAATTAGTTGAGTAATTTCTAGGAAGATAACCACACAACCAATCAACAAAATCATCAAAACAGTGTTCAGATGAGCAATCAATATACTCTGTGTGCATTGTCATAATTATTCCTTATGACCCTAATGAAACTCTGTATTATCTTCTTTTAGTAAATATTCATCACTTATAAGTTTCAGTACTTTTCTTCCGGCATATGTAATTGTTTCTATCTTAGGTTTAATCACAACCCCTTCCCTTACTTTTTGAGATGGGGCTAAAACAGATGGGCCGACAGTGAGTGCTTTTATCTTTTCATAATCAAATGGCCCTTGGTAGAGTAGTGGAGGTGCCATAAAACCACGTTCTATACGAAATATCAATAAATCAGAAGAATTTTGATAACGTCCATCAATCATCAAATCAAAAACAACTATGCCAAATTCACCGGGCTTACATCCATAGTTGTAATTATCCTGAATACCATGCCCATAAATTTCAGCATAAATAACTTCACCGGGCAACAAAATACTCTTTAAGTTATACTTCTCAACTGCTTTACTATACACATTGTTATATGGTACAGAACTAACATTTCTAGGCTTACCATTCTGTAGTTGAACATTATGACTCCCATATACAAATTCGTAATCGGGGAGCCGACCGAAGAAGCTCTTAACCTTCTTCCACCACGTATCAGGAACAGACTTTACCCATCCAGCCCTGAAGTTAGTACCATGAATTTTCTCTGTGACTACAACTTCTTCTCCTTTCTCAAACAATTCAGGGAAGTTCTTATAGTTTTCTATATCCGTATACCGTACAAAATTAGGATTGGTTGCCTTTCTACTTCTGGCAAAACCACCCCTAGTAGTCAATTTTAACTCAGGTTCATATTTTGTAACACCTAGTACCTTAGTTAAATCAGCCCCCTCCTTTTCACAAGGTATTTGAAGTTGTTTAAAACTAGCTACCAACCCTTGAGAGATTGCTCCTCTAAGTTTTATTGTCTTAATTCTATGTTGATGCAACTTAACTTTTGAATCAGAGAACAACAAGGACTCTATTTTTTCAGGTAGAACAGAATCAATTGGGAAGTATACAACTAAGTCACCAATATTATGGTTTCCTTTCCCAACTACACATTGCCACCCTTTTATTGTAGCAATCTCCAACCTGTCTGCCTTTGGATGGGGTTGTATATCTAATATTCTAACAACCTCTACTTTTAATGTACTCATTTATATTACCTTTATTCGCCTATGGTCTATATGAATATCTAAGATACTCTTAAGAGCGATTCTCCTAGGGTGTTGTTTTCTAACATCATAAACCATTACCGCTTTCTTACTTTTCTTGTTATGGTTATGGCTTACATATTTGGCATTACATGATTTAGCTCTTATATCTCCATTTGCAAAGATACAGCTATTGTACACCAAACTAAAAAACCTACCCCCACTTTTGTTAATTTTGTTTAGAAGATTTTTTCTTTTCATCATCATTCTCCTTTACTTAGCATCGTTTAATAACATTATTCAATCAGCTATCTTTACCTTTAACAAAGCGACTAGCCCCATCTCCATCTCCAAACCCACACCCCTCTCCATATCCACATCCAAGCACATCTTCACTACCTATAACAGTCCGTCCGCACCCACTTCCCCTTCCACGCCCATAACCGTTTCCATATTTATTTCCACCTCCGTCTTCTTCTCCAAGCACAAAACCGTCCCCATTCCCAAACACATAATAAAATCCTAACCCCCTACCATCTCCATCTCCAAATCCATCTCCTCTACTGCCGTAACAGCCAGCACCATAATTAATTTTACTCATTATTCACCTCTTTCTAAAACATATTATATATTAAATATTCTCATATTCATCTCTATATCCCATCGCACATCCACATCCGAATCCTGTTGAATTTCCGTAGTCACATCCAACATGACATCCTTCTCCCATTCCCTCCCCATCTCCATACCCGCTACCACTCCCACTTCCGTATGCATATCCAACACTATCTTCCAAATCTCCACTACCATTTGCAATTATTTTTCCACATCCAAATCCCACTTTTTCACCAAGCCCACCTCCACTTCCTTGACCATCTCCATATCCTATTTCTAAATAATCAATATTATTTCCATATTGTAGTTTATCCATTATTCACCTCCATTGAATCAACAACACCCTGAAATGCATTAATCATTCTAGAAACTCTATCAACAGACATACTCATAGCAACAGCTATTTGTTCTTTCGACAACTTTTCATAAAAGTACAACATTGCTACTACTCTTTTCTGAGCAGGTAGATTATTTATATAACCTACTCTCCTAAAAATATAGCCTGTGCTTTTTGACGTATCTTTAACTTCTTCACTCATTTTATTTCCTTCCTTAATACTAAATATTATTTACTCAAAACTTAAAGTTTCACCTTTTTCATCGTTAGTTACTGTTACATATTTTAATTTAATATCACTATACGCCCTCATTTCTCGTAAAGACAACAAAGCCGTCAATGATACTGGTTGTTTCCATACATCAATTCCCACATCTATGGAGTTTTCAGTTGGAAGGCTTGCCCCATGAGAATGCCCATGAAAATGCAAAGCCCCAATACAAGAACAAGGCCATGAACGCATGGGGTAGTGGCACATGACAATATACTTGTAATCTACTTTTATTGACTTAATTTGACTGGTTGAGGCAAATTTACTTAGCATATGCTTCGGAAGTTTGTCATGGTTACCCATAATCAAATGAATGCTACCATTTAGTCTGTTGAGATAATCCACAGACCTTTTGAAAGTAAAGTCCCCAAGATGATACACTGTGTCTTTTTTACCGACAGCTTTATTCCAATTGTATATTATAGATTCATCCATTTCATCAGTATTCTTAAACCCCCTCTTGTCTGCCATTCTTATATGGCCGAAGTGGGTGTCTGCTGTTAAGTAAATCATTAGGTCTCCTTTTTAGGCATTTTTAGTAAGGCTTTTCCGGCCTCTATTACGGAGTTGTACACCCCCACACAATGGAGGTCACAGTAAAGATAATCTAAATGGAGGCTTAACAACTTATCATAATTTTCTTCCTCTATCACATACTCAACACTCTCATATAAATCTGTATCATACGGTTTTAAGGAACGTCGGGATATCTGAATAATTAGATATTTCATACTAATCCCTCCTTGGGGATATCAAAATACTAGTGAAACCATTATAAAAATTATCCATTTCAATTACTATATAATTATCTTCATCTTCAGTGTCAACTGGAAGTTGTTCATTAATTTCACGCATAATTTCCTTTTGCACATCGTCTAGGACATCTTTTAATTGCATAGTATTATGGGTAACATCCCATCTGCTTATTCTTGCTTGCATGTATCCCATACCTAATCCTTTCTTACACAATATTTACATTTACAACCATTAAAATATACGTCTAAGGCTTTTGGAGTCAACACCCTACCTCTGTTCCCTTGCCAAATGAGTTCATTGTACAACAAGGCAGGTTCATAAACCTCCTCATATTCGTTAGCAGTTATTCCAGCAGAAGCAGCAATTGCTGCCATTCCTGCTTGATTTCTATTATGGATATAGCTCAAAATGTTCCTACATATGTTATCCAATCCATTGCTATCAACACCTTTCAAGTATAGAATACTATCAAGTGTTGTTTTGGTCACTTCCTTCCCCCTTGTAATTGAATCATCCACGTATTTCTTAGCTATTCTGGGGATACCATAGGAAATTTTTGATATATGTTCTGCTGCTTCATCATGTATTACCACATCCTTCATTTTACAATATGTTTTTATAATTTTCACTATATCTTCATCCGTATAGGGGTTAAGGTGTATGTCTATTTTAAACCTATCTCTGAAAGGTTTATTTAAATCCCCAAGTTTTGTTGTTGCTCCTGCGATTGTCACCGGAGGAATCATAACTCGTTGGTCAACACCATTATACCTTAACATTATATAACTATCTTGCATAAGCGAATATAGTGCCTCTTCAATTTCCGTCCTTAATCCATGACACTCTTCAAAGAAAATTATATCCTTTTCTACAATCTTTAAAACAGGAGTAAAATAAATAGAAATGTTCTGCCTACAATGTAGACACTTGTTTGTACTAAAGGGATTAACCCCACCACAAGATGGGCACTGTTTACTAAAGAGCAACCCAAATAAATCTTTTACTGTTCTCATGTTGGCGGGTATTATTTCAAAAAACCTACATCCTAGTTCATGCGCAGTTGCCTTGATTAAAGTAGATTTTCCCAATCCCCCGTGTCCCCAAAGAATTACATGAGGGAGAGGTTTATTGTTCTCAACACACAACCTTATATGTCCATTTAAGTATTCTACATTATTCGTCTGGCCAACATAATTTGACAAAGTTAAGTAAGTCTCTGTCAGTTTAGCACAAAAAGTAGGCATAACTTCTTCTGGAGGAGCATCAACCTCTTTTGGAACCACTTTGGGTTTTTTAAGCCCAATAGTACACAGCAAAGCTACGATTACAAATATTATAATTAATTCTATTTTAACCTCCGTTAGGGGTTGCTTCCTTCCACGCTTTTATGGCTACTTCTGATATTTCATAGTCACATTTAAAAATTGGTTTCTCTAAATAACTAAATCTAACTCTGTCCATCTCTTCTTTTCTCCCTATCAAGAAAACGCTGTTGTCAACAATATTTCTAAAAGAATTACTTTTGGCAGCATAAGAAGCTATCTTATAGGGAAGATAACTATTGGCGTAGACAATCCAAACACCATCTTTTAAGCTATGTATAGAAGCTATGGAAAAATAGACTTGATTCAACAAAGTTGAGAATTTTGTTAAAGGATATACAGAACTATTAAAATCTCTTACATATAGTACAATATCCCCTTCTTTAACTAATGAACCAGAAGCATAGAAGTATAAGTTACTCTGTTCCATTTTCTTCCCCAGATTTCCTAATCTTTTTCTCAACCTCATCAATAATATCTTTTATATCCCCACCATTTCCGGTGTTTTTACTTTCATCAGGGTTTTCAATAAGTTGAATGGACTCCTTAATGACTTTTATAAACTCTGTAACCATCACATCTTTATTAGAGTCAATAACATAAAATGGTTTTCCTGTGTGTAGCAAAGATAGGTAGTGCAATTGTAACACAGGGTTGTTTAAAGACCTGCTTATCATATTACCTAAACACCGGATAAATGAATTTGTTCCATCATCATATTCTACCTCTGCTCCATCTCTTCTACTTCTGGGTAATATTATATCAATATCACCACATTTTAACACTTTTTTATTCACTTTATTCTCCATAAACGCCTAACGCGGCTAGGTTTATCAAAAAATAAACCATTGTTTTAACAACTTCACTGTTTGGGTCTGCTGCCACTAACACATCAAATTTTATAGCATACATGTTGATTTTCCTCCTGAATTACGTTTGTGTGCACCATCTAACAAGACTAGTAATGTAAAGATAGAATCAATTCCTTGTAATGAGATTACTGGTGTACCGTCTTCTAGCATATAGACTATAATTCCTGATTTCCCTTTAAAATCTATACATGTAGTGTAAAACTTAGTATCCTCAACCTTTCTCTTAATAAGTAAATCAAATGGGTTGGTGTCAATACTACAATATAAAATATCCTCTAAGTAATCCTTAAAGCTAACAATTTTATATTCACCAGAAACAAAAAATGGTACATACTTATATGCTATTTGACTTAATCTTTTTACTATACTATCCATTAAAAAATTCATTATAATACGTTCTTGAGGCAGAAACACAGCACCACAAAACGAAATTCCTGCTTGTTCTACACTTTCTACAACATAGGAAAAGGCTTTTATCTTTTCTTGGTTACCATTCAACTGAATTAACATTTCAATTGGTTCCATTTTTACCCTTACTTTTGCTGGGCCTTTTATGTTTGTCAGTTTTAATATGGTGCTCATACTTTGGAGCATGCGGCGGCGGAGGCGGAGGTAGAGTCATTCCTATGCCTTTAGGTATGTGCGCTTGCTCTTTTGTTTTGTTATTTGGCTTATCCATAAGAATTGATGACAACTTATGGTGTTCGCTATCCAATACATCTATAAGAGTTGCCACCAATTTATATTGCTCCGTACAACACCAATAGATGTCTAGAATATCTCTTAATATTTTTATAAAATACATTATTCCAAGAAGGCTAGATAGTATAAACAAGCTACAAGTTACTCTCCCAAATGTATCAAATATCGCCATTGTACCTGACATTAACCAAATACCAGATAGGGCGGTAAGAATAGTCCCTGCCCAAAGTATATAATTTGTATTAGTCATGCCCTTATAATTACTACACATTTTTTCAATTTTTTTACTAATATTGTCCATTAGTTCTCCTTTTTTATTAAATAGTTACAAAGTTTAACATACTCATTCATAAATAAGTTTTCATTGAATGAATGTCTATAGTTGTTAAGATACAGTTCAACCCACAATAAATTAGCCAACTGACTATGTGGTTGGGTGTAAAAAGATTTTAAAGTTTCTATTACTTTTTGGTAGGCTCCTTTATCTTGGTTTGTTATATTGTCATAGGTGTTTATTAGTTGCGGAATGTCTTGATAATTTACTTTAAATTCACTTTCTCTACTCATTCCTAAAACTACTGAAATGCTATCTTTTAGAGATAAGTCAGTAAATTGTCGAAGTCGGATAAACAACTCCAATAAATATTGGGGGTGTTCTTGCAATACTGCAGTCTTTGTAGAAGCGACAGCTAATGCTTGTTGTTTTTGCATACTACTCCTTATTTTTCGTCTTTAAGCCATACCATCCCTAAGAACTCAACAATTTCTCCTGTTTTAATGTTCCCCCGACAGAGACAAAAATCCCTTTCATAAAGAGGAATAAACTTCCCATCATCATAAACCCCTATGGGAGTGTTACTTGGGAAAGAATTTAATATCTTTCTAAGTTCCCGCACCGTCATTGTTGCCCCTACTATTTTATCACTTTCTTTATCTTTTCCGCATTCATACATAAAACCTCCTTCCAATTATCATTACTATTAGGTACTTTTACTGGAGTATAATGTCTGCTATAAATCATCTTCCTAATTTCTGACTGTTTTTCGTCGGTTGCTTTACCATACTTTTGTATACAGCCTTGGCACATAGACACTTCAGTTCCTAACTTATGCCTAGGTAGTGTAACATATACAACATTTAGAAAACGACTACCCTTGCACACACTACAAAATCTCCAATAAACCTCTCCCCCTTCAGTGTGGGATAAGTCCACATTATACCCGTTTATGTGTGTGTTGCCTAAAGTTAAAGAATCACCGTCGTATTTACCCCAACGAAAAGTATCAATATAAGGAAAATTACGTATTCCTTTACATTTTAATGTTATTGTATGCACCCCATCAACATACCAACCCCTGTTAAAAGCAAATTGTTTTATAAGAAATCTAATGGCCCTTTGATTAGCTGCACCACAATATATCTTGTCTAAAAATATCTTTCCCTCATCTGTTTTCCATACTAAAGCCCTCGCTTTTGATTCACCATCATACAGTAACAGTCCCACCTTATCGGGGTTTATAGCATATAGTTTTGTATGTCTAGCACTTGCTCCTGTCATACACGTCTTCTTACCAAAACCCTGTTTATATGCTTGTATAATTGCTTTTCCTGACACAATACTTATATTTTGGTCAGCATTTTCCATATTTGTGTCAGCAACAGCCGCAAACAACCCACAAATCCAATCTGCCAACTTAAATTGTCTGCTTAAAAACCTCCCCATTGTGGTTTCTATTCTAAATTTGGGATTGCTCTCATCACCTTCCTTGTGCTCCGCCTTTCTTCTTTCATAGGGGTAATAGCTTATTGTGCTAGAAGGTTTTTCTCCAGAAAAGGTTGGGTAGTAGTTTCCAATATTGTTAATAATGCAATCCTTTACTGTTCTTACGGAATCGTAGGAGTGTGAGGAACAAATGAAGGAACTCCTATTCCTATAAAAGAACTTAAACCAATCAATAAACATCTTTTGTTTTTGTTCAAAAGTTAGCATCAGCAACCCCCACAAGGTTTTCAGTATGGTCATGTGGCACCTCATGACCATATTTTATTGCACATTTCATACAGTAACAAATATTATCTACAAAAATATAATCTGTGTTCCTTATTTGGTTAAATGTATTTATCTCACAACCACAATAAGAACATGATTTAAATTGTTTTCTATAGCAATCCCCACATAAAAAGCTTTCAGTATCTGAAACATAAATAGCACTTCGTGGCATAAAATAACCACACATTTCACATACATAGTTTTTTAAGATAAATTCAAGATGACCATCTGTATTAAACAACTGTACATAATTTGTACAATCTTTCTCTATTTTGTTTGTGGCAGTAAGCACCTCATCTTTAATGCGGCCATAAGCAAAAGTATCGGAATATGGGATATAATGAACATCTTTTAAACTCAATGTAACACAGTAGGCATTTCCATCTAACTGACAGTGTTTTCTTCCATAAATATCATATTGATTTCCTTGGCCAAAAGGTCTATTATCAAATCTACACAACCACCCCCTATTCTTTGCAAAATCTTGTATTACAGAAACATGAAATCCATTATTAGGGTATATTCTATCAAGCACAACCTTTCCACTATCTGTGTTCCAAACCAAAGCACGTGCTTTAACTTTACCACAAGTAAACAATAACAAGCTAACCTTATCAGGATTTGTAGCGTACATTTTCGTAAACCTAGCTTTATGGCCGGTCATGCACGTTTCCCCACCAAATCCTTCTTTATACTTTTCTACAATTTCTTTTCCCTTTACTAGAGTAACAAAGTTTGATGTATCAATATTGTCAGTTTTAATTATTCTTCTGGCAACAACGGCATCAACAAATACATTTAAGTCACTGTCTCTTATATTATATACATCTAGTCCTAGTTTTCTCCTTACATACCTCCCCAATGGAGAACTTGCTCTTCTAACGGGAGATGTCAAATAAGATATGTATTCGTTACCCCTATCTGAAAATACAATACTGTTAGGGTTTTTTTCTATTGTTGCCAGTAAGAGGTTAGCCACATTTAATTGACTAGTAGTGATGTTTCCATCTGCGATAACAGATAAAACTATGCTTTTAAAGAAATTGCTTTTTTCGTTAAGTATGTTGTCTGGTAAAATTTCCATATGGGTTCCTTATATTACTGTCATTTCAAGATAACAAATGGGACACACAACTTCCCCTGCTTCAGTTTCTTCACAGCATTCTAATTCCTCATTCTTTAAATAGGAATTACAATTTTTGCACCAATACCCAACACCGTTATACCTACTGTGCTTTGCCTTTGATAACTGTTCCCTATACTTTGAAATATTTGTATTCACTCTGTTATGATGGTAACCACCAACATAATCGTGTATATTGTCTTCTCCCCAACAATACTCACTTCCCCTATGTGTATACGCAACCTCCTTATGCTCATAAAAAGTGTCTTTGTTACTCTGGTAAAACAATAAGAAATACGCTATTTGGTTAATGTACATTTCTACATCCATATAGGCATTAATAGAATGTTCATCAGAATAACCAACCCCAACATTAAATCCCATACATCCCAAATGAGACATGGAACTTATATCAGAGTACGAGCCCACCCCAATGATAAAATGTTTCTCCACAACATCATCAAATCGGTATCTATATGTTACCGCATCATCACCCCTCCTGTCAAATTCTACCATCCAGTTATACTTTTTATCTGTTTTAAATCTTGATGCCGTTGATGCCCCTCTCTCTTCATCGTTGGAAAAAAGAATATCAATATTCACACCCAATTTAGGCAATAAATAGAGTAATGTATATACCCCTATTCTGTCATCAAGTTTAGGGCAAAATATCAGTTTTCTTTTACCTGAGTTAACGACGGCAAAATGGCAAGACTGTTGAACAGTGTCTAAATGTGCCACACCTAGAATATTGGAATTATTATTCATAAAACCATAGTCTAGTGTTTTATTATGTCCCTTTGTAAGCTCCATTAAGGTTTTTACCGGGGCCTCACAGCATTTCTTTAGTTCCTCATAATCAAGTTTTTCATATACAAGTCTTCGAGCTTTCCTAAAGACTTTCTTCCCAACTATTCGCTTATTCTCTTTCTTTGGCCAAGAGTACACCCCTAATTGATGACTCATTACAAACCTTTCTTTTAAAATATTGCAAAAACTTCTTTATCATTCCATTTTCGCCCACAATTCACTACACCCAATTCATATTTCTCACATAGGATAGCAAACTCCTTTAATGGGGACTCAACCACTACGAAGAATCTTCGCACTCTCTCATCTCCCCTATCTGTTAAAAGTTCTTTCTTAAAATCAGAGAGAGATTCTTCCATGTTGTCTTGATTGATAATGTGTACCATAAAAACCTTTCGTTAAATTAGTGTTGTTTGTTTTGATAACATCTCAAAACAATTTTTACAAAAATATTTATCACCTGTTTTATATTGACTTTCAAATATCCACCTATGACATCCATCACAATCATACTTCATTTCAAACATATCACCGGGCCCACTGAATGTGCGACAGTCACATATGTTATAATTACTTAATATTAACCTATTATTTTTTACCACATACCTATAGAAACTATCTATAGAGGGCATTTCTAGTGTACCCGGAGCAACTTTTAAAGTAACACATCCTTTCTCCTCTTGTGTAAGAAACCACCCATTTCTCTTACAAAACATTTCAATTACATGTACCGCAAAGTAAGTGCTTGGGTAAGGTCTATCACACACAATTTTACCATTATCTAATTTCCATATCAATGCCCTTATTTCATTTTCTACGCCTGACACCCCTTCACCAAAAGAATGCTCGAAGCAAAGGAGAGAAACCTTATCTGGGTTATCTACGTATAACTTTGTTAAATGCGAACTTTTTCCAGAGATACAAGAACTTTCACCAAAATTTTCACTATACTTGTCTTCCAAACCTTTTCCATTTACAACAAAGAAGTTAAACTTGCCTGTAGTCAGTTTAAAGGCAGTAAAAAACCCGGCCAAATTACCTAAGTCATAATCATATATAACATCTGCTTGAATATTTAATACCCTTCTTACATATCTACCTAATGTAGTTTTAATTCTTCTTCCACCTATACTATACGCAATATGCGACACACTATCTGTAGAGTAGCCTAAATCATTTTTGTTATCCTTAAGTCCTTTCAAAACAGCAGAAAAACCAGTTCTTTTAAAATGATTTGAATTTTGGGCTTTTTCAAGTGCTTCTACAAATAACTCTTTATTCTCTTCTTGTGTCATTCATCCTCCAACTAAGCTTTCATTATTTCTATAGTTTTTTCATAGTGGTTTAGTTCATTAAGTTTTTAATTCAAGGGATAGGCAGTCACTGGTTACCTATCCCTTTGTTAATAGAAAGGCAATTCCATGAAAGGCATGGATTTTTATGGAGCGGGTGGGGGTCAAACCCACATCTTCCAACTTGCAAAGCTAGTGTTTTACTCGATTAAACTACCGCCCCGAATTTACAACCCCGGCAGGGCTCGAACCTACATCTTTGTATGAGATACAACATCCTGAACCAATTAGACGACGGGGTTAAATGATAAAGGAGAAAAGGATAGGAAAACAATTGCGAGTTAATGTTAATTTCTCCTTTATCTATGATTTGGCAACCCCGGCAGGATTCAAACCTGCGTCTTTGTGTGGGACACAATATCCTAAGTCACTAGACGACGGGGCTAATTCTACTCTTTAAAAGTTTTATTCCAAATGGTGTAACAACACTTTACAACGGCGGACAAGTCTCTGATGGAAAGACTTTAATATATTTGCGTTTGCCCAATAATCATCTACAGTATCCTCGGCGTATACTCCAAACCTATCTATTTCTTTTTTCAAACGTTTGAGCCTATCAATTTCTATTTTAGTCATAACTTACCCCCACCCATCCTCAAATCCATTCCCACACCCATCCCCAACCCCCTTACCAATTCCCCACCCTTCTCCATAACCATTTCCACTTGCGTATCCATGCCCATATCCATCCTCATCCTCACTTTCATATCCACCCCCATATCCATAGTTAATTTCTTTTTCTATCATAGCTTACCATTTTCCTTCCCCTTTACCGTCTCCTTCACCACATCCACTTCCACATCCATACCCTCCTTTTTCGTCTAAATATCCATCTGTATCTCCATCTCCACTTCCACCCCCATATCCCACTATACTATATTCCCCATTCCCCCTCCCATTTGTATACCCTTCTCCATCTCCATACCCTTTTCCATTTCCATATGCGTACCCATTACCAAATCCAAACCCAAAATGAATTTCACTTATTCTACTTTTATTAGTCTTTTCCACTTTTTACTTCCTTTACTACCTCAATTTTCTTACTTTCTTTCTCTCCAAAATTATCTGCCACAATCTCTAAAAACCCCTTTATAACATCTTTTGCAGAATACTTATCTTTATCCTCTAACCACATTGAACTTGCTTTATCTAAAAAGTTTCCAATATCAACTTTAAACATCTCAATTTTATTAGAAGTGTTATCTTCAACTGCATCGCAAAGTGCTAAATGTACATCTATACACCGTGCTTCAGTATAAAACATTCCAACTCTATAATGACACTCCGCTCTCATACACATAGCTTTATACTCTAATTGTTTTGACCAACCAGAAGATTGGCCGGTTACAACAACATTACCACCACAAAGTGGACATTTTAATTTTGGTGCCCCCAATTTGTCATAAGAACTTTTTGTACTTTTAGACATTTTAACCTCTTTTTTGTATTTTATTCTTCTTCATTTTCATCCCCATTCCCACTTCCTCTTCCATCTCCATAACCATTTCCACTTTCCCCCCCATTTGCAGGCCCATCTCCACCTCCATACCCATCCCCATACCCATACCCATACCCATACCCAAACCCAAACCCATCCCCACACCCATACCCATACCCACTCCCATCCCCAGACCCAGACCCATACCCAGACCCAAACCCAGACCCAAACCCATAATTAATTTCACTCATAATTTATCTCCTTTTTCCATTTCAATTATAAAATTTACAACGGCTTCAGAAAATCCATCAATATGCAACCACTCACCATAACCTATACCATTTTTGTAAGAAGCTACATTTATAACATAACCTAGTGAGTTTTTAATGGGGTTGTGAATACTTTGTGCAGATTGTTCATCTGTAAATATTATTATTCTATCATAACCCGCCTTAGTGGCTAAATCTATTCCATCTTGAATATGTGTGGCACCAAATTGCGCTTTATTGTGTATGGCATCTCTTAATGCAAATCCCCGCCTGTCAGGAACGTTAAAAGCATTATTACTAAACACCACTACATTACAAGATTCACAAATTTCTCTTGCCAAGATAGCCAACGCACAAGCGGCTTCAAATCGAGTTAAATCTGATTTCTCAGATATCGCCCATTTCATTGAACCACTGCCATCAATAAGCAAAGCTGTTTTACCGGGCAATTTTTCATGATTCTTAATACATTTTAACATTGCTGTTCCGATAACACTTTCCCAATTTGGCACATATTTTGCAGCAGCAATAAATCTGAAAGGAAGCACTCTTTCCGCATTCATATTCTCTAATGCTTGAAAAATAGTTTTTTCTTCAACTTTTACCTCACTCATATTACGTAGATTTCGCAATAGAGCAAGCGCACCTAATTTGTTTTCTTTCAATAGCCTTTCCCAAGTGCTCTTTTTATTTGCTCCACCAGAAAGAGCTACTTCCCAAGTATCCGGTATAGGAAGTGTTTTGTCAATAAGTTTTTTCCAAAGAAGTTCTTGTTCTTTGTCCTTTGGTTTGGCATGACACATAAACAAAACATCTCTTAGCTTTATAACCCCATCCCTATTATACTTAGCCAGAGAATAGGCATCAAATTTAGTGAACGCTTCCGCTAATCCTTTTTTAGCTTGGGCAGCAATAGGGCATTTGCCATCTTTCCAATATATGGCTAAAAATTCTGTGAGCTCATCTGGTCTAAGAATTATTTTAGGCAACAAGTCTCTGACAATAACCTTATGACTTGGTGATTTCAACATTGCTCTTGCAATTAGCAAAGGAACATGTCTGAGTTTCATTTCTGTTCTTGCCTCTACAGCAATATCAGAAACAGTTAAGGGATTTATTTTAGGAACTAATTCTACAATCCTATCCGCAACATCTTTTCCATCTTCATAGAAAGTATTTTCCCAAAGCATACATGCCATCACCGTTCTGCGTAGCTGTTTCTCCGGTGAGATATGAGATGCTTTTACTCCCTCATGGGTGTATTCTTTGGGTACTTTGTTTATTGAAGCCATTCACCACTCCTTAATTTTTAATCGGGGAACAGACGAATATGGTGTTTTTCTAACAAGGAAGTAACCATATCCTACGCCACCGTTATAATTGTTAGGGTATTGTTATCAATTCTGGAGCTTCCCAATCTGGGTAGTTCCAGTCAAACCAAAAGTTATTGTTAGAAGCATTACAATCAACAATAAACTTATTATATTCATTTATGTCTTTGTAAAGTTGTAGTAGATTATTACCAATTGGATTCAAATTAATTGTGCTACTCTCAGAAGTGGCTATCTTTACAAAGCTAAGGTAGACTCCAGATTGGGTAAAAGCTTCTACCTTTCTTTGATTATTCCAATTATCTACATACACACTTATCCAAGCTACCATAATAATAAATGACAGAAATATGCATACAGCCCCTATCATATCTTGGAAATCAGATTGGCCCTTAATGGCAAGATACAACCCTACTAACATAAATGCTAAAACAAAAATAAGAAATATCACTTGAACCTCATTGTTTAAATTTTTAAGTTGGAGAACAAACTGCTATAGTGTTTTTCTACAACGAAGTAACTATAACATACACTACCAACTAATGACAAGACAGCAACTTTAAAAGCAAAGTTATAGGTTTACTTCTTAGTGCTCTTCTTCGGAGCCACTTTCTTAGTAGCCTTCTTAGGGGTTACTTTCTTCTTTTCTGCCAATTAATATCACCTCCTTAAATGGCTTGTCTAATTGTTATAAATTTACTAATACCAAAAATTACTAGCCAGAGAACAGGCAAGTATAGTTGTAACGCTCTACCAATTGAGCTACCACTCGAAAGTGGGAAGGATTTGAACCTTCATCTTTTCATTGGCATTGAAGTAACTACACTCTACACTACTGGCTTTATTCAATAAATTGGTTCATTAAAAAATGAATACGTGAATTAGTCATTTGTTTCCTTATCACAAATTACTACAAGTGCTACAAACCAAGGAATGTTTATTGTTAAATATGCTGTGCAGATTACTATTGCGTCTATCATATTAGACATGACATAATTTCAACTATTTTATATTTATGTAAATTTTCTTCAGCACCATTCTGGTCAATTGTAGCACCCACATATGCCTTTGCTTCCTCTTCTTTATCATACATTAACACTTTACCCTCAAAGTCAGTAAGAATGGTTATTTCACCAAAACTCAAGTCAAGAATAATGAAAATCACGTTATACCTCTAAATTAAATTCACGTTTCAGAACTCTTATTATTTCTTCCGCCGATTCTTTATTCATATCAAGCCAATTAGTCTCTCCCTTTTCACACTTAAACTTTACTGTTGAGGGATAAATTTTATCAAATTCAATTTTTGCTAATTGTTTTTGGTAATAGTTCATAAAACTCCTTTCTCATATTGAGAATTTATATTCTCATATTAGAAATATATACTTTTTTTATTTTCCTAATCCTATTCTTCTTCGTTTCCATCTCCTCTTCCATCTCCATAACCATTTCCACTTTCCCCCCCATTTGCAGGCCCATCTCCACCTCCATTCCCATACCCATCCCCATACCCATTCCCATTCCCATACCCAAGCCCATTCCCATACCCATACCCAACCCCATTCCCACTCCCACCCCCATACCCAAACCCATACCCACTCCCATCCCCACCCCCACACCC
>JALNYV010000065.1 GCA_023229785.1 Candidatus Dojkabacteria bacterium | reverse complement strand
ATCCACTAAAAGCTTGTTCTACTAGAGCATATGCCCATCCCTTGTAGATCATATGGTAGCCGATTTTTACCCAGCTGGCTCCACCTTTACAAGAACGCAAAAAATCAATTATCTTGCCATACTCCCAGGCCATATCCAATGCTAAACAAATTTTATCTTTCATTTATACCCCTTATGTTATTATATCATATCATTGATGATAGTAAACAAATTATTCTACCATTTATAAGAACCATTCCGCAATGACTTATCGCCCTGGCCAAGATGAAGGATTCTTTGGCCGCTGCGAATCTCGCCTAGATAATAAGTACCTGTATGTTTTTCTACCCAGTCAGCATTAACAATTGTACCATCACCTTTTAGCAGCCGGTTTATATCCCAATGCCAGCCCCAGCAACCCGATCCGGGGGGGTATATCATTTTTTGTATAAACGGCATTATAAATGAAGTGCGCCAGATTGCTGGACTAACATACCAATGATGACATATAGTTAGAATTGTATCATCAAATTTGACTTCTTTTTTAGTGAAGTTCGGCTTAAGGGGCAATATGTCTCTTTTCGGCAGGGCAATTTCATTTATCTGTGGATACTTTTCCATCAAACCAATCAAAACATCTAAATCAGTTGGACTCTCCACAAAAGCTGACCCACAATGCTTACAAGTTTCTTGGTTGGCTTCTTTATACTTGTTTGTGGTTTTCTTTTTACAATCTGGGTTGAGACATTTCATTACTTGTAACAACTCATAATCATCCTCAATAAACATGAAAAAATCTGCAGTTATACAATTTGTAAGCCATTTAAATGATCTATTATGGCCCAGAGGTGGTTTATCTCTGACAATCTTACTATATATTCCTAGTGATTCACTATACGATATACACTCATTTGATGCTTCGTCATTCAACACATCCTCATGTAAAAACCAGTTTATTTTGCCTGAAAATTTAAGATGGTCCAGAAAAGATTGTGTGGAGATTTTGAGTAAATTTGGCCTACTAGCACCAGTTCTAATTATATCAATTGTTTTTACCATTTAATTTTTCTTCCTTTAATCCAGCCCATTGAAACCCATTTTTCCAATTCTTCTTTTTTTATTACTATACTTCTTTTTTCTTCTACATTAGATATGTAACATGTGCCATATCTACCATTTTTATTTCCAGAAAAATCTGCATGATTTTTACTCATTTTATTTCTAGTTTTTTCTGTAGAAACCCGTTTTGTGCTAACATGTACAAACTCTCCGCTTAAATATCTTGGATCTTCTTTTGATACTTGAAATGTATTTCCTTCTTTGTCTCTTACGGGCACATAACCTGTAGTCATTGGTACTAATTCTCTACTCAAATATCTCGGATCATTAATAGAAACACTATAAGTATTGCCATTTATATCTCTTACTGGTACAAACCCAGTGGTAATTGGTACTAATTCACCACTCAAATATCTCGGATCATTTAATGTAATTTTAGAAGTTACACCATTAATATTTTTTACATTTATTTTATTTTTATAGATAGGAATCAATTCCCCACTTAAATATCTTGGATCTTCTTTATCTATCCTATAACAATTACCATTTATATCCTTAATTGGAATTGTGCCCTTATTCACACTAACTAGTTCGCCACTTAAATATCTTGGATCTTCTTTTGATACTTGTAAAGTATGGCCATTGGCATCCTTTACAGATACTTTGTTCTTGGCTATATGCGTTACTTCTCCATTTAGAAATCTTGAATCATTGTTTTTCATCCAAAGTATATCACCTTTCTTATCTCTTACTAACATCATTCCAATACCTACACCACATCCACCAGTTATCATATTCATACACATTTCATCTTTTACCATTTCTTCATTTACAATCTTACACTCTCTTATCATAAGAGATTTCCTATCGGGCAAAAATTCAAGTATTTCTAGTTTATGGTTTTCTTTACCATGCTTTTTTATAGACCGTTTGATTCTGTTTCCACTACCCATATAACCATCATCTAAATTATTTGTAGAATGTGCTCCAATATAGAATTTACCAGTGATAATACAGGTTATTTTATAGATGTAATGATACGGCATCAACTTCATTACTTCACTCCATATTGATATGTGTCGTATACATCATAATCACTTTTGTTTCTTTCATTCCGCGGGCCTCTAAGGTACTCCAATCTATCCGTTACTGCAAATGGCGAAGGTCTAAATCCTATTTCTCTTTTTGGTTCAAGTTGTAATTTTTTTAATATAGTCTCATCAAATTTAACTAGTTGGTCAAATGGAATACTATAAGCTTTTTCTAGATGGGCTTTAAATTCTGGGCTAGTCATATCAATATAATGAGCCCCACAATAGTAATCATAAGTTTCTTTAAGAGTACATCTGGACCCATATCTTGATATATCCATTGCACTACCATAAGCAACTTTAATTTCTCTAGCTAAATTACCTAAGTTTCTTCTAGCTGTACCACCACCAATGTGATAGACATAATCACTTGAATAAAAAGGAAAATTCATCACTTCAAAGCCATTCCCTATGGTGGATAGAAAGAAGTCTATAAATCCATTACCGGCTCTTGTTCCTGGTCTGGAACAGAGTGGAGCCAACTCATGTTCGGTCCATGCTGCCATTCTAAAAGTAGAACACATTGGACTTGGACCACCAGCGCCACCAGTTTCAGCGGGAATATTTTTCATACCCACTTTATTTGAAGCGAATATTTCATCTGATGAATATCCATGCAGTTGAGAAATAGACATAACCTTTGGATTATCATCATATAATTTTGCTATAGTATCAAAAGTGTTACCAAATTTAGATAGGAATACACA
>JALNYV010000064.1 GCA_023229785.1 Candidatus Dojkabacteria bacterium | reverse complement strand
TTGGTCAACCAAAAGGCCAATTGTTGCAGTAATTGAAAATCATTTAGAATCACGTCCACAATCTGGTTTATCAAAAGCAGATATTATCTATGAAATAGTAGCTGAAGGAGGTATTACAAGATTTTTAGGAGTTTTTTATTGTGGTATTGCTGATAATAACTATATTATTGGTCAAATCAGAAGTGCCAGAGTTTATTTTATTAACTATGCTTTGGAATATGGAGATAATCCATTGTTCGTGCATTGGGGTGGAGCAAATAATATTGATAATAACATGCCGAATGGAGTTAAAATTAAGGGTCAGATTGATCCAAGAGTAGATGCTTACAAGCTTCTTGAAAAAGTTGGTTGGGTTAATGGAAGATATGGTAGTGACATGAATGGTGCAACAAATACAGGTTACCCAGCATTATATACTGATGACAGAAGAATGGATCTTGCAACAGAGCATCAAAAAGTTGGTTCTACAGATAAGATTTACGAAGAGGCAACAAAGAGAGGTTATGATTACAAAGATTCTGATGGAAATACATGGGATGAAAATTTTGTTTCTTGGAAGTTTATGGATGACAAGCCACAAACTTCAACTGCAACTGATATTAACTTTTCATTTTGGGAAAGTATGCCTGATTATGATGTAAATTGGAAATATGATTCAGCTAATAATAAATATTTAAGATCAAATGGAGGAAATGAACACAAAGATTTAGAAAATGGAGAACAGTTAACTGCTAAAAATGTAGCTATTGTTTTTGTCAAAGAAGAGGGACCGGTTGATAAAGAGCATCACATGCTATATACAGTAACTGGTAAAGGAGAGGCAATGGTATTTCAAAACGGTGGAGTAATAAATGCCACTTGGGAAAAGACAACCGCCACAGATCGTTTAGTATTAATGGATGAGAATGGAGATGAAATAAAATTTGTTAGAGGACAAACTTGGATAGAAGTGCTACCATTGGGGAATGAAATCAATTTTTGACGACATTATTACTTCGAAAGTAAGAGTTAAGGTATTAGAATTATTCTTTTCTAATTTAACTGAAATGTATCATGTCAGGGGAATTGTCCGTGAAATAAAAGAAGAAATTAATGCTGTAAGAAGGGAATTAGAAAGGCTTGAAAAAGCTGGAATATTAAAGAAAGAACCAAGAGGAAATAGAATATATTATTTTGTTCGCACTGACTATGGTGGTTTTAGTGATCTTCTCTCAATTGTTGCAAAATCCACAGGTCTTGGAAAAGAAATTTGTGATTCACGAGCAAAACTTGGGAAAGTATCTATAGTCATGTTTTCAGGTTCGTTTGTACGAATGAAGTCAAGAAAAAAGGATGATAACGTAGATATTTTAATTGTTGGAGAAGTTGTCCTTCCTGAGCTGGCTATGATTATTCGTACTTATGAATCAAAACTAGCTAGGGAAATAAATTATACTGTAATGACAAGAGAAGAATTAGATTACAGAAAGAAGAGAAGAGATCCATTTTTACAGAGTATATTTTTAGGAAGTCGAGTTATGATTATTGGAGATGAAGAAGAACTTACTAATTAAAGTTATTTTAATACTTCTAGTTACCGTAGCTTGTAGTTTTATAAGTTTTGGTTATCCTTTATTTGGTAAGACTTTTGATCTGTCATTAGGTCTTGACCTTTCAGGGGGAAGTCATTTAAGTTTTGAGGCAGATACAAGTAAACTTGATGAAAGTAAAAAAGATCAGGCAATTAAATCACTAAGAAATATAATAGAGAAAAGAGTTAATCTTTTTGGTGTTTCTGAAAGTAATGTTCAAACATCAGAATTTGAAGGAAAAAATAGAATCATAGTTGAACTTCCTGGAATTAATGATCCTAAAGAAGCAGCAAGTCTCATTGGTCAAACAGCCCAGCTTTTATTTGCAGAAGTTATTGAGACACCAGGTAAAAATGGAGCAACACCTTCTTCCCAATTATCTCCAACAGATTTAACAGGGGCAGATTTAAAATCAGCAGCCACCGTTTTTGATAGAAACACAGGTAAGCCTTCAGTATCTATTGAATTTAGTGAGGAAGGTTCAAAAAAGTTTGAAGAAATAACTGGCAGAAATGTTGGTAAATCTGTCGTAATTATTTTAGACAATGACATTGTATCTTCTCCCCAAGTAAATGAAAAAATTATTGGAGGTAAAGCACAAATTTCAGGAAGTTTTACTGTAGAAGAAGCTAATAAGCTTGAAGTTCAATTAAACGCAGGTGCCCTTCCTGTACCCATCAAATTAGTTGAGGAAAAAACAGTTGGAGCAACACTGGGAGCTGACTCTGTTAATAAAAGTATTAAGGCGGGTGTTATTGGTATTATTATGGTTTCTCTTTTTATGATTTTAATTTATGGTAAATATGGATTAATTGCTGATGTCGCACTTGTTATTTTTGGATTAATTACACTTGCTATATATAAACTAGTTCCAATTACATTAACACTTCCAGGAATTGCAGGATTTTTACTTTCTGTTGGTATGGCAGTTGATAGTAATATATTAATTTTTGAAAGACTAAAAGAAGAAATAAAAAACAGACCAATGAAGACGGCCCTTGAAGTTTCATTTGGTAGAGCATGGGATTCTATAAGAGATGCTAATGTTGCAACACTTGTGACAGCCTTTATACTAGCTAATCCTTTAGACTGGAGTTTCTTACATGTATCAGGGCCAGTTAGAGGTTTTGCAATTACACTTGCCCTAGGTATTGCGACATCATTATTTACTGGCATTGTTGTAACAAGAAATTTAATGAGATTGTTCTTTAGAGAGGATAAAATATGATTTTGTGGATGAAATATAGATTTATTTATTTTACAATTTCTGCAATATTTTTGAGTGCTGGAATATTTAGCTTAGTAAAATGGGGTTTAAATCTTGGAATTGATTTTACTGGTGGAGTTGTTACAG
>JALNYV010000063.1 GCA_023229785.1 Candidatus Dojkabacteria bacterium | reverse complement strand
GAAGGAATGATAATTTCTTCTCATTAGGAGGAGATTCCATAATAAGCATCCAGATGGTGTCTCGAGCTAGACAGCAAGGAATAATGTTTGATGTTAGGCAAGTATTTGAAACACCAACTATAGCTGAATTAGTAGTTAATTCTAAACAAGTAGACAAATCAATTGAGATAAACCAAGGCCCAGCAACAGGCATTGTACAATTGTTACCAATACAACAATGGTTTTTTGAAAAAGCAAGAAACGTAAACCATTTCAACCAAGCTAGTTGGATAATATCCAAAGAAGATAAACCTATAGATATAAACAAACTAAAAGACATCTTAGTTAAGATATATAACCATCATGATGCTTTTAAGATTAAGTTCAGGAGAGTTAATGGACTTAAAAGATCTAGCAATAAGGAAAGTATTTGGGAGCAGTACTATGATGAAACGCAAAACTATACCAACGTTAAGGATATCCCATTTGAAGTAATAGATGAGAATAGTTGGTCAAAGGATAAACTAAATGATATCTGTACTAAAATACAATCTAGCCTAAACATAGAAAAAGGTCCACTAAGCAGATTGGTATGGTTTGAAGGCAAAGGATTGTTCTGGGTAATCCATCACATAATAGTAGATGGGGTATCTTGGAGAATATTGCTAGAAGACCTAAATACCTTATACGAAAACAAATCATTATCTTTAAAGAGTCATAGCTATCAAGCATGGGGAAAGTTTTTACAACAATATGATAAGTTAGATACCACAAATGAATATTATAGAAACCTACCAAATATAATCTTATCTCTAAAACAAGAATCGGATGTATCTAAGATAAATCACCATGTAGTAACTTACTCTAAAGAACTAACCAGAGACTTCATACAGAAAGCACAGAAGGCATATAGAACCCAAGCAAATGATTTATTACTAACAGCATTGGTCCAATCATTTGGAGAGTATACGAATAACCAACTGTGTATAAATCTAGAAGGACATGGAAGAGAGACTCTTGATAGTAATCTAGATCTTACCAGAACTATAGGATGGTTTACCTCGATCTATCCTGTATATCTAAAGTTATCAGATCCAACTAATCTAGACAGATGTATAAAAGAGGTAAAAGAACAATTAAGACAAATACCTGAAAAAGGTATTACCTATGGAATAGCTAGTTCTATTCAACATCAAATACCACTAATTACAACCAACATAGCATTTAACTATTTAGGACAATGGGATACTACAGATATAGAAGGGAATACCTTCAAGTTAGGCAATGACTATATAGGGCAATGTTCTAGCGAAGCTGATAAATTACTTTATAAAATAGATATTAATGGTCAAATACAAGACGGGATATTGAGTTTTAATTTCACATTTAATTACCAAGAATCAATTATCCAAGAAATAGCGAATAGCTTTAAAGAGAAATTAGAAGCATTAGTAGTATATTGCTTAAAAGAAGGAGTATATGGATATACACCATCTGACTTTGAGTTGGTAAGATTTAGTCAAGAGAAGCTAGATACTACATTCCATCAACCACTAGAAACCATATATCCACTATCTCCTATACAAGGTGGGTTGCTATTTCAAGCTTTATATCAACCAGAATCAGATGCATATTTTACCCAAAGTGTATTTGAGTTAGAGAGTGTAGATACTACCCATTGGTATAAAGCCTGGCATACGATAATTAATCGTTATGATAGCTTAAGAGCGAGTTTCATATGGGAAGGACTAGATGAGTCGGTACAAATAATACATAAAGAAGTAAATTTGCTTTGGATAAAAGAAGACTGGAGCAATCAAACAAATCAAAAAGAAAAGTTACAACAACTCATACAATTAGAAAGAGCGAAGGGATTTGATTTAAGCAAAGCACCTCTAATGAGGTTTAACTTAATAAAAACAGACAGCAACAAATATTACTTCATATGGAACATGCATCACTTATTGACCGATGGATGGTGTCTTCCAATAATATTGGGTGAAGTGGTAGAGACATATAAATCACTAATCAACAACAAACCAATCAAACTAAAAGCAAGAAGACCATATAAGGATTATATATCGTGGTTATTAAGACAAGATCAGAATAAAGCCAAAAGGTATTGGGAAGAAAACTTATTAGGGGTTTCCCCTACTAGGTTAAGCGATAAACAAGTAGCAGAAAGCAACGAACATGGAGAATGTGTATTAACACTAAACACAGAAGAAACCAATCAACTAAACAATTATGCTAAATCACTAGGGGTAACTATCAACACAGTAATACAGGGAATGTGGAGCATATTGCTAAGTAAATATACAAGACAGGAGGATATAGTATTTGGAGTGACAGTATCCGGAAGGAGCATTGATCTACCTGGAGTAGAAGATATGGTAGGTATATTTATCAATACCTTACCCATAAGAGTTCAATTTAAATCCGGTGAAAGCATAAAAGATTTATTAGAAAGATTACAAATACAAATGAGTGAAGCTCAGATGTATGGATATATACCATTATCCACAATTCAATCATTACAAAAAGAGAGAGACCTATTTGATAGTATTTATGTATTTGAGAACTATCCAATGCCTAAAGAGACGGTAAGTGAAAAAAACAATAATAACAATAGATTATCCATAAGATCTATCCAAGGGATAGAAAAAACAGAATACAAATTATCAGTAGTAGTGATACCAAGGAAAGAATTAGAAATAAGACTAAATTATAATGGAACATATTTCACCAAAGAAGATATAAACAAGATCTCAAGGCATTTGGGACAATTAGTATCAAATACATTAAAAAACAAATACCAATATATAGGAAACATATCATTACTAACCGAGCAAGAACTAACCCAACTTGGCTTATGGAACAATACACAGCACGAATACCCAAAAGGAGAATGCGTTCATGAGCTATTTGAAGAGGTAGTACAAAACAACAAAGACAGGATAGCGGTAGTCTATGAAGATCAACAAATAACCTACGAAGTATTAAATCAAAAAGCCAATCAATTGGCTCATTACC
>JALNYV010000062.1 GCA_023229785.1 Candidatus Dojkabacteria bacterium | reverse complement strand
ATGAGCATTAGCTGTACCTGCAGGAACATTCCTAGCAAGCGACCCAACTGGAAAGATTATCGCTACTACAAGCCCGTCTGGTTCTTATGGTGACTCAAATGTAAACGCATACATTCATGCAAGTACGACTATCCCTAAGACATATACAGCTAATACATTCGTTCCATTACAGATTTTTGGAAACGCAAGCACAACACAATTTACTAATTCTGGTATTTCATGGTTAGGAACATTAAATGCGACGACGATAAGAGTTCCATTATATTTAAGTCTTAATACGGATAATAATACATTTTTAGGATTAAACGCAGGAACTAATGTAGCATCTGGAGCTTCATATAATACTTTTATAGGTCAAGAAGCAGGTCTTTCTGGAGCAAGTACAAATGCGGCTGATAGTAATACTGCCGTTGGTATGTATTCACTTACAAAATTAACATCTGGTGATAGCAATGTGGCTTTGGGATATGCTTCTCTTTATAACAATACAAGCGGATTAAAGAATATTGCTGTAGGACGTAGTGCTCTAAATGATAATATATCTGGAAGTAGTAACGTAGCCTTAGGATATTACGCTGGTAAATATGAACTAGGATCAAATTCTCTCTACATAGATAATAAAGACAGAACAAATACCGCAGGAGATAAAGCCAACTCTCTCCTCTATGGTCTATTCTCCGATACCGCCGCTAATCAGAATCTCACAGTCAATGCTCATTTAAATGTAACAGGAACATCCACATTATCTGGTCTTGTGTCAATGACAAACTCAACATCAACTCTTGGAACAGCAACAACGTTCTGGAGTACACTGGCTAATATTGCGACAGGTATCTTTACAACCCTCACAACCAACGGCACAGCTTCTTCTACAAGTTTGGTAGTGTCGGATAGTTCGATAACCGTCGGAGGAAAGAAGATGTACGGGGGTTCTGATTCTTGGAATGATAGAATGTCTATCCCACAGGCTACAACGACAGATGAAACAGCAAAATTCGGTACTTGTCTAAGACAAGGTGGAACAAGTGTCACAGTGACACAAATAGACGCATTAATTGCTTCCACAACTCAATTAACAGATTTTTCAAATAACGGTATTACGTTTAATATAAATATCGCTAATGTGATGTCCTCCACTTCTCCTATGACATTATTCACAGCAAATCAATGGATTCATGGAACATCAAGTGTACTTACATTTACTCCTGATAGTACAGTAATAATTCCTGCAAATTATTGTTATTGGGTAACGTTTGGAACAGCAAGTACAAGTCAGATTCAGATGTTGAATATTAATATGTGGGGTTATAGAAATTAAATATGGATGAAAAATTAATAAAACCAATAGGTCTAAGTATAAATTCTTTTATGGTTGATAAATCGGATGCAGAAAAAGAATTTATTAAATCTTATGAAATAGCAAAATTAGACATTTCCGGAAAGTTTACGAATATTCTTAGCGATATGGAATTTGAAATAATTGGAGAGGTTAAACAAATAAAAATAAACGGTCAATCAGGTATTGAATTATTCGCTAAAGGATGGAAAGGAAATAAACAACTTGGATTCGGTAAAGATGGTTCGGTTGAAATAGAAAGATTCAGAATATTTAATCCGCCTATTTTAGTAGATGACCCAGATGGTGATATCATAAGATATTACAAAGATTCAAACGGAGAAAATAAACAAAGATTTCTTAGTGAAGACCCTATTTTAGCAATACGAAAATCATTGGCCCATACTATAGAATTGATTGGTAAAACAGATACCAAAATTGAATTGGGAAAAATTGGTAATACGACAGATACTTTTTATCCGCAAGCAGGAAGTGGAGGAGGAAATACTACATGTGATGGAAAATTTGCTTGTGATGGAAAAGCTAGTTGGGCTCTTGTTAGAGATGCTTTATCTGCTGACAGCGTAGATTTGACAGTGGCATCAGCAGATTTAATAAATAATGCCTTTATCAATCCAAATTGGTATATAAGAAGAAGCGGTTTTGGTTTTGATATAGCTTCTACGATACCAGACACCGACAACATAGATTCAGCGATTTTTAGTTTCTACGACAATAGTAGTGGGTTTGATGTAATAAGAAATGACGATTTAACTTCCATTGTTGTTGTTCAATTTACTCCTGCAACTAATAATGCATTTGTTACAGCAGATTATACTATAAATTCAGAGTTTGGTCTTATCTCATTAGGTTCTTTAGCTATTTCTTCTGTTTCAGTAAACCAATATAATAATATAAATATAAATGCTACTGGATTAACTTATATAGAAACTAAAAAAGCATCAGGTATTGTTACAATCGGATGTATAACAGAAAATGAGAGAACAAATTCTGCTGTAAGCGGAAGAGATAACGTTTCTACTTTTTATGCAGACCAAACAGGGACTGACAAAGACCCAAAATTAGTGATAACACATAGTGCATATACACCACCTTCCACCCCCTCTCGTCGTAGATTTATAAGACATTAAAAATAATAAAATGGAATACACAAAAGTAAGCAACAATGAGTTAAAAGTTACAAAAACAGTAGAAGAGGTAATAAACATAGACAGCCTTGTAGCAGAACAAACAGAACTTAGTTTAAAAATTGCTAGTCTACAAAGCGATATTAATAGATATACAAATACTCTACAGGCCCAAATTGACGCCCTACAAGAAAGAGAAAATTATATTGACGCAATCATGGTAGAAGCATTAAACGTCGGCGTAGAAGCAAGTCCTGCAGAAATTGAGCCAGTAGAAGAACCAATAGAAAACTAACATGACTTGGATACAGAAACAAATTCAAAAGAATAAAGGTACTTCAATGATTTATACCATAATAGGTATAGCTCTTACTGTAACTATCCCCGTAATAAGTACCCTTTGGAGTAGTGTATCCGCAAATACAGAGAAACAAACAGAACTCGGAGAAAGAATTGTAAAAGTTGAGACTGAGAATATCGGTATGAAAGAGAATTTTAACAAACTTGAAACCTCAATGAATAGTCGTTTTGATAAGTTAGAAGCATTAATTAGTACAAAAAAATGAAAAATTATGG
>JALNYV010000061.1 GCA_023229785.1 Candidatus Dojkabacteria bacterium | reverse complement strand
GCTTGGGTTTATCGTCACTGGGTTGTGCATCCAGGTGCTCTACCAAAAGCAGGTGCAGCTGAATGCGTCGCTAAGCTTAAAGGTAATGATGCGTTCTGGAAATATGTTGACTTAACTTTCGGGTTAATGAAAACAGCAGACGACGCAGCTGATACAACTAATCTGTAAAAAAAAATAAGAATTTTAAAATAAAAAAACATAGGCATTGCCTATGTTTTTTTATTTTAAAATTACTAGTCGCTAGAAACTAGAGCCTAGCTGCTAACCCCTTAATACACTTCCTGCTGATAACACTTCTCACAGTAGATAATCTCTGGTCTGTCTGGTGAATATGAAGTTTCGAATTCATTGGTGCAGCCAGGCTTCATACAGGATCTATGCCATAGTTTGAGAGGATTACGTTCTGCTAGGCGTTCATAATGACGGCAGTTAGGACATAGTCTAGGAATGGGTAAATTCATACGTTTGTAGAATGCTAGCTCTTCTGGGATGATTTTAAAGGCTTCTGTACACTGCTGATTGCAGGTTCCCTTATGGGCACATTCTATGACTTTAGAGGTAATATCATCGGGTATGTTAGATATATCATCTGGAATATCTTCTGTATGTATATCTATATTGTAGTTTCGGACCTCTTTGTCTTTCCATCTGTATCCTTGTGATATAGCTTGTTCCTTTGTTAATGGGAAGTATTCTTGAGCGATAGTTTCGTTGTAAGCAAAAGGACTTAACTCGCTTGGGAAGAATTCACCGTATTTATATACTCTTCCCTTACTATCTATATATGGAATGTCGTTCATATGCTTGATTATCTTGGGGATGAGTTCTTCGTATTGTTCCTTGGTGTATTGTTTGTTTAGGATACAATATTGTTTGTTGCGGAGGCCGATGCAGGCGAAGCAGTGGGAACTCCCGAAACATAAATCACAATATTCTATATTAAAACATCCACCCCATGAATTTGTACAAAATTTATAATTACTATCATCAAACCCAACATTTATACTGTCGTAAAAATTTTCACAATTAGTTCCCATATTGTTTATATCCATTGAATTTCTTGTTTTTGAAACCCTAACACCATATCTTACATTATCACTATCTCTGACATCAAAGGACTGTAAAATATTATTACTTGAAATTATGTTATTACCTGTAGAATTAAAAGATTTTAATATATTACTATATTTATATATTGTTTCATTTTTAATCTTATTAAAATCCTTAATTAAATTTAGAATATTTTTATAACTATTTAAATTTAAGTTTAAAATTTCTTTTAAATATTCTTCTTTTGTAAGCTGTTTGTTGTAAAATACATAATTACTATTTCTAAGATTAGAACTCATAAAACAATTTTTACAACTACTGCAACCAACCAAAAAATATGAGTCTATACAATTATCAGATTTAAATATAAATTGTGAATTATAATTTTTGTTTGAATCAATATTTTCATAACACCATTCAGAATCACCTATTTGCAGACAATCAATACAATTTACTGATTTATTTACATTCCTAGAATACATAATATTCTCAGAATACAAAACTGAACCTGTTAAATAACAATTTTTTGAATACCATGTATAATTCGCATAGGGACAATTTTCATTTTGAAAATTGGTAAAAGACAATCGAGGAACCTGTGATTTTAATTCCTTAATTTGATTAAAAAATGATTCATTAAAATTAAAATCTTTTTTGTAACCAAAAGGATCCCAGCCGTCTGAATACCAGCATGTATTACAATAAATTTTTAAATTATTTTCTTTCGGATATCCTGTAATAATAGAGTCACCACACATATCACATGTAGTTTTATATAAAGTACTCTCGTTTCTAAAATTTTGCCTTCTCTGTAATCTACACTCTGGACAAAACGTCGGTGCTGGGACTTTTATCTTTTCATAGAAAAGAAAATCATCAGGCTCTATTATGAAGTCTTTTTTACAATTCTGACACCCCAGTACTAAATTTTTATATTCTTTTTCCATATTTTATTTTCGTATATTTAAATATATTTATTTCTGTGTTATATAACTTAATCGAAAAATTAGTACGGGGCATGGTTTTTTGTTTGTGATTGATATTCCATATTTCTTTAGATAGCTGCCGGGCAGCTATCTGGGATAAAGTATATTATATGATACAAACAAAGCCAAAACTTGTAAACAAGTTTTGGCTTTGTTCTTAATCAAAGTAATTCTTTAAACGTGCAATCTTTTCATTATTGCGAAGCTTTTCGTGAACCTTTGCCTCAATCTGTCTGATTCTTTCACGAGTCACTCCAAACTCTTGTCCTACTTCCTCAAGAGTATGTTGAACTCCATCATTCAAACCGTAACGAAGTTCTAGAATTTTTCTCTCCTTAGGACTCAAAGTTTCTAATACTTCTTTTATTTGGTCAGACAAAATTCTTCTTGAAGAGTCTTGATCTGGACGAAGAATCTTGTCGTCGGGGATAAATTCCCCTCTTGTAGACTTTTCATCGTCATCTCCTATAGGTTGCTCAAGTGAGACAGTCTCTTGGTTGATCTGCTCTATGATATGAATCTTCTCTACTTCCAGATTCATCTCTGTGGCTATCTCTTCTACAAGAGGTTCACGCCCCAAATCTTGAGATAAACGACGTACAACTTGCTTGTATTTCGAAATAGTTTCTACCATGTGAACAGGAATACGGATAGTGCGAGACTGGTCGGCTAGAGCGCGAGTTATAGACTGTCTAATCCACCATGTAGCATATGTAGAGAACTTGTAACCCTTTGTCCAATCAAACTTCTCTACGGCTTTAAATAAGCCCAAATTACCCTCTTGAATAAGATCTAGTAAGGTAAGATCAGAGCTTCTGCCGACATACTTCTTGGCAATAGAAACAACCAAACGAAGGTTTGCACGAGCCAGTAAATTCTTGGCTTCTATATCACCTTTTTCAATTCTTTTAGCTAACTCTCTTTCTTCATTTGCAGCAATAAGAGGGTATTGACCTATTTCCTTCAAATACATCTGTATAGAGTCATAAGTCTTGGCATCTTTACTATACTTCAAAGCAAGCTTCTCCACATCACCCGTTGTATCAAGAAGATTTCCTCCCTCAAGTACATCGATACCAGCTACGGCAAAACGATCATATAAATCATCCA
>JALNYV010000060.1 GCA_023229785.1 Candidatus Dojkabacteria bacterium | reverse complement strand
ACCTATCTTGGCTCACCATTTCATCAGAATTTTGGTGATGTGGGCAGCCAAAGAGGCTATTATATACTTCATCCAGGGCAATCACCTATCCAGTTCTTTGAGTTTACAAAAGCGCCAAAGTTTGTTATACTTATGGCTAATGAAAAATTCACCCCAGAGAAGATTAAAGGTAATGTTGTAAAACTGGTATTTGATAGGGACTATGGGACTAGAAGAAATAATGAATTAGTTGAGCGTATGGAGCTACTGGAACCAGCCTCATGGACCATTGATACTACTCGTTTCTCAATAGATCATTCCACCGTAGAAGAACAAACCGAAGATATTACTATTAAAGATACCGAAACTCTATTGTGGGACTATATAGATAGCTGGCCGGTACCAGAACATCTTAGTAGGAAAACACTAAAGAAGATGACAGGACTACTAATGAAAGAGATAAACTTAGATGAAGATTAAAATGGTTTGGTGGGCTAAAATTGCTTTATACTCTATACATATTATGTTTGTATCATATAGTATCATAATATATTGTTCTTGGTTCTAATATGAGAATATCACTAGAGAAGATTAGATTTAGAAATATATTGCTGTTCGGAAACCAACCACAAGAGATAGACCTAAAATCAGGGCTAAATGTAATCATAGGTAAGTTTCCCGGTCGCACAAGCAGTAATAAAGCTGGTAAATCATCGTTTACTGATGTGATCTCTTTTGCTTTGTATGGAAAAGTGCTTAAAAATCTACGCCTTGAGCAGTTGATAAACTGGCGGAATAAAAAGAACTGTTTAGTGGAAATTGATTTCACCAAAGGCAAAGACACTTATACAATCAAACGTGGACTAAAACCAAGTATAACCGAAGTAATCAAGAACGGTCAAACTGTTCCTTTTGTAGATAAACGAGATATCCAAAAACAGATTGAAGATAATATCTTAGGTATGAATTTCAATACTTTCACCAATCTAGTTTACACGAATATCAATTACTCTGTTCCTATCTTGAAGATGCGTACACCTCAAAAGCGCCTCTTTATGGAAAATTTGTTTGGTCTGGAAACCTTTACCAAACTTAGTGCTGCTTGTGTAAACAAACTCAGCTCGATTGATAAGAAAATCAACTCATTAAATAATGAGATTAAAGTAAACTCTGCAGTAATCCTTGAGCATAACAAACACCTAGCTGAACTATCTATAGATAGCAATAAAGATCTCACAGTTAAATTAGAATCAATAAACGAACAGATAAAGACCTTAAACATAAGTTCAATTGATAATATAGATGAAATGTTGAAGGCTGAGAGACATAAAATATTAAAGGCCAGAAGTATATACAATGCTGTAATATCTAAGCTTGAGATATATAAAGTAAAGGAAAAACATTTACGGGAGCTATCAGATAAACAGGGTAGTATTGAAGGGAGCTATACCATCATCAAACAGAAAATATCTGATATAGAAGAATTAATTGAATCACATGATACAGTAGAAGATATTGAAAAGTTGATAGGGGAAATTAAAGTAAAACAAAGCAGTCTACAGGAACGCTTGGATGTTATTAATAACAATATCATATCCACCACCTCTATGCGAGATGTTAAAGCTACAGATCTTGCTACATTAAAGAAAGACTCTGCCTGTCCTTTGTGTCGTCAACAGTTAAGTGATTATATGGTGTTTGTGATTATAGAGCGGGAAATTGAAGGATATAATGAAGAACTAAAACGTCATAATGCTGATATGAAACGAGTTATAACCCAAATAAAGGAACAAAAATCCAAATTAGATGCGTTTAACGTCGAGTGTAAGGTCATTAAAGATTTACACACATCTCTATCTTCATTGAACAACCAGCTCGCTACAATAGAATCAGTAAGAACAGAGAAAGTGGGTAATATAGGCAACAAAATCATATCTTATTATAGGGTAAATAATATCTTTGATAAATTAAAGGATGAGTATGATGGTATTATAAACCAACATCTAAGCAAGATAGAAGAATACAATACTATTTTATCTGACCATAACAAGAATAGTGAGTTGCTTGAAGAAAAACGTCGAATCCAGTATCACATAGATTACAATAATGAACAACAAGAGTCAATTAATGAGAAAATATCTGAAATAAAAAGTAATACAATCCAACTAGAGGAAAAGAATAAGGAAATCAAAGACGAGATCACCAAACTTTACAAGTTGACTGATTATATGTCATGTATTAAAGACTTATGTAAAGATGACAAAATAAAACAACATGCCATAGCATCAATTATTCCATATCTAAACAAGAAAACCAATGAATATCTATCCACTATCGGATATAACTTCTATATAGAACTGGATAAATGGGTGTCTTGTAGTATAAGAGGTCCGGGTATTGTAGATGGCACATATGAAGGGTTGTCTGGTGGTGAAAGCAGGTCGGTGGATATAGCTCTTATGATGGCATTTCATTCAATTGCAAGATTAAGCTCTCCAAACTATTTTGATATAATGATTTTAGATGAACTATTGGATAGTAGTATTGATTCAAGTTCAATTGGTGGTATATTAGATATAATAAAAGCCAAACAACAAGAGGACAATCTAAAGATGTTTATAGTTACACATAGACAGGAAATAAATAATGTCGTGGAGTTTGATAATGTATATCAAGTTGAACGCGATAAAGGCTATAGTAAAGTGAGCGTACTATGATATTGTTAATTATAGTGCTAGTATTTTATATTGTAGTTGGAAGTGTAGTATGGACCGATTTGATAATATTTGAGAATTGGAAGATATGGTCGCCAGGAGGATTATTGCTTACAATTTTGGCTGGGCCAGGAGCATGGGTGCTTTGTATGGCACACACTATTACATTTGTTTTCATACATACTACAGAGTTTATAATAAGAATATTAAGGAAGGTTAAATGAATATAGGTGAGATGTTTGGCCACGGCCCAAGCTATGGTAAAAATAAGATTCAATTTCTGTGTGGTGATGTTGTTGATGTACTTAAAACTTTGCCAGATGAAAGCGTACATTGTGTAGTAACCTCCCCGCCATATTTTCGACTTCGCGACTACGGACATCCAGGCCAAATTGGTATGGAAAATACGCCCGGCGAGTTTATTGAGGCTTTAATGACCGTATTCCGAGAAGTTAAGCGAGTGTTGCGTAGTGATGGCACTTGCTGGATAAATCTTGGCGATTCATATGCCGGTAG
>JALNYV010000059.1 GCA_023229785.1 Candidatus Dojkabacteria bacterium | reverse complement strand
AAAAATAATTTTAAAAAAAGATGAATATAAAAATAAAAGAAAAAAATAATATGAAAAACTTTCTAACTGGGATGAAAATGAAAAATATATTAAATAAGATAAGTTTGAAAGGATTATTTGTTGTATTGCTTCTCGTCGTTTTTTGTCCAGTTGTCTCTAGTGCGTCAGAAAAAGTTGATCTCCCTCTTGCCGATGGTTACGTATTAAAATTTAAGGAGCAAGGTGTTTTTTCTGGAGCTCAGGGTGTTCTTCCTGGAATTGGTGGAAAGCTACCTTTTTGGTTAGAAAAGTCAGATCTATATAATATTAGTTTTCCATGGGGGGGACAAAAAGAGGCTGATAAGTTTTGTTTATTAGAAGATAGCTTCCTTTGTGAAATAAGGAAAGCGGTTTCTGGAACCGAGGCTGTATCTTGGTTGAAATATGCTCGAGTAGGACCAGAGGAAGTAGGAAATGATGGTAAAGAAATATCAACTCGTATAATACGTGAAACTCAAAGTGGTGATTCTGCCTGTGCTCTTTATGGTTTAAGCTGTCTTTCTGCGTATACTAACCCAATAGGTTTACACAAATGGTTTGCCTTTTGGGAGTGGGGATTTAATATAAAAGGTGGGGAGAAGAGATCTTGTGCTGAGCCATTGTCAGGCGGTTTAGCTGCATGTGACCCACGAGGTTATACAGAGTTTATAGGTAAACAAACCGTACCTGTAATAGGTGTTTATTATTATAAAGAAAATCTTCAAAGTAGTCCTATAGAGGTCTGTAATCTTTATAGTGAAGGTAAAGCCAATTATGCTCCAGCTAGGATGTGGGGTGATGATGGCCATGAATATACTGATCTTAATAGAGAATATGCAAAGATGAGCGAATTTACGGTTTTGTGTAGTCAAACAAATAAGATTTGTTGTGATACAACAACGACTACGTCAGGAAGGACTCCTGGTGGTGTTATCGGAAGTAGTGGACCTGTTTGTGGAGAAAAAATAGAACCACCCCCTCCACCAGTAAAGGATCCACCAGCAAAGGAAAAAACTAAACCAAAAGAAACAGCCCCAGTAACCACTCCTATTCCAGGTCCTATTCCAGGCCCTCGCCCTATTACTACCACTCCTACTACGACTACGATTACAACTTGTGAACCAATAACTTTCGATTTTGATGTTGTACCAAGTGAGTACGGTTGTGTAGAGGACGATTTAGGTGAAAAAAGTTATATCCCTAAAACTGGCAATGTTGCTTCGTTTGATGTGTCTTGGGAAGTCTTTGGTATGACTGCCAATAGACAAGATGAAGCTAAGTTAGAGTGTACTGCAAGCTGTGTTGATGAAGATGGAGTAGAATGTTTTTCTGATATAAATGCACAAGAGGCTGGTACTTCTTGGATTGGTAAAAAAGATGTTACAAATGAAAAAGCTAATACAGAAAAAGTTTCTGTATATGATGTAAACAAGGATCTTACTTTTGAGTTAAATTGTACATTAACATCGACATCAACTACTGGGGTAGCAACTGTTGTTGAAATTCCTAATGCCAAACTAATTACTTGGAATGAGGGAGGGCCTTTCGACCTTGATGAAAGTAGTGATGCTGGTTTCTCGTTCAATGATCCAGACGGTGTAGAGCTTGTTGAAGGTCTTTATACTAAAAATACTCTTAATGTTGGTTGGAGTGCTGTTTTGAGAGAATGGAATGGTCATGAATATGATAATCTTAAGTGTACGGTTTCTGGACAAGGTTTTGATGGGATGGAAGAGGTTTCTCCTGATGGCGATAGACTTGTCACTTTTGAAGATGTTGGGGTATATAACTATGCCATAGAGTGTAAGACTGATAAATGTGGCCCTAGTATTTCTGGTTACGAACAAATAACTATAGGTACATCTACACCAGAAATATTAAAGTTCTGGGCAGAGCCATGGGTTATAGGAGAGGAAGATGATGATTTTAGTGCAACAACTGATCTTCATTGGGAAACTAAGAATGCAAAATATTGCACGATTGCTTCTGGAGATGGTACCGAAATGGTACTTGATGAATCTTGGTCAAATTTAGTAGCAAATGGTTCAAAGACGACTCCTATATTTTCTAAAGAGGAAGATAATGGTACCAAGTGGTTTAATTTAACATGCTATGGATATTTTGACGGTGAGGCGAGCGCCACTACGAAAACTGAGTTGAGATACCCACCAAAAATTATAAGATTTGAAGGACCAGTTGGTCCAGTATCTATTGGTGAAGATGTCATGTTGACTTGGGCAACAGAACGTGCCGAATCATGCTGGCCAACATCTTATTGGAATGATGGAGCGTGGTTAGAAGCACCATCTAATCCAAATGATTCAGAACAGGTTGGTCAAGTCACGGTAACTGATGATGATGGATATTTTAATGAGGAGTTTCGTTATTTTGATACTCCAGGGACTTATAAATTTGGTATTAGATGTGGAGGTTCAGGAGGAGTAACCGAAGAAGCAATCGTTACAGTGGAAATTTCAGAACCAGATTCTAATTAATAATTTATTAAACTAAAATAACAAAAAAATGAAAAAAATAAATTATATAATTAGTGCAGGAATAATCTTATCTTTAGTAGCGACTATTATGGTGGTAAGTGACTTTAGTTCTCGTATCTCTGGAAAAAGTAATACCGCAGCTTTTGATTTCTGGGGAGTGTTTAGTCCAAAAAGTTCTGAAAAAGATATATTGGCTTACTACTATAGAAGTCCTGTGTATAGTGATGGAACATTTCGTAAAGATTACAACATTATATATATAAATATACCTTACAACATCCCATCAGATAAAATATTCCCTATAATAAAAGTTTCACCAGGAGCTACTATTTCACCTAGCTCTCTTACACAAGTTGATGTAAATCATGCAATAGAATATACAGTTTTTGCTGAGGACGGCTCATCAAAGAAATATAAAGTGGTCTTTATTGGTGTTCCAGCGATAACCATACCAATTGATATTTTAAACTGCCAAGACCTTCAAAACATGGAGCGTAATCTATACGCAAATTATGTATTAATGAGCAATATCGACTGTTCTGGAATAAACTTCCGCCCAATAGGAGGAGGAAATCCTTTCGTTGGTACTTTGAAAAATGGAGGTGAATATACAATCAAAGGCCTCACCATACAAAACAGTGCCTTCAACTACTCCTACGCCGGCCTATTCGGAGTACTCTCAGGTACAGTACAAGACATACATATAATAGATGGAAACATAAATGGTTGGTCAT
>JALNYV010000030.1 GCA_023229785.1 Candidatus Dojkabacteria bacterium | reverse complement strand
TTAGCTATTTGATATAAATCGTATTTACTCCAGACCTTTCTTTTGTGCTGTATATAATGCAAAGCCCAAGCCATTGCTTGCGGTACTTCTATATTATAGAATTGTCCCGCAGTGTATTCAATGTTATCATTTACAAGAGATAATCTCCCACTAAAAGCACTTGCAAAAGCCTCTATTAGTTCACTCTCTGTTATATCTGGTAACCTTGCCATAATATCTTTTATATATCTATTATGAGCATTGACTCGGTTCTTATCTGTTTTATATGCAAGAGTCTTGCCACCATAATAATCATTTGCAATAGTTAACCCAAACTTAACAGAATTTAGAAAAACCTTTATCTTATCATTCATAACTATTTTATTGTCAAAGAATATAGACCTTCTTGACTTTGTGTACTGCCCATTAAAGCATATACACTTAATCTATTAATGAGTATTCCATAACAAAGAATACTTTGAGTAATCTAGCCCCGTGTAGATTAGTTTACCCATGAAAGTATACAACCTAAGTTATATACAATCATTGATATACTACTCTGCATCCATAAATAAATCAGAATTTGCTTCTAGACTCCAGTGAAGTAATTCCTGAGATAGTCCTGAGTCCATTTCTACGCTTTCGCATATTCTATGTATAAAATACGCCATTGAGTCCTTTTTTTCTCCTTGTTTTACTTTCTGGATATAATTACTTATTTTATTTATTGCCCTTGCTTTCTCCTGCATTCTCTGTAATTCTCTTAAAATCTCTTTTGTATCCATATATTAAAATATCATAATTACTATTAAAATCAATACGACTATTAAACATAATCCCTTACCAATATCACTCCAAGCCTCTATATACCCATTATTAAAACTATTCTCCCCCATCTCTTTCATATCGCTTTCATTATATTTTATCATAAATTTATTTTTTTGCATTGCTATAATGCGTTTTAAGGCACTTAATAAATCGCACTTGATACTTACTACCCCTTTATTACCTCTGTTATCTTGAAAACATTACCCTTACCAAAAAATAAACGAGCGGATATTCTACAGTCAATTATATTTTTAGCACTCATATGTCTGTATTGTCCGTTTACTAAAGTTATCTTGTATAGTTTCATAACTTATAGGAGCTTTTTATTTTTAAATACTACTTGCTCCATATTGATATATTATCAGATATATATTTTATTGTAAAGACTTTTTGTTTTACTTTAGAGACATTGACAAATAAAATATACTTATATCTCATGAACAATATACCACTTTAATTGACTATATGTCAATATTATTATATTATTTTATCGTCGATAATAAAAGCATATTTTTATTTATTTTATATTTTACTAAAAAGCGTGGCTCTATACGCCTCTATAAGCCCTCTTAAATATAACAAGTAGTGTATCTATACCCCATTACTAGCATGTTATGCTTGATATATGTAATGTATATGGATATACATTACAACCTTGTACTGTATATGTATGTATATGCAACCCTGTAATACATGTATATATGGGAGGTATATATCAATATAAAGTGAACGCTCGTTCACATAATACACTAATTATACCCAATAACCCCCAATATATAGCTATATTTATGTATTCGTTGATATATATAGTTATTTTTAATAGTCGTACAATAACTGATGGACGACATTAGGGGGGGGAGGGGGGACATCGTGGCGTGGAATATTTATATATACCCATAAAGTTTTGTGAGTAAAATATAAATATTGTATTACATTAATATTTGTTTAAGTCTTATATAGCAACATATAATAGATTTCGGCAATAAGAACAATTTAAACAATTTTGGCAATAAAGTCTATATCTATCGTAATATGAACTATGTAAAAGTTGTACACTTATAAATACTTGCAATTATTCTTAAATAGGAGTATAATATGAGTAAAGATAAATTGTATATTAAAATAAACTAATGGGAACAATCATTACACGAATCGGATTTTGTGAGGTTTGTTTCAAAGAAAAACGAGCCAAGACCAATCAAAAGCTTCTATTATTAGGTTCTTCTAGTAATGCTTTAAAAGCAGTATTAGCAATCCGTAATGGACGTGCAGGCTTTGTGCCTCACTTATACAGATTACGTAAGGTACAAGAAGATAAAGTCTTCTACCAAAGAGTATGCTGTATTTGTGGTCACTATCAAGAAGAGACAGAAGATGGTAAAAAATGGCTTTGTCTTGATGAATCTCAATGGAGTACTTGGAAAAAGACTACTCTTTCTAATTGGAACGCTTTAGTTCTTTTTAAAGACACTGGATTTGAAATCTAACTAAAACCTAGACAATGGCTAAACAACGTCATCACCGAAAGTGTAAGTCTAATGGTGGAGATTACTCGAAGAGAAATATCTCTAAGGTGAAACCTACAGAACACCAAGCATTTCATATTCTATTCTCTAATAGAGATACATATGAAATAGCAGAAATCCTAAACAAAACATGGATTGACCCCGACTACAAATTAATAGTAGTTCGTAGATAAACAAAGAAGCTCTCATTTACTGAGGGCTTTTCTTATTAACAGTTTAATACTTGACAAATGATTTTAAATATGATATACTTAAGATACAATTTAATATAACGAACTGAGTTAGGGATTCCTCAGTATAAATAAAGTCCTAATAATATCTTATTGATGAAGTTAAGTAGAGGTAAGATACAAGTATTATTAAGGTTCATATGCGAAAGCATGGGAAAAAGGTTGGTGACTCCTTCCGTGCCATCTGATATGAATCGTAATAATGCAAATAATTATTAGATTAATAGATTTATTAGTGCTAATGAATTATACAGTTATATTATTATATATAAAGTAGTATGTGTTAATTAGATATATTACTTACTTATTTACTTCCTAATCTGATATCAGAAAGGAAAAGTCACTCTGTACCTGAATAAGTTGACAAAGTAATACAAATATGCTATAATATAAGTAATGTCAAAAAAGAAACCTAAGAAAGATTCAAATGGAAAAGTAGTTGTTCCATATCCTGTATTAAATAAAGAACAAGAAGTAAGGATATTTAAGAGTTTAACTCATTTAAGTTATAAAGAAGCTGCTAAAGAGAATGGGATACTACTTATATCCCCAGAATCTGATGATGCAAGACTTACTGCTATTACACAAGCTATTGTTAGAAAGATAAAGAAAGCTCCAGAATTATGGGGGCTTACACAAGAATCTGTTGAGATAGTTCAAGAGGCTCTTGATAGTAGGTCATTAAAGAAGAATCCTAGAATTAGGTCTGATATTGCTATTATGGAAGAATCATTCAGGGATAAACTTGATACAATGAGAGATACTGTAGCTGAGATTATAACTAAGAAACTAGAGAAATATAATACTAATAAGGGAATAGATAATGTTCAACTTAGAGATTTAAAGGATTTGTTAAGTATGGCTATTGATAAAGGAAGATTACTAAGGGGAGAAACTACTGAGAATTTAATTAAGATGAGTAAGATTGATGTAGATAATATAAGTTCTGAAGATGCACTTAAGGTCATAATGAAAGCCAGGGATGCAATTGTAGAATCAAAGAAATAATATGAGTTTAACGCCAGAAGAAGTCACATCGGAACAGACTAGAAGAGAAAGGATACTGCAAGAGTATCTTTATTCTCCAGAATATCAAGCTAAACTTAAAGAAAGATTAAAGATAAATGATGCAGGAAATAGAAGTCCCGAAGCAAGAAAGAATATCTCTTATTTATGCCAGCAACCTAATGACCCAGCAGCAGGATGTATTTTCTTTATAGAGAATTTTGGATGGACATTTAATCCTAAAATGAGTATGAAACATTTTCCTTTTATATTATTTGAATGTCAGAAAAGAGCCATCAGAAATGTTGTTGAACATATAGATAAAGGTAGAGATGTGTTTATTGAGAAGTCTCGTGAAATGGGAGTATCATGGTTAGTATTTTGTTATATCGCATATTGGTATTGGTTATTCAGAGAAGGAAGTAATGGACTACTTGGTTCATATAAAGAGAAACTTGTTGATGACCGTTCTATTGACTCTCTATTTGGAAAAATAGATTATGCTCTTTCTAGTACACCTGATTGGATGATGCCAAATGGATTTGTGATGAAGAAACATAGAACTAAACTTAAACTAGCTAATCCTGAGAATGGTAATATCATAACAGGAGATACAATGAACCCTAACTTCGGTAGAGGAAGTCGTAAAACATATATTGCTTTCGATGAGTTGGCTTTCTGGGATTATGCTAAGGATGCTTGGGAATCAGCAGGTGATGCCACAAACTGTCGTATTGCTAACTCTACTCCTAATGGATATGACTACTATGCAATGTTGAGAGATAGTGGTATTGATATTGTAACTCTCCACTGGAGAGAACATCCACTTAAAGATGCTCAATGGTATGCCTATGAATGTAAGAGACGTACAGAAGAAGAAATAGCCCAAGAACTTGATATATCATATACCAAGTCTAAGGTAGGACGTGTGTATCAAGAATGGAATGATAATAATGTTTTACTGGGTAAATATGAATATGATGATAGTTTACCTCTATATGTATTCTGGGACTTTGGAAAGACAGATGATACAGCAATGATTTGGGCACAACCTCAACGTGATGGATTAAGAATAATAGATGTATATAGAAATACTGGAAAGAATATAGACTTTTATATTCCTTTTGTTACTGGTATGATTTATGGAGAAATTAATTATGAATACAAAAAAGAAGAGTTAGATACTATTAATATTAGAAAGAACTGGAAAACAGCAACTCACTTTGGAGACCCAGCAGGAAGATTCCAAAATCAAATTACTGATGATACTATTCTTTCTATACTAAGAAGATATAATATAATAATTAATTTTAGAGATAAGTGGAAAGAATTTAAAATAAGAAAACATGAAGCAAAGATGTTAATCATGAATAGAATATTTCTTAATGATAATCCAAGAACTAGATATTTCAATCTATGTATGATTCAAGCATCATATCCTGTTGTTAAAGTAAATGGTGTTGGAGAAGTAAGAAGTGAATCCCCAAAGCATGACTCTACATCTCACTATCGTTCAGCTTTTGAATATGGGGCAATTGGATTAAGTGAACAACTAGAAAAAATTCATACTCCATTTGATAAATTTAAAAAGAAAGAAAGAACTACTCGTTCATGGGGTAGTAGAAAAAGTACTGGATATTAATATGAAACAATACATAATTAAAAAAATTGCATATGCAGATAGTATTAACCAACTAGAAGATATGTTTCCTGGAGGTGAAACAGTATATATAGAATGTTTAGAAGAAATTAAAAATAGTGACCAATTAGGATTTAAAAAAACTTATGGAGAAACAAGTAGGGACAAGAATTAATTATGCCTAGTGGAATATATAAAAGAACGAAGGAAATGAAAACTGGTAAACACATGCTTGGTAGGAAACTTTCTATTGAAACTATAAACAAAAGAATAAAAAATATTACTGGTAGAAAAAATTCACAAGAAATAAAATTAAAAATGAGTGATATTGTAAAAAATAATCCTAAAAGAATGGAACAAGTTAAACAACTTGGTAAATCTAATAAGGGTAAAAAACATGCCAAGGAAACAATATTAAAAATTATAAATAAACTTACTGGCAAAAAACTTAGTGAAGCCACTAAAATAAAAATAGGAGATTCTCACAGAGGTGAAAAAGCATATCAATGGAAAGGTGGTTATGAAAATAAATTAATGCACATTAAACAAAGAAGAGTAAGAAAAATGAACGCTGAAGGTTCTCATACATTAGGAGAATGGCAAACATTAAAAATCCAATATAACTATACTTGTCCATGTTGCCATAAATCAGAACCAGATATAACTCTTACAGAAGACCATATAATTCCATTGATTAAAGGAGGGTCTGATAATATAGAAAATATACAACCATTATGTAAGTCTTGTAATAGTCGCAAACATACAAAAATTATTAAATATGAATTATAATATATGAAAAAAGAAAATAATTATTTAGAACAAGGTTCATGTTGGTTTAGACGTTTAAGATATGAAGTTGAATCTATGTCTAAACATATACGTTTTAAACGAATTAAGTTTGGTTTTTATAGAATATTTTGGACGGGCGATGGTGTAAGTGCTTATATTGGTGAATGTTCGAAAAACTTAAGTCAATTTGGATATGATATAGAAGAGAAGAACTTTCAATTAGAAAGTAAGAAATATTTTGAGGAATACGAAGATAATGCTGAACTTATCCAGAAGATTAAGAACTATCGAGAGGGTTATTGGGATAGTATTGATAAACTTAGAACGAATATATACTTATTGAAAAACAATAATGAACATAGAAAAGAAGCCCAGATGGCTTATCAGGAATTACGAGTAAAATAGGTCTGAGTACTCTCAGGGTGAGGAGTACTCTCCGAAACTTGACATTAACTCATAATTGTGATATAATATAATCACATAAATTAACTACAAAACAAATGGCACAAGAACTAGACTTTGAATCTCAAAAAATAGGTGAAGTAAAGAAAGAAGAATCTTCTTATGAAAAATGGGAAGCAAGTGATAGGGAAAAGGAACTAATGAAACATAATAGGGTTCTTTTTAGACTTGCCGCAGAACAACGTAATCAATCTTTTGCTAATTTTGATGGTATGAGTTTGATTCCTTATATTGAAGATTCATATCAAAGATATAATACTAATGTAAATATAAGAGATGATATTGAAGACTGGCAATCAATTGTTCATGATGGTTTCACAAGAAACAAAGTAAATGCAATTTTAGCTAAGGTTATATCTGTTCTTCCTATTGCTGAAGTTGTTGGAAGGGGGGATGAAGATATGAGTAAGGGTCTTATAATGTCAAATCTATATGAATACTCTGAAGACGTAGATGACTATGATAAGTTTATGGTTTCTTGGATTCAAGAAGCTATAATAAAAGGAACTGCTATTGGATATGAAGGACAAGAGACTAGAACTAGAAAAGTAAGAAATGTTAAAGGTTCTGGTGATGATATAACTGTAAGTGAGGGAGAAATTAAAGAAAATAAACTATTCGCCCAAGTAGTAAAGTTAGAAGACTTTTATCCAGCTTCTATTGGTATCGGTTCTGTTAAAGAACAACCAAGATGTTTTTGGAGAAATGTAATGTATTTTCAACAATTTGAACAAGATTTTTCAATGTTTGATAAATCTAAATATGTTGAACCACACAAAACAACTTATGGGGAAAATGAACCTCGTCCTTATTATCAAGATTATATAAGTGATGATGTACAAGATGGACAAGTAGAAGTAATAAGAAGATATGATAGGGATAATGACCAATTTATTATTGAAGCCAATTGTGTTTGGTTAAATCCAATAGTAACAAAAGATGGAACTGAAGAAATTTGTCCTCTTCCATTTAATCATAAAGAACTTCCTTTCTTTGATATAAAATATCAGCAATTTTCTTCTGATTTCTTTTATGGTAAAAGTCTCCCTGATAATCTAAAATCAATGCAAGATGTATTGGATGTTCTTACAAATATGTTGTTAGACCAATCATTCCTTACAATATTCCCTCCAATGTTAACTAATGGATTTGATTCTATTGAAGATGATTATCTAAGACCAGGGCGAAGAACTCCTGTTGATACAGGAGGACTACCTATTAATCAAGCGTTTATGAAACTAGACCTTGGTACTCCAGGAAACTGGCATCAATTCATTCTTAATTACACAAGAACAGTAATGGAAGAATCTTCTATGGATAAAGTTTCTTCTGGACAAGCTGGAGCTGGAGATAGAACAACTGCACAAGAAATTCGTGTAGCTGCTGAAGGAGTATCTGCTATGCTTGGACTCTTTGGACGATGGGTTAAATACGGAGTAAAGAGAAAGGCTTATTTAAGAACAAAAAATATTGCTCAATATTGGATGGATGCAAATTCTCCAATGGTTGAACAAATCGGTGGAGAAGGAGCTTCCGCAGAAGCTAATAAAGCATTTAATACATTCAAGATTGATTCTGCTGTTCTTTCTAATGGAAAGAGGGGGAGTAAGATAATTGAGATATATAAAAATAAGGAAGATATGCCAACTGCTGCTCAACAAAAAATAAAGAGTGATATATACGAATTATCTAATAATAGAAAGATTGAATATGTTGCTATTGAAGCAAGTTATATTCCTAATATGGATTTTGATATTAAACTTGTTCCATCCACTAAGAATGACACAAATAAAGATATGGAGAAAGCATTACAGCTAGAGAAAGATAGAGTATACTTATCATTCTTTGGTGATATGGTAAATAGAGAAGAACTTCTAGCTCAAACAGCAGAAAAGATGGGAGATGACCCAGCTAAAATAATAAAAGAGGATGTTTTAAATCCACAATCAAAAGAAAGTAATCCAATGATGGATAAGGGTGCAAATCCAAATCCAGAAGGTAATGTAGCTCAAAATGCAGTACAAGGAATGATGGGCGGAAAAAATGAAATGCAACAATTATCAAATAATATGCTTGGATAATAATTATGGAAAATATAAACCCAATTGATGATATTATAAATAAAGATGAAGAAAAATTAATCTTAATAGAATTATCTAAGATTGATGGTCTTCAAGAATACCTTAGAGCTATTATGGCTCGTGATATGAGACTTCATTTTACTTGTCCCAAAGAACAACAAGATTTAACTCGTGGTGCTTATTTTAGAACAGAATGGTTGTCAAAACAAATAAAGAATGTTAGTGTTGACAAAGCTTAAAAAGTATGCTATAATAAAGTAAATATTCGTATGGTTTACTAGGGAGAAGAATTAAGTTCGCTTAATTATCTCTCCCGTAAACTATAAGAATATAGTTTAATCGTATTTCAAATAGATTATAGGACTCGACCTATCCGAGGCATTGCTCGGTTAACAAGTGTATTAATATAAAGGGAATCTATTGGGAATTAATTGATATGGAATATCAAAAGAACGAAGACGGAACAGATAAACTTGACGAACAAGGAAATCCAATTCCAGTCGAAATCGAAGACGAAAAAGGTAAAGAAGCCGATAAGGTTATTGCCAATTTAGTAGAAGAAGTTAAAGACTTAAGACTTCAAAATTCATTAGTTAAACAACTTTTGGACAAGAAGGAAGAAGTTCCTATAACTCCTGACCCTAATAAGGTTCTAACTGAAGATGAAAAAATCGCTTTAGCTGTAGAAAAAATTCTACAATCTAAAGAATCGTCAAATGCTCAGGCTAATAAAAAGGCAGCATTTGAGAAGTTCATTATAGATAACAAGGAATTTAATCCTGATAATGACCCTACTGGTCTTAAGAGGGATGCTTTACAAAAGAAGTTTAATAGGTTTAACACCGAAGGACTTACTTCTGTAGATGAATTTCTTTCTATAATTGGAGAAGCTAAAACTCTCCTATTGGGAAACGATAACCTAATAGATACAACTAAGGATAAAAATCCTTATTCTAATCCCCCAACACCAAGAGGTAATCCTCCAGCAAAACCAAACGAAGTTTTAACTCCTAGAGAGATAAAACTAGCTGAAACAACTGGAAGAACTAAAGAACAGATTCTTAAATTAAAACTTAAGCATCCAGAATTTATTGCCGAACTGTTGCAACACGTCAAAGATTAATTAAAAATTAATTTAACATTTAAAACATGGCATTTATAAATCAAGGAACACTTCAAACAAATGGTGCTCCCGTATTGCTTTCAAGAATAATGACAAATAGTGAAGCATTTACTATTGGTTATTCTGTAAAGCTCGCTTCAGGTTTTATCACTGCTGGTACAGCTGGTGCACTTGTCTTCGGACATGTTGCTGGTCTTGGAACAGAAAAGGGTATGCCTCTTAACACAACTGGTGTAGCTGGTGCTGAGATTGGTAGTTTCGTTGGTACTTATACTAACGCATCTGATAACCAAACAGTAGCAAAAGCTAAAGCATTGTGTGACGTATCAAAATTTACTCTATATTCAGCTTCTTTTGAAACTGCAATAGGAACAACAACTGGTTCAAACCTACCTGGTTACTTCTGTGACCTAGATAGTGCATATGACCTAGATGAATCAGATACAACAACAACAACTATGCAGTACGCATTGCATGGGGTCGACCCACTAAACTCAGCTAAGGCACTTGTAAACATTTACGAGTCTCAAGTATTTGGAGTTTAATCTTACTAATAATTTAAAGATATAAAAAATGGAAAATAGACAAAAGTGGACGGATTTAATTCCCGACACAGGACTTAAAATCATGGAAGTATATGACCAAGGTGATGAACAATATACACCTGGTATATTCAGTATTTTAAAGTCAACAAGCGGTACAGGTGCTCAAGAAAACTATACAGGTAAAACAAGTTTTGGTAAGGTTAGTCAATTTGAAGATGGGGATGATGTTCCTACAATTCAAAGATTTAAGACTTACACTACAAAAGTAATCTTTCGTAATTACGGAGGTGCTGTTGAAGTAACTAAGAACTTAATCGAAGATAGAGATTTTTCTTCAGAACTTGATGAAATGAAAGACATGAGTCGTTCAGTCAACTATTCAGTTGATGAATCAGGTGCTCAGTTATTGAATGGAGGTTTCGCAACTACAGTTGCTGTAAACGGATATGACATGACTTGGTACAATGATGGAAAACCTCAATTCTCAACAATTCACCCTACAGTAGTTCCAGGTGCAAGTACACAATCTAATGCTAGTTCAACTGGTATTGTATTGTCACATGATAACCTAGAAACTGCTCGTTTGGCTCTTATGAGACAAAAGACTGATAATGGTTTAGCAATGGGTATGGCTGGAAAACTAACTTTAGCAACTTCTCTTGATAATGAAAAATTAGCAAAAGAAATCTTTGGTTCAGATTTACAACCACAAAATGCAAACAACGCTGTTAACGTATTTAAAGGAGCAATGGATTTGGTAACAAGTACATTCCTTGATACAACTAACGGTGGACTTAACTCTGCTTGGTTCTTAATGAATCTTTCAATGGCTAAGTTATATCAAGTTTCTCGTCAAGAAAAGAGATTGGAAAGTGATGTAAACATTAGAAACAAAGTTGTAACATATACTGTTGATGCTCGTTGGGCTAACTGTTCTAAAGAATGGAAAGGCACCTGGGGGAGTAAAGGAAATAACGCAGCATACTCAAGTTAATCATAGTCGATATTATTAAAATTAATTAAAAATAAAAACTATGAAACAAACAAATTTCCCTGGAGGAGTTTCGAGCTTAGGTGCTCCTGTTCTTCCTTACAAAGCTGGTATTCGTGTCCCAAATGGTGGTTCTACTTTAAGTGGAACTAAACATTTCTGGGTTCATGGAAACCTAGGTGGAGATGGTAATGATGGACTTAGTCCTGATGCACCATTCTTAACTATGGCAGCAGCTTTTGCTCAAGTAGGTTCTGGTGATATTATCCACTTAAATGGAAAAATCACAGAACAACTTACTACTCCAGCTGGAGTCTTTGACGTAACTGTCATTGGTGAAGGTACTCGTCCTCGTCACCCTGATGCCCATACTTCAAGTAATGGTTACTCAGGTGCACGATGGTCAGGTTCTGGTCTTACAGCTGCTACAGCAAACGTAAGAGTTATTCAGCAAGGTTGGGTATTCTCAAATATCCTATTTGATGCAGTAGATGCTAATGCAGCTTGTATCGAACTTGTTAGAAACTCTGGTTCTGGTGATGCTGAACGTGACGCAAGTCATGCTTCAATAATCGGAAATAGATTCTCTGGTGCTGGTAAGGGAATTAGAGCTGGTGCAACTTCATTTACTGAAGTTGTTAACCATGTATTAGTTGAAGGCAATCGCTTTGATACTATGACTTATGGTATTCACACAGCTATAATTTCTAACTATTGGACAATTAGAGATAATGAGTTTAGAACTTGTACTAATAATATAGTTGCTGATTTAGGATATGCCTTTATCTATAACAATATTATGGGAGCGTTCACAACAGATTCAATTAACTTGGCTGGTTCTAGTGCAGGTGCAAATATGGTAACTAAGAACTACCTATCTGGAACTTACTCTAGTGCTGGTGGTTATACCGTATCTGCTGCTGGTGATGAATGGGCTGGTAACTTTAATACACTTACGGGTGGTATTACTGTAGCTGACCCTGCATAACATTCGTTATTCTACTCAGTCCTCTTCGGAGGATTGGGATAGAGTCGGGAAACTCTAAATTTATTAGTCTTTTAAAATAAATGAAAAAGAAAAAAAACAAAAAGGTTTCAATGGCTATGAAGTCAAAGAAACATATGATGTCTTCAAAGAAAATGAAAAGACATATGAGTAATTATTAATTAATATAAATATAAAATGCAAATCAAAAACCCATTAAATGAGAAAATAGAAGGTGTCAAGATAAATGAAACTATATATAATATAGAAGCAAATGGAACTCTTGATAATGTTCCTGAAGCAGATGCTAGATATTGGCAAGAGAATCTTCATAAGTTTTTAATCTTAAGAAAAGATAAACTTGAGGAAGTTGTTTCTAAGGAAACAATAGAAATACCAACACCTAAAGTAGAGGAAGTTATAGAAGAAACTGTTGTTGTAGATATTCCAGAAGAAGAAACAATAATAGAAGGAGAAAGTGAAATTAAAGAAGATGGTGAAGTAGTTAGTGAAGTAATAAAAGTCGTTAAAGTAAAAGGTAAGAAGAAATAATTTTATGTCATTAGATTATAAATCATCAATTACATTTCCAGTATTTGGTTCAGTAGTTAGAGCATATCTTGATGATAATGCTACTATTGAAACAGCTACTAGAACCGCAGTAAATCTTACTGCAAGTTATGAAACAGAATCAACAACTGTTGCTACTAAACATTTTGAGACATCTGGTTATTCTAAATTAAACTTAGATATACTTTATACTATGGGTGCAACTGAAACTTCTAACTCTATTGAGATAAAAGTAGAAGGTAGCCCAGATGGAATAAATTTCTATCGTATACCAAATGATTCACCATCAGCAGGAACATCAACTCTTACTGCTCGTGAATTTACATTTGTAGGTACAAATGCTGATGCAGCAACAATTTCTATTGGTCTTGATATATTCTATAAGTATATGAGAGTATCTGCCAAAGAAACAGGTAAAGTAACAAACTTTGGAACTGTATACGCAGAAGCAACACTTCTAGGACTATAAAAATATGACTGAATATGAAACAAAACTAAGTTTAGATAATTCAACAGAGCATCTAAAAACTGTTTTGGATAATATTCGTGTAGCAAATTTAGAACTTGAAAGAGTTTTAAGAGAAACACAAATACCAATAGAAGAAAAAGCTAAAATTGAACTAGAAATCGAAGAACTTAATAAGGAAAATGATTTAAGAATTAAAAAAGGTATTGATTTAGAACAATATTGTATAATTGTAAATAATAAAGTTAATTTACTACTTAAACAAGAAAAAGAAATAAATAAAAGAGTTTCCCAAGCAGAAAATAAATTAAATAAAATTAATAAAGATGCAAGTATTTCTTTAAGTAATTATTTGAAAACTATTGATGCACAAAATATAGTTTTAGTGGGGTATAAAAATGATATAACTTTATTAAAACAAGAAATAAAGAAAAATGAAGAAACAAACCAAGAACAATCTAGGGTCAAAGCGAAACAAGAGAATGAGCTCGTTAGACTCAATAATAAAATCGAAGAAGCCCAAAAAGAGTTAAGTAAGTTTTTAGTTGAAGCCGATGAAAGAAAGGCGGATGTTGCTAAACTTATAGAAGATGAAAAGGAAAAGATTAAAAATCCTCTTGAACTTGTAAAAAGAGAACAAGATAAATTAGAGAATCTTAAATCAGATGTTAATATAATTAGAAGAAGATTAACAGAACAATTTAAGAAGCAAAATCCTAAGGGCATATTACCAATTGAATTACAAGAAAAATAATATGTCTAAGGATTCACCAACAACAAGAATTGCAGTATTAGAAGCTAATCACAAAAACCTAATGGATAAATTAGATGATATTTTAGATAGATTTGATAAATTTGAAGAAAAATTAGATACTGCACTAGAAAAGAAAGCAGGTAAATGGGTTGAGGGAGTAATAAAATGGATTGGTATAATTATAGGTAGTGGAATATTAGGATATATAGGAGGTCAATTAATAAAATTAATTGAATTATAATAATATGAATAATAAAAATATTACACAAACAGGATTTTTATATGAATTACGTCCAACAGACTACATTACAGGGGCTAGTCCATTAATAATTCCAGATGTTATGCCTAGTGCAGACTGGAGAGATTTTTTGCCATCTGGTGAAAAGCAATATAAATATGCAACATTCGATACATTCTCTTGTACAACTTTCTCATTTCTTAATGAAATTGAAACTTGGGTAAATTGGCATAAAGCAAATAATCACTTTTCACAAAAACAAATCGAGACAATGAACAGTCTTGGATATTTTGCTGATGGTAAATTTAACTGTTCAGATAGATTTACAGCAATAACATCTGGAACTATGCCCAATGGAAACTACTTCCAAAATGTAGGCGATGCAGTTCGTAAAGTAGGATTACTCCCAGAAGTATTACTTCCTTTCGGTGGAAATAATCAAACTGAATATTTAGATAAAACAAAAATAACTCCAGCAATGTATGAGACAGCTAAAAAAATATTAGATATACTTGAAATTTCATATGAATGGACACCAGTTATTGATATACCAAAAACACTAAAACAATGCCCTATTTGGTGTGCTATTCCAGAACAAGCAACCCACGCAGTTATGATTCCAGAAGCTACACAATATTTTGATAGTTATGAACCATATCTTAAATCACTACCAGTTGTTAAATATGCAATGAAAGTTATTGTGAAGGTAAAACCAGAGACAAAATCGTGGAAATACTTTAAACTAACTGAATGGACTAACTCTCAACACACTCACACAGTAGCCGAACTAAAAACTGAACTTGTGGACTTACTTGATAAAATGAGAGGAGAATGTGGTTTTCCATTTATAATTACTTCGGGATTTAGAACTAAAACTGAAAATAATAGTTTGATAAATGCAGTTAAAGATTCTGCACATACAAAAGGGGAATCTGTAGATATTGCAATTACTGATTCTACTAAAAGAATGAAGATAATATCTTCTGCTTTTATGAATGGAATAAAAAGAGTTGGTATCTCACCTACATTTATTCATTTAGATATATCAAAGACTCTTCCAAGTGGAGTAATTTGGTTATATTAGTTGACTTTTATTAATTAGTATGGTATAATAAAAAATAATGAGAGAAAATGCACAAAATCCTGGATGGGTAGTATCACCTGAATTAACATCATCTGAAATATTAACAATTCAGAGTATTTCTGCACTCGGAGACCCAGGAGCTGACCGTATTTTATTTTGGGATGAGTCTGCGAACGCCTATGCGTTCTTGACTGTCGGTAGTGGACTTACTCTTACTGATACAACACTTACAGCTAGTGGAGGTTCAGGGGATGTGTCTAAAGTAGGCACACCTGTAAACAATCAAATAGGTATCTGGACAGGAGATGGAACAATTGAAGGTGATGTTGATTTAACATTCGATGGAGATATTTTATCTTCTAAAGCTATAAGTATAACTGGAACGGCAGGTGCAGGTTTTCAATCTTTTGCTACTCAATCTTCAGACCCAACAACTCCAGCCTCTGGTACAGTGAATCTATATGCTGCTAATACTCCTTCTGGTATCGCTAGACTTGAAATGCAGACAAGTACAGGAGCAGTCTTAGCTCTCTTTAGAGACAGTGTTACAACAATTAGAAATGAAACTGGCTCAACTATTACAAAAGGTTCTGTCGTATATATAAATGGAGCAAACGGGACTACTTCAACGGTAGCTCTAGCCCAATCAAACAGTGCCGCAACTTCAGCAGACATAGGGATTGCTCTAGCAAATATTTCAAATAATGCTTTTGGAACAGTTCAAAGAGAAGGATTAATTACAGGAATTGATACTCTTGCTTTTACAGCAGGAGATACACTATGGTTAAGTTCAACAGTCGCTGGTGGATTAACAAATACAGAACCATCTGCCCCTAACTTTGGAATGAAAATAGGTACTGTAGTTTTGTCCTCAGCTTCTGGAATCATAGATATTTTTATCCAACCTTTTGTTCCAAGTAGAAACTATGGGTCATTTGGCACCTTGAACAGTCCGTTAATTCTCGGAGGCTCATCCACTACCCAAGACCTAACCCTCCAAACAACATCAGGCGTCGGAGCCACAGGTGCAGATATGCATTTCAAGGTAGGGAACAATGGAGGGACTGAAGCGATGACGATACTCAATAATGGTAACGTCGGCATTGGAACGACAAGTCCAACTCAAAAATTGTTGGTTGATAACGGCAACATTCATATCAATACTCCTAATAGCTCAACTGCGGGCAACGGTTTACGTTTAAATAGACCGGGCGCTACATATGCTGGTTTTGAAATAGCTACAAATAATGTTGTTGATTGGTCTATAGGCGCAAATTCGTCTGGATTTGGAATTTATGAGGATGGTCAAGCGGCAACTACAAGATTAATTATTAAAGATGGCGGCAATGTCGGGATAGGAACAACCTCTCCCACTGCTGTCCTTCATTTGAAGGCAGGGACAGCCACAGCTAATACGGCTCCATTAAAACTAACAAGCGGTACAGACCTTACCACTCCTGAAGCAGGAGCATTTGAATACGATGGAACTAATCTACATTTCACTCCAGTAGCTACAAGAAAGACAATAGCATTTACAGAAGATATTACTTCTGGATACGTACCATACACAGGAGCAACAAGTAATGTAGATCTAGGAACATACTCTCTCACCACTCCAAACATCCTCGGAGGCACATCTACCACCCAAGACCTAACTCTTCAAACAACATCAGGTATCGGAACCACAGGTGCAGATATGCATTTCAAGGTAGGGAATAATGGAGCAACAGAATCAATAACGATACTCAATAACGGAAGTGTAGGAATATCAAATACAAATCCTTTATATGCCTTAGACGTCACTGGTTCTATCAAATCAAGTGATAGTATAATAGCTGAAAAAAGTGGTTCATATGCTTCATTTGTCGGTGAAACTTCTTCTGATACAGCTTGGCATGGTACCTATATAGGATTCCATCGTTCCAGAGGAACATCTGCATCCAAAACAACAGTAGTAGCTGATGATGCCATTGGTTGGTATGATTATCTTGGTTATGATGGGACAAGTGACGTAAGAGTCGGTGTCCTTCGAATGGTAGTTGATGGAGCTGTCAGTACAGGAATTGTTCCTGGTAAATTCCAAATTGAAACTGCAGATGCTACTGGTGCAAATACTCCTCGTCTGATCGCTTATGCTAATGATAATATTATTATGTCTACGAATGGAGGGAAGGTAGGGATAGCTCAACTTTCTCCAGGCTATAAACTTCATGTAGGTAATAATACTGTCGCAGGTGTTGTTGCTCGTTTTGAAAATTCAACTGGTACTTGTGATGTCAACCCCACCACGACTGCACTGGTATGTTCTTCAGATATAAATTTAAAAAAGAATATTCTAACAATAAAAGAAGAGAAAGAATTTATTTTACAAACTATTCCAGATATTACAGGAAAAAGTACTTATGATAAATTTATGAATCTCACTCCTGTAAAATACAATTGGAAAACAGAAGAAGATGGTGTTCCTAAGCATGTTGGTTTTATAGCTCAAGAAGTTGAACAAATATTTCCTGACTTAGTATTTACTGACGCTACAACTGGTCGCAAGTCTGTAGCTCTCACAAACTTGATTCCTTACACTGTAGAAGTAATTCAAGAAATGAATTTAAAGATTAAAGATTTGGCTTCTTTAGATATTTCATCTTCGACTTCTCTCGGTTCACTTATCAAAAACTTTTTAACTAATGCAGAAAATACCATAGGATCAGTCTTCTTTGGAGAAGTAAATACAAAGAAATTGTGTTTAGATGATTTGTGTATTACCAAAGACGAATTGAAGAAAATTTTAGATAACAACAATACTACAGTGACACTAACTCCTACGATAGATACTACGGTGACTTCCCCCGAGATTCCTTCTGTTGTAGAAGTTGTAAAAGAAAATACAGATACGATTGTTACTCCTCAAGAAGAAGTAATTTCAGATTCTACTAATCCTAGTATAGTAGAGACATCTTCTGATACTATAGATACTT
>JALNYV010000058.1 GCA_023229785.1 Candidatus Dojkabacteria bacterium | reverse complement strand
ATATCCCCTTACTTCTCCTTTATGTTCTTGATAATACTTCTGCGCATCAAGATAACTTCGATCTTCTCGGACCTTGGGCTTTTGTCCTTTTTGCAGCTCTTGATAAAATCCATGCACCTTGTTTAACAATATCGGACCGCTCCAGCCATCACTTATACTGTGATGTTCAGATTTGAGTAACGTATAGTGATCTTCTGCATGCTTGATAAGATGCAATCTTAACTGCGTTGGCTTGCTTAAATCAAAACCTTGCGCTCTATCTTCTACTTGAATTTGTTTTATCCTTAGATCTCTTTGCTTTTTGCTAAGCTTTTCTTTGGATAAATCGTGTTGGGTAAAATTTAATTTCCCCCTCTCATGGATAATCTGAATAATCGCTTCTTCCCAATTAAAACTAGTTCTTAATATCGGATAACTTTGTATAGCCAGCTCCCAGGCCTTTTTATAATTATTTATATTTAGTAAATTATGATAATCAAATAATATTTGTACTCTATATGCGTCATCTGTTTCTTGACTTAACGCATGATAGATAAATCCTTGCTGTAAACTATTTGCCGAATATATATCTTGAATCGAATTGTTTTCTTTTTTTGCCGTTTGTTGCAGTTTATCCAACAATTCTTGACTCATCTTTATATCAAAATCACTTGGTGTTTTTTCTATTTCATCGTTTTTGATCTTTTCTACGCAGTGTCTGGTTATTTGTTCTAGCTGTTGTTTTAGATCAATGGCTAATCCTTGGGTTTCTTGTTTCGTTAACTTACTCACTATACTAAATCCAAGCTTACCCTCTACAACCATTCCGTTTATGTTTATTATGTTTGCGTCTTGATTTCCTGCGCCCATTGACTGGCCACTATCTTCACCAACGACTTGCCACAGGCCTTCTTTACTATCAAATTGCCCCAAATAATTAAAACTAATGGCGGGTAGTTCTTTTAGGGATTGTTCTTCATCTCGGTTGCTATATTTAATTGCCCCATATCCCAAGCCTTTGTTCGGTATTCTTCTTAAACTTTCTTTTATATGCTTGATACTTTGGTTGAGCGTTTCTTTTATTTCTAACTTCACCGGATACGCCGTTGTAAACCAACCCACTGTCTTCGATAAGTCTATGTCTTCTCTTATGTGTTCTCTTCCGTGGCCCTCTAACGTAATGTGATTTACTGCTTTTTTATTCCAGTTCTTTAGGGCGTGACCTAATGCCGTTAACAATAAATCATTTATCTCAGTATGATAGGCACCATTTGCTTTGCTGATTAGATGCTTGGTTAAATCATCATCGAGCTCTATATTCGCAAACTGGATTTCCACCTTAGCTCCTGTTTGCACATATTCCTGATAGTCTTGTTGCTCTGATTGGAGCTCTTCCCAACAGCTTTTTTCTTCTTTGTTCTCCAATGCATAGTTACTTACTATCTCAACCCATTGACGATAACTTGTCGTCTTTTTAGCTAATTTCTCTTCGCTATATAAAGACAGCAAGTCTTCTATCAATATTCTCCACGATACCGCATCAACTATTAAGTGATGTAAGGCAAAATATATTCTTGCTGTCTTATCTTTATATCCGTGAATATAACCCATTTGCCATAACGGGCCTTTTTCTAATTCAAATCCATTTTGCCAATCCGTTAATTGCCCGTGTATATCTTCTGGTTTTGTTGTTTTACTTATATCTAATGTTCTTAATTCAGGTATGCTTATTTTTGAATTATATCTTTGACTATATGTACCATGCTTTCCTTTCTTATCTTTTTTATAGGTCGCCCTTAAAATATCATGGTGATCAGCTAATTTTGGAATAATGCTTGTTAACTTCCCTATTTCTAATTCGGGAACCTTTATTAGAAAACTTTGATTCCAGTGATTTGGATTAGCTGTTTCTTTGCGGCTTACTTTATCAAAAAACCATTTTTGTATCGGTAATAGTTTAAACTCTCCTTCTAAAACTCCTTGTTCCGTTCGAACCTGCACTTTTGTTTGTTGCTCTCCAAGCAATTTACTTAACTTTTCTACCGTTCGGTTTTCAAATATCTCTTTTACTGATACTGTTAAATTATCTTTACGCATCTTGGAGCTTAATATAATACTTAAAATAGAATCTCCGCCAATTCTAAAAAAATCATCCGTAATACCTACCTGCTTTATCCCCAAGACCTCTTGCCAAATATTGCATAGCTGCTGTTCTACCTCTGTTGTTGGCGCCACATAGTTCTCTTGATCTGCAAATTCAGGATCGGGTAACGCTTTTCGATCTAATTTTCCATTAACGGTTAGCGGAAAGCGTTCCAATTTAACATAGGCGCTTGGAACCATGTACTCAGGTAAACTTTGGCCTAATATCTGGGTTATTGCATCTTGACTTAATTCTTTCGCGTTTTTCTTATCCGTTATTTTATCTGCTTCTAATGTGTAATAGGCCACAAGATATTTGTTAACCCCAGCCTCTGTTTGCTTCTCCTTCGCCTGAACCGTTACTTGGCTGATCCCTTTTATTTTTAAAAGCGCGCTTTCTATTTCTCCTAATTCAATCCGATATCCTCGAATCTTGACCTGAAAGTCATTGCGCCCAATATATTCTATATTCCCATCAGGCAACCATCTCACTAAATCTCCTGTCTTATATAACCGCGTATAGCCTTTCTTTTTATCTTCTTCTGTCGCAAATGGATTTGGAATAAATCGCTCTTTCGTTAATTCAGGTCTATTCAAATAACCACGCGCTAAGCCCGCTCCTCCGATGTATAGTTCACCTATGACACCTACGGGGATTGGCTGTCGATCATTATTCAATATATATGTTTTTAAGTCTGGTAATGGTCTTCCTATATTTGACTTATAGCCCACGAATAAATCTTTTTTAGCTATTTCTTTTAACGTAACATGTACTGTTGTTTCTGTTATGCCATACATATTAACAAGCTTTGGGCTTTTATATCCATGCTCGTTAAACCACCCATTAAGCTTGGAAATATTTAACGCTTCCCCACCAAATACAACATAGCGCAAACCTAAAGATTTTTTATTTTGGGTTCGCTGCTTTAAGTCCTCATCAACAAACTGATAAAAGGCTGAAGGCGTTTGGGATAACACGCTTACCTGATGTTTTTTACATAACTGATAAAATAAAATTGTATCTCTTGTTTCGAACTTATTAGGGATTATTAGCTTGCCACCATAGGTTAATGACCCCCATAATTCCCATACCGTAAAATCAAACACGTATGAATGAAACAATGTCCAAGTATCTTTTTCATTAAATTTATAATATTCTTCAGTACAGCTAAATAATCGCGCCACATTACTATGACTCAACAATACCCCTTTAGGTTTACCCGTAGTTCCTGACGTATAAATAACATAGGCCAGATCTTTTGCTCGACTTGTTTTCTGAAGATTGTTTTTTTGTAATCTTTT
>JALNYV010000057.1 GCA_023229785.1 Candidatus Dojkabacteria bacterium | reverse complement strand
AAGTAATGTAGGGGAGATGAAGACCAAGCCTACTCAGCATGCAGTCCGTACCCTAAATTCATCTGGAATCCAACCAGACATTATCATTGCTCGTAGTAAAGTAAAGCTTGATGACAAGAGAAAAGAAAAGCTCTCTCTATTCTGCAATGTACCAGTTGATCATATTATTTCTGCTCCAGACGTAGATAGTATTTATGATATTCCGATAAACTTCGAGAAGGAAGGCCTAGGAGACATGATTTGCGATACTGTCGGTATGACTTGTGGCCCAGCAGTAAATGAAGGTTCAAATAAATGGAAAAAGTTTGCCAAGTCTACTCATGTAAAAAACAATGTTGTGAATATTGCTATCGTTGGTAAATATTTCAATACAGGAGATTTTACACTTTCTGACTCATACTTGTCTGTTATTGAAGCTATCAAATATTCTTCATATTCTTGTGGTAGTAGACCAGTCCTCACTTGGATATCATCAATGGATTTTGAAAAAGACCCAAAGAAATTAAAAGAACTTTCAAAGTTTGATGGTATTATTGTCCCCGGAGGTTTTGGTTCAAGGGGAATAGAAGGAATTCTTATGGCGATAGAATATGCTCGCAAGCACAATATTCCTTACTTTGGACTTTGCTATGGTATGCAATTGATGGTCATAGAGTATGCTCGTAATGTACTGGGTCTTAAAGATGCCAATACTCGTGAGGTGAATCCAAGTTCAAAGAATTTAGTGATAGATATCATGGAAGATCAGAAAGCAAAATTAGAGAATAAAAACATGGGTGGTACTATGCGTCTTGGTGCTTATATAGCTCACCTAAAGAAGAGTACAGTTGCACAAAAGGCTTACAAGACAGGTATTATCACAGAACGTCATAGACACCGCTATGAAGTGAATCCTCTTTATATAGAGGCTCTGGAAGGTGCAGGACTGGTATTCTCGGGCCATTCTCCGGATGGAACCCTTTGTGAGATAGCTGAACTTCCTGGAAGCTTGCATCCCTTCTTTTTGGGTACACAGTATCACCCAGAATTCAAAGCAAGGCCACTAACTCCCCATCCACTGTTCACGGCTTTCATAAAAGCATGTCAGAAGGGGAAATAATTCTTAATTAATTAAGTTCATCTCCTCCATCCCTCATTTTACTATTCTTTACAACTTCTAGTACCAAATTTTCGTCGTCTGTAACTATGAATCTTTCCAAATCAGAAGCAGAAATAGTTTTGTATTTTTCCACAAACACTTCTTCGAGGAGTTTTTTCACTGGAGTCCAGAATTCTGTACCGTACAAGATGACAGGTATTGGTCCTACTTTACCAGTCTGTAGATGAGTAAGCATTTCAAAGAATTCGTACATAGTACCAGTCCCTCCTGCACAGTATATGACGGCTTCTGTGGTGTATTGCATCGATACTTGTCTGGCAAAAAAGAAATGAAATGGGACTTCTTTGGTTACATAAGGATTCGTTGATTGCTCTCTTGGAAGTCTGATAGTAAATCCTACAGACTCTACCCCTGCATCAAATGCTCCCTTGTTGGCTGCTTCCATGATGCCAGCTCCTCCACCTGATATTATTACATATCCCAATTCTTTTGCGATTCTATTGGCTAGCTTATAAGCACGAATATACTCAGGATGATCAGGCTTAAGTCTTGCTGATCCATAAAAAGTTACGGACGGACCCATATCTTTTACTGTATCTATTCCTGCACGGAATTCTTCCTGTATCATACAGAGTTTTGTTTCTTCTCCATTACCTCCACTAAGAGTTATACAACCGTTTTTAATATCATCTGTCGTTATGTGCCTAGGCTCATATTTAATTTCTGTATTCATGAGTATTATTCTACCTTAAAACTCTTTTGTTTCCAAACCTGTATTTTTTAAGATTTTGTGGTAATATGTTGGTGTTAGTAAATAAATTGCCGAATGGTGTAATGGCGGCAATGAAAAATAAACTGCTTTATTTTTCATCCGGTTCTCTTGGAAATTGTCGTTATTCTTGTTTTTAAAGCTGCGAGATCGTCTAATGGTAGGACAACGGTTTCTGGAACCGTTTATCTAGGTTCGAATCCTAGTCTCGCAGCTTTGCAAATAAGAATAGACAATAGGCCCTCTGGAGGAATCGTTTAATAGTCGAGAAAAGTGTACTCACGCTCCCTGTTTGGATGCAATGACTTTTTGAGTTTGTTCTGGTATAATTTGGAAAATATGATTAAAGAAAATTTAAGTATATGGGATTGGATTGTTACGTTATTTTCACTTTTTATAACTGTAATGTTTATGTATGTAGGTTTTTTGTTTAATATACCCTTTATTTTTGGGTTGTTTCTCTTTCCTTTTGGACCATATATTTTATTCACTAAAATAAAAAAAATATCACCAAATAATTATAAAAAACATATTATATTTACACTTCTTCTTGTACTACTTGTTTCATTAATTCATATTTATTTTATGGATGATGTTATAAAAATTTTTCATACCTATGGATCATAATAAAATTAAATAACTAGTTAACCCTTCAAATTTATTGATAAAGAGGGTAAAGAGGTAAAGGGGTAAAGGGGTCAGGTACCTTTGATTTTTGTTAAATAAGATATATAATGGTAAAGGGGTCAGGTACCTTTGATTTTTGTTAAATAAGATATATAATATTATTATGCCTCGATTACCTCGTATAGATCTAGGAGACCAAATATATCATGTAATTAATCGTGCAAATGCACGTCTGCCTATCTTCTTTGAAGAAGCTGATTATCTTATGTTTGAAAAAATTTTAATTGAAGCAAAAGAAAGATATGACATGCGAATACTAGCATATTGCTTGATGCCAAATCATTTTCATTTAGTGCTTTATCCTAGGCAAGAAAAAGACTTACAAAAATTTATGCAATGGGTTACTCTTACCCATACTCAACGTTGGCATGAAAAGAATAAAACAGTTGGTACTGGACATTTATACCAAGGTAGATATAAATCTTTTTTAGTTCAAGGTGGTAATTATTTATTAGCTGTTATTCGCTATGTCGAGCGTAATCCTTTAAGAGCAAATTTGGTAAGAAAAGCAGAAAATTGGAATTTTTCAAGTTTATATCAAAAATTGAATAATTCTGATATAAAAAATACCTTGCTGTCTCCCTGGCCAATTTCAGAACCAAAAGATTATCTTGATTTTGTAAACACTTCTATGAATAAGAAGGAAGAAGATGCAATACGATATTCAGTCAATCGTGGAAAACCATTTGGTGGTGATACATGGTCTATTAACACAATAAAAGAATATGGGTTAGAGGCGACTATTCGTAATAGAGGACGACAAATCAAAGGTACCTGACCCCTTTAACCTGACCCCTTTAACCTTTAACACCCCTTTAACACCCCTTTAACCCTTTAACCTTTAACCCCTTATTAATATTTGAAATCATGTATGCTGTATGTAATGCTGACGTACAAGAGGATGTTGCAACTATATTATTTTTATTAATTATTCCAGATAATACTTTTTCAAATTGTTTTA
>JALNYV010000056.1 GCA_023229785.1 Candidatus Dojkabacteria bacterium | reverse complement strand
ATTCTTAGTTACATCTTTACCCGGCTTTGAAATCCTAATACCATATTTTTCCTGCTCTGAGTATATTCTTGCATTTGTAGAATATGGACCAGGGGTAAAGTCTGGATTTTCTGTAACTAAAATAGCTAGGTAACTAGCAGCAGTAAGATACGTATCATAAACATAAACATCACTATTGCTTCCATTATCATCAACTACAAAGCCTAAGGCATTACCACTGGACCAGCCTGCTCTGGACAATATCTCATTTACCTGATCCTTCACATTAGTGGCAAAATAGTTTCCCGCAGACGGAACAGAAACAGACTGGGTGGTTACAGCCGTTGTCTTTTCTTGCCCCGTAGGGTTGCTGGTAAAAAAATCTAAGTTATCTACATCAAATCCGTAAGTTTTAATTTCTAAATTTCCGCTTCCTGGACCTTTAGCTGCAACGTAAATATTTAATAATGCAGAAAAAACAGTAGTATTCTTAGCAATTCCTATGCTACTGAAATGAAAGGCTCCAGTAGAAGCCCCTCCGTAATTACCAACTAGATACATCAGATTATCTGACCACTTGGTATTCCAGCAATCGTCCCAGAAACCACCGATTTCATTTGCCACATTAAGACCCTCCGTCTAATCGTCCAATTAATGCCTGAATAACTCCGTTTTCAATAACTTCTATTCTGTTAAGATCAAAATTTAACTTTAGACCGCCATCCGGAGAAAGAATGTAATTCTCTTCTTCTGATATTTTTAAGAGAATATCACCCTTGGTATTTCTAATTATTATTCCGTTTGTTTTGGTGTCGGGATCAAAACCCAAAGTCACCACATCATTTCCACCACTAGCTATAGAAATAGTTCCGTTTTCCAAATCGAAATTTACTCTTCCATTATTAGACCGGAATTGTCCACCCTGGAGTTTGTCTGCAGGAAACCCAACATAATCAGCTGTAAACTTGGAAATGCTGATATTTTCGCTTTCGCCACCAATTTCTTCTCCAAGAGTTCTTCTGAAGTAAGGATCATAGCCTGAATCTTGGTAAATCATATGCTTAGATAGTATTTCTAGTGTACTCCGGAACACAAAAAACAATAATCTTTTTTATTGAAAAACTATTAATGTTGCTGTTGTTGTCTGTAAACTTTAGATTTATACCCCTAGCTTTGGCTGCTGTTGGAATTTTAAGCTCTTGATAGTTGTGCTGTATATCTCCCAAAGAAGTCCATTGGTCATCATCATCTTCAGGTTTGCCTATTAATTTAAACTTAACCTGAATAGCTCTTCCCCCTTCACTTACTATGGCTATCCTTGTAAATGTGTTTACGATACTTGTTCCTGAGGGATAAAAAGGGCCTTTGATAAAACTCCATTCAATCGGTATTCCATTGTGAGTATATCCTGACGAAACCTCCATAACTTTACTAGAATCGTTACCAATAAACCACTTTTCTGTGTTTGAATCTATAAACCTTCCAGAGCTCTTTACAATATCGGCAATCGGATCTACTGACCACTGGTTTCCCTCCGTATCATGAGTAATAACCGCATTTGTTATATCTCCAACGGGAGTTCCAGTAAGGTCTCCGACCCAAGCTCTCATTTTTGTTCCTTCCCGCCAAGCCACAACATCATCATAATTGGAGGTAAGAATCTTATCAATGTAAGGTTGTATAGCCCTTGAAGCTAAGAAACATCTTGATCCATTCCAAATATAGAATCCGGTCTTACGATTGTTTTGGTTAGAACCATGGAAATGGTAGGTGTAATCACCCAAATTAATAATAGATAGTCTGGAAGTAGTTCCTGGAGCTCCTTTGACTCTGGCTTTAGACGAGACATTGTACCTCCAGAGGGAGAATCTTTTATAGATGAGCATTACGTCATCATTTTCAGCCGCCCCCATTAAATAGTCATTGTCATCCGTTCCCACGTCAAACCAATTAGAACCTGTCCAATAATGCCCCGTTCCTGCAATAGTTTCCTTTACATTTTCAGTCAAAGTTATTTGATATCTGGAATCTACAGATTGGACAAAAAATTCAGTAACACCACTAGTGAGTCCAGAGGTAATATAAAAAGGATCCCCCTTTTTTATTCCTGTTGATATAAAGTCCTGTACAGAGTTACCAATTTTTACAGTAGGGTCATCAGCTTTGGTAGTTAAATTTGTTCCCCATTCCAGCCCCCACGTTAGTTTGTTATTACTGGGAAGATCGGAATAAAACACCCGGGAAGGGAAAGGACCACCATTGGTTGGTGTTCCCGGCGTGTGAAAAGCACAATAAAATAAATACATCTTTTCACGAAACTTCAATTGCCATCTACTTATTGGCGTTCTTCCTACGTTAGTGTCGCTCCAGGAGACTCCATCAAATGTCTTGGGGTTATTACCATAATTTTGGTAAAAAACCATGTTCAAATACGTTTCAAAACTATGATATAAGCCTGTTATATTTTGGCCATATCCAAGTCCTGTATCTACATTTACGAGATCGTTTCCAGTTACAGCCAGTAAAATATTTCTAGCCGTTTCTCCATCGGCTACGGCTTTATTAAATCCATAAATAGCATCTATATTCATATTAAGCTGTTGTAGTAGTAGAAGTAGACGTACTGGAACTTGTACTTGTACTGGTTGAAGTTGTAGTAGTAGAAGAGGAAGTAGAGGTGGAGGTAGATGAAGTTAAATCATTTTCCCTTTGTAAATATCCCAAGGACTTACTGATAGCCCCAACTTTACCAAAATCGGTATTTCCTGCATATTCCACCTCATTTTGTTTACTTAAAAATTCAGTCGAGGCAGCTTGCATTCCACCACTTAAATCTTCTATCAGAAATTCTTTTTCATTTTCATTTTGTTTTTTGTCCATTATTCATCGTCCTCCTCTGTATCGTCTCTTACCCTACTATATAAACTGTTATGAGCTCCATGTCCTCTAAAGCTTATAAAGCTCCTGGGCTGGCTAGTAGGACGGCTTTTTTCCTGTAGTTGTTCCAATAGAGCAATTCCCGTCAGGTTAGATCTATCCTTAGCTCTGGGGGGTGGTCCATAAAACAAACCTTCATAGTAATCAGCTTTTTTGTCGTTTCCTCTAATTCTTTCTATTTGAGCTATAGCATAATTTTCTAAAATAGATGGAATTGGAATAAGTGTTTCATCTGTATCACTAGATAATCTGTCCATTTTCTTAAACCCTTGAATATAAAAGGTTCCAGCCCCCGTTGTCTCTGGGGTGGGATAAACATCTATATATCCATTCGTAGAACTAGTGTCAGCAGGTCTTATTGTGTAACAGGAAACACTATCATCTGCAACTCTATTGTTGTCCCTTATCAAATCGTCAAATTCGTCCTCTGTTTTAAAAGTTATCGGGTCGGTATTATCTTCTGATCCTTCAACCAACCTATATCTTATTTTTTTTATGAACCCCAAAACTATTCCTGACATTGAATCTAAGTTATAGTTAAAAGTATCAGCTACAGTCGTAATATCGCTATTTTCAGGAAACCTTAAAAACCACCAGTTTTTTTTAATACCACCGACAATA
>JALNYV010000055.1 GCA_023229785.1 Candidatus Dojkabacteria bacterium | reverse complement strand
ATAAACATAGTGAATGATTATGCTGCCGAGTTATTTGATTGGACCGAAGTAAATACTGTTGTAATAATAGTGAGGTAATATCTAGTTTTTACACACTCTTCTTAATCTAAGCTCATAATAGTTGCAGCTTAACAATTGATGTGCCTTTTTGTCACACTTCTTACAGAATAACCAATGATTATCTGGGTCATCTGCTACAAGGAAGTTATAGGACACTGGCTTCTCGTGATGCAAGATAGATGTACCTAATGTAACTTTGATCTCACACCAATCACATATACCCCCATTAGACTCATACCTGCGTTTTTTATTAGTTCTTTGGTTTATTCTGATGTGTTCCTGATTTGGTTTGGTGATATTACCAGCATTTATTGCATCATATTCCATTAATTGTTGTGCAGATTGCCCAAACAATGGACATGCTTGTTTGCAATCATCGGAACAGTAGAACCTAGATTTATCTTCATTTATTTTATATATTCTACCCCTTACTTCACTTCTAGTTGGTCTATATTGTTTCTTACATTCTGAGTGTGAGCAAAACACATTTAATATATTTGGATCTTCTGGATCACGAACACACTTTTCAATAGGCTCAAGTTGTGGCGCATATGTATCATATAGTGGAATATTTTGTTTTGTTATACTATTTTCACCTTGGTATAGTGGATGCAATTCGCCAGTTTTACCAAACATAGGATGCAATTTCCCAGTTCTACCATAACAAGGAGCTAATTCTCCAATCCTACCAAAATTGTAATTATTTTCACCAGTTTTTGCACATTTGTTATCACAAAATTTGGCATTTTTATTGCCCAGATGTGGATACCCACATTCTATACAAGCATAATGATAATAATATACTTTTCGTGTTATAATGTTCTTAAAATTATCATTTATGGTTATTTTTATATTATGTTTCTTAATATTTGCTTCGGTGAATATCATGACTGTCTCCTAAATAGATGTGTGAAGGGAAAACTGGCCAAGTCTCCGCCAGCCGATTTTGGGGCCGAACCCAAAATCTAACCTTCATATTATATTTAGCGTTTACATCCAAATGTATATATAGTATACTGAATATAAAAGGGGATATATGGATCCAGAAATATTTGAGTTATTGTTGTTAAAACTCTTATTGTGTGATAAACAATACCTACTAACCGTAGCTTCTGTATTTAGTAAAGAGTACTTCAACAATAGAACAATTGGTGAGGTAGTGGACTGCGCAAAACAACACTATGAGAAATATAGAGAAATTCCCCCGCTGCAAGCAATTAAATCGTTTGTAACTAGTGCAGATGATTTAGAAGAAACCATATCCGAAGCCAATGCAATTGATTTCGACTTTGCTAAAAACTATGATTTTTTCTTAGATGAAAGCAACAAATACCTTAAAAATCAAGCTATTAAACAAGCCATTATAAAATCAGTTGATATTATTAACAATGTTGGCAACATAACTGAAATAAGAGAAATAGTAGAAGCGGCCTTATGCAAAGATCTGCGCATTGATCTTGGACTCAACTATTTTGATATGTTAGGAGAGAGATTAAAGCGTATCCTCAGCTGCACTGAAAATAGAATACCAACTTATTATCCAATGATGGATGAAGTATTAAATGGTGGATTTCCACCATATACATTGAGCGCTTTTGGAGCAATTGTACATGGTGGCAAAAGCTCGTGGATATGTAATATGGCAGGAAGGCAGGTTTTACATGGACATAATCCTATATTATTGAGCTTAGAAATGTCGGAATTATCATTTTCACAACGCTTTGATGCAATGTTTAGTTTAAAGGATATAAACCGTATATATACTGTGCGTGACATAACAGCCCAAATGATAGCGAAACTGAAAGAACTAAAAAATATGGAAGGTAGGGGGACGTTATTTATAAAACAATATCCAGCAGGCACATCTGGTATTCAGGATTTTAGAATATATTTGCGAGAATTAAAAATGCGTGGTATTGATCCTAGTATATTATATGTTGATTATTTACAACTGATGAAAGCATCATCAAAGGTTACTGATAATTCGATGTATAGCCGCGGCAAAATAATAAGTGAAGAACTGCGTGCGCTATCGTTTGAATTTAAGATTCCAATTATAACTCTGAGTCAAATAAAACCAGCATTGGGCAGAGAAAGTATAGAAGATATTGATATCTATGCATTTCAAGAATCTTCCGCAATTCCTGCGACCGCAGACTGCACTATTGTGTTTGGACAAAAGGAAGATGAAATGGTATATGAACAAGAACTTTACTATAAAGTAACCAAAAATAGGCTTGGTGGTAGAGTTGGATATATAGGAAAACTTTATATGGACAGTCGTTCTTTAAAGTTCTATGACGAATGTGAACAACAACAATGGTTGGATGATGTTAGAGAAAGTCATGATGATCGCAACTTACACGAAAGAAGATAAATTAAGTTTTACATATTTTATTATCTCTCAAATTATGATGAGAACATCCATCCAAATATAATGTCTAGACAAGAAGAATTTAGAATTGAAGCTAAACTAATGATATATAAAGAGACGCCTAGAGTTTAATTAATCAAATTGTTTTATTTGTTTTTTCAATCTTGAAGATAGACTGTCACCAAACCATCTATTGGTGAAGCTTGTCTGTTTTAGTAATGCCTTGATCTCACCTTGGCTTACGCGTAAGCCAATCTGAATTGTTGCTATGTCCAGTTTACCACTGTTAAATTTTGCTGTGCCCCAGAGGAACTCGCCAGTAAAGCAGGGATATATGGTAAATACACCATTATCTCCTAACCAATCACTTACCTGCTCATGTAAAGTCTGCCAATCCCATATATACAAGTCTTTGCTCTCTATATCTATCACAAACCTACAACACTTCTGTGGATTATCACATGCTTTCCTTATTTCATTCTGGCTGGGATTTTTAAATACCAAATAAGCTTTATTTGGCTTAAATGAATCTTTTACCATACCTAAGTATTCTTCGTTCATATCTCTATATAAATCCAGAGTATAATCCTTTGTCAAATCTGTAACTTTATTGTACAGTCCACTGTCTTCTCCAAAGATTACCGCATACAGCGCCTCAATTTTCGTGCCACCATACAAAGTCATCTCATTGCCAGCCTTCATTGCCATTGATACCACATTCTTGCTCAGATACTCTTTCAGAGGCCAGCTTGCCAAATATCCCAGATCCATTTTTAAACTGTCAATATTTTTAATTAATTCAAGAGCTTGGTTAATCAATTTTACGATTTCCATGAAGATTTGGTTTTCTTCAATACTTGGCTCTATCATTGGTTTGGCGAGGGTGGAATCACAAAGATATACTATTATATCACCATTCACCATCAGGTCGTAGAAGCTTTCTGGTGCATCGGTGGGCTCAAATTTATAGGCAAACAGTGGATAGTATAGACTCGTGAGTAATTGACAGTATTCTTCATGAGTTATTTCAAGAAAGTGTCTTATCTTATCTAAATAGAATCCATATTGACCCTTTAGATTGTACTGTGTTTTGTTGATTGTTTGCTCATTGATATAGTGTAATAAT
>JALNYV010000054.1 GCA_023229785.1 Candidatus Dojkabacteria bacterium | reverse complement strand
TTACCACATTAAAACGAGATTGTGGTAAGTTCATAAAAGAAGCACGTTATAATATCAGGGATGGACAATTTCTTTATCGCGGCTCTGATACTCCTGTTGCCAATGGATTGATAGCTCGTAGAACATCTCGGTTGGAAAACCGTCGCCCTCTTGGCACCTCATATAAAGTACATGATATGCTTAATGAAGCATTTATAAAGAAGTTTGGTTGGCCAGTTAGAAATGGAGTGTTTACAGCCGAAAGAGATAGAGCATCTGGATATGGCATTGAATATATATTCTTTCCGATTGGAAATTATAAATATTGCTACTCTGATAAGGTTGGAGATTTATTTAGTGTAGTAATGAACTTAAAGTATTATTATGAGCATTTAGAGCGCGGTGAAGGTTACAACTTAATAGCACAAGAAAATTTAGAAGATTTCTATAAAAAAATGTATAATTATTTTGGTGCAGAGTATAGAATTTCACCAGCGCCGGACCCAGCAGACATACCAAAAGCGATTAAAGTTATAGTGGATAATTATACTGACAAGAAGTTAATTATAGCGATTAATTATGGTTTGGAAGTATCATTCAAATGTAAAGAATATTATATGATTGAAGCTGACTATGGTCGCAAAATAACGGATGGACTAAAAGATGAAATTTCTTGAATATATAATGGAATCAACTAAAGATGAATATAGTGGAATTTTCATAGGCAGATTACAGGGAATTACAGTGGGCCATACTAAAGTTATTGATATAATGAGCAAAACCCATCCATACAACTATATTGTACTGGTAAAGGGAGAGAAGTCGTCAGGAGATAAGCAGCGCAATCCATTCCCATTTGAAGTACAAGAAAAAATGATAAAGAAAATATTACAAAACAATGTCAAGCTTATTGTTGCAAAAAGTGCAAATCTTGAAGATGTGCTACCAAAATTGGATGGCAAGAACTTCACAATCTATTGCGGCCCAGATAGACTTTCTGACTATCGCAGATATGCTTCTTATGTATCCAAGCAAGGATATATTGTTAAGGTAATTGATACTGAGCAGATGATACCAAGAGATGATAGTATTAGTGGTACCAAATTTAGAGCAGCCCTAAAGGCTAATGATTTTGAAGCATTTAAGAAAATCGCTCCAAAAGAGATACACGGTATGTTTTCTGAGTTGCAGGAGTACTTATGAAATTTATTGAGTTTATAAATGAAGCGAAAAGTCCGGCTGAGATAATAGAAACTATTGCTTGTATAGGTATAGTATTGAATAGTGTGGCTATGAAGTCTATTAACATTATATCTGAATTAAATACCATTAAAGACTTCAAGGATGATCCCATCCAATATGAAAAGGCTGCAACTTCAGCCCTGAAACATATGCAAGCGGCAGTGGCAGTTAAAAGGAATTATGATTGGAATAGTAAGGGAGTGTCATACGTTGAATCAGTAAAAGATGATGATTGGAAAACTATAATGTATATGTGTAAAATTGTAAGGGGTATGTATGATTTTGTACAGGACAAGATCATTCCAGTGATTCCCAACCCCTCTTTTATACATAATAATATAAAGAATTATAGGAAAGTGGAACAGAAGTCTTTTGGTAAGGTACAAGGCGAAAAATCTAATGTTGCTGATGTTATTATAATCAACACTGATAGTATTCCTGATTTATTTCAATCAATTAAAGAAAGTGGAATAACTTCATATCCAGAACGTGATAGAGGTTATGTTGTTACCGGCCCTTATATTTATTTTCAAGTGTCATTAAAAAAGTCCGATATGTCTCAGGCAGGCAAAGTCACCATCACAGCTAGGGATTTGGGTTTGGTTCCATCGGATATCAAAAAATATATAGACCCCGTACTAAACAGAGTTGCCAAGATTGATGATAGTGTATCAGAAGGCATATTTGATATGCTTAAGGATACATGGTCGTGGTTGATTGGGAAGATTAAACCTATGATACAGCAGTTAAAATCTGAGGTAGTATCAGCCTTTTATCCCACACCCAACAAACGAGATTTTATGGAAGTGTTAAGTTTTTATAAAGACGAAAGTGTACATGAATCAAAGGGGGAATCCCTTTTTACTAGTCAATCTGGCAAGGATATTACTGATCCTATTGCACAAAAAGCTATCACAGCCATTTCCAACAATCCAAATATTATGGTAAATGAGATTAATAGGAAATTAGATGTAGCCACTAAAAAGGCCAAAAAATCTGATGTAGTATTTCTTGTAAACAAACTATCATCATTAAACAAACTTACGGGTGATGCTGGTAATATAATTCAGACTTGTTATGCTCTGGTGTGTAACTATATTACCGCTGAGTTCATCATTAACTTCATTGGCACTGCAGATGAAATGAGCAATAATATAAAAAGACTTCTTGCTGGAATGAAGTATGGTAGCACTAAGTTGCCGGTGTGGAAGGTGTATGGATACGGCACTAAATATGAATATCTCGGCACATATGACATCTATATCAAAGACCTTCCAGATTTTACTATTGATCCGTTTGGTGTTAATGCCTATCCAAATACTAGAAGAAAGTATGGATTTAATGAATACTATGTATTTGTTATGTTAATGATCAATAACTTGACCGATAAAGAAAAGGAATATTTATTACTTAGATCTGGAAGTTATAGTAGTTCTAGAATATCATATGCAATAGAAGGTACTAGTATTCAAGGACCATATCCATTGAATAAGAAAATGGAAGATATGCTACTAAAGGTTAAAGACTGATGAATTTTATATCCTATATTAATGAAGTAAAGAATTCGGATGAGATATTAACCAACTGCAGTGAATATATAAAGGATATATCATACTGTAGTAGCAAGTTATACCGTGGCACAAGGTATAATATTAGAACTTGGAAGAAGCTAAGTACCAGAGAAGATAGAAGACCCAGAGACACCAAACAATATGTCCACGATAAATTTGATGAGAAGTTTGCAAAGAAGTTTGGTTGGAAGGCACGAAGCGAGAGTGTGATGGTTATATCTAATAAGGGTTACGCTGGCGCATACACCGAAGACACTCCCGGCAACACTTGTATATTTTTGCCCATCAATGGATTTAAGTATATTTGGAGTCCGAAAATTAGTGATTTCTTTGTAGTTGTAAAAGATTTGTGGCCATGGGAGGGTAATCATAATCAAATATTGCCGCTTGGCAGTAGAATTGCTACAATAAACAAAGACGTATTGGATATGTTCAAGCTTAATATGATTACACTCTTGAAAGAAATAGATAAGAAAGAGTGTATAAAAGATTTGGACAAAACCTCTAACACAGATGAAATATCAGATATGGTAGCTGACGCAATTGTATCAACATACACAAAGAAACATTTGTGTGACGCTATAAATAAAGAAGTAGAAATAATGTTTAAGTGTGATGCTTATTACTTAGTAAATCCACTTTGGTCATCGGCTATAGGATTGGGCATATGAAATTATTACACTATATCAATGAGCAAACAATCAACAAAACACAGTACAATCTAAAGGGTCAATATGGATTCTATTTAGATAAGATAAGACACTTTCTTGAAATAACTCATGAAGAA
>JALNYV010000053.1 GCA_023229785.1 Candidatus Dojkabacteria bacterium | reverse complement strand
AGATCATATAAATGATGGAGATTTTGTAATTTGTGAACAAACAGAAACTGCAAATAATGGAGAGATAGTAGTTGCACTTTTAAGAAATGGTATGGCAACTTTAAAACGTTATTTCAAAGAGGCAACAAGAATTAGACTTGAACCTGCAAATGCTGCTATGTCCCCTATTTTTGCCAAAGAAGTTACTATCCAAGGTCGAGTTGTTGGTTTAATTCGCAGATATTAAGTTTCTTCCTGTCATCTCTGTTGGTACTTCTATATTTAATAATCCTAGAATAGTTGGAGCAACATCAGCCAAAACTCCTGCAGATAATGTTTGTGCGTTTCCCATAAACTCTTTGTAAACAATAATTAATGGTACTGGATTAGAACTATGCTCTGTTTCAATTTGGCCTGTTTGACTGTTAATCATTTGTTCGACGTTTCCATGATCAGCTGTAATTATTAATACTCCATCATAGGCCAGAGCAAAATTTGCAAGACGGGCAACACATTCATCAACTGTCTCACAAGCTTTAACTGCAGATCCGATATTTCCTGTATGGCCTACCATGTCAGGTGCTGCATAATTTACTAAAATAAATTTATAATCAACAAAAGTTTTAAGTTTTGAAAGCAAACCATCTGTTAATTCAATTGAACTCATTTCAGGTTTTAAATCATATGTTGCAATTTTAGGTGAAGGAACGATTAATCTTTCCTCTAGTTCCATTGGAATTTCTTGCTGTCCATTAAAATAAAATGTTACAAAACGTTCCTTTTCACTTTCAGCTGCTCTTAACTGTTTATATCCAGCCTCAGATATGACACGTCCTAATGGCATATCTACAATTTCAGGTTCAAATACAACTTTTGCACCTTCATCTATTAGAGATTTTTCATATTGTGTCATTGTGGCAAAAAATAAATTATTTAATTTTTCAGGTCTATCAAAAGTAATGGCTTGTGGTGTTTGTGTGACTAAATGTTTCTTTTTATACTTAACCAAAAAAGGATCAAACGATTGAATTTCTTCTGCCTTATTTATATCACTATAAACGAAAGCTCTTGAGAGTTGTCTTGGTCTATCTATTCTAAAGTTAAAAAATATGACAGAATCATTATCTTTGATTATTGATATAGGTTTACCCGTCTGATCGCAGATCAGTGCGGGGTCAATGAATTCATCAGTCTTTCCATTTGCATATGAAGTTTCAATTGCTTCCTCTGGTGTTTTAACTAAATTACCAACACCTTTAGTTAATGCAAAATATGCTTTAGCCGTTCTATCCCATCTATGATCTCTATCCATGGCCCAATATCTACCCATGATTGAAGCTATTTGACCAACATTTTCTCTTTTCATTACTTCTCTAACTCTTTGTATGTATATTTTTGCTGCAGATTGAGGTGAATCTCTACCATCAGTAAAAAGATGTAGAAAAACTTTGTTAAAATTATTTCTACTACAAAGTTGAATAAGTGCAAACAAGTGTTCTATATTAGAATGAACTCCACCAGCACCAATTAAACCCATTAGATGTAAATTTGAATTGTTTGTTTTGGCATGATTAATTGCATCAAGAAGTACCTGATTATTAAAAAAAACACCATCGGCAATTGACATGTTTATTCTCATTAAATCCTGATAGACAATCCTGCCTGCACCTAGATTTAAATGCCCTGTTTCTGTATTACCTGCTTCACCATGAGGTAAACCAACAGATTCTCCTGAAGCACTAAGTTCTGTATGGGGATACCCCGCCATATATCTATTGATATTTATAGTATTAGCTAGAGAAATAGCATTGCCGGCAGAAGGTGCTGAGATGCCCCATCCATCTAAAACTGCTAAAATTACAAACTTGGGTATCATTTAAAATAATCTAATTCTATTTCAATTGCAGTTAATCTATTATATTTTGCGACCCTCTCACCTCTGGCTGGAGCTCCAAATTTAGCATAGTCTGAAGCAATTCCTACTGCAAAGTCAGCAATAAAAGTATCATTTGTTTCACCTGATCTATGAGAGGTAATCAATTTCCAGTCCGCATCTCTTGCCATTTTAACTACATCTAAGGTTTCAGATATTGTTCCAATTTGATTAGGTTTAATAACTGCACCATTACATGCTTTTTCATCAATCGCTTTTTGTAATCTCTTAGGATTTGTTACCAAAATGTCATCTCCGACGATAATTGCAGTTCCTTTAAGTTCATTGTATATTTTTTTCCACGAATCCCATGCGTCTTCTTGAAAAGGATCTTCAAGTATAGCTAATTTATATGAACTAATAAGTTCTTTGTAATAATCTAACAATTGATCATCAGACAAGGATGATGAACGATCACGAATAGTATAATCACCATCTTTATAAAAACTATTAGCAGCCACATCAAGACCCAAAAATACATCTCTCCCTAGAACATAATTTGTTTGTCTAACTGACTCTACGAATACTTCGAACGCGTCGGCGTTCGTAAACAAATTTGGAGCATACCCACCTTCATGACCAACTGAATGGATTGCTCCACGGCGAGTTAAATTGTCACCTATGGTTTGATAAATCTCAACTCCCATTTGTAGTCCATCGGAAAATTTTTTAGAAGTTCCCGGTATCATCCAGAACTCCTGAAAGTCTAAGTTCCCAGCTCCATGCAATCCTCCATTTATCATGTTTAAAAGAGGTGTTGGTATTTTTACTCCTTTTGCAATTCCTTTTTGAACTGCTAATTCATTAACCCACCCATACAATGCTTTATTTTGAGAAATAGCAGCTACTTTACAAACAACCATTGATATTGCAAGTATTGCATTACCTCCATATTTTGATTTGTTTTCAGTTCCATCAAGATCAATTAGTTTTTTATCAATTTCAATTTGTTTAGTAGGATCCATACCTACAAGAGCAGGACCTAAAACATTATTAATGTTCTCACAGGCTTTTAGAACTCCTTCTCCACGATATCTAGGATTATCTTTATCTCTAAGTTCTAGAGCTTCATGAGACCCCATGGAAGTTCCAGCAGGAACTGAGGCTGTAGCAAACCTACCATCATCTAATTGACAATAGCATTCAACAGTAGGAATACCTCTACTATCTAGTATTTCTCGTGACCATATTCTCTTGATCATATATTTCCTTTCTAACTCTTGTAATTGCATCAGGATTTACAGAAATTGATGTTATCCCAGCCTTAATAAGTATTTCTATCATTTCATTGTATGTGCTTGCGGCTTGTCCACAAATTGATGATGTAATGTTGTGTTTATTACAAGCTTTAATAACTTTTTTAATAGCCCACAAAACTTCAGGGCTCATTTCATTAAAGGCTGTTGCTACTGTTGAATTATCTCTATCTGTTCCTTGCATTAACATAGTTAAATCGTTTGAGCCAATTGAAATACCATCTATACCAACTTTTATAAATTCTTCAATCATTATGATATTAACTGGAATCTCTACCATCATCCACAATTTAAAATGTGGATCTTCAAAAAGCCCTTGGGATTCTATAAGCCTTCTGACTCTTCTTAATTCATCAGGACTTCTAACAAAGGGAATCATGATCTGTAGTCCTGGATATTTTTGCCTGACAATTTTAATAGCCTGTAATTCTAAATTAAATACTTCAGGATCAGAAATATATCTAAATGCACCCCTAAACCCAAGCATT